>NZ_ASPU01000001.1:0-712 GCF_000517905.1 Paenibacillus sp. FSL H7-689
ACCGTGGTGTAGTTGGCCTAACATGCCTGCCTGTCACGCAGGAGATCGCGGGTTCGAATCCCGTCGGTTCCGCCATTTAATCTTTACATGAGGCAAACTGTTCACTACATCTGCTGTATGGCACTGATGCCCTATATAAAGTGTAAGGAATTAAGATTAGACTTTATTATGGCTCGGTAGCTCAGTCGGTAGAGCAGAGGACTGAAAATCCTCGTGTCGGCGGTTCGATTCCGTCCCGAGCCACCATTTTCAAAACAATTTAATATGCCGGTGTAGCTCAACTGGTAGAGCAACTGACTTGTAATCAGTAGGTTGGGGGTTCAAGTCCTCTCGCCGGCACCATGTAATCCTGGAGGATTAGCGAAGTGGCCAAACGCATCAGACTGTAAATCTGCTCCCGTACGGGTTCGGTGGTTCGAATCCATCATCCTCCACCAGTTTTTAGGGGCATAGTTTAAAGGTAGAACAACGGTCTCCAAAACCGTTGGTGTGGGTTCAATTCCTGCTGCCCCTGCCAATTAAATTTTTAGAAAATAACCTTTTATGGCGGTCGTGGCGAAGTGGTTAACGCACCGGTTTGTGGATCCGGCATTCGGGGGTTCAATTCCCCTCGATCGCCCCTTTGTTTTTTCATTTTTTATTGGGGATTAGCCAAGCGGTAAGGCAACGGACTTTGACTCCGTCATGCATAGGTTCAAATCCTATATCCCCA
>NZ_ASPU01000002.1:0-387467 GCF_000517905.1 Paenibacillus sp. FSL H7-689
ATGCGGACGTGGCTCAGCGGTAGAGCATCGCCTTGCCAAGGCGAGGGTCGCGGGTTCGATTCCCGTCGTCCGCTCCAAAATATGGCGCCATAGCCAAGTGGTAAGGCACAGCTCTGCAAAAGCTTTATCCCCAGTTCGAATCTGGGTGGCGCCTCCAGTATATGCCGGCGTGGCGGAATGGCAGACGCGCTCGACTCAAAATCGAGTGGGAAACCGTGGAGGTTCGAGTCCTCTCGCCGGTATAGTGAATAGCCCTACATGTTGCTTATGCAATGTGTAGGGCTATTTTTATTTTATATGAAACGATTTATGTGCAGTAAGAAAATCTAGAGTAAGAGAAGATGGACGTTAATAAAGATTGACGTATGATTATATTGAGTATATTGTAGATAAGTAAAGTCTTTAATGTGAAGGAGTGAAGTAGAGTGACTAATGGAAAAAATGTATCGGATACCGATCTGTTATTTGATCTTTCTGTATGGGAAGAGGCATGGAAGAATCGTCCGAGAAGTTCAAAATATAAGAAGAAAAGCGCCCCCTTTAATATAGAAGAAGCTTTTGAGCGATGGGCCAGGGATTATCATGTACAGTCGTTCACTGAAGAAGGAAAGCAGCGTTCTGAACGCATTATGGGCTGGATTGAAAACCAGGGTGTGGAATTCTCAGGGTTATCCATTTTGGACATTGGAGCAGCCTCAGGCATATTTACCATTCCTTTTGCGGAAAAGGGGGCAAGTGTGACGGCAGTTGAGCCTTCTGAGTTGCTTGTCTCCCTTATGAAAGAGACGATACCTTTAGCTCTGGAATCCAAAATCGAAATCGTAAACGAACGATATGAGAAAATCTCTATTCAGGATAAAGGCTGGGAGAAGAAATATGACTTTGCATTTGCATCCATGTGTCCAGCGATGTCGGATTGGGAAACGATTGAGCAGGCGATCAACTGTGCCCGGAAGTATGTGTATATAAGTACTATGGCGGGACAGAAGGAACACACACTAATGGATGAACTTAAGGATGTACTGGGGGTAACTTCTTCATACAAGGCCGGTGATATGGGGTATATCCAACAGTTGCTGTATTTGAAGGGTTATTCTTATACGATGATCATTACGAGAGAAGTTAACTCATTTGAAGTACCGGTGGAAGAGACTATCGAGAAGCTGCCAGAATGGCTTAATACGTATGAGTTACCATCGGATGAAGATTCTCTCAGACTGGCTGAAGAGTACATTCTGGATACGTACAAGGATAGTACGGTGACCTTCTCACGTGGAGGAAGATTTGGTAAGATTCTAATTCAACTTGAACAGCCCAATATGAAAACAGTTCGCACTAAGGATAAGCGATAAATCGCATAAGCGTGGCACGTGTACTGATAATCAGGAATTGAGACTGAGACAATGTAGTCTAACGTCTAAGATGACACTAGGAAGCATCACAACGCTGTGCCAAAAGATGAACGGTTGAAACATAGAAGTTAAAATTGCAGAAGTAAAGTTGTAAGTGAAGGGAGCAGGTTATGTGCTCCCTCTTTTTTGAAGCCACTAATTCATCGACCGCTTTGAACCAGACCCTCGTTTATTTAGAGATGTTCGACACTTCTGCTTTCTGCTTACGCTCCCGATACTGGCCGGGGGTGATTCCTTCCCATTTACGGAATGATCGGATAAAGTTTTGCGGATTGTTGTACCGAAGTCGTGCTGCGATATCTTTAACGGTTAGATCACTTTCGTCCAGCCATTTTTTAGCGATATTAAATCGGTACTTGGTCAGATATTCACTAAATGCACAGCCTGTCTCTTTGCGGAAAACACTACTTAAGTAGTTTGCATTGTAGTGAAGCTTCATAGCACATTCCTCAAGCGTCAGATCCTTATCATAATCTTGATGAATCATGGCAATCATTTTCTCAGATATATGCTGATACTGGGCATACTGTCTTGCTTTAAATACCTGGATGACGGGCAAGATGACTTGATGGTTAAACCAATCCTCAACTTCAGCAGCGTACTGCAAACCATGAAGTTCATGAAACATGGAACCACGACCTTGGGAGATCTGTCCGAGTCGTATGCCGGATTCCTGAGTCATTTGCAAAATATGCGTGAGTAGCCTCGTAAGAGCCACCTCATACTCCTCCGGTGTAACCTCCATACCAAAGATCACTTCAAGCAGTTGTTTCAGAAGAGCAGAGGCCTGGACTTCGTCCGCATTTTGAATAGCTTGGATCAACGAATATTCCAATGATTCCGGGTAGGTCATGGACCAAGTGGGAGCGTAATGATCTATGTTCTCATATTGAAAAATAATGCCTGTTCCCAGCTTCATCCGATGCCTTAGTGCTTCCATGGCTTCTGTGTAAGCTTGAGAGATGTGATATAGAGAGCTGTGCGGCTGGCTGAATCCTATACTGACTTGAAGAGCTAGAATCTTATCCATCTGTTGTTGTAACTGGTCTGTTAATACATATAGCTGCTGTGAAAAAATAAACTGATCCTGTTCAACGGTCCCAATCACCGTGACTACCGTATGTTCCAGCACAATGGGAAGCAATTGTTGGTTATGCACAACCGTTTCCTCCAATATATTTTGAATAGCGAATAATAAGAGATCACGATCACTAGCTCTATATTTTGTATGATTAACAAGATCGGCCTGTAGTGTAATAACAGCAATTTGTTGCCATTCCCGAACCTGATGCGTGTAGCCATATTCATTCAGGGCGTCATGAAGAGTATGAACAGGGATCTTACCCTGGAACAGATTCATCATAAAATGATTGCGAATCTGCAATAGATGCACATTAAGTGTGTTCTCTAATTGGGAGCGAGAAGCAGATAATTGTGAGACCCCTGCTCTGATCTGTTCGAACTCATCAGAAAATGGTGGTGATTGCTGAGCTACCGTGTTTCCTTCTTTGGACAGGTGGTTGTCACCAAGTTGGGTTAAAAGTTTACGAATCGGGACATGCATTCGCTTGGAGCCGAGCCAGGCGAGTAATAATGAAAGTAAAAGTAAGAAGATACTGATATAAAAGGTGTGCAATCCGATATCGATATATTCTTGTGTCAGAATATTGGTAGGTGAGATTAGAACATAAGTCCATCCTTTTAAGGTAGAAGGGCTATACGTCAGAGAATAATGTGTATCGGCGATCTTAACTTCCCGTTTTTCAAAGCCTGTTGAAAATGTGATGGGTGATAGTTTGGTTATGTTGGCTTCCGTATCCCGATCCTGTAATCCAATGGCAGACAACGGTTGTCCAATGTATACAGGATCGGGATGGACCAAGATACGTTGTTCCCGATTCAAAATGATCAGTCCTGAGGCAGCATTGCCTAAGGAGGCTTCTCCTAGTGTATTTTGCAAAGAGCATGCAGGGATTCCGGCAATCAGGGCAGCATCGGAAGATGTATTCAGATTCGGAATAGATCTCGCAAGGGCAATATGATAGATACAGCCTGTACCTGGTGAACGCTCATCATTACTGAACACCGATGAAGGGGAGAGTTGCCATCCAGAGGTTAGCGTATCCGATATCAATTCCTTCATGGGAAGAGCCAGTGGAAAATCCGTATTACGATATAATCCGGCATGATCAATAAGCCAATTCTGAGATTGATTCACCAGGGTAATATCTAACAAAGGTTCCCATGACCTCATATTCTGAAATTCGTTCTGTAGCTTGTCGGCAAGCAAAGGCCCTTTCCCCTCTAGTGAAGAAGAAGCAGACAGGGAACGGAGGGTTACCGGAGAGCGAACGGCCTGATCAAGCATATAACTGACTGTAGCGAGTTTGTGTTCTACGTTGGATTGCATTTGTTCCAGCAACTGTCTGTTGGCCTGCGTACGATGCAGCTCAGTTTGGTTTGATGAATAGATAAATGCGGCAATTCCCGTTAACAAAATGGGCAGGGTGCTTAACAGGATTCCAAAGATGATCATTTTATGGAGATAGCTGATTGGTCGCACAGTCTCAGTTCCACCCCTGACATTAGAAATAGTAACACTTTCTATTTTAGTAAACGCTTACATATATAACAATCTAAATTTTGTTTATTTGGATAAATAAGTAATTTTATGAGAGGGTATAGAAGTGGAGATAAGGGATTGCTGATAGATGATTTTGCAGAAAAGGTTAGAGAAACGGCTTGGACTGACTATCCAATACGGAATCATGAGAAACGAAATTGCAGTGTGAACGTAAATAGAGACATGGACATCATTCTCTCTACCTAGTGACATCGGGTGAAGTAGAGCCTGTATACGGGTAATAGAAGGTATCTGGAGTGCTATTAAGCTTAGGTGGAACGTTGGTCTTGTATAGGGACAGTCAAAGGTCCAACTAGATCCCCGACCTGAGTCTAGGATGAAAAACCGTCCACGGTCTGTTTTGAAAAGTCGCGGAATCCCCTAGAATAAGGACATAAGGTTAAACAAGAAACACGGAAACAAAAAACAAGAAACAAACGAACAAATGACTCAACACATTAAAAGGAAAGAATGGAAAGGGCGGTGAACAACAATTATGAGATTGAATAAGGGAAATGGCTGGGCGATTGTATTGATTGCGCTAGGTGCACTACTCCTCTTCGGAAAGTTAACTCCACTTCTTGGACACTTAATGGGTTATCTGATTCCGGTCCTGATGATTGCACTGGGATACTACGGAGTTAAACGAGGGAATGTGATGCTTGGCTGGATTGTTCTCATCATCGGTATCATCTCACTGATGGGTAAACTGGCATGGTTGATCGGACCGATCATCGCGATCGGGTTAATCATCTTTGGTATCTCAATGCTAAGCAATAACCGCAGTCGTCGTGGTCGGTACTAAGCTTTCACGATTATGAAAAGGAGGGACAGAACATAATGAGTGTATTTCGTCGAATGCGGGATATTACCGTAGCTAATCTGAACGAACATTTGGAGCAAAGTCAGGACCCAGTCAAACTGATTGATCAGTTCTTGGTCTCGACCCGCCAAGACATCGGTGAAGCCGAGAAACTTCGTCATCAATATGCAAGCCATACCAGACAAATGAAACAACAAGCCGATCAGGCAGCAGGTATGGTGAACAAACGGGAAGAACAGGCTTCCATGGCTCTGAAAGCAGGGGAAGAACATCTCGCTAAGCTGGCCTTGCAGGAGAAAATCCTCCACGAGGAAAAAATGGAACAGTACAATGAATTGTATGCACAAAGTTATGCGGCATTACAGGAGTTGGATGAACAGATCGACCAGCTGAAGGTTGAATATCAGAATGTATACAGCAAACGCCAATATTACTACGCTCGTATGCAGACGATTCAGTTACAGCAACGTATGAACCAGAGAGGCAATCACAACGGTCAGAATGTACCCCGTATGTTCAACCGACTGGATGATCAAGTCTCTGATCTCGAATATGAAGCACAAAGTCTCCGCGATATCCGGCGGATGAATCAAGATGGTTCAGGAGTGACTGGCAGCATGTCATCCTCTACGCTGGATAAGGAACTGGAACGCTTAAGACAAAAATTGAACAATGACAGAAAGGAGTAGTCACAATGAATAAATTATACCGCTCGGCGCGTAATCGAAGGCTAACAGGTTTGATCGGCGGCATTTCTGAAAATCTCGGATTGAGTACTACGCTGCTACGTATCATTTTCTTCATCAGTATTTTCGCTACGGGAGGTACATCATTGTTGATCTACTTCATCGCTGCGTTGGTGGTACCAAAGGAATTCAATCACGTTGATCCATATGCTTATGATTCCAACGTAAGAGGATACAAGTAAACGAAAGGAGCAAGCACATGAGCAAATTATACCGCTCAACGCGTGACCGGATGTTAACCGGCTTGTGCGGCGGAATTTCCGAAACCATCGGAATGGATTCCACCCTGCTGCGTATCATCTTTGTTATCAGTATCTTCGTAACTGGCGGCACGTCGTTGTTAATATACTTTATTGCAGCACTGGTGGTACCAAAAGAACCGTATCCGCCTTATGATCCATATGGCTACGGTCCGGGCCAAGGCCCTGGTCCTGGCAGAGGATACGACAACTATGATCATCAGCCACCAAGAGGTCCTTTTCAAAATAATCACAACCAACAAGGTCCTGGTAACTTCGGTCCCGGCCCTGGATTCAACGGCAGACCTCAATCTGGTCCCCGTTCTTATGACAACAACGCCTACGGAGCAGGAGCACCGCAAGAAAGTGAACTTGATTCCATGATGAAAGATATCGAGAAAAAAGCACTGAAAAAAGAAGTTGAAGAGCTTCGCCAAAAATTATCTCGTTACGAGAAGGGAGAAAAGTAAAATGGGAGTATTTAAACGGATTAAGGATATGACGAAAGCATCGGTAAATGATATGTTGGATAAAGTAGAGGACCCGATTGTAATGTTGAACCAGTACTTGCGTGATATGGAGGCTGAGATTCATGAGGCAGAGGTAACTGTTGCTAAACAAATGGCAAATGAGCGCCGCATGAAACAACGTTTGGATGAAGCGGAGCGTACTTCGGTACAACGTGAGTCCCAAGCAGAAGCTGCTCTGTCTAACGGTCAGGAAGAAGTGGCACGCAAATTGTTGGAAGAGAAAATCTACTTTGATCAAAAAATTACGGAGTACAGCGAACTGCATGCACAGTCCGAAGCACAAGCAAAAGATCTGTTGCAACAGTTGCATGATATGAAAGATGAGTTCTACAAAATGCGTAACAAACGTAATGAACTTGTATCCCGTGCACAAATGGCAAAAGCCAAAAAACAAATGTCTTCTATCAACAGCTTGCATTCGATCGAAAGTGGCGGCGCATCACTTGGATTCCACCGCATGGAAGAGAAAATTATGCAGCTGGAAGCTGAAGCTGACGTAGCTCGTGCACCTTATCGCAACACATCATCCACGTATACGAATCCTGTAGATGTGGAAAAACAATTCAAAGTGGATCAGCAATTACAAGCCCTCAAAAATAAAATGGGCAATGGTTCCAAGAATGAAGCGAACGGAACTTCAAAAGAATAACTGTTCGCTTAGTGGACAATATGATATTCTATAAATCGTGTATAATGTACGGTTGGTAGAACAAAAGTTAAGCCATACAGGACTTCATTGCCTGGTATGGCTTTTCCGTTGAATAAAGAGAGATTAACTTACAGAGGAGGTGCGGCTGGGATGAATCAAAAGAGTAAATGGCTTGCAGTTGTCATTATGATTATTGGCACAATGATGTTATTGAATGACAATATTAACTTCCTGACCGCTGCCGCACTGATTCTGTTAACGGTTGGAATGCTTCAAGTCCGCAATGGGGATACCCGCAAAGGTCATCGGTATCTCGGCATTGGTGCGGCACTGTTATTGCTGGATAATTTAATGATTGTATTTTTGATTGTACTGGCTTCTTTAGCTTACTTTTATTCAAAAAACAAAAAGATTCATCTGGACGAAGGCGTTATGAAGAAACAGAATTTCATGGCTCGGTACTACTGGGATCAATCATCCTGGACGTTACGTAGTATGAGTCTGTGGCATGCCATAGGTGAGGTTAACGCGGATCTATCTCTTTCGATTCCGGAGGAGAAACAAACAATTGTGCTGCTGCAAGGAGTTATGGGTAATGTTCGCCTTACACTACCAGAAGATTATGGTGTGGAGATTGAAGCATCGGTTCTTTTCGGCCGGATTAATCTTCTTGGAGAACAAGATAGCGGCATGATGAACAAATTAGTATGGAGAACGCCTGGATATGAATCCAGTGAACATAAAGCAAAATTTGTCATTTCTTATATTGTTGGCGACCTAAACATCAGTAATCCGTAGTAAAATAGATGAAGAGAAGGAGGAGACCCCGATGAAGACAAAACGACATACCGACATGGTAACCCGAAGTATGGGTGAAGGGATCCTCCTGGTTTTCATTGTGCTCGCTGTTATTTTGTATGTATTGTATACATATGGTTATCTTGCTCCGTTTACAGGTTGGCGTCATCTGATTCAATCGGGTCTGGCCTTATTGCTGCTTCTGATTGGAATCGGTGCGGTCTTTGGGTTCTATCAGAGTTACCGGGTTAAACGCCGGCTCGAACTGCTGCGGGAAACACTTCTACTGTGGGAGAAGGGCTCTCTATCACGCACTGTACCTGATCTGGGCGATGATGATGTGGGCCGTTTAAGTGAGCAACTCGGACGAATCGGCAAAAAGTGGGAAGATCAGATATCTACGCTCCAGCGATTGTCTACTCATAATGCACAGCTTGCTGAACAAGCCAGAATTACGGCTATTGTGGAAGAGCGGCAACGTTTGGCACGGGAACTGCATGATGCGGTATCACAGCAATTGTTCGCGATATCCATGACAGCAACGGCCGTTGGACGGAAGATGGAGAAGGATTTTGAACGTGCTCAGAGGCAGGTGGCTCTGATTGAGGAGATGGCTTCGGTAGCCCAGTCCGAGATGCGTGCGTTACTGTTACATCTGCGTCCAGTCTATCTGGAGGGTAAACATCTCGAACAAGGTCTGCGTGATCTGGTGATGGAACTGAAAACAAAAGTACCCATGGACATTGTGCTCGAAATGGACGAAGACATTGATCTGATCAAAGGCATCGAGAATCATCTGTTCCGGATCGTTCAGGAGGCTATGTCCAATACGTTACGGCATGCAAAAGCGGAAAAAATGGAGATACGGATCCAGCGCCGTACTGATGCGATCCGGGTATTGATTCGTGATGATGGGCAAGGCTTTGATCTGGATGAGAATAAACAAGCTTCTTACGGTCTGGCTAACATGCGTGAACGTGTTACGGAGATTGGCGGGGCCATACATTTTGTAACAGCGCCTGGTAAGGGAACGCGGATTGAGATTACGATACCTTTGATGAACGATGAAAGCGAGGAAGAACATGTCAATGGAACCGGAAGTCGAAACGGAGACGGAAACGTCGATCAAAGTATTGCTCGTGGATGATCATGAGATGGTACGTATTGGTCTTGCAGCGGTACTGGATACCGAAGATGGAATTGAAGTTGTTGGTGAAGCAGGTAGTGGAGAGGAAGGCATTCGGCTTGCACAGGAATATAAGCCTGATGTTGTTCTGATGGACCTGGTTATGGAAGGAATGGACGGCATTGAGGCTACTCGTCAGGTACTTAAAATGTATCCAGAGTGCAAAGTCATTGTATTGACCAGTTACTTGGATGATGAAAAAATGTATCCTGTCATTGAAGCAGGTGCATTCAGTTATCTGTTGAAAACATCAAGAGCCAATGAAGTGGCAGATGCAATTCGCGCAGCCGCTCGCGGGCAATCCGTTCTGGAGTCACAGGTGGCTTCGAAAATGATGAATCGCTTCCGGCAGCCACAGGCAGCAGCTCCTTTGCACGATGAATTGACAGACCGTGAAATGGATGTGCTCCGGTTGCTCGCCAAAGGTAAATCAAATCAGGACATCGCTGATGATCTGATCATCGGCATTAAGACAGTCAAGTTCCATGTTACAAACTTACTGGCAAAATTGGGCGTAGACGACCGTACACAGGCCGCGATCTATGCTTATAAAAACGGACTTGCAGAGTAAGCAGGATCATATGCAATAACATAATTAAGCCAAAGAACCGTACTTTTAATGTGCGGAAGTTATAGATAAGAGATGATTTATATATAAGTGCGTGTTCAAAAGGTCGGTTTTCAGTACCAAGAAGATGGGATAAAGCTAGAAATGGAGTAGCGGAGCGTAGATCGAGCCTACGTGAGCAACCGCAATGTTTCCAAAGGAAACATTCTTCGTAAGCCTCTACTTATTTCGAATGAATTCCATATTCGATGTTGAGGATGCCGCTAGGCACCCTTAGTAATCAAAACGGACTTTTTGAACAACCTCTATAAGTATGAATGAAAAGCTCTGCTCTGCCATGAATATGGTGGGTGGGGCTTTTTTGCTGTGTTTAGAAGAAGTATAGCTAATGTGGGAAAGGGGCATGCTGTTGATAGATTCATAGAATGCAAGAGCGAAGCGGGGGATTCAAATGTTAAATCGTTGGATGACAGCAGGTATCTTGGCAATAACTATCATAATTCTTATCGGTGTGACACAGGTATATGCAGAGAAGAATGAATCCAAAGCAGCCCAACTGGAACAGTTAATCTATACTGCTGACAGCGTGATTGATAATGTGGATCGTTTGGTGATTAAATGGCAAGGAGAAGGCAATGGAGATGCACAAGCGCAGGCCGTGTTACTGGCAAGTCACTTGGGGCTTGAACCACCGATACAGGTACGTCAGACGGGCCACGATGTGTATCGCAGTGAGGTGGTTGTAGGTATAGCTAATGGTGGCGTAGGCAAGTTGGTCAATGTCGTCGATACAGGAGACAACGGTTACTACGTCATCGTACAAATTTCAGGGGATGCACACACGGATCGGAAGGCATTAATGACAGTACATGAACAGGTGGATCAACTGCTTGTAGACTCAGGGATGAAGGCAAGCTGGAATATGTCTGTGCAAGGTACGGCCGCTACTACTATTGAAGGTGATGCGGGTCTGCAGTTGGCACTGATTGAGAAAGACCTGTCCAAAAATGTGGATTTCGCCTCCGTTGAACGTTACACGGATGTAGCTAGCGCAAGTGTCTCTTATAAGGCGGCTGAGCTGCCCCTATCGATCAAGAGTGGCTCGCACATGTTGAATATGCAACTCGCAGTTCACCAGGTTGGGGACGAGGTCGATAATCGAATTACAGTGGGGTTTCCGGTGATTACGATTGAATACTAAGGGATGGATTTTTCATGAATTGGGACCCAATATTGAGAATCTTTATCAGAAAAATGAGTTTGAAATAGTGCATCCATTCAGTTGATATGCTAAAATGGCATCACATCCAAGAAGGAACTTGCTGGTAATTGACAGTTGTATGTCGTGCATATATAACACCATTACATAGCTCGGGGAGAGCGTGAAGGTTATCTTCCCGGAAGAAAGAGGAGCCCATGGTTGAAAAACAATTGCAAGATGAAGTACAGACACCAGGCGCAGTATTTTTCATTTTTGGAGCAACGGGTGATTTGGCCCGCCGGAAGTTGTTTCCGGCTATCTACAGTCTTTACCGTGAAGGCAAGCTTGCCGAAGACTTTGCGGTTATTGGCGTAGCACGTCGTCCGAGGTCCCCAGAAGAATTCCGGGAAGACATCTATGAATCCATTAAAGAGTTCTGCCGTTATCCAGCGGGGGAACCTGATGAGTGGAACGCTTTTGTCGATCATTTTGAATACAAAGCACTGGATATCAATAATGTGGAAGGATTCAAAGAGCTGCGTGCGCAGACGGAACATCTGGAATCAAAGTTTAACACGCCGGGGAATCGACTGTTCTATCTGGCACTGGCACCTGAGCTGTTTGGCAGTGTCTCGTACAGTTTGCGGGACGGTGGTATGTTGGAAAGTCAGGGGTGGAACCGTTTGGTGATCGAAAAACCATTTGGTTATGATCTGCAATCGGCCGAACATCTGAATGAGCAGATTCGTGAGGTATTCCGTGAAGAGGAAATCTATCGGATTGATCATTATCTGGGCAAGGAAATGGTGCAAAATATCGAAGTGATCCGCTTCGGAAATGCCTTTTTTGAACCGCTCTGGAATAACAAACATATTGCCAACGTTCAGATTACGCTTGGTGAGACGGTAGGCGTGGAAGAACGTGGCGGTTATTATGATCACTCCGGAGCACTCCGTGATATGGGGCAGAATCATATGCTCCAGATGCTGACGATGATTGCGATGGAACCGCCGAGTCGCCTATTCCCGGAGGACATTCGGGATGAGAAGGTGAAGGTATTACGTTCATTGCGGGCCTTTACTTCGGATGAGGAAGTGAGCAACAACGTTGTGCGGGGGCAGTATGCCGAAGGGGAGTACCGTGGCAAGCAGCTTCCGGGGTATCGCCAAGAAGACAAGGTTGATCCGCAGTCGAATACGGAGACGTATTTTGCAGCACGTGTATTCGTGGATAATTTCCGCTGGGCGGGTGTGCCATTCTACATTCGGACAGGCAAGCGACTTCCGGTGAAAACGACCGAGATCGTAGTTGAGTTCAAGTCGATGCCAAACAACGTGTACCTTGGGAAAAAGTATAAGCTCGAACCGAACCTGCTGGTCATTCGGGTGAATCCGATGGAAGGCATATATATCAAAATCAATGCCAAGAAACCAGGCTCGGATTCCGAGATTCAGCCACTCGCGATGGATTTCTGTCAGAGCTGCATGATTGGAATTAACTCGCCTGAAGCATATGAACGTCTGCTGCACGATGCGGCAGAAGGGGATTCTACGTACTTCACCCGTTGGGATGAAGTGGCAACAGCCTGGTCTTTTGTGGATCGAATCGCAGCAGCCTGGGGACAGAATCAAGGAGAGCTTCATACGTACCCTGCTGGAACTTGGGGACCAGAAGCGACAGATAAGCTGCTGGAGCAGGACGGATTCCACTGGTGGCCGGTGAATGGTCAGGACGAGGACAGCGTGATCTGGCAAGTGAATGGTTAGAGTAAGGGCATTAACAACAGTATTAACAATATACACAACATGACTGAGCCTGGGGAAATCGCAAATTTTGCGGTGTACCCAGGCTTTTTAGTGGGGGAAAAGGTAGGTATCCATCATAAGGAAACAAGTAATTTAAATTAAGTTGTTGACAAAAAGTAAGTATGTAACTTATACTCAACACATGAGTTAAAGAGTTACGCAAATGACAAACTTCATTCGGGCAAACGTTTCGGATAAGTTATCATTCATGAGATAAAATGTAAACCAGTTGAAGGGGTTTGCGTCACAGAGAATCATGAAGAAAAAATGTGCATAATATCTTTAATCTAAGAATACTATTTTGTATATATCGAATGGAGGAAAAAGAAAATGATGTTGGATGTAGGGTTGTTGTTGATTCGTTTGGTGATTGGATTGTCGTTCATGGCGCACGGAGCTCAAAAGCTGTTTGGTTGGTTCGGAGGTTACGGGATCAAGGGTACAGGCGGCTGGTTTGAGTCGATGGGCATGAAGCCAGGTGCATTGGTGGCGTTACTGGCTGGACTCGCGGAATTCGGTGGCGGATTGCTGTTGGCTCTAGGTCTGCTCACACCTGTAGGTGGCATTCTGATTGCATTGACGATGGTCATTGCGATTGTGAAAGTCCATGGCGCGAACGGATACTGGTCCACACAGAACGGATTCGAATATAATCTCGCGATTCTGGTGATTGGTGTAGCGCTGGCATTGACAGGTGGCGGACAATACGCGCTGGATGCATTGATTTTCTAAAACCATAAATAAAAATGAATGAGGAGTGCCTGGATGCCATGGAAATGGCTGAAGGGTGCTTTTTTTTTGCAAGTGAAAAGAGAAGAATCTGCGGTAGTAATCGGTTATTTTCGGTACAGATTATGGTACAATAGGAGAGTTGGGTTAAGAAGCAGTTCACGGTATACATGAAAGCACAGATTTGAGGAGGATGAACTCCATTGTAAATGTGTAAAATTAATCTAGTGTGTAAATACCTAGTACGTAAAAACTGATGTACAATCAACCGGCCTCGCCGGATTGCATAAAGATTGAATGATGGACCGGCTATGCCGGATTAACGTGAATGAACGGACGAAAGGGATTAAACCTATGAGCAAAGCTGCAAATGATATTCTTCAACAGGAAGTGGACAAACGCCGGACGTTTGCCATTATCTCTCACCCGGATGCGGGTAAAACTACATTAACCGAGAAACTGTTGCTGTTCGGGGGCGCGATTCGCCTTGCGGGAACGGTAAAAGCTCGGAAAGCCAGCAAACACGCAACAAGTGACTGGATGGAAATTGAGAAACAACGGGGGATCTCGGTTACCTCTTCCGTAATGCAATTTGATTATCTGGATCATCGCGTCAACATTTTGGATACACCGGGTCACCAGGATTTCAGTGAAGATACGTATCGTACACTGACGGCTGCCGATAGCGCGGTGATGTTGATTGACGTGGCAAAAGGTGTCGAGGCACAAACGATCAAGTTGTTCCAGGTATGTGCGAAGCGTGGCATTCCAATCTTTACGTTTATCAACAAACTCGACCGTGAGGGTAAAAGCCCATTTGACCTGATGGAAGAACTTGAAAATGTACTGGGTATTCGTTCGGTTCCGATGAACTGGCCTATTGGTACAGGTCGCGAGCTGTGTGGTGTCTATGACCGGATGAAAAATCAGGTGGAGTTGTTCCAAGGGGACGATCACTCAACGATCAAAGTACAAAAGGTAGATGGCTACAAAGATCCGATTATCCGTGAGATGGCAGGAGAATACCTGCATGATCAATTGTGTCAGGATCTGGAGTTGCTGGATATTGCGGGCGACCAATTCGACATGGAGAAAGTTCAACGCGGCGAATTAACACCTATTTTCTTCGGTAGTGCGATTAACAATTTCGGCGTACAGACCTTCTTGGAGAATTTCCTGGAACTGGCACCGAAGCCTGAACCACGTCGCAGTACGGCAGGAGAGATTCAGCCAACAAATGAGAAATTCAGCGGTTATGTGTTCAAGATTCAGGCAAACATGAACCCGGCACACCGGGATCGTATTGCGTTCCTGCGTATTGTGTCAGGCAAGTTCCAACGTGGAATGAGTGTGAAGCATACTCGTGTGGGCAAAGAAATCAAGCTGTCACAGCCACAGCAATTCCTGGCACAAGACCGGGATATTGTAGAAGAGGCATATGCTGGCGATATTATCGGTTTGTTCGATCCGGGTATTTTCCGGATTGGCGATTCACTGAGCCAAGGCAGCGAGGTTATCTTTGAGGAGTTGCCAACGTTCTCACCAGAGATTTTCGCCAAAGTTACTGTGAAAAATGCATTGAAACATAAACAGTACCAAAAGGGAATTGATCAGTTGACGGAGGAAGGAACCATTCAGGTGTTCCAGACGGCAAGTTTCGACGAGACAATCCTCGGCGTAATTGGTCAACTACAGTTCGAGGTATTTGAGTACCGGATGAAAGGCGAGTATGGGGTAGACGTACTACTACAACGCATGCCTTATCAGTTCGCTCGCTGGATCGTGGACGAGAATCTGGACCCAAGCAAATTCCGGATTAACTCTGCGCTTGTAAAAGATAAAAAAGGAAATTATGTAGTGCTCTTCGAAAATGAGTACGCAATGAGAACGGCTATGGATAAAAATCCTACAGCTCAATTCCTGGAGACTGCGCCTTAAGTGAAGACAAAAGTATTTCGTGGGAATTGTTAAAAAATTAGTTAAACGTGACAAGCTCATGTGATGAGATAGAGCTTGTTAAAAATAAGATCCCTCCGCCGACTGGCGGAGGGATCTATTGCTATACACCTTACCTGGAGGCGGGTATGATCCAGCCGAATAAGGGAAAGCTTTCTTTTGCAGACAGAACAAACGTAATGATGGTTACCTTACCCTCCACTGCTTCGATTAGCTAAGCGGTTGGACGGGAATGGTGTGCAGATGCTCTTGCGCGATTTGAATCAGTTCTTCCTGCTTGGCAGGTTCTGTGTTCTTCCAGATCATCTCGAAAATGGCGCCAAGTCCAGGTAATGCAGCTTCCGGTCCATCTACTGAACCTTCAATCATCTCCCGGAGCTGATCATCACTCTTGTCATGAACTTTATGAACAATCGCTTCACGCAGGCTTAATGTAATGGGCATCGCAATTCCCTCCTCGTATATTCGGCTGCTCTAATACTGTTCCCTGGGAAGCGCTAGCGCATTCAAGTTTATCAGGCTTTGTGGTATACTACGAAGGATTATTTACGTTAGCATGGGTATCCGTAATGATGCGTCATGCTGAAGAGCAGCGGGAGGTTAAGACCCTAATGGCCAAGAAACAGTATGCCGTAATTGGCATGGGACGGTTCGGATCAAGTGTTGCCAATGCACTGAGTGGCATGGGATTCGATGTGCTGGCAATTGATGCGGACGAGCAGCGGACTCAGGAAATGTCCAATGTGGTGACCCATGCGGTATCGGCAGATTCAACAGATGAAGAAGCGCTGCGTGCGCTGGGCATACGGAATTTCGACGTTGTCGTTGTGGCGATTGGTGAAGATATTCAGGCGAGTATTCTGACAACCCTGATATTGAAAGATATGGGCGTACCGGTGCTGATCGTAAAAGCTCAAAATGAGCTTCATGGTAAGGTATTGCAGAAGATTGGTGCAGACAAGGTGATATATCCTGAGCGGGATATGGGACTACGCGTAGCCCATCATCTGACCTCGCCTAATATACTGGATTACATCGAGTTGTCTGAGGATTACAGCATTTTGGAGATGAGAGCCTCCGAGCAAATGATCGGTAAAAACCTGATGGAATTAAACATCCGTGCACGTTTTGGTTGTAACGTGATGGCGATCCGCAGTGGGAACTCGATGAACATCTCGCCGTACGCTGAGGATCGGATCGAAGCTGGAGATGTGCTGATCATTGTGGGTCACAAGGATCATTTGACGAAAATGGAGCTTGCGTATCCGAAGTGATGGATGCAGATGGGAAGGATGGAAAGATGGATATTGTATCACCGCAAAATACACGTGTAAAAGAATGGGCGCAGTTGCTGGAGAAAAAGCATCGTACCCGTCAACATAAATATATCATTGAGGGCATTCATCTGGTACAGGAAGCATTGCGCGCCGGAGCAGATCTGGAGTGTATTGTGTACGACGGAGAGCAAGGCGTACCTAGCGAACTCGCCGGGCTTGAGAATCCGCTACAGCCTGTGGAGTGGGTTAGTGTATCTCCAGCGGTTATCGCCAAATGTACGGATACAATGACTCCACAGCCTGTATTCGCGATTGTGCGTAAAGGCAGTGAGCCACTGGAAAGCCTGATTACCGGAGCGCGCGGGCTTGTTGTGGTGCTGGATGGTGTGCAGGACCCAGGGAATGTGGGGACAATCATCCGTAGTGCGGACGCAGCTGGAGCCGCGGGGGTTGTACTTGGCGCTGGCTGTGCTGATGTCTATAACCCGAAGACGATTCGTTCGACGATGGGGTCATTGTTTCATTTGCCCATTGTGGAGGGCCAGTTGGAATCCTTGCTTCCCGAAGCGAAGGCTGCGGGCGTGAAGCTGGTAAGTACTTCTTTGCAGGCAGAGCATTCATGTTATAGTTATGATTTTACGCAGTCGGTATGGCTTGTCATTGGTAACGAAGGCAAGGGTATCTCGGATTCTACGGCACGTTTGGTGGATGATGCGATTACGATTCCGATGCAAGGACAGGCTGAGTCACTTAATGCGGCAATGGCGGCAACGATTTTGTTGTTTGAGGCGATGAGACAGCGGATATTTAACTAACTAATAATTCCTGTCCAATTTCAAATTTACCGTCCCTAACTAAAATTAACTGTCCCCAAACCACCAAAGACTGGAACCTGGTTGACGATTGCGCCAACCATTGTTCCAGTCTTTTTTCTCATGCTTTAAGGCGTCACAGCAGGGATTTCCCATCCAAATCCCGAATAGGTAATCAAGCAGAAACCCAGTCTCCTCAAGGCTTTTGGGTAAGCGCGGATGGTTTTACTCAGTCATTTCCCAGGCTCTTACCCAGGCGTTTCAAATGCCGATCCTTGCTTTTCTCAGGCGATTCTCTATCCTTTCAGGGACACGAATTATTAGTTGTTTTCGTTCACAATTCAACCAGTTTCCTTCCAGTTTTCAGGGCTTTTTCTCAGCGTTTTGGGGACAGTTATTTTTATCTCGGAAATGGCGATGAAGCCTTGTGGGGTAAGGGATTGGGGGGGGGTGGAGGTGGGGACAGTTATTTTTAGTTTTCTACAGGATGGTGTAAACATTAAATAATTCCTGTCCCATTCCCAAATAACTGTCCCATTCCCAAATAACTGTCCCTGAATAAAAATAAATTTTCGGAAACACTTTAAAGACTGGTAGAAATGCAGCTGATCCAAGCGCACATTTCCCCAGTCTTTTCTCGCTCTTTTTCTCTAAACTTTAGCTTTTGCCCATTGATTTCTCCACCTTTTGGACAATAATTTTTATCTTGAAAATAGAGGAGAAGCATGCGGCGTAAGGGGTTAGAGCGTGTTGGAGGAGGGAGAGTTTTGGGATAGTAATTTTTATTTGTTTAGAGGATGGGGTAGACTGTGAGCGATTAGAAAAACTATAAGTTGGTGTAAGACATCTGTCACCGTTTGGCATGGGTTTGTAATGATTTCTGGCTTAAGTATTTCTAGTTCTGATGATTAAGAATTCCTTGGTTTGCAGGACTTTTTTATTCTCAGTTAGTTTTCAATCGTCCTCGTTGTGTGGGAATGAGCATTTAGGAAAAAAGTAAGAGTTCATTTTAATGAGTAATTGGAATGAAATGCATCTGGGTGTCTTATAGTAAGCTCTTCAATTTGGGGATATAAACCATATTATCATTTTAGAGGATTAAAAAGTTCTCTATGACATTTGCTTGTACTTATCTCTACATATTCAAATAATTACCTTGGATAAAAGTTGAAAAAAAATAACTATATGTTATCATGTGATTAGTACTATTTTACTATATATTTCAAAGGATTGTGTTTTATGAGGAAAATGGAACTAATCTGTATTCCGTATGCTGGAGGTTCAGTGTTTTCATATGAAAAATGGAGGGGGTTACTAAATCCTGGGGTGGAATTATGTTTGTTTGAGCTTGCAGGGAGAGGAACCAGGAGCCAAGAACCCCTCTATCAAAATTTGCATGAGGCTGTTGATGATATTTACGCATGTATGAATGAAAGATTCAATATCATGGAAACACCGTTTGCTTTATTCGGTTATAGCATGGGCAGTTTAATCGCTTATGAGCTTGCACATAAGATTAAAGAATTATTGGGACAAAATCCTCAGCATATCTTCTTTGCTGCCAAGCAACCCCCAGATTATACGAGCAACAATAAGATTCTGCATACATTACCGATGCAAGAGCTAATAAATGAGCTCACAGCAATGGGAGGGACGCCCTCTGAAGTATTTCAAGACCCAATGTTAAGGGACTACTATCTTCCAATTATAAAGTCGGATTTGAGAA
Organism: Paenibacillus sp. FSL H7-689; assembly: GCF_000517905.1. Taxonomy (NCBI): domain Bacteria; kingdom Bacillati; phylum Bacillota; class Bacilli; order Caryophanales; family Paenibacillaceae; genus Paenibacillus; species Paenibacillus sp. FSL H7-689. The sequence continues at coordinate 19,081 of NZ_ASPU01000002.1, forward strand.
TAACAGAAAATTACCGCTACATACAACGTGAGAGCAAGCTGAATTGTGATATTACTACTATAGATGGAATATATGATCATATGCTTAAGTCGCCAATAGAAGGGTGGCAAAAGCATTCTAATTTAGAGTGTTATACATATAAGTTGGAAGGTGACCATTTTTTTATCCACACCCATACGAACCAATTATTAAATATAGTTAACCGACAGTTAACGAAGAACATTCATCCTGAGAACCTGATTTGAGAAGAGGTTAGTACATTGAAAAAAACAGCGTTATTATTTCCGGGACAAGGTTCTCAGTACATCGGCATGGGAAAGAAGAACTATGAAAGCTTTGCCTGTTCCAGATTAGTGTTTGAAGAGGCAAACGATATGTTAGGGTTTAACTTGAAAAAAATGTGTTTCGAGGGTGGAATGGAGCAACTCTCACTCACCCAGAATGCGCAGCCTGCTTTGCTCACAGTAAGCATGGCGGCTTATGCCGTTTACAAGGAACAAGTTGGACTTACTCCTGAGTTTGTAGCTGGTCATAGCCTGGGTGAAATCACCGCCTTAACTTGTGCGGGAGCTATTACATTCTCTGATGCACTTCGCATTGTAAGAAAAAGAGGAGAGCTTATGCAAGCGGCTGTGTCGCCTAACCATGGCATGATGGCCTCAATCACAGGTATAAGTCAAGAAGAAATGGAAAATCTATGCCGTATTCTGTCAACACCAAAGACTCCCGTAACCATTGCGTGCTACAATTCGCCGGACCAACACGTTATTTCTGGTTTGAAGGAGTCGGTTGAACATGTCATTTCTCATGTGTTAAACAAAGGTGCGCAAGCAATACCCTTACAAGTTAGTGCTCCGTTCCATAGTATATATATGAAAAATGCTTCAGAGCAATTTAAAGAAGAGCTTCTGAAATACATATTTAATCCACTTCAGTTTCCAGTGATATCTAATGTGACGGCTCAACCCTATGGGAACCCAAACGAGATACCCGATTGTTTAGCTGCACACATGATTATGCCCGTAAGATGGCAAGAAACTATGATGTATCTAATGAGCCAACGTGTAGATAGCGCTATTGAGATTGGTCCTAAAAAAGCACTTTATAACCTCCTTGTAAATTGCATAAAGGAAATCAATGGCTATTCATTTGAACGTGACTTGAATGAATTAATTCGGCTGAGAGAGACATTACCGAAGTGGGAACAGATGGACGTTGGCAATAGACTGCAGTCAGATCAGGATTTCTTGTCATCATGCATCACTATAGCGGTTTGTTCTCGGAACCAGAATTGGGACAAAGATGAGTTCTTTACTGGTGTAATAGAGCCAATTACAGGCATGAAACGAAGGTATAATCAACTTCACACAGAGCAGGGAGTGCTTAGTGAGGGCGAAAAAAATGGGATAATAGATAGTTTGCGAAGCATACTGGCGGTAAAAGGGTTATCAGATCAGAATATCCATTTAATGATGGCAAAGTTTAATTCCGATTCCAATGAAGAAGTCGAATAGTTTACTATTTTTAGTTGAGTAGGAGCGGCTGACAATATGAGATGTGCTAATTTAGTCGAAGTAATTGAAATACAATCTAAGTTTGATAAAGGAATTACATATATTAATGGTGATAAAGTAGAACGACGTGTTCCGTATAACGACTTATATACTAGGGCAATTCAGATCTTATTTGATTTTCAACAATTGGGACTGCAAAAAGGAGACAAACTCTTATTTCAAATTGGAGAAAATGAACCGTTTATTGAAATGTTCTGGGCATGTGTATTAGGCGGTATTATTCCAGTGCCCGTTACCATTGGCGATAATGACGAAAGCAAGCTTAAGGTATTTAAAGTTTGGAAAGTAATGGATAAACCTCGTTTAATTACAACTCCCAAAACATTGCAGTCTTTAGAGAAATATGCGAAAGATCATGGCTTATTAGGTGATTCAGCGATAAGTGACTGTGCGTTATACATAGATCAATTTGCCGATTCCTCAGGTAAGGGAACTATATATTACCCTAATCCTACAGATATTGCATTTATCCAATTTTCATCTGGTTCGACAGGTGAACCAAAGGGAGTTATTTTAACTCATGAAAATCTAATGTTTAATATCTATAGCATAATAGAGGGTTCTACCAATACCTCGAATGATGTTTTTCTCAACTGGATGCCCTTCACTCATGATATGGGGATGATTGGGTTTCATCTAATGCCTCTTGTGGTGAACGCGGATCAATATAATATCCCTACTTCATTATTTATACGTCGTCCAATTTTATGGTTGAAAAAAGCTAATGAGCATAAAGCAACGGTATTATCGTCACCGAACTTTGGATACAAATATTTTCTAAACTACTTCAAACCAGAGCATGCCATGAACTGGGATCTCTCCCATATACGTTTGATATATAACGGTGCTGAACCGATATCAGTGGAAATATGCAATCTGTTCTTAGATAAAATGGATAAATTCGGATTAAAAAGAACAGCTATGTTTACTGTCTATGGGATGGCTGAAGCTTCGTTAGGTGTGTCTTTCCCTCGTCCTAACCAGCCACTTGTTTCATATTCGTTCCATCGAAAACACTTAAATATGGGCTGTACCGTGATGGAGGTGGACGATAACGATCGTGAGGGTACCCGTTTAGTATCTGTGGGTTCAGCCATAGCTGATTGTTATTTGAGAGTGTGTGACGATGTGGATCAAGTCGTTGATGAAGACACTGTTGGTCATATCCATATTAAAGGGAAAAACGTGACAGAGGGGTACTATAACAATCCAGAAGCGACATCGAAGGTGAAAACAAAGGACGGATGGTTGCGTACTGGTGATATCGGCTTTATCAAAGATGGGAATTTAGTTGTAATCGGAAGATCTAAAGACGTCATCATTATTAATGGCCAAAACTACTATCCGCATGATATAGAGAGAGTCTCAGAAGAAATAGATGGCATAGACCTAAACAAAATTGTTGCGTGTGGGGTTAAAGAAGATAATGTAGAGAAAATTGTCCTGTTCGTATTATTCAAAGAGAGTTTAGCAAACTTCATACCTTTGGCGAAAAGGTTGAGAAGCCATCTTACCCTAAAGGGAGGGTGGGACATCTGGGATGTTATACCTGTTCGAAAAATTCCAAAGACGACAAGCGGCAAAATACAGCGTTACAAATTAAGCGAAGCTTACCAAAGTCAGAAATATGCTGAGATTTCGCAACAACTGAAGGAATTGGCACATCAAAAGGTTCAAACAAGTAACGGGTATTCTCCGACCAAGGATCAGTTTGAAAAGAGACTGACTGAAATTTGTATGAACATATTAAATAACCCTCAGATTGATGTGAAAGACACCTATTTTGAGATGGGAGCAACCTCCATACATATGGTGCAAATTGCTGAAGAGATTGAGCAATCTCTTCACATTAAGATTGATGTAACGGATCTCTTCTCTCACCCTACTATTGCTAAAATGTCAGCCTTTCTAGCAAGCATGGAACAAGATGAGGCATTATTTCCTGCCAAAGGTATAGAAAGTGAAAGTAAGGATATCGCTGTTATTGGTATGGCAGGGAGATTTCCAATGGCGGACGATCTAGATGCATTTTGGATGAATCTTGCGGCAGGCAAAGATGGTGTCGGTAAATTAAATGGGAACCGGCAGGGCGAAGCCGAGAGGTATATATCTTATCTTAACTTTGACAGGGACAAAATTGAGTTTGTAGAAGGTGGCTATCTTGAGCATATAGATCAGTTTGACTACCAATTTTTCAAAATGACGCCTAAAGAGGCTGTCATGATGGATCCGAATCAACGGTTATTTTTGCAAAATATTTGGCATGTTTTTGAGGATGCAGGCTTCACTCCTGAAAGCCTTTCTGGACAAAATATAGGGATTTATGCAGGCTTCTCGAAAACAAGCTTTGATTATGAACGCTTGATTTCGGAAGTTGAGCCGGGTACGATTCCCAACCATATGATCGGAAATATGCCGTCCGTGCTTGCAAGCAGAGCCTCCTATTTACTTGATCTGAAGGGGCCAGCTGTGACTGTTGATACCGCCTGTTCTTCGTCTCTGGTTGCTGTGCATTTAGCGTGTCAAGCGCTTCATAATGGAGACTGTGAAATGGCGATTGCAGGCGGTGTGAAGACAATATTGATGCCCTTCAAGTTGGGTATAGGGATGGAGTCATCTGATCACCGAGCCAGAGCTTTTGATGATAGCTCAAGTGGAACCGGCTGGGGAGAAGGGGTAGCATCGGTTTTGCTTAAGCCACTGCATAAGGCAGTTGAAGATAAGGATCGCATTTATGGCATCATTAAAGCCAGTGCTATTAATCAAGATGGAAATACGGTTGGAATAACAGCACCTAATCCTCTTTCTCAGGCAGACGTAATTGAGAAAGCGTGGGAGAAAGGTAATATTGATCCGAGAACTGTTACATATATTGAAACCCATGGAACGGGAACGAAACTAGGAGATCCGATTGAAATTGAGGGTATCCGTAAAGCATTTGACAAATATACAGATCGTAAGCAATTTTGCGCAATTGGTTCTCTAAAAACTAATATAGGGCATCTATACGAAGCTGCTGGTATAGCAAGCTTAATAAAAGCACTCTTATGCTTAAACCACAAACAACTTGTGCCAATGGTGCATTTTAGCATGCCTAACCGGAATATTTCATTTGAAAACTCTCCAGTGTATGTTAATAACATGCTGTCCGAATGGGAGGAGACGATACATCCCCGTCGTTGCGGAGTAAGCTCGTTTGGATTCAGCGGAACAAACTGCCACATTGCATTAGAGGAATACAGAGCCCCTCTGACCACGGTTGAACTACAATCCGAAAAAATAAATATCTTTACAATTTCGGCTAAAAGTGAAGCCTCTTTATGGCGTTTGGTAGATAAATATCTTCATATATTAAGTGTTAAAGACATCTCCATGGAAGACTTATGTTATTCAGCCAATACAAAAAAATCACATTATCAATACAGAATTGCGCTTCCAGTAGTAAATCAAAGTCAACTCAAAGAACAGCTTGTGGCTGTTATTCAAAAAAAAGAGCATGATGGAGTTCCTTCCGTAATTCAAGGTCATAAAGAACATTCGCAATTTGGCAAGCTTTCTGCCGCGGGTCAGAATGCTCTAACTGAAACCGCTCAAGTGCTTTTAGATGAACTACTGAAGAGGGGATCGATTAGCCGCGAGCAAGTGGAACAGATATGCGATCTATATATCAAAGGTGCGGATGTGAACTGGAGCATGTTTAACAAAAAGGGGACGAAAATACAATTGCCCTTATATCCGTTTGAACCTACGAGTTGCTGGATTAATTATGCTGGAAAAATAGAAAGCAATACGAAAGATATGATAAGTCAGGAGAAGACTATGGCAAATGACATAGCTGTGATGTTAAAAGGTATGATTCATCGAGCCTCCGGGATTGAGATGGCGGCAATTGAAAACAGTATCCATTTTCTGGATATGGGGCTGGATTCCATTATGCTTGTTTCGCTTAGAAGGGAATTAAAGGAAGTATTTGATCTAGACATTCCTATGAATCTCTTCTTTGAATCGGTAACGAGCTTAGATAAGCTGATTGACTACGTAGGGTCGGCCTTATCTTCAGACAAACTTGTAGCAGCAACATCTACAACTCAGCATTCGGAAATTTGGATGAAAGATGGACAAGTGTCAGAACTTCCGCCACAGGCAAGCAAACAACCAATCAGTCTAGACAGCAATCATAGCAGGTCATTAGATTCTGTTATGGCGAAGCAGCTGGAACTCATCGCACAACAGCAAGAGTTCACAAATACTTTATTTAATCAGCAGCTTGAAATTTTGAAATTAAGCATACTAAATGGAAATTCAGTTGCCGATCTAACTGAAAATTATGTTCAAGTTAAGAAAGAAAGGGTAGGAGCGCAAGAAACGAAAAAGCATCAAGTGAATACTATACAAGAGAGTTCTCCAAAGCCATTTACACCCTATCAGCCTTTGATTTTTGAAGCAGGTAATTTTACTCTCTCTCAACAAAAATACCTGAACCAATTTGTTGCACAATATACGGCCCAGACAAGGCTCTCTCAGTCTCAAACGCAACAGAGCCGCCTAGTGCATGCAAACAATCGGAATGTTTCGGGTTACCGTTCGTATTGGAAAGAATTAGTGTATCCAATTATAGCAGAGCAGTCCAATGGTTCTAAGATGCGGGATGTCGATGGGAATGAATATATAGATCTTACGATGGGATTTGGCGTGAATTTGTTGGGTCATAATCCTGACTTTATTGTAAATACCATGCTATCAAGCGTTAATTTAAGCCTGCCTCCCGTTGGACCTATGTCTAATAAAGCAGGAGAGGTTGCAGCGCTTATATCCGAGATGACATCCACAGAAAGGGTAGCTTTCTACAACTCTGGAACAGAGGCCGTTATGGTAGCTCTACGTATAGCACGTGCGGCAACCGGGCGTTCCAAGGTGGTTATCTTCTCAGGATCTTATCACGGTACATTTGATGGTGTCCTAGCGGTTGCAGATCCCGAGGATTCATATGGCAGAGCATTACCGATGGCTCCAGGCATAATCAAGAGCATGATGGAGGATGTAATCATACTAAATTACAATAGTCCTGTTTCTCTTGAAATTATTAAAGAACATGCTCATGAACTGGCAGCTGTACTTGTGGAGCCGATTCAAAGCCGTAGGCCGGATTTACAGCCCGTTACATTTTTAAAGAAACTTAGAACACTGACAGAAGAGGCCGGGATTGCCTTGATTTTTGATGAAGTTATAACAGGTTTTCGTATACATCCTGGCGGTGCCCAAGCATGGTTTGATATTCAAGCGGATATTGTCACATATGGGAAGATAGCAGGTGGCGGTCTTCCGATAGGGATCGTTGCAGGAAAAGCACAGTACCTAGATGTTATAGATGGAGGCTTTTGGCGTTTCAATGATCAATCTGACCCCCCATTTGCTGAGAAAAAGACCTTTGTCGGGGGAACATTCTGTACACATCCTCTTACAATGGATGTTGCCTATGCAACCCTTCGGTATTTAAGTCAGCAAGGTCAGCCTCTATATACGAGCTTAAACGTGAAGACAGCATCTATGGTTAATCGTCTCAATGCCTTCTTTAAGGAAAATAATGTATCTATACAGATGGTTCATTTCGGCTCATTGTTTCGTTTTGTTTCCTATGGTGACTTGGAATTATTTTTTTATCATCTCATTCATAAGAAATTGTATATCTGGGAAGGCCGAAATTGCTTTTTATCTACGGCACATTCCGATGAAGATATTGAATTCATCATTCAAGCGGTGAAGGAAACAGTTGCTGATTTAACACGTGGAGGCTTTCTGGCCTCAAATGTGAAGCTAGTTAACCCAACCTATGCCCTAACGAGCGAACAAAAACAAATCTGGTTTGCTTCACAAATTGAAGAGGGGAAATCAGTTTCACTAAATGAAAGCATCGTGTTAAAGATGAAAGGGTCATTTAATGAAAATATTATGAGGAGTGCTGTGCAAGCCATTGTTGATCGGCATGAAGCATTACGCACTGTGATCAGTCATGATGGGGAGGAGCAGACAATACTTTCCGAGTATAAGTGCAATATTCCATTACATGACTTTTCAATGCTTAGCCCAGAAATAAAGGAGCAGCAAATTAACGGGGTAATTGAAGCCGATAGAGCTCAGAAATTTGATTTAAGTAGCAAAGAGCCGTTATTCCGAGCGGGGATGATCAAGTCGTCGGAGTATGAGTATTATCTGTTATGCACATTCCATCATCTAATTACAGATGGTTGGTCATTGGCTCTGTTTTTCCAAGAATTAGACTTAATTTATACGGCCGCCGTTCGGGGAGAACAGCCTGTCTTGCAGAAACCCGGCTCATTTCAGGAATATATATTGTGGCAGGAACGAATTATGCATAGTCAGGAGAGCAATGATGCTGCCTGTTATTGGGCAGAGCAGTTTTCTAAGCCAATGGATGTGCTTGAGATTCCTTCAAACAATCAAATGTTCAAGAAGCGTAATTTTAGCGGACAAAGGGAGACAGTCATTCTAAGCAAAGCTTTCACACAGCAGGTAAGAAAGCTAAGTGTTCAGCAAAGTTGCAGCTTATACACGACACTATTAAGCTCCTTTAACGTATGGCTTCACCGCTTAACTGGGAACGCACATATTGTCGTTGGTATTCCGACTTCAGGTCAATCGCAAATGGGATCAAACCGCCTGATGGGTAACTGCGTTAATATGCTTCCCTTATATACTGTCATTCAACAAGAAGAAACTTTCAGTTTGCATCTTCAAGAGGTGAAAGCCGGTATGACCGCAGTCGATAAGCTACAACAATTCTCTTTGAGCATGTTGGCAGAGCGGTTAGAGCAAGCATTCATCCCACCAATTCGCGCTGTATTTAACATGGATCGGCCGATAAATGGATTCGGTTTTGCACATATGGAAGTAGAAATGATAGAGAACACTAGTCCAAACGCGAAATACGATATCTTTTTGAATATTACAGAGATACAAGGTGAACTTAAACTAGATTTCGATTTTAGCTCGGAACTGATTGAGTCCAATATGATGAAGATATGGGTCGGCTACTATAGCAACATCTTACAATCCATAGTCACAGATGCGGAACGCAAAATAAAAGAACTGTCATTATTGGCGGCATCCGAAAATATGGAGTATGTCAATAATAATCGGGCAACAGGTTATGTGCTGGATCATTACTTGCAAACCGCTCCAGTAGGGGTATTGGGACAACTGTTCGATTCTAATCATGTTCAGTTAGGCCAGATTGGACGCTATACATCTGAGTATACGATTGAACATTTTGGAGCAGCAGATCTGCAACATAATTTGCATGGACACCAAGTAAACTTGGAGCGATTAGAGCAATTTCTGCAGCATTATCTTGCTGTACAAGCATGTAGCGTGATTATGAGTCGTGATCCTGAAACAGGAGAAAAACAACTGATTGCCTATTTGGCGGCACCAATGATGTTGGAGGAAAAAGAATTAATGAAGCGGGTAAAGGAGGTTTTGCTTGGACATGCCATTCCTAAACATTTTGTGTGTCTGACCAGTCTCCCGGTATTGCTGAATGGAAAGGTAGATAGAGAGAAATTAAACAGTTTAAGCTTGCAAATGAATAGAGGGGCTGCAGAAAGAATCCGGGAGAATAAAGAGTTCTTGGGAGACATTGAATACCGTCTGCGCAATATCTGGAGACAAGTGCTGAATAGGGAAGAAATATCTGTAGAGGATCGTTTTCTGGAGCTAGGGGGGGACTCACTCAAGGCAACAGTGATGCTCGCTTCGGTGCAAAAGGAATTTGGTATTAGAGTTCCGCTTAAAGAGGTATTTAATCTTGAATCCATACTTGATTTCGCGGCATACATCCGCAACGGAACTCAAGAAAGCCAAATCGACATGGCTACACTACCAAAACAGGAGAAGTATGCAGCTTCAGCAGCCCAAAAACGGATTTTTCTATTAAATCAATTTGAAGGAATGATGATGTCGTGAGTGTGGTTTACAATTTATCTGGTGGTATAAGCATTCAAGGTGAGTTGGATGTTCAGAGTCTGAGATGCGCCTTGAATACATTAATTCAGAGACATGAATCACTAAGGACGGAGTTTGAATTGGACGGAATGGAGGTTATGCAGCGAGTAAGAAGCAACGTTTCTATTAATATGGAATATGCTCTGATTTCGGAAAATGCCTTGCATAATGAGATTCAGTCGTTCCCAAAACCTTTTGATTTAAATAAAGCACCCTTAATAAGAGCTAGACTATTAGGTATAGCAGAACAAAATCATGTGTTGCTCCTTGATATGCATCATATAATAACTGACGGGTTCTCCATGAAACTCTTTGTACAGGAATTGATCAGTCTTTATTGGGGAGAAGAGTTACCTGAAGTTAGCGTTCAATACAAGGAGTTTGCTGCATGGCATAATAAATACCTTGATTCAGAAGACATCAAGATCCATGAACGGTATTGGATAGATGTATTTGGTGACGAAGTAGTTGTATTGGATTTACCAACGGATTATCCGCGTTCAATTAGCCAAAGCTTTGAAGGGAATCACCATTATTTTAACATCGACAAGCAATTATCTTTGAAGCTAGAGGCACTTGGACGGGATCATGGAGTAACGCTGCATATGATTATGTTTGCGGCTTATAATGTGCTTCTTTCTATCTATTCTGCTCAAGAAGATATCATTGTAGGCACGCCGACTCTAGGAAGAGCGGATGAAAGGTTGAACTATACGATAGGCATGTTCGTCAATACGTTAGCCATCCGTAGCCGTCCTCAAGGAGAGAATACCTTCGTTGAATTTCTTGCTGATATGAAAGGCAATCTTCTCTCCGCGTATGAGCATGAGCATTATCCTTTCGAGAGGCTTGTTGAGGCAATTGACATTAAACGAGATGGCAGTCGGAATCCTCTGTTCGACACGATGTTTATGTTTCAAAATTTAGAAATTAATGAGGTTTCATTTAATGAGATCAATTTCAAGCCTTTTGAAATAAAGACGAAAACAGCTAAATTTGACTTAACGATGGAAATTATCCAAACCCAGGATGGCCTGAGCGGCAATATTGAATACAGTACGAAATTATTTACAGCAAAGACTATTGAAAGAATGGAAAATCATTATCAGAATTTACTGAGATCAATAGTTGAAAATCCGGCTTGTAAGTTGTCGGAGTTGTTGATTTTATCGGAACAAGAAAGAGTCTGGATCTTGCATGGTTATAATGAAACTGCACAGCCGTATCCGAAAAATAAAAGAATTCATGAACTATTCGAAGAGCAGGTTCTGATAACGCCTGATAAGATTGCTGTTGAACATAATGATATTCAGATGAGTTACAGTGAGCTCAACAGCCGATCGAACCAGCTCGCCCGGGTATTAGTGAAACATAATATCACTTCTGAAAGCCTAGTGGGCATTTTGCTAGGTAATTCAGTCGAGGTTGTTATTAGTATTCTTGCGATATTAAAAGCAGGCGCAGCGTACTTGCCAATTGACCCGGAGTACCCAGTGGAACGGGTTGAATATATTTTGAACAATAGCGGTACAGAATTAATTATTACGGATTCTGCCATGCCTCAAGCCCATTTCGCAGGACAAGCCATTGACGTAAGCCATGGGCATACATTCTCTTGGGAAGAAGACAGCAACTTGAGGTTGGATCTTCCTGCTGACGGTAGAGCCTATGTCATCTATACTTCGGGTACAACTGGGAATCCCAAAGGAGTTATGATTAAGCACAGCGGTTTGGTCAATTATATATGGTGGGCAAAGAAAATATATATTGCAGACCAACCTGCTGATTTTCCACTGTATTCTTCAATTTCATTCGATTTAACGGTGACTTCTCTTTTTACTCCGTTAGTTTCTGGGAATAAAATTATCGTGTATGAGGGTGAGGATAAAGCAGCCTTAATAAAGGAAATAGTCAAAGATAACCGTGTTGGTATTATTAAATTAACCCCTACCCATATGAAACTGATTGCGGACATGGATTTCAGTCAATCAATCATCCGTGCTTTTATTGTCGGCGGGGAGGATTTAAAAACCGCACTTGCTTTGAGTATATCTCGTGCATTTGATGGTGCAGTGAGTATTTATAATGAGTATGGGCCAACTGAAACAGTTGTAGGCTGTATGATTCATAAGTATGACCCAGAGACGGACGATGCAATCTCCGTTCCCATTGGAATACCGGCTGATAACACTCAAATTTATTTGTTGGATTCCAATCTGCGTCCGGTTCCCCTTGGAGCATATGGAGAAATTTATATTTCCGGTTCGGGTGTTGCACTAGGATACCTAAATAATGAAAGGCTTAGCCGGGAGAGATTTATTGACAATCCGTTTATTCCTCAGAGCAAAATGTATAAAACTGGCGATATCGCTAGATTTCTGCCTAACGGTAACATGCAATATGAAGGACGAAGCGACCAGCAAGTCAAAATTAGAGGGTACCGTATTGAGTTAGGAGAAATCGAAAGTCATTTGCTTAAGCATCCGGTTATAGAGGAAGCTAAGGTTATTTCTATGGAGGAAGACGAGGAAGATACTTTCTTATGTGCGTATTATGTGGCTAAAAGTGAGTTAACCACACGTGAGCTTAGACGCTTTCTGCTGGAGTTTCTCCCTGCCTATATGGTTCCTACCCATTTTGTTGAGATTGATAATTTCCCAATAAGTAGTAATGGGAAAATAAATGTAAAGGAATTGCCGAATCCTTATGATTTGATCCATGGGCAGAAGATTGTTGCTCCAACAAATGAATTGGAAGTAAAACTTGTTGAGTTGTGGAAAGAAATCATTCAGCTTTCTAATGTAGGAATTGATCATAATTTTTTTGAGATCGGCGGACATTCACTAAAAGCTGCGTTATTGATAGTCAAAATTAATGAGCAATTTTCCTTAAACATGAATATTCAGGATATATTTAGATTTCCGACAATTAGAGAGCTTGCTGAAGAAATCAATCATTATGAAATGCATCAGCCCTCAATGATTGAGCGTACCGAAAAACGGGAATGGTATCCGCTCTCGCCGGCACAGATGCGCATGTTTGTAATGAATCGGCTGTATGATCAGAGCACTGTTTATAATATGCCCTATGCTGTTATGATCGAGGGCCAACTGAATGTAAGCAAGTTTGAGCAAGCGCTTAATTACATGGTCCAACGTCATGAGATTTTGAGAACATCGTTTGATGTGTTGGAAGGACTTCCTGTACAAATCGTTCATGATGGAGCTTTTGTTAATATTCAAGCCTTGAAATATGAAAATACGGATTTACAACAGATCATTGGCAAATTCATAAGACCGTTTAATCTTCAAAAATCTCCTTTAATACGTGTAGGCATGGTTAGATTAGAAGAGCAGAAGCATCTTTTCATATTTGATGCCCATCATATTATTTGGGATGGAGTGTCCTCATCTATTTTCGTCCAGGAGTTAAGCAGATATTATGATGGAAAATCTTTAAATCCAATCAATTTACATTACAAAGATTTTGCAGTATGGATAAACAATCAGCTTAATTCAGGCATGGAACGCGAGTTGGAAGACTATTGGATGAATAAATTAGCTGGGGAACTGCCAATTCTCGACTTGCAAACGGACTATCCGCGACCGACTGAAAATAGTTTTGCAGGAGACCGGAAAATCTTCCATCTCGATAAGGTATTGTTGGACGAGTTGAGAGATATTGCCAATTATAATAATTCAACCCTTTATATGGTGCTTCTATCCGCCTTTAATGTACTGCTTGCCAAGTATACAGGGCAACAGGACATTATCATTGGCTCGCCTGCGGCTGGCAGAATACATAACAATATCCAACATACAATCGGAATGTTTGTGAATACATTAGTCATGCGGAATCAACCTAGGGGTAACGCTACCTTTAGAGAGTTCTTGAATGAGGTCAGAGAGAACTGCTTATCTGCGTTCAATCATCAATCTTACCCTTTCGAGAAGCTTGTAAAGAAAATGGGTCTTGAAGGTTCAACCGAAAGAAACCCATTATTTGATGTGATGTTCGTAATGCAAAACACAGATACACATGAATTCCACTTAGACGATTTGACATTTATCCCATTCAGCATTAACGAACACGTTTCTAAATTTGATTTCACGTTAATAGCAACTGAAGATCAACATGGGTTAGAGCTTATACTCGAATATTCGGTAGAACTATTCAAAGAGGAAACAATCCATCGGATGGCTGAGCATCTTATGACGATTCTGAAAAGGCTAAAAACTAGCTTAGATTGTCCTCTACATCAGCTGAATATGCTATCCCAGCAGGAGGAGCATCAGCTACTTTTGGAATTTAACGATACGGATAGGGAGCAGGAAGAAACATATATTCATCAGATGTTTGAAGAGCAAGCTCAAAGAACTCCTGATGGGATAGCTATTGTTAAAAAGAACAGTAAAATGACTTTCCAGGAGCTTGATACCAAGACTAACCAGTTAGCCAGATTACTGAGAAGCCATGGGGCGAAGTCAGAAACAATCGTTGGTATTTTGGCAGATGCTTCTATGGAGTCTATTGTTGGTCTGTTAGGAGTGTTGAAATCGGGTGCAGCATACCTTCCTTTGTCTCCGTCCTTTCCTATAGAAAGAACTCTGTACATGTTGGAGGATTGCAAAGCACCAATTCTTTTAAAGCCTTCTTTTATACAAGTTCCTAAAGGATATAAAGGAATCATTATTAATTTGGATGAAGAGGCGCTAAGCGAATGGCCGTCAGATATGCTTGAACCTGTGCATAGACCCCATGACTTGGCTTATATCATCTACACATCCGGTACTACAGGCGTACCTAAAGGTGTCATGATTGAACATCGAGCATTTGCAAGCAGAATTCAATGGCAACGCGATCAACTTGATTTAACTGCTAGTGATAGTGCTTTACAACTATTTCCCTTTATTTTTGATGGTTTTAATACGAGTTTTTTTACTCCATTATTATCTGGTTCCAAGATCATACTTATGGAAGAACAAGAAAGAAAAGACCCACATGCTATCAGGCACTGTATCGTACGAGAGAAAGTTAGCTATCTGATCAGCATACCTAGCCTTTTTCAAGTCATTATAGATAACATGTCAAAGGAAGACATTCAATCATTAAGGAAAGTTGTCCTGGCAGGCGAGAAGATGACGAAAAATATTGTAGAACAGAGCAAATTGAAACACCCGGATCTGGAATTGATTAACGAGTATGGCCCAACTGAAGGAACCATTGTATCTACAGTAAAGCGCAATATACAGCCTGGTGAGGTCATTACAATAGGCAAGCCGATTGCCAATACGAAGATTTATATATTAGATTTGGACGGAAATTTAGTGCCAGTAGGCGTTCCGGGCGAGCTCTGTATTGCCGGGGTTGGGCTTGCGAGAGGCTACCTCAATCAAGATCAATTAACGTCGGCCAAGTTTGTGATCAATCGTTTTGCGGCAGGGCAAAAAATATATAAAACAGGTGATGTTGCACGCTGGAACAGTGATGGTGAAATCGAATACCTAGGCAGAACCGATCATCAAGTTAAAATCAGGGGTTATCGCATCGAAGTTGGAGAGATTGAGCACAAGCTTCTGGAACTACCGGAGATTAACGCGGCAGTTGTAGTTGCCAGACAGGATACGGAAGGGAACTCCAGCTTACGCGCATATTTTGTTGCATCAGAGAGGATGGACACTCATGTTGTGACAGACTACTTGTACGATCATTTGCCTGAATACATGGTGCCTAAATTAATCAAGCAGTTGGAACAGATTCCTTTGACTTCAACTGGGAAAATTGATCAAGCGCAGCTACCGGAGCTGCAAGCCGGTCCAGATCAACGAAACTTTATACCTGCTCGGAATGAGATTGAGGAACAGTTGATTGAGGCTTGGCAGGAAGTCTTTAAAGTCGAATTAATAGGAATTCATGATAACTTTTTCATACTTGGTGGCGACTCCATTCGAGCTATACAGATTGCTGCATATTTAAACAAATATCATTTGAGATTCGACTTGAAGGATCTATTCAAGCATTCCACGATCGCGGAATTAAGTCCTTATGTATCCTATGTTCGAACCAATGCTGTTAGCCAAGAGCCCGTTATCGGGGAAGCAATGCTGACGCCAATTCAGAGATGGTTTTTTGGAAATGGCTTCTACAATATAAACCACTGGAATCAGTCTGTGTTGCTGTTTGCAAATAATAAATTTGTAACTTCAGTTGTTCAAAAGGTTATTCATACTCTAGTTCGTCATCATGATGCGTTAAGAATGTGTTTCCCGATTAGAGATAATAAAAGGATTCAAGTGAATATGGACATTGAACATGAGCCACAATTGTTGATTCACGACTTTTTGGGCAGAGGAGAATGTTCATCCAGTATAGAGGAGACGGCAAGTTCTATCCAAAGCAGCATCAATATAGAAGCCGGGCCGCTGTATAAGTTTGCTTTGTTCCATACCGACTATGGAGATTATTTGTTGGTTGTCATTCATCACCTTATTGTTGATGGAATATCATGGCGTATTTTATTAGAGGATTTCGATGATGGATACATGAAAGTGCTGAAAGGTGAGGGATTCACTCTCCCCCAAAAAACTTTTCCATACTTGGAATGGGCGGATATTCATTCGAAATATGTGCTGGATAAAAGGAATAGTGTGGAAACGACCTATTGGAAAAAAATAAACTCATATGATGGACCCCAGTTGGTAACAGATTTTGCAAATGGAAATGGTATGCAAAAGGATACCCAGACGATAGAAGTATCCTTGACAGAAGAGTGGACAGAGCGTCTGTTGAAGCAGGCAAGACAAGCTTACAATACAGAAATTAATGATTTGCTAGTTGCTTCTTTAGGGTTGGCATTATTCAGATGGAAGAGGATGGATAAGACACTAGTTCAGATGGAAGGACATGGACGTGAGGAACTAACTCCAGGTATAGATATGTCTAGAACAGTAGGATGGTTTACTTCCATTTATCCTATTCAATTAGAGGCCACAGATGAAATGGAACTATCTTTTGTAATTAAGTCGGTAAAAGAAATGATTCGGCAAATACCGAATAATGGTGTTGGCTATAGTTCATTCAAGTATTTAGAGGGGGAGGATTCGGTTCCAGTTATACCCGATGTTAGCTTCAACTACTTAGGACAGTTCGATGAGAATGCGAAAAGTGGTTTGTTTACGATATCGGAGTCTGGGGTCGGTGAGTCTATAGATCCAAGAACGCAACGCCTGCATAAAATTGACCTAGTCAGTATTGTAAAATCTAATCAGCTTGTGATAACAATCGGTTATAGTCAAAATCAGTATCGCCAGGCATCTGTTCAAGCTTTCTCTAATCATTTCGTAAGCAGTTTACAAGATATAATTAGACATTGCTGTGAGAAAGGCAATACCGAATTTACACCTACCGACTTCGGGAACGACAAGCTCACATTTGAAGAAGTTGACCATATTCTTGATATGGTTAACGACCTTAATTAAAAGGAGAACGGTATGAACACTAAGCTGGAAGTTGAAAAAATCTATGCACTATCCCCCATGCAGGAAGGCATGCTATTTCATTCCCTCATGGAAGATGCTTCAAATGCGTATTTTGAACAAAATTCGTTCGAATTGGGCGGCTCGCTCAATATTCCCTTATTTGAAGAGAGTTTTAATACTATTATACAAAGGCATGATGTATTTAGGACTTTATTCATACATGAGAAGACCAGTACTCCCCAGCAGGTTGTTCTTAAAAAGCGTCCAGCCAAAGTCAAAGTGGAGGACATTAGCAATTTGACAAGCGATAAACAGGATGAATTCGTGAAACTCTTTAAAGAGGAGGATATTCAGAGAGGGTTTAAACTGTCAAGGGACATCCTTATTCGAATGAGTATTATTAAAAAAAGCGAGCATGCCCATCTCATCATCTGGAGTTTTCATCATATCGTTATGGATGGATGGTGCATGGGGATCGTAACTAAGGAGTTATTTGAAATATACAATGCGTTGATAACGCGGCAAACTCCCAATGTAGGAGCTGTTCAACCTTACGTGAACTATATTAAATGGTTGGAGAGGCAGGATCGAGTTGAAGCCCGACAATATTGGAATGAGTATCTGATTGATTTTATGCAACCGTCATTTGTGCCATTCATGCAACCTTCCAACAAATCATATGAATACCAGGAGCATCGTTTTAGAATTCAACAAGAAACAATCGAGGCATTATCTAAGTTAGCTAAAAGGCATCAAGTCACTATGAATACAGTGTTTCAAACGATATGGGGAGTATTTTTGCAAAAAAGCAACAATTGCAATGATATCGTATTCGGCACAGTTATTTCAGGGCGGCCCCCAGAAATTATTGGAATAGAAAACATAGTTGGTTTATTCATCAATACAGTTCCTGTTCGGATCAGAAGTAATGCAAGCTTCGCAGATTTATTGCAAGTTGTGCAAAAGGATGCGTTATGGGCTGAAAAATACGGCTATATGAGTCTGTCAGAAATTCAAGCAAACACAGAGTTAAAGCAGGGGCTGATTAACCACGTCTTTGTGTTTGAAAATCAGCCAATTGAGCAAGATATCGAGCAAGCCGAAGAAAATAACCAGTTATTTGGTTTTCAATTCAGCGATTTGCAAGTTTATGAACGCACGAATTATGATTTCAGCGTGATGATTATACCCGGGAAGGATTACATCTTTAGAATGGGATTTAATGCATCCTTGTATGAGCCTGGGATGGTCAAACGAATAGAACGGTATATAACGCAGCTCATTCAAACTGTGATTACGAACGACACAATAGCAGTTGAACAGATCGAACTGGTTACAGCAGAAGAAAAAGCAATGATTGTCTCAAAATTCAATAATCCGGTACAAGAGTATGATCGGCGATCCATTCAACAATTGTTTGAGCATCAGGCGGAACTCACGCCTGATGCTATCGCGCTGGAATTTGAATCTGAGAAGCAAATGGAACTTTGGCCATCCGTAGCAGAATATTTTATTTATGATGACTTACTGTACAGTGCAATGACGTTTGATGAGCATCGAAATGCAAGCTATAAAACTGTTATTAACAAGTATGTAAAGGATAAGATCGTTGTGGATATAGGCACTGGAGGTGATGCAATTCTATCCAGATTTAGTGTTGAAGCAGGGGCTAAGCGGGTGTATGCCATCGAAATATTGGAAAGCAGTTATTTAAAGGCGAAGGCAGTCATTGAAAGACTCCATTTGCAGGATAAAATAACGCTCATTCATGGCGATGCTACAAAAATCGAATTACCAGAGAAAGCGGATGTCTGCGTTTCGGAAATTGTGGGAGCAATTGGTGGTGCGGAAGGTTCAGCAGTCATCATTAATAGCGCATGGAGACTACTCAAGGAAGACGGCATAATGATTCCGCTTAGAAGTAAAACAATGATCGCAGCCATTAGTCTACCGGATGAGTTCATTGAAAATATAGGTTTTTCACACCTGGCTGCCGAGTATACAAACAAAGTATTTGAACATGTGGGAAGAGAATTCGACTTGCGTGTCTGCATCAAAAACTTCGACAGACAGCATCTGATTTCAAATTCGAGTATCTTTGAGGATTTAGATCATTCCGGCAAGGTAGATTTGGAAACCTCGGATCAGATCGAGCTATTGATTAGTAAAGATACGAAGATTCAAGGATTTCTTGTATGGCTGAATTTATATGTTTCAGAGGATGAGGTTATTGATATCCTTGACCACGAATATTGCTGGCTACCGGTATTTGTTCCCGTCTTTTACCCTGGTGTTCATGTGTCTAAAGGGGATCGTATTATTGCAACGTGCACTCGCACGTTGTGTGAGAATGGATTGAATCCTGACTTTAATTTAACAGGCTATCTTGAAAAAACGAGTGGGGAATGTGTTCCTTTTAATTATGATATTTTACAGTTCGGTAAACAATTCAGAAACACACCGTTATATCAGAAAGTATTCCGCAATGAACATAAAATTGAAATGTGCAAACAGCCTAAGGCTTTGAATAGCATAACCTATTCCGAATTGAATAGAAAATCGAATCAGATTGCCCACTTGTTAAGACAACAGGGAACTAAACCCGGAGATCTTGTAGGGCTATTAATGGAGCGACCCCAAGAAATGATTGTTTCAATACTTGCCGTGCTAAAAGCAGGTGGAGCTTACCTTCCCATTGATGCTTCGTACTATCCCGAAGAAAGAATCATGAACATTATTGAAGATAGTACTATAAAGCTACTGTTAACAGATGAATCCATTATTGCGAATAACCTCTCCAAAAAGTTTATTTCTAACGTTGAATCAATGGGTAGTCAGGTGCAATTGTTTAAAGAGGTTGCTACGGAAGCTCTTGTCTTCCTGGAAGAGAACCCGGTTGATATTAACAGTCCGGAGGACATAGCTTATGTGATTTATACATCCGGTACAACAGGTGTTCCTAAAGGGGTCATGCTCAAACATAAAGGTGTAGTTAATCTGACTGTATCTCAAAATAAATCATTTGGTATCACCAGTAGCAGCAGAGTGTTGCAATTTGCTTCTTTCAGCTTTGATGCTTCTGTTTCTGAAATTTTCACGGCATTAACTAGTGGGGCAACCTTATATCTCCCGAAAAGAGATAAGGCGTTTGTCTATAACTTAAATACGATACTAAGGGACAAAAAAATTAACGTAGTGACTCTTCCTCCTTCCGTACTGAAGATAATATCTAGTGAAAATCTGCCTGACTTGACAAGTATTATTTCTGCTGGTGAAAGCTACAGTAAGGACTTATTGACAAAATGGTCAAAGGGGAGGAATTTTATTAATGCCTATGGGCCGACAGAATCAACGGTTTGTGCGACTATTTCAGACAGTATTGACCAAGGGAGCCGAATTACAATTGGGAAGCCGATGTCTAATATACAAGTATACATAATAGACAAAAATTTAAATCTGCTCCCTGTAGGGATGGCCGGGGAGATCTGTATTGGCGGGATTGGGCTCGCCCAGGGTTATTTAAAGCGGCCTGAATTAACAGAGCAACGATTCATTGATAATCCATTTATTGCGGGTGAGAAACTTTATCGGACAGGAGATATGGGGCGCTGGATGCTGGATGGTGAGATTGAGTTTTTAGGGAGAATTGACCATCAAGTGAAAATAAGAGGTTTTAGAATTGAGATAGACGAGATTAAGCATCATTTATTGAATCATGAAATGGTAAAAGAAGTGGAGATTATCGATATTGTAAGCAATGAGGATAATCAGCTATACGCATTTCTTGTAACGAATGGGGATTGCATACCCACTGTATTAAAAGAGCACCTGTCAAACTCTTTGCCAGATTATATGATTCCATCACATTTCGTACAGGTGACAAGCATGCCGCTCACTAGGAACGGGAAAGTTGATCGTGCGGCGCTCCAGAAATTTAGTGAGCGTGTCAACTTCAATGACGAAGACGATCAGCCTCGAAATGAAACGGAAGAGATCCTATGCGGCGTTTGGAAAGAAGTGCTCAATAGAGAGAGCGTTGGTGTGAATGAGGCTTTTTCAGACATCGGAGGACATTCTTTAAATGCCATACAGATTGTATCAAAATTAAAAGGCTTGGACATTACACTGCGAATTAATAGTTTATTTGAGCTTCAGACCATTAAAAACATTGCTACCCAGTTTGAAAAAACAGAGGTAACTAATCAAGTTCAAGTTGAAAATGAACAGGCGGCAGAGCTTATGTTGGAGAACGCCCTAGGCTTTAAAGTGAAGTATACGAGGTCTAATGTAGACGGCAAGACATACTATTGTGTTCATTCAGAGTACACGGATCCTACATCAGTAGACAGGCTTAAAGAAATGATCAAGCAAAATATGGCTCCGACGATTTATCCTCACTATATTTGCGCGATGGATACTGAATGTGTAGCTGAATATAAAACTGAGGACGCATTCGGTCAAGCATTGAATCTAAGTAGCCTAGATGAATCAGAAATCAACGATACGATAAGCAATATGTGGAAGGCACATGAATTGTTCGAAACACAGCTTATGCACAATACGGTGGTGAGTCAGCAAAACGTAGCGCCAATACAGCAATACCATCTGTCAACAATGGATTTCTCAGGAACCTTTCTCAAAATTAGCGGCATGATTTCCATAGAAACCATAAATAAAGCTTTTTATGAACTGTTAAAAAAGCATGATATTTTAAGATGTACCTTGAGTGAAGAAGTGCATGAAGGAAAATGGAACATGCACGCAATGCCGGACAGCATAACATTGCCTTATTTGGATCTGTCGTTATATACCGAGTCTTCTAAGAAAAAATGCATGGATACGCTTATCAAGGAGTTTTATTTTAAACCTTATAGCCTATTTAATTCATTCCAATACCGTGTGCTTCTCATTAAGGAGAACATGCAGGAATATTCCCTGTTGCTGCCTTTTGCACATGCCAAATTCGATTTTATGAGTAGTGAAATTATAAAAAAAGATTTAACAACATTTATCAATGCTAATGATGCAAATAAAGAAGTATTACCTGTGCAGAGAAAGAGCTATTGGGATTATGTCGATCAAATCTTGGATGGGCCTTATGAAATAACGGATTCTCAGATAGTGGATCTATACCATCTAAGTATTTTCAAGGAACAAGCTGAAAAAGTGGCGGAGTATGGAAAAATACAGGATTTTGATCGAATAACAAAAGTGGAGTATGAAATTGATCATTCTAGCACAGCCTTGCCTGAAGATATAACAGGTTTTCTGCTCTCTTTAACTGGCGTGGTTATGAGTCGTTTATCCGGATTGGAGAGAATTCCAGTCTATGTTGTGAACTATGGAAGATCGTATATGGGAACGACATATTATGATACAATCGGTGAATTTATTGATACTATTCCATTTGTTCTTGATAGTAATGATAATCCAGACAAAGTCACAACTGATATCAAGGAAAGGCTACAAATTGCACAACAGAAAAATATCAATTTTGCTGGACTAATATTTAATGAGAATTTGAAACAAAAGTTTCCGGATGCAGGTCAGTTGTTACAGGACATACCAGATAATCTCCAAATTATATTTAATTTCATTGGTTATACGAGTGAACCATATCATCATGTAGAACAGATGATTGAACAAAATTTGGAGTTTGCGCCGCATAATCGCATTTTGTTCGAGGCTATTCGTCAAGAGCATACTACGGTGTTCAAGGCAATTTTCCCTTATCGGTTGGATGAGGCATTATTCAAAGAGTGTGTAGAAGCTAAATTATATAATCCTATAGGTCGCATTTAAAATAACTAATGGAATAATGGAGAAGTGGAGCATGGAAACTCAAAAAAACCTAATTTTAACGAAGTCTATGAGAGGTTCACAGAGGAACTTTTATATCTTTACGTTAGCCCGTCTGATATCTGAACTGGGGTCTTCCATTTTTAAGTTTGCCTTAAGTTTATATATTCTTGACATAACAGGGTCAGCAGCAGCTTTTTCGATGATATTAGCACTTTCTATATTTCCAGGCGTATTTGTGAATATTTTTGGTGGAGTATTGGTAGATAAAAGTAATAAAAAGAAGATTATCGTCTGGAGTGAACTAATCAGCGCAATCGTCTTATTTTCACTTTTTTTTCTGTTCCAGAATTATTCTACTAGCCTGATTCTCTTTACTTGCTTTTCTGTCGTATTAAGTATTATTAATGCTTTCTTTGCTCTGGCGCTCAATGCTTCAATTCCTAACCTGGCAGCAAAAGAGCACGTAACCAAACTAAATTCTATCTATCAAGGGTTAGGTTCAATCATCAATATTATAGGTCCTATTCTAGGGGCATTGTTATACAGGAAATTTGGCTTTAGTGATATTTTATTGATTGAAGGCATTTGTTTTATACTCGCGGGTATTGTTGAAATGTTCCTTATTTTCAGAGTTGATGATGAACAGCAGGCACATAAAAGTTATATGGAGGGCTTTAAGGATGTATGGAGGTATCTAAAGTCTCAGGAGACTATTATTTATTTGCTATCCATCGTAGTCATTATCAATTTCATGCTTGTTCCGTTAATGTCCGTCGTACTTCCATTCATCATTTACAAAGGAATCGAGCTGACGGCAACGCATCTATCATGGGTTCAGGCGATGTGGTCGGTTGGTTTTATTGGGGGAGCCGTCGTTGTATCTATTCAGGCAGTGGGCAAGAAAGTGATTAATAAACTGTTTATTTTGGTACAGTTACAATCCATCATAATTGTCATGTGGGCTTTCCCTAAGTTATCAAATATTGATGCCAATAATCATTCATTAATTGTCGCTATATACTGTATTATTTTAGCGATTGGCGGATTTTTTAATGCGATGACTAATATTCCAATGTTAACGTATCTGCAACTCCACATTCCTGAGAAGCTACGGGCAAGTGTATTTGGCGTCGTAAACACGGCTATACAGATCGCTGTACCTATAGGTATTTGGGGGTATGGGCTTGCCTTGGAAAAAGTGAACTGGACGGTTGTGGTCAGTATTTCGGGAGTACTACTATTCATTGTTGCGTTGTTAGCACATCAAAACAAGCCGTTAAGAAACTTCTTTCAAAACAAATGAGGAGAGGCCTGGTTATTTCATTTCAGTCTAGCTCCAGTAAAGAGTATGGGGACTACCTTTATGCGGATCTCTAACGATGAGAAAGTGCAGCATTGAGTTTAAAAACAACAGAGCAGCGATTCTTTCGTTACTAGAGAGTAGCTGCTCTGTGTTTTAGGCTCAGGGCTACTTGTTGGATCTGGTGTTTTTTTATTTTTTTAAATATCTGAGAAAAATTGACAAGGAACTGATTGTGTTATATAGTTAACTACATGAGTAACTAACCAGACAAGTGAAGGGTGATCTAATTGAAGGCTAGCTTTGATGAAGGGCAGCCGATTTTTCAGCAGATTGCTGAAATGATTGAGGATGGAATTCTTAACGGAACATATACAGAGGATGGTCAGATCATGTCAACAACTCAGTTTTCCAATATGTATCATATAAATCCGGCGACTGCTGTTAAAGGAATAAACTTGCTTGTTGATAATGAGATTCTCTACAAAAAAAGAGGGTTGGGTATTTTTGTTACACGGGGTGCCCAGGCAAAAATTTTAGGCCAGAGAAGAAAAACGTTTTATCATGATTATGTTATGAAGCTCTTAATAGAGGCTGATAAAATTTGTCTGGAAACTGAAGATATTATTGACATGATTAATAATGGGCTAAAGGAGTAACTTCAATGGCTATAGTATTGGAATCCAAGAAGCTGGTTAAAACTTATGGGAATCTAGACGCTATCCGAAATGTTGATTTATTGTTCAAAGACAATACAATCTATGGTTTGCTTGGGCCAAATGGAGCAGGTAAAACTACACTGATGGATATGCTTAGCGGCGGACTGTTTCCGAGTGACGGTACGATTAAGGTTCAAGATGAGATTTTGAAAAAGGGGGTCACCCCTAAAGGAATGTGTTATGTAAGAGAGAAAAATATTCATTTCCCGCGTTTAAAAGTGTCCGAAGTGTTGAGGGTAGCGGCTTCCTTTTATGAGAACTGGGATTGGGAGTTCACCAAAGAACTGCTGCAACTGTTCGATGTGAATACGAATAAAAAAGTAAGCCAGTTGTCGAGAGGCGCGCAGTCGCTAGTTGGAAATATAATAGGACTTGCGAGCAGGGCTCCGATAACCCTGTTTGATGAGCCGGTACTCGGTTTGGATGTCATAATGAGGGAAAAGTTTTATAATGTGTTGTTAACGGATTATGCGAATCATCCGCGGACAATAATATTATCCACCCATTTATTGGATGAAATATCTAAAATTGTTGAAGAAATTTATATTCTTAATAAAGGGAGCATATTGCTGAATAAATCTATGGAAGATATCAGGAGTAAAGCCTATATTGTATCAGGAAGGCCTGATGCTCTTAAAGAATTCTTAAGTAATAAGAACATTTTGAAAGTAGAGGATTACGGAAACATGGAAGTTGCCACTGTATTTGATGACATAAGTGATATGGAGAAGAGAGATTCCCAGAAGCTAGACATCTCCATTACAGGAATGCCACTTCAAAGGCTGTTTACTGATTTGGTAGGGAGTGTGAGAAACAATGACTAGAATAAGAGGCGTTATCGTTGGTGCATACTCTCTTTTGAAGCTGTACTTATTTATCATCATTGTGTTGGAGGGACTACACTTTCTGATCAACTCTATTTTAGGTATCAGTGGCCTGAATCAGAATCCTGAAGTGTCGGCAGGTAATATTGTGACGTCCTTTCTCATCGTGATGGCTATCATATTGCCCATTTTCTTATTCAAACGAATTTTGAATTTGGGAGCATCTCGAGGTGAGTATTATATTGGTAGTATAGCTACATATCTTCTATTCACAGTGGTCTTCTCCATATTCAATATATTGTGGTATTTACTTGAGATTAATGTATTTGTTAAATACAAAAACTACTTCAATATTATTGAGATTCTCAACTGGGATCAACATGGGATTTTGGGGATGTTCATATACCAGTTTGGGGCTTACTTACTCGCTATTTCATTGTTCAACTTTATTGTAACTTCTCTTAAAAGCAGGCTTGGAATTATTCTCAGCTTAATTATAGCAGGGGGGATATCTTCTGTTTTATCCATAAAAGCACTGAGAACCGTTTTTGTAGAAGGACTTATCGATGTCATTATGAATCCGAACATCATTGTGGGAACAATGCTAACTTTAGTTGTGGCAGTCTTCTTTTTTGCAATTGGGTGGTGTTTCATCTCAAAAAAGGAAATATAATTATGAATTTTCCGAAAGTAAACTGGCCTTGGAGAGTGAATTATGAATATTATTGCTAGAAGTATTATCAAAAGCATTGCTGAAAGAAAATTTCGAACCTGTCTAATTATATTTTCGATTTTGATTGCTACTGCGCTCTTTTTTTCTTCCATTACAATTTCGAATTCATTAACCCATGTGTATACACAGAAGCTGGAAAATGCACAGGGGAATGCAGATATTATAATTAAAAGCGTGGATAATACTGACCCGTTTTTCTCGGTAAATAAGGCTGAGAATTTGAGTAAAAGCACGTCCTATAATATCGGGGAAATACAGAGTCCTGCGATATATATAACTGAGAGTAATAACATAAATTGGTTTAACTTGCATGGGTTAGAGGAGGGCGAACTTGAAAAACTGAATCCAATTACGTTCGTAGACAAACAAAATAACCAGCTCTTCGAAGGAAATAAGATCATTGTCAGTCAGGGAGTAGCTGATAAATTCAAGCTTAGCATAGGTGATGCTATTGTTTTGGAGGTTAACGGTAAGAAGCAATCCTTCAATATATATGGAATCTCAAATCCAATGGGTTATTTTATGGATGAGTCTCAGTTCTATTCTGCAATCGTGCCCAAAGGATTGCTCAGTCAAATATACCAGACAAACGGTTTGGTTAATTATGTGAATATCAAACTCGCGGACGTCACTGATAAGCCAGCAGCCATTACGGAGCTGTCAGCTATGTATAAAGACCAAATGGTGAAAGATCCAGTGTCTCCAGAGGATATTAAAAGTCAAACTAGCGTTCTAAGTACCGCGCTTATGGTTATGGTTGTTGTAGTCACTTTTATGAGCATATTCATCATATACACATGCTTTAAAGTTCTGACGATTGAGCGGCTTCCAATGGTAGGAACTTTTAGAAGTATAGGAGCTACAAAGAAAGTCATTCATTTATTACTTATTGCGGAAAGTTTATTTTATGGTGTGATTGGTGCGGTATTGGGTAGCGCTCTAGGTGTTGTCATTCTTAACTATATCACTTCCATGACGACTCCGGGTTATATTGAGCAGTCCCCAATAATGTCTCAGTTCTCGCCTGTACATATAGTTGCATCTTCCCTATTTGCCATTCTATTGTGCTTGGGAAGCTCGCTCATGCCTATTCTTAAAACATCAAAAGCTCCACTTAAAGAAGTGATATTAAACCTTACAGAATTAAAGGATTTGGGAAAAAGAAAGAAATTTATTATAGGTCTTGTCTTTATCGCATTAATTGTGATACTCGCGCCAATGGTTACTGGCCAATTATCCGTAGTAGTTATAGGTGTGAGCGTTATTTTAGCAGGCGTGGCATTAACGCTGGTGATTCCTTTCTTGACTGAACTTGCTGCGGTGATTCTTGAGAAACCATATGCTCTCATCTTCGGTAATATAGGATCGCTTGCGTTGAGAAACATTCGAGGAAACAGCAATATGATGAATACTATATCGTTAATCGCGATTGGTATCACTTCGATTATGTTTGTCAATACGGCGAGTAACAGTGTATTGACAGCAACTACGAATTTGTATTCAGAAAGTTCCACCTTTGATATTAAGATGACCGCTGCCGGAGCGGATCAACAGCTTGTGAATAATATTCAGAAAGTCGACGGTGTAAAGGACGTATATGCGAACTATGAAGCTAAAAATGTAAAAGTAATTGATAAAAACGGAGATATTCTTGCTATAGACAGTGTGGATTCGAATAGGCATCTTGATTTTTGGAAAGTAGATGTGGTTGGTGATGCCAAGGAGCAGCTGAAAAGCTTAGATAACGAGCGTAATATTCTGCTTGCCGTTCAGGTAAAAGAAAGACTTGGTGTTAAAGACGGGGATACAATTACGCTGGCATTTCCTAAGGGGAATAAAGAATATAAAGTTCAAGGTAACTTTAACACCCTGATGTATACAGGCAACTATGCGTTAATTTCTGAGAAGTATATGAAAGAGGATTTAGGCACGACCATGTATTCTAATATGTATATTAAAACAAATCAAAATCCAAGTACGGTTGCTAAAAAAATGGAACGGCAATTTTTCTCTGATAGGCCTCAGATTATAACAGTGAAAGATTGGCAACAGGAAAACGTCAAGAGCAACGAGCAGATATTTAGTATATTAAAAGGTTTTGCATTTCTCTCTATGCTAATTGGCATTGTTGGTGTATTTAATAATCTGGTTATCAATCTTATCCAGAGAAGACGAAGTCTAGCGATGCTTCGTTCCATCGGAATGAGCAAGGCTCAGACCGCTAAAATGATATTTATTGAATCATTAACGCTTGGCTTAATTGGTGGTGTGTTTGGATGTTTGGGTGGGTATTTACTTATTTGGCTGCTTCCGTATATTTATAAAGCGCTATACATTCCACCAGTATATATTTTCTATCCGTTTAGCCAAGTGTGGCTATATTTCCTAGCATCCGCTTGCATCGCCATCGTGGCTTCCATTAGCCCAATGATTAAATCATCTAAGTTAAATATTATTAATGTAATTAAATACGAATAGATGATCAAAAGGAGAGAGAGCAATGAGTATTATCGTTGAAACTAGAAATGTATCTAAAAGCTATCAAATGGGCGGTCTTTCGGCAGAAATTTTGAAAAATGTGAATCTTCAAATTAATAAAGGCGAATTTATTAGTATTATGGGCTCCTCCGGTTCTGGAAAAAGCACATTATTATATTTAATAGGCGGCCTGGACAAACCGAGTGCAGGTAAGATCGAGATACTTGGTAAAGAAATTTCCGTGATGAAAGACAAGGACGAAAGTATTATGAGAAGACGGGATATCGGATTTGTATTTCAGTTTTATAATTTAATTCCCAATTTAAGTGTGGAAGAAAATATTATGCTGCCTATGCTTCTGGATGGAAAGCCTAAAAGCAGCTACCGTGATAAATTGGATGATATTATTGAAATTGTGGGCTTGTCGGATAGAAGAAAACATACACCAAGGGAACTGTCTGGCGGACAGCAGCAAAGAGTGGCTATTGCCCGAGCATTAATCAATGAACCTGAACTCATTCTAGCGGACGAGCCAATAGGCAACCTGGACAGTACAACCGGTATGGAAATTATGGAACTGTTCAAAAAAATTAATAAGGAACATGGCAAAACTATTATTCAAGTGACACATTCTCAAGAAGCAACTGTATACGGAAACCGTATCATTCGTTTGAAAGATGGAGTTTTGCAGAAAGAGGCGTAAGTAGATATAAAGTTATTACGCCAGCTCCCAAAAGACTGGAAATTGCGCAGGTATTATCCTGTCCAATCTCTAGTCTTTTTCTCTTCGTAAAGTTTTATCTTTCCCAAATTCTACAATTAAAATGAAAATTGAAAGACTGGAAGAAATGTCGCTCACAAAGAAATTATTATCTCTTTTTTTCATCAGTCGTAGAAGTCTGCTGAATGCATATGTGACGTAGTTACGTCAGTATATATGGTAAAAAATGGCCGTTCTCAGCAGCCTCAAATGGTAGTAAGTCGGCATACTGCTCGCTGAACAAGAGGAGATTCGGCTAGGAAATGTGAACAATATACATATGGTCGTTAGAGACATTAGCTTCACAGCAGTATCGGATAGCGGGCTCTCCAGGCGGTCAGAAAAATGGCGTGAAGTAGGAAAAAATTGTACGAACCATTGGTAGTTAATAAGTATTCTATACGACCGATTGTCAAACCAAGTGCGACAGTTCCTCTGTGAAAGATTCGTGAGCGGTTCTCCAACCCAAGCATTTTCGTGGTCTGTGATTCATTAGATCGAGTGAATGGGCGAGATCTTCATCCTCCACTTGAGCGAGATCGGTACCTTTAGGGAAAAACTCTCGAAGCAACCCGTTTGCATTCTCGTTGGAACCGCGTTGCCAAGACGAATATGGATCAGCAAAATAAACGTGCATGTTGTGGGTCGTTTCCAGATTGGCATAGCATGCAAACTCCTTTCCTCGATCAGCCGTAGCTGTGAGGAAGGTCCCTGTAGGGTACTGTGAGATCGCTACACCGAGCGCAATCTCCATCGACAAAGCGGTACGGTCGGGCATGAGAACACCGGTATATAGGCGTGTTTTTCGTTCAATCAACGTCGCTACGCAGCCTTTACTTTTCCCGCGACCCGATACGACGGTATCCAGTCCCCAGTGTCCAAACGTTTCACGGGAACGAACCTCTTTGGGGCGATCTGAAATGGGTTGACCAATAGCGAATTTACCGCGAGTTTCTGCGGGTTTCTGGCGCTTCCCCTTGTGTCGAAGAACCTGTAATACACCTCGAACCAAGCGCCCAGCGTAGATCCAGCGGTAGATGGTTTTGAAGGAGACTGCACGGCGGCCTTCGGTGCGGAAACGTTCAGTGATTTGTTCCGGAGACCACGTTGCCTCCAGTTTTTCCTCCAGTGAAGTAGCCAAGGCGTCTGAGCATTTACCTGGTGAGACAGAAACCTTACGACGCTCCTCATACGCGTTCTGAGCTTGTTCTGCCTGATAGGGATGCGATGCAACAACACGATCTAGCTCACGGCAAATCGTGGAAGGATGTCTACCCAGTTCCTTTGCAATGGTTCGTGAACTTTGGCCTTGCTTGTGGAGGATTTCTAGCTTGCTGCGTTCGTTTATGCTAAGATGTGAATAACTCATGGACTGATTCTCCTTGTGTGAATGCTGGTGTGGTAACTTTCATTCTACACGAATCAGGCTATGAGCCATTTTTTTATTTTCAGTAGGTGTCGCACTTCATATTACAATCCGTCATATGATTTAGTAAGATAAACTTCCTGCTGATAACAAACTTAATAACTAACTCGAACAGTCCCCATGAATAGTAATAATTCTTCGGGGACTGTTTGTTCTTTATTTGTATTTATTAAATTTATTAATGAGTAATGAACCTTATCTGCCATAAGTGTCACATACGTGAAAATTATATTTACTTATACAACTTTAAAGGTAGGCTTATTAAAGATTGTCCTGCGGCAGAAGGAGTAAGATTATCTTCTAGTATGAATCCATCCACTGGCTCAATTTTGTTGAAAGTTTTTAAAAATGTAGTCAGTACAATTTTGCCCTCCAAGCGTGCCAAGGGTGCTCCCAGACAGAAGTGCGTACCAAAACCAAATGCAAGTTGTTTGTTATTGTTTGAGCGATGAATATTAAGTTTGAACGGATCTTCGAACATATTCTCATCCATATTGGCTGCACTCATCCATGCTATGATGGCGTCTCCTTTTTTCATCTTAACTCCAAGCAGATCGTTATCCTCTTTGACCATGCGGTCCATTTTACTGATGTGAAAGCGATATCTCAGCATTTCTTCTACCGCAGCAGGATCGAACAGGCACAGATGAATCCATGGGACAATCCGGAATGGATGCTGTTGTCTTACAATAAACCTGCTAAGGCATCTTCCTTTATGGAAGGAAAAGAAGCTTCGAAAGCGATGGATGAGAATGTTCAAACATGGTGGCAATGAGGTGAAGCAGGTCTATCATGTTATTACTCAGCAGATGGGTTCGGCAAATTGATGCTCGTTATGAGTAAACCTTATGTATACTTAGACCTCAATCAGAAGGATTACTTTATATTGGCTACTTCCAACGGTGTACCATTGCAAAATGCTGATTTTGTTCACAAGCGTGATATCGATTTATCTGGTGACTCAAGCCACTATTATTTTACCGGAACTGATAAAGATTATATGGTCATTGGGCAGGACTCAAAAAGAGGTGACCTAAGATTAACAGTTGTGGATAATGAAAATAATATTCTCGAAGGACTTAACTATATCCAAATTGTGATCAGCCTAATAGCCCTACTTTCAGTTCTCTGCATCCCATTAACCTTTATTGTATTACGGAAGTGGATTTTTAAGCCAATCACAAAGTTAAAACAAGCCATAAAGAAACTTGAAGGTGGTGACCAAAATCATAGTATTAAAGTAGAAGAGCATCCATATGAATTTACGCTGTTAAGTGATACTTTTAACCATTTTCACATCAGAAATTCAGCAACTTAAAATTAATGTATATGAGGAGCAAATTCATAAACAGAAGGCGGAACTCTAGTATCTTCAAATGCAAATCAAACCTCATTTTCACTTGAATGCATTCAATACCATTTATAGCATGTCTCAGATGAAGGACTATAGTTTGATTCAGGAGATAGTTCGCAGTTTGTCGGATTATTTAAGGTATACGGTTAAGGGGAACCTTCACTTGTCCCATTCGAGGACGAATTAAAGCATGTCCAAACATTTCTGCAAATTCAAAAAATTCGCTCGGGGGAGAATTTGATTTGTCATATTGATGCAAATCAGCAGTTAATGAATTTACAGATGCCTCCTTTAATCTTGCATACCTTTATTGAGAATATTATGAAACTGCCTGTCAATGGATGAACCGATATCAGTACTTATTAAAGCAACATGGCTTGAAGACGAAAAAGACAAGTGTGCAAGTATTATAATCCAAGATAATGGAAACGGATTTTCCGCAGAAGCTCAGGAACCTGGTTGCCGCTTTTCTCGGGCCATGTTTCCAGTCTTTTTGTCTTTCTCTTTGAAGCACCACAGCAGGGATTTTACATTCAAATCCCGAATAGGTGATATAGTTTCTATTTCTAAAGCTGATGGGCAGGTGCAATATTTGGTGATTAATAATGGAAAAGGAAAGAATAACCTGAGGGAATTTATGACTTGGGCCGGGGAAAAGGGCTGGGACATAATGAGTAAACCCGGTTCGCAGTCACATGTAAACAGCAGCATTACTTCAAGATATAAAGGACTTCCAGATGAATATTTAGAATTTCTAAATGTAGTTGAAAAATGCGTTGCACCGGATGAGCAAACCTGGTTTATTTGTGAGGCTGAGTTCAACAATAGCACGGAGACCGCATTCCAATGGAATGAATTTGAAATGCTTAGTTTGGAGGCAGCAGAGGGTGATTCTATTTGGCAGTCAGAGATAACGGCCTGGTGGGATCATCACTTACCGATCGTAATGTCTGTGGAGGATGGATATTCCTTCTATGCCATTGACTTAACAACCGACAATGGGGCTATTGTACGTGGATGTGAGCCGGAATTTGAAGAGGTTGAAAAGGTATCCGATTCGTTTGGAGAATTTCTGGCATGGATGATGTCGAATTCAGATTAGCGTAGCTAGGAAAGGTTGATGGTTATACTTGTGGCCAGCGGCCTGACATTAGATTATTAAATTAAAGAACTTATGAAACGATATAGGAATTCTTAATTTATGATATAAAAAATGGTATATATAGCGTGATTTTAGTCTCATTTAAGTGTGTTCCAAGCATATTTTCTATATATAAAATAATTGTTTACTGTTCGTTCTAGAAATGATATGCTAACAGCAAGTTAGATCTAACTACTTTTTTTTGCACAATAAAGAACGATCGTTCTAAAAACTGAAATTACACTAATCTGAAGAATATAAGGGAGAGAATAAGATGAAATACACCGTAATCACAGGAGCAAGTTCAGGAATTGGATATGAAACAGCATTGGCATTTGCAGCACGGGGTAAAAACTTGATTTTGGTAGCTAGAAGATTGGATAAGCTTGAAGAACTTAAATCGACTATTCAGGGTATCGATCCTAAAGTAAATGTTATCGTTCATACAAGCGATTTGTCTGTTACCGCAGAGGCGTACACGCTATATAACGATTTGAAGGAATATGAAATTGAGACTTGGATTAATAATGCAGGGCTTGGAGAAGGCTCGTTCATTGCTGAACAGAATTTGGATAAAGTGGAGACCATGCTGCGTGTTAACATCGAATCTTTGACCATTCTATCTACATTGTATGTGCGAGATTATGCGAATGTGGAAGGCACTCAATTGATTAACGTCTCATCCGCACTCGGATATGCCATTGCTGTAGGCAGTGTGGCTTACTCTGCATCGAAATACTACGTTAGTGCCTTCACAGAGGGCCTTGCCAAAGAACTGGAATTGAAGGGTGCAAAACTAAAAGCGAAGGTGCTGGCACCAGCGGTCACGGAAACAGAATTTGTACAAAAATCAATAGATACTGAAGGATTTGATTACAAAGCAAACATGTCTAAGTACCACACTGCTAAAGAAATGGCAGGCTTCATGATCAATCTGTATGATCACAATGAAGTGGTCGTGGGAATTGTAGACCAGAACTATGAGTTCCAACTGACAGGCGCAATCTACCCGGTGATTTCAGAATTGAATTAATACAGCAGAATCCAGAGGATACATCTACAAAATCTCAAATAAGAAGAGGAGTACATCCAATTGGAAAAGATATGGAGTAAAACAAAGATTGGCAACATGGAATTGCCTCATCGACTAGCGATGGCACCTATGACACGCAGTAGAGCACAAGAAGATGGTACACCTGGAGAGTTGGCGGCACTTTATTATGCTCAGCGTGCAACGATGGGGCTTCTGATTACGGAAGGAACACAACCATCCGATGATGGACAGGGTTACTTGTGGTCACCTGGCATCTACACCGATAAGCATATTGATGGATGGAAAAAGGTAACGGGTGCGGTGCATGAAGCTGGCGGATATGTGTACATCCAATTAATGCATGCGGGTCGCATGTCACATCCGGACAATACCCCGCATCATCGTCAACCGGTTGCTCCATCAGCAATCGCACCGGGTGTAGAAATGTTTACGGCTACAGGGATGCAGGATATCCCCGTTCCCCGGGAATTGAGTCAGGAGGATATTCAAACGACCATTGCCGATTTCCGAAAAGCAGCAGCCGCAGCGATCGAAGCAGGGGCGGATGGCGTCGAGATTCATGGGGCCAACGGATACTTGATCAATCAATTCTTGGGAGAAAATTCAAATACACGGACAGATGAGTATGGCGGGTCAATTGAAAATCGTGCTCGCTTTGCGATTGAAGTAACCAAAGCCATCGTGGAGAAAATAGGCGCAGAACGAACTGGCTTCCGTATCTCACCAGGGACACCGCTGGGTGGAATTCAAGATGGCGAACAAGGCCCTGAACTCTATCGCTATCTTGTAGAAGAATTGGCTCAATTGGATTTGGCTTACCTTCATGTTATGCATCTTGGAGATGAACAACTGCTCCAAGACATTCGTTCGATCTGGCAAAATCCACTGTTGGTCAATCGGGCTGGAAGAACGTTGGATGATCTCAGTGTCGATTTAGATCGTGGTCTCGCTGATGTGGTACCTGTAGGTGTATGGTCCTTAGCTAATCCAGATTTGGTGGAACGACTTCGACAAGGTGCGCCACTGAATGAAGCAGATACGACAACATTCTTTGGATTGGGAAGTAAGGGCTACACGGATTACCCTACGTTGGAAGAATTAAAGTCGCAAGAGGGGCTACACTAGCACAAAGCATGGAGCATGGCGTACAACTGAATACTGCGCGCCATGTTCCTACATAAGTTGAACTAATCATTTACACATTAACGGAGAGGACAGAAAGAACCTGAAAAAGCGAAGCTAAAAGCTTTCTGAAAGAAAGCTACTTCGGAAGCATACACCTCGCCTTTATCACCGGATTTTCCCTTTAGAAAGGGGATCAAAAAAATCTGGGGATAACAGCGATTGGAAGGTTGTTCTGTCATCGTAGTATCAGTGTAAATAATCTTTAGTTCAACTTATGTAGTCTATAAGCAAAGGAAGAGGATAAATGATGAGAGCAGCTAAAATACAGAAATACTCTAAAAAAATCCAGGTGGAAATCAATAATATTGAGATACCTCAGATTCATAGCCGTGAGGTCCTTGTCAGAGTAAAAGCTGCGGGTGTAAATCCGCTGGATATCTTGAATATGAATGGTAGTGTTCGGATGATTGCCGACTATACGTTACCTTTAACTTTAGGGAATGAATTATCGGGTGTCATTGAAGCTGTCGGTGATGATGTTTTGAATTTTAAAGTGGGTGATAAGGTTTATACAAGGTTACCTCTGAATAAAATTGGTGCTTTTGCTGAATATGCGGCTGTACATGAGGATGCTTTATCCATGATGCCTGAAAATCTGTCTTTTATCGAAGCTGCTGCAGTACCCCTTACTGCCTTGACCGCGTATCAAGCATTGCATGATGTACTCCAAGCCGAACCGAATAAAAAGCTGTTTATTCCTGGGGGAACCGGTGGTTTCGGTGCGATGGCTATCCCGATTGCCAAGTCCATGGGGCTAACGGTGATTACAAGTGGGAGCGAAAGAGGCAGATCACGTACACTGTCGATCGGAGCAGATCAATTCATTGATTATAAAACCGAACATTATGCTGATATCCTGTCCGATATCGATTATGTGATTGACACCTTGGGTGCGGATGAAATCAAAGCTGAACTAAGCATTTTGAAACCACAGGGGAAATTAGTTTCTTTGAAAGCGGGACCCAATTATCGTTTTGCAGCGGACAGCCATTTTCCAATGTGGAAAAAAGCATTGTTTGGCCTTGTAGGTGCACGCCTGGATTCTTTAGCGCGTAAGAATCAAAATGAATATCGCTTTATATTCGTGCACTCCAGCGGGAGTCAATTGCAAAAAATCACAGCTCTCATAGAAAAAGAAGATATCAAACCCTCGATCGATTCAACCTATACGTTTGATGAAATTGAAAAGGCATTGATTAAAGTGTCCACGGGTCACTCCCAGGGTAAAGTCATTCTTACCTTTTAAAGGCCCAACGAGAGCATGTTATTCAATGTTTGTTTTCTGAACAGGAGGGAAGCTAATGGCGAGAAACAAAGAGTTCGATGAGTCTGTTGTACTGGATAAAGCGATGAGACTTTTTTGGGAACAAGGGTATGAGAAGACGTCGATGACAGATCTAGTCAATCATATGGGAATTCATCGTAAAAGCTTGTATGACACATTTGGCGACAAACATACCTTGTTTCTAAAGTCAGTAGATCTGTATGATCACAAAATCAGCTCCGCCCTTACAGCAGGCGTAAAGCGTTCTAAAACGGCAACGGAAGCACTTCAGTTTATATTTCTTTCTTTAATTCATGGAGAGGAATCTCCAGCATCAGGCTGCTTCATTGTTAATTCGACGGTAGAATTGGCGGCACGTGATAAAGACATGAACCACCGATCGACGGAGATGTTTGCAAATACGGAGAAACTAATCAAGGACATTATGGTGTGGGGACAGCAAGAAGGTGAATTCACAACGGAGTACAACGCCGAGGTATTGGCGGAATATCTGCATAACGTAAGCATTGGGTTAAGGGGGATGGCCAAGACTTCGATGACCAAGGAAAAACTGCTTCGTATAGCGATGCTATCCATGGATCTCATACTAAGGTAGTCTATTTGTTACTATTATAGAACGTTCATTCTAATTGATGTTCCAGATGAAACATATTTTATAGAAAAGAGAGGCAGGTCACGATATGAGAAAGACAGTTCTAATCACAGGGGTATCGGGTGGGATCGGTAAAGAGTTAGCAAATCGGTTTGCCAAAGGTGGACATCATATTGTGCTGGTAGCACGAAGCGAGGGTAAAATACAGGATCTAGCTCAGGAGTATCGGAAAAAGTATGGCATTCAGGCGACGGTTATTGCCAAAGATGTAGCAGCACCTGGGGTACCACAGGAGATTTATCATGAGCTGAAGGAAAAGGGCATTGTTGTTGACTATCTTGTCAACAATGCAGGTTTCGGTCTGTTCGGGACGTTTATGGAAACGGATATGGAACAAGAAGTTAATATGATTGACGTGAATATCAAGGCTTTAACCGTCATGACAAAGCTATTCTTGCCGGATATGATCCAACGTGGGCAAGGCGGTGTGATGAATGTGGCTTCGTTGGTAGGTTTTTTCCCTGGGCCGTTGATGTCGGTATATTATGCAACAAAGGCATATGTACTATCGTTCACTGAGGCTTTGGAGAATGAAGTAAGCGGAACTGGCGTTACAGTAACGGCACTGTGCCCAGGCCTGACATCCACCGGGTTTGTTGATCGTTCGGGTATGGGTGTCTCGAAGATGTTGCAGGGCCCGATCATGGAAGCTGGACAGGTGGCCGAAGAAGGGTATCGAGGCTTCTTACGTGGCAAGACGTTAATTATGCCTGGAGCTCGGAACCGATTCATCGCGTTTATGCCGCGGTTGTTGCCGCGTAAGATGATGACTCGCATAATTAGATCCTCACAGGACAAGACAGGACATTAAACATATAAAGAGGATAAATCAAGTCCTCCTCAAGTCGATCGATACACGTTGTCCTTCATCTTGTCTTTTACGACAAACATACACAAAAACAGGAGGGAAGCTGAAAGGCACAAATTGAATTTTCTCCATCTCAAATAACTCAGCTAATTGTTTCCTCATATGAAGGGAGTACTGGTATAAAACTAACGTGCCTCCAGGTCGGAGCGCTGTATGGATCTGTGACAGGATGTTTTGTCTCATTTCTCTGGAAAAATTAAAAAAGGGCAGTCCACAAATGATATTATCCAATTGATGTATATGTTCTTGATGCATCTTTTTCACTAAATAGGATGCATTCGAATGGTACATGAATTCAGGATATGTTTTCTTCAGATCATTCCTCATTTTCGGGTCTCTTTCAAATAAAAAAACGGTAGCAGATTGGGGTAATTCAGCTCTCATAAGACGTGTGACTGCCCCTGTTCCTGGCCCTAGCTCAGCAATGGTTCTTACCTCATCCCATCGTACAGACTGGACAATTTTCTTAGCCAAAAATTTGGAGCTGGGGAGGAGACTGCCTACTCGTTTAGGGTTCCTCAGAAATCCTTGCAGGAAAAGAAGTGGTTCGGATGTTTTCATAGCGGTATCCTCCATTATCAATGCTATTGATGTTTCACTGGATGTTAGAAGGCAAGCTTAGTTGGAATATAAATACGTTACGCGTATGTTTTAGTGTTAAAGTCCCCTGATGTAAATCCGCAATGTTTCTCGCAATAGAAAGTCCCAGACCAGATCCTGATTGAATACCTTCGCTATTCCTCGAATAATCCACCTTATAAAAGCGATCAAACAGTCTGTTTTTTTGTTCTATCGTTAGTGGTATGCCTTTATTCTCTACTTCAATGGTAACGTGATTATGCTGCACACTCATTCGAACATGAATCGTGCCCGGTTTAAAGGAATACTTTAGTGCATTCATGAGGAGATTGTCGATAGCTCGAGCGATCTTATCACTATCCAGGGAAACCATGATTGGAGCATTACCGAGTGTTTTTTCAATACGAATCCCATGCTCCTGAGCTAAAGGTTCGAATTCAAACAACAATTGGTCCAATAGCTGACAGAGGTCAATATTTTTCAAATCCAATTGGGTGTTCACTTCGTTAAGACGCGTATATTCAAATAAATCATCGAGTAACTTCTTCAAATGTGTTGCTTTGTTATAGGTATTTTGGATGAAACGATCATACTCTGCTTTGTCTTGAAATGATTCTGATTTGAGAAGCTCAATATAGCCAATTATGCTGGTAAGCGGTGTACGCAGGTCATGTGAGATGCCAGTGATCATGTCCATCTTGGATTGCTCCAATTCACGTTCTTTAGCAATCTGTTGCTTTAACTGTTCTGTCATATGATTGATGTTGGAAGCAACGCGTCCAAGTTCATCTTGTCGATTAACGGGCACCCTGTAATTCAGATTTCCTTCAGATATGATTTGAAGCCCTTGCTCTAATGTAATGAGATCTCTCACAATTTTTCGTGTGGAAAACAAAAAAATTAACGTGAAAATTACGATGAAGATTGGTGTTAGAACGTAAGGAAAAATGTAGAGGAGCGAAGGCCAATTAAATCTTTCACTAATTTTTGCGGCAGCTATGATCAACATATTATTTACACCCACAGAGCCAACAAACGAAATCAATAAACTGATCAACATTTGATATAGGATGTTAATCTGTATCTTTTTTTTAAAATGTGGTAATCGTTTAATCAATTTTATATCCCACTCCCCATACCGTTTTAATGTAATGGGGTTCCCGCGGATTTACTTCCAATTTCTCTCGCAGGTTACGAATATGAACCATCACCGTATTATCTGAATACCCGTAAGGTTCTTTCCATACGGTTTCGTAAATTTTCTCGGAGCTAAATACTTGTCCAGGATGGCTGGCAAGCAACACCAGAATGGAGAACTCCAGTGGTGTAAGCGAAATGTCCTTTTCTTTGAGCTTCACGGAATGTTTATTTGTATCAATGATAAGGTCCTTAATTAAAATAAGTGAGTTGGATTCTGGTTTTCCGATCAGTGTTTGACGTCGTAACTGAGCTTTAACGCGAGCAAGTAACTCTAATGGATTAAACGGTTTGACCATGTAATCATCGGCCCCGGTAGTCAGGCCCGTGATTTTATCAATGTCTTCTTCCTTAGCGGATAACATAATAATGGGAGTGGGTGATACTTCTCTTATTTTGAAGCAGGCTTTGATTCCATCCATAATGGGCATCATGACATCCAGTATTACGAGTTGGACCGATGTTGTTTTGATAATATTTAGCGCTTCCTCACCATTGGCTGCTTCAATGACATGATATCCTTCGTTACGTAAATAGACATGAATGACATCCCGGATATCGGGTTCATCATCAACAACGAGAACGGTATTCATAATTCAACACTCCTTAAAAATTAGGATAACATCAGTGTAAACGATAGTCTGGAATGTTTAAATTGTTTCCTTTTTGCGACAGACATAAACGAACGCAGGTGGGATATTCAAAGGCACTAATTCTATTTTTTCGATGATAAAGTGTTCGGATAATGTTTTTTTCATTTGAAGTGAATATTGAAAGGCGATGAATAATCCTCCAGGTTTGAGTGCCTTATAGATCTGGTCTACCAACGTATTTCTTAATTCAGGTTCAAAGTTGAAAAACGGCAATCCGCTAAAAATGTAATCCAGTTGCTGAACGCCCTCTTGATTCATGGATTCTACCAATCGAGCGGCGTCTGGATAACAGGAGAACTCCGGGTATGCCGTCTGAAGAGTATTCCTCATCGTTTCGTTCATCTCAAACAATAGGACTTTGGTGGAATCGTGTACTTGTTGATGAATATAACGAGTGATCGGACCTGTACCCGATCCAAGCTCGGCGACAGCTTTTGCCTCTAGCCAAGAGGCTTGCTTCACCATTTTGCTGGCGAGAAACCGGGAACTGGGTATGATACTGCCGACATGTTTAGGGCTTTGCAGAAAGCTTTTCAAAAATAAAATGGGTTCATTAGAATTCATATTTGTGGTTCCTCCATATATGTGATGGTATGTTATCAAACCAGTTAGAAATGGAATAATTGCAGCGTAGATAGAATGGGACCGCCGAAGTAAGTTCCTGCTGTAAAATAGGTGATGGTCCATAACAAAGCACTGGAATAGGAGATAAGAGCAAATTTTCTATACTGCACGCCACTGAGTCCCATCACCAAAGGGAGAACATATCGCACGATTGGAATGAACAAACCGATGCACATCGCCCAATTGCCACTCTTATTCAGAATCAGTTCAGCCTTGACGAAGTGTTTATGATGCTGGAATCTGTGTTTTATCTTGGGTCCAAATAACTTCCCTGCAAAATAAGCAAAGGTAATGGCCGTTAATAGTCCTGATAAAATACAGAAGTATGTGATCCATGAATTGATAACTCCTGTGTGACTCAAAATGGCACCGCTGATAATCGTGATCTCATTTGGAATTGGAATTCCGAAAGGCCCTAATGAGAAGGCAAAATAAAAAATCAGATAACCATACTGATGAAGTAGCTCTAAGATCGTATTACTGATCATTGTTTTGCCTCCTCTCTTGTTGATATAGCAATCTTAATGAAAAAAACTAAGGAATTAATGAGCATAAATCTGAAGAAAATCTAAAGAATACATAAGCAAAGCCAAACAACTGCGTTCAAGAGAAAAAGCCTTGCCAACTTACTAGCAAGACTTGAACAGGTAGAACTATTCAGGAGCGGTGATCAAGTGATATGAATTTCTGAATATCAAATAAAGTTTGTCTCAAAAAGGAACATATAAGCGAGTTCGAGTTGATTACCTATATCTTTATCTGCAAGGAAGAGGATGATCAAAGAAGAGCCGAGACGTCATAATGACGACTCAGCTCTTTTTTTATGTCCCAGGGGATCAGACTTCTTTGAATCAGCTTATTGTAGGAAGTAGAACCATCTGAATTTGGTACCAGCAACAAAAAACAAAACAATCCATCCCCATAAAAACAACAAACGTAGAGGTCGTGGAATCAGGAGATATTCTGAGTACAATTTGCTGAAAAGTTTCATTACAGTAGTGACCACCCCTGCTAAGTTACTCCCTTATATCCGCTTTCGAAAGAAAAAGAGACGATAAGATAACCA
The DNA here is from genome assembly GCF_000517905.1 of Paenibacillus sp. FSL H7-689. Classification (NCBI taxonomy): domain Bacteria; kingdom Bacillati; phylum Bacillota; class Bacilli; order Caryophanales; family Paenibacillaceae; genus Paenibacillus; species Paenibacillus sp. FSL H7-689. Next base: position 61,855 of record NZ_ASPU01000002.1, read on the forward strand.
ATATCCCAATAAGTCTGTATACCGTGGCGTAGGCCTCGAGTTAGCTTCTGGCGATTATAAATCCGACGATCGATATAGATAATAGCAAAAGACCAAAGGGGATCTTATAACTCAGATGCGGAACCTCCAATTATATCAAAATTAGGTATATTATATCATGATAAACACCAGATCAATAAATAAATCGAACGATATGATGCTGGCATGCCAATATATAGTGTAAGGAGGAGGGGAATGGATAATGAGTGAACAAGATGAGTACATAGAACTTGTAACGTTAATACGGGCGGGGCATGAAGAAGCATATGGAGAATTATATGAGAAAACAGTGACGAGGATATATCAAACTGTGCGATTTCTCATCAAGGACAAGTCTGATGCGGAGGATGTAGTACAGGAGATTTACATTCAGGCGTATCGATCATTGGCGCGATATGATGCGGAGCGTGCTTTTCGTCCCTGGTTGATGGGGGTGACGATGCGACAGGTTCAGAGTTATCGACGCAAAAGATTGATGCAGTTTCGGTTTGGCAAGCGGATCGAGAAATCTGACGTGGGACTAGAATATGATTTTTCCACTGATCTGGTCAACAAACTGGCAAATCGTCCTCTGCTGGAACAGGTGTGCCGTTTACCGTACAAGCTGCAGCAGGTGGTTACACTTCATTATTTAAATGAATACACGCAAGAGGAGATTGCTGGCATATTGGAAATTCCACTTGGAACCGTAAAATCGCGCATACATGCGGCGCTGGCGAAGTTAAGACAGAAAGAGAAGATGAATCCAAGATTGCGGGGAAAGGTGGAGGATCTGCATGAAACTCGATGAACAGTTGCGAACAGCCTACCAGGAAGAGACCAAAGACTGGTCCGTTCCTGCGAGAATTAAACATAAAATGATGGATAGTATTCGAAATGATTCACACATCAGAAGAAATCGAAAAAAATGGCTGATCACTGGACTATTAGCTGTTGTGCTCATTATACCCACCGGAGCCTACGCAGGATACACCTATCTCGCAGACGGAATATATGGTTCACAGGAGAATATCAAAGCTATGGGGGGAACAGCTGAAGATTATATGAGGTTGGAAGCAAAGCTGCAGACGGCCAAGGCCCATTTCAGCGAAGAAGAATTTGTTCAATATATGGACTTGCTGAAGCAATTAGGGCAAATGGCCGTGAAGTATGCCGATTCTCAGGGCAATATGCATCCAGAGCAGTGGAGTACAGTGGAGCAGGAACGATATAACCTTCTTGTAGCCGAGCTGGAACCGTTTTTCGAGAAGCTGGAAGCTGTGAGTACTGCTTCACAAAAGGATCCTATGAATGAGCAACAATTCTGGACGGAGCAGTTGGCGCGGGCGGAGGAGATGTTAACTAAAGAGGAGTTTACCGAGTTCAAATCTGTGTATGAACAAATGAAGGCGTATGAAGTGATGGTGGTAGACAAGGATGGAAGCATTCATGATGAGCGCTTGTCAGTGGAACAGAAGGATGATTTGAGGCAATTAAGAGAGCGACTTATTCCGTATTTGGAGAAGTTGGGGCTTGATGTGCGGTGAAGCAAGTGAAATCGGTTTGTACGAGAAGAAGCGGAGAAGTGAATTCTTTCGCTTCTTTTTTGTTGCTGTGATCCATTACTTCCTCCCCTGCACCTTCAGCCGATATTGATGTGGTGTAGAGCCTGTGGTAGTACGGAATACTTTGCAAAAGTAGGAGGGGCTGGCCATACCGACACGGTGACCGATTTCGGGAACGGTGAGCGAGGAACGGGTGAGCAACACGCAGGCATGACGAATGCGGGTAGCTTGAGCATAAGCAACAATGGTGGTGCCGGTCGCTTTTTTGAATACATGAGATAGATGGTAGGGGGACAGATGAAGTGTATCTGCGATATGCTCCAAACGAAAAGGCTCCTGGTAATGCTGTTCAATCCATTGCATGATGGCTTCGGCATGAGGGTGAAGAACGTTAGCACTGGACGAAAGTACATCTTGGGAGCAGCTTTGCTGCCCGTCCTGCCACAGATAGCGAAGTTGTGCGAGCAGATCCAATAAAAAGAGGCGTGTATCCTCCTCTATTTCGTGAGGAAGCAGACCTGGATACGTATCTGCATATTGTTCCATTCGTTCAACGAGTGGGGATGTGGCAGCAAGTCGGATGGGCTGAATGGGGGATTGCTCTTCCAGCAGATCCTGTATGAAGTCGTGAGTAACGATAAATTGGGGCCAATGTGCCTTCAGTAGATCAAGTTCAACCATGAGTACATTTCGAATGAAAGGCTGCAGTCTGGATACTTGAATCTGGATGTGGTGCAATTGAAAAGGTCGAAAAATCATGAGCATACCGGGTTCAAGGGAGAAAACCTGACCTTCGGTTATCAACTGCCCATATCCTTCGTGAATATAGGTTATCTCCAGCTGCGAATGAGCATGGAACACTTCGCGAGACGTAGTGTTGGATGTACGACGACAGACCAGATTAAATTGTTCTCCCAGAAAAATGGACTTCATAAATGCCTCCCTAATCATGCGCAAGATAGTTTTATTTTAGCACAAGATGAACGCATAAAAGCGCTTTATTATTGTGTATTGTGAAGGGAATAAGGGAGGTATGCAACGATGTTAAAAGTGGCGATTATCGGAGCAGGTGCAATTAGTGGAGCACATATCTCAGCATATATGTCGTTCCCTGAGCGATGTCAGATTGTTGCTGTGGTCGATATCTACGTGGAAAAAGCACAGAAGCGAATTAATGAATATGGTCTGGAAGGTGCACAAGCTGTCACGGATTACACAGAGTTACTTGCCCAAAACATTGATCTGGTATCAGTCTGTACGCCGCCATATACGCATGCTCCCATTGCGTGTGATTTCATGCAAGCAGGTGCACATGTGTTGGTCGAAAAACCGATGGCTTCTTCCCTGGAGGAAGCGGATCTGATGTTGAGAGCATCGCAAGCAAGTGGCAAGTTGTTATCCGTAGTAGCACAGAATCGTTTTACGACACCAATGATGAAGTTAAAAGGTGTGCTGGACAGTAAACGGATGGGACCGATTGTACATGTGCAGGTTGATTCGTTCTGGTGGCGTGGCCACAATTATTATGATCTGTGGTGGCGCGGGACATGGGAAAAAGAAGGCGGAGGCTGTACCCTTAATCATGCGGTGCATCATATTGATGCCATGCTTTGGATGATGGGACCTCCAGTGGAATTACAGGCCATGATGGCAAATTCGGCACATGATAATGCCGAAGTTGAGGATATATCCATGGCGATGCTTCGCTTCCAGGAAGGGGCGCTTGGCATGATTACCAGTTCCGTCGTACATCATGGAGAGGATCAGCAGTTAATTTTTCAGGGCAAAGAAGCCCGGGTATCTGCACCTTGGAAAGTGGTTGCTTCTACCGCGCGGAATAACGGATTTCCGGAACCGAATCGAGAGTTGGAACACCAGATTCAGAAGATCGCTGACGAATTACCGGATGTTACTCATGTCGGTCACGCTGGGCAAGTTGAGAATGTGTTAAATGCTATTGAGACAGGATCACCCCTTCTGGTGGATGGCCAAAGTGGTCGGAATACACTCGAACTGATTGTGGGTATCTATAAGTCGGCAAGTACGGGAGAAAAGGTTGTTTTTCCACTAGGAGCGGAAGACGCGTTTTACACAAGAGAAGGAATTATGCAACATGCCGTACACTTTTATGAAAAAAAGACGACGGTGGACAACTTCGAGGATACGAGTATTACACTCGGGAGCAAGTTGGATTCGTAGTGTTTTACGTGAAAAAGATGCCCCTCACATAAGTGAGAATGGCATCTTTTTTTGTACTAGGTCGATTACACCTACATCACCATAAAAAATCAATACACTTGGTTTTTCCATCCATGTAACTCGTATTCGCTTCAAGATCATAATCTCCATAGTCAGGGATTGGATCAACAGAAAGAGGGTGCAAATATAGCGCTTTTACAGTTAGCGGATTCACGTCATTTTAGACACTTGGAGAAGATGATGCGCTGGATTGAAGAGCATTTCGAATATGAGGTCAGATTGGGCAAGATGGCGGCAGATGTTCACCTGTCCAAATCGTATGCTTCCCGCATTTTTCATCAAGAGACAGGTAGCAGCATTACGGATTACGTCACAGCTCGAAGGTTGAAGCAGGACTACTTATGCCTTGATATAACAACATTTTCAGTGGAGGAGATTGGCAGACGTGCCAGATTTCTGAACGGATGTATTTCATCCAGTTATTTCCCAAATCTGCCTAAAAGAACCCGCTGTAGTATCGACAATAATTTGAACGGTGCAGTAAGCATTATTTTAGTTTGCAAAATAATAGCGTTATTACGTCTCTATATTTAATTAGTATTCACCGTTCCAATTAAAAAAATCCCGGATGCGGATTGCACTAGCCAGTTGCTAAAAGCGATACTCACCTCCGGGATTGCACATCGGTTACCTTCAAGCTAAATAAACATTAAGGATTCCTCAAACTGTTACAACCACTTATCAGCCCAACGTTCCACGGCGCTTAGCGCTCTCCCAAGTTCCGTTCCTTTTCGTGACAACATATATTCAGTCCGAACTGGACGTTCCGTGACCACATGGCGAACCACAAGGCCTTCTTCCTCCAGTTCCTTCATTCGCTCATTTAACACACGTTTGCTCAAGTCAGGGATATAAGCGTGAATCTCACTGAAGCGTTTGGGTTCCTCCATCAACGCATGGATAATGAGGGCTACCCATTTTCGGCCAATGATCTGATAAGATTGTTCCACTTTTGTACATATTTGCTTGGCATTCTCATCATCGCTCATGATTGTACTCCTTTGGTTTAGTATTGCTTGTAATATCATTAGTATACTTATTGTAACCTACTTGTCCACAGGCCATATGTGTAAAATGTCACATACCAATTGTTCTTAATGTTACCACATAAAGCGTTATCATCAAATAAAAACCCTATAAACACTGGAGTTCACAGGTTCGACACGATTATTGACGAATTGTGACGACAGGTGTAATATGGGTAACGTTAATTCAAATGGTTACAATTTATAACCTAAACACAGGTTGTGGAGAGAAGGAATGTTCCATGGTTGAATTCAGGTGCGTTATATAAACGGAGGCAAGGCGGGGAACACACCCACTTATTCCGTCTTTTGTCATGCTTGGATTTGAACATTTTGCAACATCATATACTATACTGCACAGATCACAGGAGGCACTCCAATGGATGCAATGACATTTGTCCTGTTCGGGGCAACAGGCGATTTAGCCAAACGCAAGATTTACCCTGCATTATATAACTTGTACATGGATCAGAAAATGCCGAAATCCTTCTCCGTTATCGGATTGGGACGACGTGAATTGTCGGATACGGACTTCCAGGCGAATGTTGAAAAGTCACTGCATGAATTCTCACGTCAGACGCCGGAAGAAGCATCTCAGGTTCGTGATTTCATTGGCGCTTTCCGTTATTGTTCTTTAAATAATACGAAGCTTGAAGATTACACCAAACTGTTGGAACTGGTTCAACAGCGTGAACAAGAGCTTAACATTCCCGAAAACCGCATGTTCTACATGTCGGTGGCACCGGAATTCTTTGAGCCAATCGCATTAAACATTCAAGAAAGTGGCCTGGGTAACACCAAAGGCTGGAAGAAATTGATTATCGAAAAACCATTCGGACACGACCTGCAATCAGCTCGTGATTTGAACGAAAAACTGAGCAATACCTTTGCGGAAGAAGAAATCTATCGCATTGACCATTTCCTCGGTAAACCGATGGTTCAAAATATTGAGACGCTCACCTATGCAAATCCGGTGATTCAGGCGTTGTGGTCTAACCGTTATATTGCCAATGTACAGATCACGGCTAGTGAGACGGTGGGTGTTGAAGAACGTGCCGCGTATTACGACCAAAGTGGTGCCCTTCGTGACATGTTCCAAAACCATATGCTTCAGTTGCTGATGATGATTGGTTTGCATTTGCCAAAACGTTGCACACCGGAAGAAATTCAATTCAAAAAGCAGAAAATTGCTGAGGCACTTCGTCCGTTGACAAAAGAAAATATCGCTTCTGAAGTTGTTCGTGCGCAATATGCAGCAGGTGAGCTGCAAGGTTCCTCGGTTGTTGGATATTTGGACGAGCCTGGTATTCCAGCCGGATCTCAGAACGAGACCTATGTTGCTGCAAGACTTTGGATCGATGATCCATTCTGGAGTGAGGTTCCATTTTATATCCGTACAGGTAAACGCCTGGCTGAGAAATCCACCCGAATCGTTGTTGAGTTCAAGGCACCACTGAAGACCGGTCATGAATCCGAAAATACAACGGAACCTAACCTGCTGACGATTGAAATTGGTCCGGGAGAAAGCATCTCGCTTCAATTAAATGCGAAGAATCCATTGAACCATGGTGAAGTGGAACCAATGCATATGACCTTCAACTCAGGTAAACGTAACATCCCTGAAGCTTACGAGAATCTGATCTTTGATGCGATGCGTGGGGATTCCACATTTTTCGCACACTGGAACGAAGTGGAGCTGGCATGGCAATGGGTGCAACCGATTCAGGAAGCATTCGAAGCGGGCAGCGTGCCACTGGATACGTACAGTGCAGGTTCGCATGGACCAGAGTCAGCAGATCGCCTGACAGCAGCAGACGGCTACCGTTGGTGGTAAGTGAAACGAAAGAGTGAGCATAAGAGAACACAAATAGTAAAAACAACTTTACAATCCGTTCTGCTCACAAATAATCATTTGCACAAATCCAAACAAACCTTTCCAAGTTAACAGGATATAGAACGAAATGTTTTATTCCCATAGAGCTGCTTGTACTCTTATGCGAGTTTGGATCGAATGATGCAAAATACTGAGATATACAGTAACTATTACGAATCATACCGTTCCAATTTTGCATAAGTCCTTCCGGTTATTGGCCGGAAGGCCGTGAAAATTTTTGAATATAGATTAGCGGACGCACTGAATTTTTTGCCTAAGTAGCGATGTAGTGTAGGGTACGGAATCGATTCTGTAGAAGCAAAGCGTTCGCCTTTGTATCCAAATTTCATCAATTTAAAGGTTGATGAAAAGAAATTTGGATACAACAGCGATCGAAAGAACGAGCCGTAACCGGAACGGTTGCTGCGAAACGGCAATGTAGTCTGGCGCTCTGCAACAAAATGAAATTTAAACATTGTTCATAACAGGAGGATTTTGAAATGAAACTTGGACTTGTAGGATTAGGAAAAATGGGATTGAACCTGGGTAGAAACCTGATTGATCACAAACACGAAGTGGTTGCTTTTGACCTGAACGCTGAAGCAGTAAATGAAATGAAAGAATATGGCGCTGAAGGCGTATCTTCTTACGCAGAGATGGTGGCTTCACTCGAATCCCCACGTGTATTGTGGATCATGGTTCCCCACAATGTAGTAGACGCTGTATTGGCTGAAGTTAGCCCATTGTTGTCCAAAGGTGACATCATTATTGAAGCGGGTAACTCCCACTACAAAGAATCCATTCGTCGTTACGAAGAGATGAAACCTAAAGGCATTCACTACATGGATGCAGGTACATCTGGCGGTATGGAAGGCGCACGTAATGGAGCATGTTATATGATCGGTGGAGACCCGGAAGCTTGGGCAATCGTTGAACCGGCATTTAATGATACTTCCGTAGAGAACGGCTACCTGTATGCAGGTAAAGCGGGCAGCGGTCACTTCCTCAAAATGGTTCACAATGGTATCGAGTACGGTATGATGGCATCCATCGGTGAAGGTTTTGACGTATTGGAGAAAAGTGGATTTGATTTCGACTTCGAACAAGTGGCTCGCGTATGGAACAACGGTTCCGTTATCCGCTCTTGGTTGATGGAGCTGACAGAACGTGCCTTCTCCAAAGATGCAAACCTCGATGAGATTAAAGGCGTAATGCACTCTTCCGGTGAAGGACGTTGGACGGTAGAAACGGCATTTGACCTTCAAACCGCTACACCGGTTATCGCTTTGTCTTTGCTGATGCGTTACCGTTCCCTGGAGACAGACACGTTCACAGGTAAAGTGGTAGCAGCATTGCGTAATGAATTTGGCGGTCACGCTGTAGAGAAAAATTAATTTTATATATAACTGTTAACATATGATGAACATCGGGTAATGACTTATATCGTGTTTACGAATTCATCAAGTGGAGGTAACATATCATGAAATTTTTCTTGGATACAGGGAATGTGGAAGAAATCAAACGGATCGAACGTCTGGGTCTGGTGGATGGAGTCACGACTAACCCGTCTTTGATTGCCAAAGAAGGTCGCGTATTTAAAGAAGTCATTCAGGAGATCTGTGGCGTTGTTAAAGGCCCGGTCAGTGCTGAAGTCATCGGTCTCAAAGCCGAGGATATGTTGAAGGAAGCTTATGAAATTGCAGAATGGGCACCGAATGTAGTCATTAAATTGCCGATGACCGAAGATGGGCTGTACGCTTGTCATGAGTTGACGCAAAAAGGGATCAAAACCAATGTAACGCTGATTTTCTCCGCAGCACAGGGCCTGATGGCGGCGAAAGCCGGTGCAACCTACATCAGTCCATTCGTTGGTCGCTTGGATGATATTGCGGTGGATGGTATGAAATTGATTCGTGATCTGCGTCTTATTCTGGACATGTATGATCTGCCTTCCGAGATTATCGCAGCAAGCATTCGCAATATCAAACATGTAGAGGATGCAGCCCTTTCGGGTGCGCATATTGCCACCATTCCGGGTTCGCTTCTGCCGACACTTTGGAAACACCCACTGACGGACAGCGGAATTGAACGTTTCCTGAAAGACTGGGAATCTGTTCCGAAATAAAAGGATAGACCTGGCCTGAATCTTTGGGTGGTCTGAACATAAAACCTTTCGCCTTGCAGAGTAATTTGCGGGTGAAAGGTTTTTTTATCTCTGTTTATGTAGTTTCCGATTCGAGGTTAGTTTAACCAATGAGGAGTACTTGTCCCTTTCATGTTGTTGTTACTTTCTGTCCAGTGTCCACGTACTGTCCTTCTTTTTCGGGACAACGGTGCATAAGGTTAACATATAGCCTATAGCTCATCCCGTAGGGGAGGGACACTTCGATGATGAGAAGAAAATGGCGAAGCCGGAGACGCCGTAAGCCGCCAAGCGGCAAACGCAAAATGTGGTTGATCATTTTATTGGTCACCGCGTTTTGTTTGATGCAGGGCTTTGCTTATGTGGATAAAAAGATGAAGCCCCCCATCATGCACTTGGCCAAGATCAGAGTGAAACAGATTGCGACTGAAGCAATCAACAAGGCGATTACAGCACAGGTTGCAGATGGCAAAACCAACGAAGGACTGATTGACTGGAAGACGGATACCGCCGGGAAAGTGTCCGGTTTCATGCTGAACTACAATGAGCATATGCGAATCACCGCAAGTACGATGAATATTGTGCAATCCACGCTGCAGAATGTACACATGTTAAAAGAAAAAATCCCGCTGGGGCAGGCGCTGGGCAGTCCGGTGTTGGCTTCATTTGGCCCGAGTATACCGGTTCGTATTGAGCCCCAAGGAGCTGTCAAAGTGGACCTGAACACCCGTCAACAGAATGCGGGTATTAACATGATTTTGGTGGAAGTGTACATTCACATCATTGCTGAGGTCGCGGTCGTGGTGCCCTTCGACATGGAACCCGAAACGGTTGATACGGAAATTCCGATTTCCTACCTTTTGGTTGTCGGGGATGTGCCAATGTATTATTACGATAATCAGGGCAAGCCAGTGGGCAGTAACGGTAGTAATGCCCCAGCTATTGCGCTGCCATCAGGTCATACGGGTGTATCAAGCGGTAATGGAGTAACTACGAATCCCCCTAGCCAGAATCAGCAACAGACGCCGTCAGACCATTTGCAAGGGAATGAACTTGAAGAAATTGAACCGGATGATCTGCCTGATGTGAATGGGGGATTACAGCTCAATAAGGACGCGCACCCATGATACACACAAATTTGAATTGTAAGCAAAGAAAGGGGCCTCTATTAAAGAGGTCCCTTTTTCGAATACTTATCGTGCATATCCTCGTCTCACTTACTTTTCTTGTTCTTTTGTTTGCGTTCATCTTGTTCCCAATGTTTCAGTTGTGGATAAGGGTCGAACGACCATTCGTGCAGTCCGCTGTCGCGATAGATCCCATAGTGCAGATGTGGAGGGAATTTGCCCTGTGTCCCAGGTTTCCCGTAACCCGAACTGCCAACCCAACCTACGACCTGACCGGGGATCACAACTTCACCGATGCGTGCACTTTTGTCAAAACCCGAAAGGTGGGCGTAATAGTGATAATGATTGTTCAAATCACGGATTCCGATGCGCCAGCCACCAAACGGATTCCAGCCTTTGATTTCCACGACCCCGTAACAGGTACTGCGCACAGGCAGGCCATGCGGAGCGAAAATATCTGTTCCCTCATGAATGCGATAACCGCCCCAGCTTCTTTTTGTCCCCCAGGTACTGCGATAGGAGTAGTTGGTTCCGAGCGGGACCGGAAAGGCATGTCCGAATAGATCCAGATTGTTAAAATGCTCATATAACTTCGCGAATTGCTGTATCCGTTGCACAGCACGGGAGTTGTGATAATATTCCCACAAGGCAATGTTGAAGTCCTCTTGTTTGTTCCCGTAACCTTGAATAACAGAAGCCATGCTGTACAGCACATCCTGATCATTGTTGGCATCCGCTATACCGTCTCCTGAACCATCACGTCCATATCCTTTGAAAAAAAGAATGGATTCCGGATGTTGATCCGTCTCATCGGGATTTAGCCATCCTCTCCAGGCCGGAGGGGTCATGAAGATACCCGTAAGCCGCTCCGGATGCTTGCGATCCTTTGGGTGTGCACGAGTAATCGTTCGTTCATACTGATCAATGGCGGCAAGCCTGTACCAGGGAATCTGAGTCATCTGACCGATGGTTTCATATAAATGGCGACGTGCAGCGAAAATTTCTGCGGGTTTTAACTCGGCAACCTGTGGTTTGGGAGCGGCCTGGGCGGGTTCACCGTAAACTTCAACAGGCAAGAATGGGAGAAGCAGAGTACCTGCAAGTAATGTTTTGATCCAAAAGCGGTACGTGTGCCTGAAGGTCAAGCGTTGTTGCACTGGGATGCAGCCCCTTTCCATTAGAATGATACAAGGTACCCGATGAACCAAGCTAAAGGTTAGCGTTCTTCAAAAGTTCTCATTTTATCCATGTAAGCTCTTGGGGGGGAATCCAATTATACAAATTGTCCATATCGGGCATGAATGCACAAGATGTGACAAATGGGGGTTTTTCCAGCGCTTTCATGGTATAATATGTTCCGAGCAACAGCCTAACTTCAGTAGAAAGAAGGTTTATGCATTGGCTAAACGTGTTAAAGAACCGAAGCCGGATTGGATTCGGATCAAATTGACAACCGGCGATAACTATCAGGAAATGAAATCGATGATGCGTTCCAAAACGCTGCATACGGTATGTGAGGAAGCACGGTGTCCGAATATTTATGAATGCTGGGCCAATCGAACGGCCACTTTTATGATTTTGGGCGACATTTGCACAAGGGCATGCCGTTTTTGCGCGGTGAATACAGGCTTGCCAACGGAGCTTGATTTGCAGGAACCAGAACGTGTGGCGGAAGCAGCAGAGCAGATGAATCTGCAACACTGCGTAATTACAAGTGTAGCCCGTGATGACCTGAAAGATGGTGGAGCTACGATTTTTGCAGAGACCGTGAAGGCCGTAAGACGACGGTTGCCATTGTGCAGCGTTGAAGTACTCATTCCAGACTTTCTGGGCGATCGGGAATCTTTGCAGATTGTAATGGATGCCAAACCGGACATTCTGAATCACAATATTGAGACGGTTGAGCGGTTGTCAGACAAAGTGCGTGCCAAGGCGAAATATAAACGTTCACTGGAATTGCTTGCTCGTGCCAAAGAGATGCAACCTAACATCCCTACGAAATCAAGCATTATGCTTGGTGTAGGTGAGGAATATAATGAAATTTTATCAACAATGGATGATCTTCGTGCGGTGAACTGTGATATTATGACGATTGGTCAATATTTGCAGCCATCGGAGAAACATCTGTATGTTGAAAAGTATTATCCGCCAGAGGAGTTTGCTGCATTGAAACAGGAAGGATTAAAACGTGGGTTCAGCCACGTCGAATCCGGCCCGATGGTACGCAGCTCCTACCATGCGCATGAACAGGTGAAATCGGCTACCAAACATGCTGAACAGGCGGCAACACACGCGTGATGGAGGATACCGGATTGGAAGAAGAAAAAATCACAGAACAGATTCAGGACCAACTTCAGGAGCAGATCCAGGAGCCGGTTCAGGAATCAGTTGTTGAATCAGTTGAGGAAAAGCCCAAAGAACCGGTCATTGTACAGATCGGCGGCAAAAATTATGAAATCGTCCAGAACCACAAAGAGGGCTGGAATCCAGAGGTCTTCCGTGATCGTTACAGTGAAGTGCTGGAGCGTTATGATTATATTATCGGAGACTGGGGTTATAGCCAGTTGAGGTTAAAAGGTTTTTACCGTGATAACCATCCAAAAGCAACGAAGGATTCCACGATTGCCAGTATGGTGGATTATATCAATGAATATTGTAACTTTGGCTGTGCGTACTTTGTACTTCAGAAGAGCAAGGATCAACCTCAAGCCAAAGCAAAAAGCGGTTCCTGAGAAGGACCGCTTTTTTGGTGTGTTTATTTTAGTCAAGAAATGCCGTGCGAACCCGGTTCCAGAATGGATAAGGGCGGAAACGTGCGAAACTGACCTTGTGACTGGATACCTGACAACGGACGGAGATCAGATCCTCCACCATCACATTCACATGATCAATCGTCATCAATAACCGCTGATCCTTGCGGGAGAAAATATCACAATGATGATGCTTGGGCAAAATAACCGGTGAACCAAGTGTACGATAGACCCGGTTATTAATCGATGCAATCTCCGCAATCTGAATCGCCTCGATGGTTGGATGAACCATGGCACCGCCAAGGGCCTTGTTGTATGCCGTGCTGCCTGATGGCGTGGATACACAGATGCCATCCCCACGGAACATCTCAAATGTCACATCGTTAATATCGACCTGGGCTACGACGGTACCGTCTACACCTTTTAACGTAAATTCATTAAGGGCGATGTAAGAGGAATTCCCTGACTTTTTACGAATCTCAAGCTCCAAGAGTGGGTATTGTACAATGCGTGGTTTGAGACGCTCCGGATCTCCCTTGCCACTCATCAGCCTGACTAACTCCGGTAATTCTTCCTTCTTCCAATCGGCGTAAAAGCCGAGATGGCCTGTATGAACCCCAACAAAAGCAATATCCGGAATACGGTCGATGAAATTGTGAAATGCCTGTAGCATCGTACCATCGCCCCCGATGGAGATAACAATCTCCGGCGATTCTGCATCCAGCTTGAACCCTTCTTCCTTCGCCAGCGCATGAAACTGCTGACTGAGATCAATCGATAACTGGTCTCCGCGGTCTTGAACATAGTATCTCAAGATGAAAGCTCCTTTGTGGTCATTATACTACCGATGATAATCAATTCCGCTGAAGAACACAACGTTTGGGCGCATATTCAGTTAAATATAGATGAATCGTTCACTTATTTTTTGGCATGTCGTCTAGGTTTGAGAATGGAACTTAATATCGCAAGAAATAATAACAACACGATGAGGCTTACAAAAACAATCATTCCGGATAAAAAAATCAGTCCCCAGTCCGGTGTATACGTTGATAACGATGGGATGAAACCGGGCTCCATGAGAACGGGTGAAGAGGAACGTCCCATCATGGGTGTCCACAACAGCAGGACCAGCATAGGTGCGATTAGCGCATGGATTGCTCTGGCAAATAGAAATGGACCGTATCTCATGGGTGTGTTGCTAAGAACACTCATAATCTGTGCATGGACGGATAATCCACCCCAGGAGAGAACAAAGGCTGCTGCTGCTACTTTATAGACGAGTGGGATGGATGCCCCGGCACTCCCAGCCTCTTTGTTCCCCAGCGTTACTTCAAACAGCCCACCGACCAAGCTAGGAGATAAGGATGGAGGCAGTCCGCTATGTCGTAACAATTGCTCGGTTATCCCGTATAATCCGCCAAGCCAACCGGTCTGGACAAGTAGCTCCATCATGACCGAGAAGAATACAACCAGCCCTCCTACGATAATAATAAGGCGAAGGGATGAGGAGACTGCCTGGCGCAGCAGTTCACCAAATGCCCGCCCGTCAGCTTTTCTTGCTTCATGCATCGCATAGATGGCCCGGACCAGTCTGTTTCTAGGTATCCCCTCCGTTGGAGATCCAGAAGAACTGTCTGGGTGTGAGCCTTTTGCTGTACCCCCGTGAAAACGCATGAGCATACCCACCAGAAAAGCTGCAGCGTAATGGCTCGCAACCAATACTGGAGCAATGGCGACATTATGGAAGAACCCAACCGATACCGCTCCAATCATGAAGATCGGATCGGATGATGTAGTGAAGGCAACGAGCCGTTCTCCTTCTTCCCGGGTAACCAGCTTTTGTTCCCATAACTGAGCGGTCAGTTTCGCCCCTGTAGGATAACCTGATGCACAGCTCACGGCAAATACAAAACCACCGCTTCCGGGAACACGAAACAATGGACGCATCAGTGGATTCAGCAAGGTACCTAGAAAATGAACAATGCCAAAGCCGAGCAGCAGCTCGGACAGCACCAAAAAAGGAAAAAGGGAGGGAAACAATACGTCCCACCAGATGGACAGTCCGCGTACACCTGCATGCCAGGTTTCCGCTGGATACAAGACCATTAACACACAAAGGGTCAGGAGAGCGAGTGTGACCAGGACATGGGTGAGTCGTTGTGAAGCAGCCATGAATTCTTCTCCTTTATTTTTGGAATGGTCGGTGTGCGGAAGTCTGTGGTGTTATTGCCATCAATATATGAAAAAAAGTGGACAAACAGTACAAAATTATACGTAGAAAGCGTTTGCAAAAGTGGCTGTGTTTTTGAGTGATGTGTGCTAAAATGAGAAAAACGCCTGAACGTCACCTAATTGTCTCCAAGGTGGAATTCAATTCGGATGGAGTGATGATCATGAGTCTTGTCACCGGAATCCTGGTCTGTGCTTTTGTATATGTGATACGTGCCTCGCTGGTACGCTCTGAGGAAGAGGACTGGCGGAGTTATTAATGAAATATCTAGTGCGCCAACCCAAGCGGTTGGCGCTTTTTTTGTGTTACATTTTGAATAAGGTCCTATACACAGATGGCAGGTTACATGTCCTGATGATTTCATGTTATATAGGACTTTTTGGTTTTTTTTGATAGAATGGAGATAAAGGCTTTTGTGGCCTGGATATTGTTACTGTTTTCACAATGTTCACGGAACGTGTAATATATGGCAAAATTCGACATCAGAAAGGGGAATCAGACGAATGAATCCCAGTTTGAGTATTTATGACAATCTTGGCGGTGAGAAAGGTGTTCGCGCATTGGTCGAGGCTTTCTATCCGATCGTTCAGCAGAATGAGCAGCTGGCTCCGCTTTTCCCGGAAGATATTCAGCCGGTCATCGACAAGCAGTATATGTTTTTGTCTCAGTTTTTTGGAGGACCAGGGCTGTTTTCCGAGGCGTTTGGACATCCGATGATGCGTGCCCGTCATATGCATTTTGAAGTGACGGTTGAACGGGCTGAGGCTTGGCTTGCATGTATGGATCAAGCCTTAACACAGATTGGTGTGGAGGAGCCCTTGCATTCGTTTATCCTGCAGCGTTTATCCGGGCCTGCACATCATTTTGTGAATACACCGTAGATCCGAATATGATTACAAGCGTACGGGAGAGGGATGGAAGAGATTGGAATTAGAGCCGCTGTATAAGGTGAAAGTGACCTGCCATTATTGCGAAACCGAGTATGAAACCTCACGGGTAAGACCGAGTTTGAAAAGGCCCTACCGGACGGATTCGGATTTTTGTGCTTACTACAAGCTGGAGAATCCAGATTTTTATGTGGTTCGCATCTGTCCGCAGTGCGGGTTTGCCACGACGGAGAACGCAACGGAGCATCTAAATGATGCTCAGCGCAAGGCTTTTAAGGAACAGATCGGTAACCGCTGGGTTAAACGTGATTATAGCGGAGCACGAACACTGGAACAGGCGCTGGCAACGTACAAGCTTGCCTTGCTGTGCGCACAGGTTATCCGGGAGAAAGATCGTGTCGTCGCTGGTCTGTTGCATCATATAGCTTGGTTGTATCGTTATATGGAGGACCATGCACAGGAACATCGTTTTCTTGAATTTAGCCTGGAAGCCTATGTGAAGGTGTTCGAACGTGAAGGAACGGGTGGCAATGAAGCCAAACTGTTGTATTTGCTCGGGGAATTGAACCGCAGGGTAGGACGGTTTAATGAAGCAGTGCAATGGTTCAGCAAGGTCATTCATGACAAGCGGATCACAGATGCGGCCATGATTCGTGCTTCAAGGGAACAGTGGGCCGTGCTGCGTGAGCAGATGATTTCAAGTAAGTTGGAACTCCCTGAAGAGATGCTGGAAACAGACAAAGAGGCTGCAAAGCGCAGCCCCCTCTAGGTTGATCTTACATTAGTTACGGACAGGATGGCTGGATAACAAATAGTCACTGTCGTTGTCGATCACAGTCATGCTTGTATTACAGCAGGGAAAGACCAGTAATTTCTTTTTGCCTTCGCGAATGAGCACAAGCTCTTTGGGTTTGAGGGGGAGCAGCACGTTGCTTGCATGACAGTAGGGACATTGCTGTACATAGATGTCTCCCATCACAATATCGTAAGGCCAGCTGTTCTCAAACGGAATCATTCTTGTTCGCCTTCTGGTGCGGAAGGTTTGGAGGCTTCTTGTTTGGCGAGTTCCGCAATCTTCTGCATCAGGATATGTTGGGGCATGTGCATCAGGTGCTCCAAAGGTACGCCCAGGGATTCTGCTAATTTGACGGCTGTATCAGCCGATACTTGTAAAGGTTTCATACGTTTACCTCCTGAAGGTTGCTATAAGTATTTCTCTAGTATAGAGATATGGCTGACAGAAAACCAGTTTTTAATTCAATCCTAACCATCCAATTTATAGAGAGAGGTGCCTTATTAAATGAAAACGCCATTACACCCCGTATGGGATCTGGAGTCCATTTTTAGTGGAGGTTCTTCCTCCGAGACATTTGCTGCGTATCTGATTGAACTGGAAGAGGATGTACGTAAACTGCAACATCTGTTGAACGAAACAGCTGCACCGACTTCATTAGAAGAGACGGCTGCATTCGATCCGATTTTGGAACTGCTGCAAAGCTGTTATATCCGCATATCGGAAGGATCTGCGTTTGTATCCTGCCTCTCATCGCAAAACCAGACGGACAAAAAGGCAACGCAGCTTCAGGGCGCCATCAGTTCCCTTGGTGCGATGCTGAACGGCAGCAAATCGAAGTTTGATAATACACTCAGTCAGACATCGGATTCGGTGTGGGACGCTTGGATTGCTCGGGAAGATATTCAGCCGCTGGCATTTGTACTGAACGAGAGTCGTACGCTGGCTCGTGAGAAGCTGTCGCCTGAACTGGAAGGCCTTGCACTGGATCTGGGTGTGGATGGTTACCATGGTTGGGGCAAATTCTATAACACGATTGTCAGCAAGGTGAACATTCCATTTGAGCAAGATGGGGAAACGGTGATGCTCTCCGCAGGACAGGCTGCCAACAAGCTGAGTGATAGTGATCGGAATGTACGCGAGACGGTATTCGCAAACTGGGAGCAAGCTTGGACCGATGTCGAAGATTTCTGTGCTGACACGCTGAATCACCTCGCGGGATTCCGTCTGAAGTTATATGAGAAACGTGGCTGGGATGATATCCTCAAAGAACCTCTGGCCATCAACCGGATGTCACGTCAGACATTGGATACGATGTGGGATGTAATTAACGGTGCCAAGCCTGCACTTGTTCAATATCTGGAGCGCAAGGCAGAATTGCTGGGGGTAGACAAGCTCAGCTGGAGCGACGTAGATGCACCTGTAGGTAAATCGAGTGGCAAAATCACTTACGATGAGGCAGCCATCAATATTGTTGAACAGTTTGCCAAGTTCAGTCCTAAACTTTCCTCGTTTGCAGAGATGGCTTTTGAGAAACGCTGGATCGAAGCAGAAGACCGTCCTGGCAAGCGTCCAGGCGGATTCTGTACGTCTTTGCCACTTAGCAAAGCAACCCGGATTTTCATGACCTTCTCCGGGACACCATCTAATGTGTCGACTCTTGCGCATGAACTTGGTCATGGATATCATCAACACATTATGGAAGAGCTGCCTGCCTTGAATCAGCGTTATGCGATGAATGTGGCTGAGACAGCGTCCACATTTGCTGAACTGATTGTAGCAGATGCCCTGGTGCAGGCGGCAACAGATGAGCAAGAGAAGCTGGCTTTGCTGGAAGACAAGATACAGCGAAGTGTGGCTTTCTTTATGAACATCCATGCCCGTTTCCTGTTTGAGAATCGTTTCTATGAACAACGCAAAAAAGGCTTGGTCAACGCGGATGAATTATCCAAATTAATGGTGGAGGCCCAGCAGGAAGCATTCTGCGGTGTACTTGCATCAGATCATCCTCATTTCTGGGCATCCAAACTGCATTTCTATCTGACTGGTGTGCCATTCTATAATTTCCCATACACGTTCGGTTATATGTTCAGTGCGGGAATCTATGCGAGAGCACAGCAAGAAGGAACGGCATTTGCAGATAAATACGATGATTTGTTGCGGGATACAGGGCGTATGACGGTTGAAGAACTTGCTCAGAAACATCTGGGTACGGACCTGACACAACCGGAATTCTGGCAAAATGCTGCGGACTTGGTTATTGCCGATATTGAGCAGTTTCTGCAGATGACAGCAACCGAAAAATAGGTTGAATAGAATAGGTTGAATATACATGAAAAGGCTGCAATTCCGTGTTAACAGACACAGGATTGCAGCCTTTTTTTGTACAGAATCCTCATTTTTGATTCTCGAATATTTTGTCGTAATTAAGTGAAAAAGCTCAGTTTAAGGAAGTGAAATGGCAATTAATTGTGCAACTCATAGTTAGAAATACCCAACTTTGCCGTTCTTTGTTGAATGAGCACATATGATGTCATATAATGAGTCGTAAGTCCTTGCCGTATAGGACTATAAGCATATAAGGAGAGTGTTAATATGAAAATTGATGAGCTTTCATTAGCGAGACAGTTGGATCTGGTATTCAAAGAACTTGATCATGAGTTATCAGGGTTAGATTCAGGGGTAGTTTTTGTGCAAATACGAAACAACGTAATTGGGAAATTCGGTATTCGACATAATCCGATAGCTGGACGAGATGGGCAGATGGATGTGGAGGAAGGGGGGCTAAACGAAACCCAGAGAACTTCTTTCCGGGCAATGGCACTGGAGACGTTGAAATTCAAACGCAATTGGACACATGGCGAAATATCGTACGACTTCACAGTAAGACAAGGTATGATTTTGGTAGATGCAACGATGGAGTCTAATTACAATATGGCGAGCCTGATGATTCGTTACCCTAGAACCAATACATACAAGGATTCAGATATGGAGTCGACCTCCTAATTAGTTGCACAAGAGAAAGCGGCACTTCCGAAGAAGGCCGCTTTTACTTTTGGATTCTGCTTAGGCTCAAGCAATAATTACGAGCTTACGAACGACCCGATAATTGCTGCTCAGCGATTTGCACCAGACGTTTAGTGATGTATCCACCCAGAGAACCTGTCTCACGGGAAGTATAGTTACCGTAGTAACCATCTTGTGGAATAGTTACACCCAGCTCTTGAGCAGCTTCAATTTTCAATTGTTGCAATGCTGCTGTTGCTTGGGGAACGACCAGGTTGTTGGAGCGGCTACCGCTACCTTGGTTTTGACTTCCGTACATATGTGTCACCTCCTTATGGGTTGGTGATGTTAGTATGGTTAGAGAATACGGAAATATACATGATATGGCGTAAGGGAAAATATGGATAACTATCAGTGCACAGGACACATAAAAAAGCCGACCCAATGCGGGTCGGCAAGTTGTATTTGGATATCAAAATATAGGGTGATATGCGTAAAAGCAAAATAGAGCATGATCAGCTCGCTTAGTCTGTAGGAGGTATAACCTCAATACGTGTAAATAACTCAACAGGCTGTTCCGGTTCCAAGCGAATCAACCCGGTTTGTTCATCTGATAAAGCCAAATTAGGTGCATCCGGGAGCCAAGTGTACGGTTCAATGCACAAGAACTGATCGGATTCACCTTTGGTGAAGAGAACCCAATGTTTGAAAAATGTTTCATCTGCTGAATATTTCAATGTATATCCATCTTGCCTGCGTAAGTAAGCCGTAGCCGGTTCACCTTCGGTAGCTTTCAACAGGGTATCCCAGTTACGTCCCTGCAAATTGATACCTTCGTTCAGAGCAGACCATTCACCCAGGGATTCCAGTTCACCTGTCGGTAGTTGTTCTTCATTCTGTCCGTATATTCCGGAAACAGGCAGTTGCAGTGTCCAGTCGGCAGGTTTGCCGTCTAACAAAAACCATGTATGATATCCCATCCCAAAAGGAGCAGGTGTTGAGCTCAGATTGGTGACTCTCAGACGCTGGCTAAATACAGCGTTTTGCAGACTGAACGTCATCTCAAGTTTTAGGGGAATCGGGAATTGGGCCATCCAATGCTCTTCATTTTCGGTTAGTAATTCAGTCGTAATTGCACAGCCTTCTTCATCTTCCTCAATGTCACTGACACACCAGGATTGGGTACGGTGGAGACCGTGAATATGGTTGTCATTCGCCGTGTTCTGATCGAACTGGTAACGAACGCCTTCATATTCGAATTGTCCACGATGAATGCGCCCTGGTGGAATCAGGAGAGGAACGCCAAAATGGTACGGCTTCTGCAGATAAAAGGCAAGATCGTCTTCATCCGGACGGCGGACGACATCTCTGTCCTGCACTAAATCGCGAATAGAAATAATATTATTTCCAAGACGCGGCAGCAGGGTGATTTCCAATTCACGGCTATGTAGGATATACGTGTCGTAACCATTCCATTGGCCTTTGGTCACTTGTTTCATATCGATGCTCCTTTTCCCACTTGAAATCTGTCTGCAAGCAGTTGTGATGAAGCTACTGCTGCAGGCGTGTCGTTGTGTACATGCCAGCTATTTCCTGCGCTATTTCGTGTGAAGCAGGCAACAGGATAAGCAATTCCATCATAACAGATTTTGATGTCTCGGGTAAAAAAGTTCAACTCATTTTGACATTCACGCCTGTGCGCATTAAGATGGAACTCTGAAAGCATTTATTAGAATTAAATGACATGAAATCGATGACAGGGATAAGTAGGCCAAGAGAATCCTCTCCAGAAAGCCGGTGGTTGATGTGAACCGGTGTGAGCTCTTTACCGAATGGACCCTTGAGTGTAGGTTTGAACAGGTTAAGCCAGAGATGGGCTTGCCCCACTAGAGTCTGCCGTATAATCCACGTTACGGAACAATGAAGGCATTTCTTCAGCTTGACTTGATTTCAGGGTCAGGAGCAATCGAAGAAAAGCGAATAAGGGTGGCACCACGGTCTCACGTCCCTTGCGGATGTGGGGCCTTTTTGCGTTCGCAGAGAATGGCAGGAGTTTTTTATATACAATCAGGGAGGCGTTATGTTATGAAAACAGTACTTTCAGGTATTCAGCCAAGTGGTAAGCTCACATTGGGCAACTATATTGGTGCAATCAAAAATTTTGTAAAACTCCAGCATGACTATCAATGTCATTTCATGGTGGTTGATCTTCATGCCATCACCGTGGCTCAGGAGCCAGCAGCATTGCGTGAACAGTCTGAAGCGGTAGCTGCGCTGTTTATTGCAGCAGGCATTGATCCTTCGAAATCTAACGTATTTCTGCAATCCCATGTACCGCAGCACGCCGAATTGGGCTGGTTGATGACAACGCTGACCTCCATGGGTGAGCTTGAACGTATGACTCAGTTTAAGGATAAATCATCCGGTAAAGATTCGGTTGGTGCCGGACTGTTTGTGTATCCATCATTAATGGCGGCTGATATTTTGTTATACAATGCTGACCTTGTACCAGTAGGTGAGGACCAGAAGCAGCATCTGGAACTGACACGTGATCTGGCAGGACGTTTTAACCACCGTTATGGGGAGTACTTCACCATTCCAGATCCGTATATTCCGCAGGTGGGTGCACGGGTAATGTCACTTGATGATGCCTCTTCGAAAATGAGCAAAAGTAACCCTAACGCTGGCAGCTATATTGCCCTGCTGGATCCGCCGGATGTGATTCGCAAAAAAATCAGCCGTGCCACTACAGATTCGGGACGTGAAGTCGTATATGATCCGGCAAACAAACCGGAAGTCAGCAATCTGATGAGTATTTATGCTGAATGTGCAGGTATGACGCTTAAGGAAGTAGCTGAGCGTTATGAAGGCAAGATGTATGGTCCGTTCAAAAAGGAACTGGCTGAAGTGGTTGTATCTGTGATTGAACCGCTGCAACAACGATATAATGAGATTCGTGAGTCTGGCGAATTGGCGGATGTTCTGGATACGTCAGCCCGTCGTGCAGAAGAAGTTGCTGCTCAAACGTTGGATGCAGTTAAAGAACGTATGGGATTTGTTCCGAGACGTAAACAGTAGTCCTGAACAAAGATCTTCATTTCATGCAATGAATAGTTAACATAAATAAAGAGGAGCCCTATTGAAGGACTCCTCTTTATTCATGCGTTCATTATTGAACTATCAAATGACCTAATCAAGAAGTGGGCTCTGAAGCAGCCGAGTGAACTTCCTGACGTTCTTTTTTGGCACGAATCACAAATCCCCAGCCAATGTTGGCAATGGACAGGACAAACAGTAGTGCAGCAAACCAACCGGAGTAGGAGATCATAATTGCTGAAACCGTTAACAAGATAATCGAAGAGAATGCGAACCATAAAGACAAGCCTTTACTCATTGGGAAAAACCTCCATCTACAAATTTAGTAAAACTCCGTATAACCTGTAGCCTACGAGCCATAATAATCTTGCAAGCTTGCAATTACATTACAGACACAGATTGAAGGGAGATTATAAATATGGCTCAAGGATCTCGTTCTAACAACTTGGTGGTACCTCAGGCAAATTCAGCACTGCAACAATTGAAAATCGAGGCTGCACAGGAACTGGGTGTAACTATCCCACAAGACGGTTACTATGGTAACTACACTTCCCGTGAAACAGGATCTTTGGGTGGATATATCACCAAACGTCTGGTACAAATCGCTGAGCAGTCTCTGGCTGGGTCTGGCAAATAATTTATTTTAACCAACAGCAACAAAACAGGATAAACAGAAAGCCCGGAGCGGAAACGCTCCGGGCTTTCTCGCGTATCAGTTCCTATGTCTGATTGTGCCTTGCCATGCTCACTTCGTCAAGGGCGTGCAGATAAAAGTTTTTTATCCATTTTCTCATCGCTTAACCAGCCTACATAGGTATCAATCGTTTCGAAATTCCGATCCATCACAATCACAGCGACAAATGGATATTGTTTCCGGTGTCGATAACGTACATCTGCCCAACGGACCTTGTAACCGGCAGGCAGTTCTTCAACCTCTGCCACCGCATAGGAGGTGAAATAGAGGAAGGCACTGACTTCCGGTGATTTGCGTGAAGCAGCAACGGCCGCATGAGTAGAAGACGAGGCGTGCAGACTCCATACCAGATTAGAACCATCCATTTTACCGATCACATAACTGCCGTCCTCAACCCGTTTAACCACATGCCAGCGGTTCCAGGATATCGTTGGAATAACGATGTATCTTGCCTGCTCTGGGCTGTTGTCGAGACGTCTGACTTTTCTGACTGCTTGTGCACGAGCAATCGTTCGCCATATATAATATAAACCGGTCAAACTATACAACGTAACGAAGAGTGGTGCAGGGGCGATCAGATCAAAGGCCCATAACAGGATAGCTATGACATGTGTAGTGAATAGAAACGGATCAAAAATATGAATGATGTTCCAGGCGATCCAGCGTTCCGTAAAAGGCCGGGCGGCTTGGGTTCCATAGGTGTTGAACAGATCGGTGAATACGTGAAAGCCTACGGCCACAGCGGTCCAGGTGGCAACGTGTCCAATAGGGACACCAGGGAATATCAGTGCAATGACGCCGGTGATGAGCAAAACCCATAACAGGAGAAATGGCAGAGAGTGTGACAAACCCCGATGATTCCGAATGTAAAGCGAGTTGCTTTTGAGACGTAACGCAGTATCAATGTCAGGGGCCTGGGAACCGGCGATCGTGCCAACCATTACTGCAGCTGCAAGCATGGGACTAGCCGCGACGACAGGATCGACATAAGCCAGACCGGCTAGACCAATCCCCATGACAAAATGTGTAGAGGTATCCATAAACGTCTCCTTTGTGTGGTATATCGTTCTAAGGCATATTACTTCTCTATCTAGGTGATACCCATATATAGTGTATAATATCCGTTTGTCAGGATGCAAAACATCCCTAATTTCAAAGTTATGACAATTTCCTGTGCCATACCCAATAAATGTACGTAGTTTGTCAAACTATTTTGGCAGTTCCTATGATAAACTTTATATCGGATACTGAGAAAAAATGCGGCAGAGAACGTACGATACTATTCGAATGATATACAATGCTAAAATAATTTATGGGCATTGTTCCTTTAAACCGTTACAATAATATAGAATCTCATAAAAAGTAGGTTTCTTTGAATACATATGTCACAGTAGATGGATAAAGCGAAACAAACGTGATTTTGGATTCACATATGTATGCGTATTCATAAGAGGAGATATAGAAGGGACGAGGAAGATGCTGAAAAAGTACAAATGGACATGGATGCTGCTCGGGCTCGCACTTATTATGGCTGTGTATCTGATGTGGGGCACTGTATTTGCCAGTAAGGAAAAATTACCCGAGATTCGTGAAATCCAATCCTTTTCTATGGAAAATGTAGATGGCAGTACAGTATCACTGGAGGATACGCAAGGGAAAGTCCGATTGTTCTACTTTTATTTCACCAGTTGTCCGGATGTCTGCCCTATTACGACGTTTACGTTATCCCAGGTGCAGGATCTGTTGAAAGAGGACGACACCTTTGGTAAAGATGTCTCATTTGTATCTATTTCATTCGACCCGAAAGTCGATACAAGAGAGAAGATTAAGACGTTTGCGGACCGCTTCCACGCGGATTATTCCGGATGGTACTTCTTGCGAGGGGATATGGACAAAACCAAACAGTTTGCCAGGGAATCATTCCAGATCCTGATCGATGGGGAGAGTAAGGACGATTTTGCCCATATGAATATGATTGGTCTGGTGGATGAGAACAACCAGCTGCGCAAGGTATATAATGCATTTAATACAGAGGACGTTGTGCCTGCTGTCATTGCCGAGGATATTCGCAATCTGATTAAGGAATAATCATCTGATCATCATACTGTAAAGGCTGCCTTCAAGTTGGATATCAATCCAAAGGCAGCCTTTTGGTATTTCATTTTAATAGGAAGGATGTTCAGGGTATTGGATGTATGTCTCTAACCCGGCCTTTTCCAGCTGGGCAATGATATACTCATCAGGTGTTCCTTCTACACCCGCATATCCTCGTCGTGTATACATCTGTACTGCATCCGGGAAAGCATCCCGAAGTACACCTCTAATTTTTTTGCCGGAACTGTCATTATCCATAAATAAAAAGACTTCATCGTAACCGACTTGCTTGCGCAGGGTCTCCAGCTTAAGGGAATTAAGTGTTCCAAACGTACATAGAATGTTGATTTCGGGTCCAACCAGACGTTTCAGTTTGCTTCGGTCATTCTTACCTTCCACAATGACATGAATAGGCATGATATTCACCTCTTGTTCGAGAGCTTATGTCGACATTCCCCGGGAAATGTTGCAGCGAAAATCGACTGATTATATAAAATGGACTCCTTTCTTTACACTGTTCACCACGCGGACAGGAGCACCTCTGATTTCTAAATTCTTTTTCACATACATCAGGAATTAATTCTGATCAGTAGTGACCGTTACGGTTACGGATCGTTCCTTCGATCGCTGTTGTCTCCAAATTTCTGATTGATTTTATTTTTTATAGGTTGAAATATGGAGACAAAGGCGAACGCTATCGCTTCTTCAAAATCGATTCCGTACCCTTCACTACTTCCAATGATCGTCCATACCTAATGATGGTATTCAAGAAAAAGATGAAATCTTAAAGACGGCGCTGATGATCCCTAGGCCGCTCCGTTCGAGTGTAAAACGTTAGTCCATTTTATATAGTTTAGCTGTAAATGGGGGAATGATGCAAAGCTAATGAAAATACAGACCTAATTACTGTCATAACGGTAGGGAAGAAAAAGCTTGATACAGGCCTAATTCAATATACTTTTCGGATCGGACAGGGAAGCTTCGCGTCTGGATGTATAGTATGGAAGCAGTAGCATACCAATCATTAACAAAAGAAACGCGATGAAATAGGGTGATAACCCGACACGAAGTTGCCCGGCTGTGATGGGGCCGATGAAAGAGCCGATGGAGGTGGCAATGGATTGCAGCGAGAAAATGCGGCCCAACTTGCTTCCTCCGCTCAGACGGATAAATAGAGTAGCCATAGCTGGAAAGATGATGCCTTTGGACATCCCAAGTACAAACAATACGGTGGTCAACGGAACTTGCGGAATGGCTGCCATCACAAAAAAACACAAGGACATTAACAGCACGCCCGCAACCAGACGCAGCTTGGGGGAATACCGATTGAGAAATAACATGCTGAGGGTGAAGAGTGCCCCAATACTGATAATAGAGAACAGCAGTCCGGTAGACATGATGGACGATTGTCCTCCTCCCCGCAGGGGTAATTCGAAGAAGAGAATCCCTTGGGCACAGGCAATCACCAGAGGCAAGGCAAAGTATCGCCAGGACACCGGCAGGAATGCACTTGTGGCATCTGCTGGTGAAGCGTCAGGTTTAGCAGGTACCGTTACTCTCTCCTGCTGTTTGACGATACCACGGGGCATCGTCATGAAAGCAATGACACCTGTGAGAATAAGCAGATAACCCAAGCCTGAGAATGTAGCAGAGAATCCCATGGAACCCACAATGATCGCACCGGCTGCTGGCGATACAACAGAAGCGAGGGTATGTACTACCCCGTGACCCGACATATACTTCCCCTGTTTCACCGGATCGCTGGATAACTGTGCAAGCAGGGCGAGACATGCAGGAGACAGGAAGGCCAGTACAAACCCGCTGATGGAACGCAACGCCAGCAGTTGCCATGGTGTCTGGACATAGGCTTGTAAGAGCAGGATGAATCCTGCTCCGAGCAGACTGAATACAATGTAGCGGCGACTCCCATGTTTATCGATTTGTGTTCCAGCAATCAGATTGCCAGGAAGATGCGTTAAGGAATAGATGCCCATCATCCAGCCAATGAAAGTAGGGGCGGCTCCCAGCGAGATGGCAAAAGGGGTCAGAATGGGATACTGGGCGTGCAAATCAAATACAGCAAGGAACAAAAACAGGTATAGCCAGATGGCCGTTTTCACATAAGCCCCTCCTTGTTAAGCGATGCATGTTCAAACTACAGGTCTTGAACGTGTTCCCCGTTCGCCCGGCAGAACCTCATGGTACTACTTGTACGCCCGGCGGGACGAACTTAGACCGTTTATTTTTAAGGGAGAGGGCTTAGCTGACAGCAGCTTCGGAAATCATGTATAATATTCGGGAGTGTTACGAATGAATTCTAATACGGAAGGTGTAGTCATGAACATAGAAGTAATCAAAGAGTTTGTGATGCAGAACTGGCTGGTGATCGTGGTTGCATTGATCATATTGTTCTTTGTTCTGAATGTGGTCAAAACCGTATTGAAATGGGCGATTGCCATCATCATTATTGCGGCTCTACTGATATACAGCGGCATCTCCATTGATCAGATCAAACAGACAGTGACAGACGTACAATCCAGCACGATGGACACATTGAAGAAGGAAGCAACCAGCATGATGCTGAAGGAGGCTTCCAAAGCGAAATACGTCAAAGGACAGGATGGAGCGTTCACCATCACAAGTCCCAATGTGGAGATTAAGGGCAGAACTCAATCGGATAAAGTTGATGTGACCTTCCGCGGAATTTCACTTGGCGAATGGAAACTCGACAATGAAACTATACGTACGTTTGTCGAACAGGCACAGGAGAACAAAACAGCACCAGCATCGTAGTAAAGGGGGAATCGGTACGTGCTGCAGAATTGGCTGGACAGCCTGAAGGAATTGAATGGCATCACGATTATGCTGTTGCTGATTGTGGCTGCTTCATTATTGCAGGGTTGGTCCAGAGGGGCTTCGCGTTCAGCAGGCAGACTCTTTGGGTTCCTGATGGATGGCATTATGGCGGTCATCGGTATTCTGTTGTCGATCGGTTTAACGTTGTGGCTTGCGCCATATGTACAGCAGTGGCTGTCTGAGTATGCTTCAGCCATGCCTAACCGTGAGTTGAACCGGTGGGAACAGATGTATTATACGTTGGTTACGGCGATTGCAGATTTTCCGCTGATGCGGTTCGCTGTATTATTTGTACTTAGCTATGGACTCATCCGACTGATTCTCGGGTTTCTCTCTTCATTTATTTTTAGCAGCAGGCAGAGGTCAGCCGAGGAAAGTGCGCCTAAAGGTATGTTTAGTCGCTTGACGGGTGCATTCATTGGCACGATCATAGGCTCCGTCCGCGGAATGATTGTCATCGCAGTTTTGTTCATGATTGTCAGTCTTTACCCTGGAAGCATGTTCAGCCGATATGTGGAAGCATCCCCGATCTATATGCAAGGGGCCAAATCGGTTATCGAACCGTTGTCTGGCACGTTTATTAAGGACAAGCTACCCGTCTTTACGCAGGCTGTGCAGAAGGAACTGGGCGGCATCCTGCAACGCAAATATGAAGTCATCGACCACAATATTCCGACGGACATTGAATCAGCAGCGAGTGAGATTGTCAAAGGCCAATCGACAGATGAAGCCAAAGCAAGAGCGCTATACGACTGGGTAGGTTCACGTATTCAGTATGACTATGGTAAAGTGGATGACTATGAGCAAAAGGGCATATGGCATGAACAAAATCCACAGAATACATTTGATACACGCAAAGGCGTATGTATTGATTATGCCCGTCTTTATGCCGTGATGGCCCGTTCACAAGGACTTGAAGTCAAAGTTGTTACAGGACTTGGTTATAACGGCCAGGGAGGGTACGGTCCGCATGCGTGGAATGAGGTGTATTTGAGTGGTTCCGAGAGCTGGGTTCCGCTTGACCCGACATGGGCGATCAGTGGAGACTGGTTTAATCCTCCGAATTTTGCCGACACCCATCTAAAGGATCAATCAGCTTAACATTACAACGGACATGGGTCCGGAATATGACGACGTTGCCAGGTTATCATGCCGCGGAGAATCAGTTTGAGCGGTATGCATCAAGTCATGAAAGAGGTAGGATGGATGAAAAAACATTCCAATGAGAAGGATGAACTTACGGACAAACGGCGCTTCAGTTACCGAATGAACGTATTTTTCTTCGCTTCCTTTGTTATTTTTAGCGTTATTATTGTACGCTTGGCCTTTTTACAATTTGTCGAAGGGCCTGAGCTTAGTCAGGAAGAAGCAAGTAACATTACCAAGGATGTACCACTTCCTCCTGTGAGAGGCACGATCTATGATTCTACAGGTGAAGTGAAGCTGGCTTATTCTAAGCCCATTCAGTCGCTATACTTGACGCTGTATAAAAACTATGGGGATGTTGATGGGAAACCGAGTCCTAATATAGGGGAAGTGCAAGATATTGCAACCCGGTTGCATGATGTGTTTGAACAGTACAAGCTGAAGGATTCAGAGTCACTTACAGTGGAGAAAATTATAGAAGAGATGGACTTGAACTCCCGCAAAGCGAACGGTTTTATGCCACGTCTGATCAAGAGTGATCTGTCCGAGGAAGAAGTTGCTTATTTCCTACAGCACAAGGACGAGTTCAAAGGTATTCAGATCGTCGAGGAGAGTGTGCGATTCTACGATCCGGATACGGTAGCGGTTCAGACCATCGGTTATCTGAAGAAGTTCAGAAGTTCGAAGTCCTTGAACAAATACAAAGAGGTGGATGAGGCCAATAAAACGCAAACGGATCCGGGCCTGGTGTATACAGAGAATGAATTTGTAGGCTTTGATGGACTGGAACTGCAATATCAGGATGCTCTCCGCGGCAAAAGCGGATATACATCCGTTGATGTTGATTTGCGTAACTTGCCTGAAGGTGTAGCGGGTTCTACCCCGCCGCAGAAAGGGTACGACCTGATTTCCAGCATTAACAAAAACGTTCAGGTGAAAACAGAACAGGCCATTCTGGATCAGTTGAGTTGGCTTCATCGGAATCCGGTTTCCGGTAAATTGCATCCGAATGCAAAGACCGGATTTGCAGTTGCAATGGAAGTGGATACCGGGAAAATCGTATCTGCTGCGAGTATGCCGGATTATGATACCAACGTATGGAGAACTGGCGGTATAAGTTCTGAAGATTACGACAACATAAAATATATTTATCAAAATGGTACAATTCGTGGATTCCCGCCAGACGATTCAGGTAAACGGGCGGAATCTGTTGTATTGCTTGGTTCTACAATTAAACCGCTCAGTGTATTGATCGGTTTGAAAGAAGGTTTCTTTACTACAAATACCGTATATTCAGATAGAGGTTCAACGACCTTTGGTGGAGACAATCGCAGAGTGCAGAACTCATCAGGGCATGTCTATGGTGCAATGTATCCTCGTGATGCGATTCGTCATTCCTCGAACGTATTCATGATTGACGAAATTGGTAAAAAGCTTTACTCCAAGTATGGTGCAAAGGGTGTCGACGTGTGGGACGAATACATGGAGAAATTTGGGTTAGGTATCTCCACAGGTGTTGACCTGCCTAATGAATATCTTGGGCGCAAAGAATATGGTAAGGACAGCATCGAGAGTTCTTTGACCAAGCTGGTGTATGCCTCCTTTGGTCAACAAGGAAAATATACAACCATGCAGCTTGCTCAGTACACGACAATGCTGGCGAACAAAGGAAAACGGATGGAGCCACAACTGGTTAGAGAGTTCCGTGATTCGGAAGGCAACGTGGTCGAGAAAGTAAAACCGAAGGTACTCAGTACGGTGGAGTTTAACGATGCCTACTGGAATGAAGTACAACGAGGCATGGCAACTGAGGTATCTGCATTTAGCGGATTCCCTTATGACTTTGCCAGAAAAACAGGAACATCGACACAGGTAGTAGGTGGCAAACCCGTTGATAATGGGGTGTTCATTGCCTATGCACCACGTAATAATCCAAAGCTTGCTGTCGCTGTGGTTATCCCCGAAGGGGGCTTTGGTTCCAGTAGTGCGGCTCCGGTTGCACGTGCGATCTTCGATGCCTATGACGAGGAATTCGGTCTCGACGGTGTACCGAAGAAAGACAAAAATAAAGATTCAGAATCGGAATCAGGCACACAGTGATGTGAGGCATTGGTTACAGAGGGGACCCTTCATGGGTCCTCTTTTTTGTTTTTACGTGAAGAATGAATCGAAAGAGTGAACTATTTAATTGCATTAATATGTAACCATATGAGCTGTACCACGTTTATATAAGGGAAGGGTAAACGCGATCTGGAGAGCGGGACAACGTTGATATGTCAGTGTTTACATTGAAATCGGTAGATGGGGTAGTGTAAAAGTTCTGTTTACGAAAATGTAACCAAATATTGAAAGACGTGACAGCTAACCTTTGGTAGACTTGGTTGAGAAAGGATTAAAAATCGGATTGAACGCGTTCACAAGACGGATTAAATATTTTATTTTTATAGAGGAACGGGAGAGGCTTAAAACATGTTTAACCGATTGAGGAAGAAACCCATGACTGAGGAAGATACACCCGTCAACAAGCCTTCCACCGCAAGGCTGAATCTGTTTTTTTTCGCGGCATTTGTCATATTCAGTATCCTTATTTTCAGATTAGCCTTTGTGCAATTTGTGGAGGGTCCTGAACTGACGTATATGGAAACGAGTCGTAATACCAAAGACATTCCACTCGCACCTGTTCGTGGTCCCATCTATGATGCGACAGGGGAAGTCGCGCTGGCTTATTCCGAACCTGTACAGTCCCTGTATGTGCTGTTATATGAGGATTATCGGAATGATGAACGTAGACAGGAAGCAGAGGAACTGGCTCATGATCTGGCGGCTGTGTTTAAACAGTTTAATCCAGGGGATAAAGAGCAGCCGGACGGGGAAGAGATCATCAAACGATTGGATCTGGATTACCAGAAAACGTTTGGGTATGTGCCGAGACTTGTGAAGTCGGATCTATCGACCAAAGAAATTGCCTTTTTCATGGAGAAAAAAGCGGATTATCCGGGCGTTATGGTACTGGAAGAAAACATAAGAAAATATGACCCGGATGGTGTAGCCGTTCAGGTTGTGGGTTACACAAGAGAGTTCAAGCGAGCACCAGATTCCATTGCCAAATATAAGGCCATCCGTGAGGGGGCAAGTACCCAGCGTGATCCTGGTCTTGTGTACCATGAAGAAGAAAAGGTTGGCTTCGATGGGCTGGAGCTTCAATACCAGGAAGAACTCCGTGGACGAAGCGGTTACCAATCCATTGATATTGACGCACGTAATCTGCCAGATGGAACGATGTTACAAACTCCACCTGAGAAAGGCTACAGTCTGGTCTCCACCATTAACAAGGAAATTCAGATGGCCGCACAAGAGGCGATAACGGACGAATTGCGCAGACTTCCGAAGGCAATTACCGGATACGCAGTAGCCATGGAAGTGGATACAGGTAATGTGGTGGCTATGGCAAGTATGCCGGACTATGATCCGAACGATTGGGATTATGACAAAATCAAATATGTGTTCCGGAATGGAACCACCGAGTCGTTCCCACCGAATGATGCCAAGCCTAGTCGGGCGGAATCCGTTGTACTTCTTGGATCAGTAATCAAGCCGCTAAGTGTGCTGATTGGATTGAAAGAGGGATTATTTACAGCAGGAGAGACCTATCATGATCAGGGATATGCGGTTTTGGGAAAAGACGGACGACAAGTGAAGAACTCGCATTCTGCATATAATGGTTCTATTACGGCGAGAAGAGCGATTGAGAAATCCTCCAATGCCTTCATGATTGATATGGTGGGTAAACGTTTGTTACGTAATTATGGCTCAGAGAAAGGCATCGATGTCTGGCACAAACACATGCAGGAATTCGGATTGGGTGTGTCCACTGGTGTAGATCTGCCTAATGAATTTTTGGGTAGGCTAGAATATAATAATGATGACGAATCAGCTCTAACACGTTTGGCATTTGCCTCCTTTGGACAGCAAGCCAAGTACACTACAATGCAACTCGCACAATACACGACGATGCTTGCCAATAAGGGCAAACGGATGGAACCACATCTGGTGAAGGAAATCCGTGACGCGGACGGCAATGTGGTGAAAGAGATCAAACCTAAGGTGCTTAATGAAGTTGATTTTGCCGAGGCGCACTGGAATGAAGTGCACAAAGGAATGGTTACCAAAGTAAGTTCATTTGACGGTTTCCCATACGATTATGCACGGAAAACAGGAACATCAGAGCAGGGGACCGGACCGAACAAAAAAGAGAACGGTGTGTTTATTGCCTTTGCACCACGAGATAATCCGAAGCTTGCTGTAGCTGTTGTTGTACCAGAAGGTGGATTCGGGTCAGTCAGTGCTTCACCAATAGCACGAAAAATTTTCGATGCATATGATGAAGTGTATGGTCTCGATGGAACGCCGAAAGGTAAGAAAGACGAAGGGAAAGACAAAGAGTAATGCAAAAGAAACGCGGCAGATGTAGCCCTTTTACCATCATATCTAACAGGTTAATGAAGTGAACAATATATGAATTTGGACAGGCAGGGGAAATAATCCCTTGCCTTTTTTTTTGGCTTCGGATAAAATTTGCACAAGGGAAACATTATTAGTCTTGATTAAAACTTAATACCTTGTACAACAAAATTAGATGTAGACAAGTATTTTAGGAGAGGGAAAGGGGACGGTTGAATTGTTAATGGTGAAAATGAGGAGTATTCAGAGGGGGTTCATTACGCTAGCCGCTCTGGTTCTGATTGTTGTACTTACGGCATGCTCCAGTGATGCAGAGACAAGCAGTGATGGCAAGCTACAAGTAACCGCTACAACAGGAATGATCGCTGACGTAGCACGTGAGGTAGGCGGGGCATATGTTGATGTTACCGGGCTAATGGGCCCGGGCGTTGATCCCCACTTGTACAAGGCATCCCAAGGTGATATTCGCAAGCTGGAACAAGCAAAAGTCATTTTCTATAATGGACTGCATCTTGAAGGCAAAATGACAGACATTTTGGAGAAAATGTCCTCAAGCAAGCTGGTTACTGCTGTTACAGAGACTATTCCAGTCGAGGAGTTACACTCAGGCAAAGATACAGGCGGCACCGAATATGATCCACACGTCTGGTTTAACGTCAGCCACTGGATGCATGCGGCAGAAGCCGTACGCGATACGCTCGTGGAGGCGGACCCGGACCATGCAGAAGAGTACAAGGCTCAGGCAGAGGCGTATCTGGCGAAGCTCGAAGCACTGGATGCAGAGGTGCGTGAGAAGATTCTGGAGATTCCGGAAGCAAGCCGGGTATTGGTTACGGCGCATGATGCATTTGGATATTTCGGTCAGGCTTATGGCATGAAAGTGATGGGGCTTCAGGGCATCAGTACTGCAGCCGAATACGGAGCAAAAGATGTTAGCGAACTGCGGGATTATCTCGTAGATAACCATATCAAAGCAGTATTTGTTGAATCGAGTGTACCTGCAAAAGCGATGGAAGCCATCATTGCCGGAGCAGCTCAAAAAGGACATACAGTCAGCATTGGTGGAGAACTGTTCTCGGATGCCATGGGGGCTGAGGGGACGGAAGAAGGCACATACATCGGTATGATTCGCCACAATGTTGAGACGATTGTAGAAGCACTGAAATAATGAATCACAAGAAGAGAGGAGTTACAGGATTATGGAAGATACAACTTTATTGAAACAAACTCCTACGAAACTGAACAATAGTCACTTGCAGGGAACGCAGCCAACATCGGCTCCTCTTAGTGTGAGGGATCTGGCTGTTGCGTATCACAAAAAGCCGGTGCTTAGCAGCGTATCCTTCGACATCCCTGAAGGACAACTCATCGGAATACTCGGACCGAATGGTGCAGGGAAATCGACCCTGATCAAAGCCGTTCTGGGACTTGTACCGAAGATGCATGGAGAGGTACGGATCTTCGGACAATCGTACAGGGAACAACGTCGCCGCATCGGTTATGTGCCCCAACGGGAATCGGTGGACTGGGATTTTCCAACGCATGCACTCGATGTGGTGATGATGGGACGGTATGGTCATCTAGGATGGTTCCGTCGTCCGGGGAAAAAGGAGCGAGACCTGGCGGCACACTGCCTGGAGCAAGTCGGCATGGGTGATTACATGTACCGCCAGATCAGTCAGTTGTCCGGTGGACAGCAGCAACGTGTCTTTCTGGCGCGGGCACTCGTGCAAGACGCAGATCTGTATTTCATGGATGAGCCATTTGCAGGTGTGGATGCCACCACAGAGAAAGCGATCATTTCGCTTTTGGAACAGTTGAAGAAACAAGGCAAGACGGTACTGGTCGTTCACCATGATCTAGCGACAGTCGAGGAATACTTCGACCATGTGTTACTACTCAATGGACGACTGGTGGCAGGTGGACCGACAAGTGAAGTATTTGTACCGGATACACTGCAAGAGACGTACGGAGGCCGGATTGCGATGATCGGAAGCCGGACGGAGAAAGGCCAGGTGTAGTGCATGTGGAACTGGATCGTTGCCATCTTATCTGACCCCAATACACGTTGGATATTGCTTGGCTGTCTGTTGTTAGGATTCAGTAGCGGAATTATTGGCTCCTTCACCTTTCTTCGTAAACAGAGCTTGATGGGGGATACCCTTGCTCATGCTGCTCTGCCAGGGATCTGTATTGCATTTATGTTGACGGAAACGAAGTCGGTCGGATTATTCCTGTTCGGTGCTCTGGTGGCTGGCATTGTTGCTACCTTCGGAATCTCGTGGATTACGCGCTACTCCCGAATCAAGCAGGATGCGGCGATGGGAATTGTGCTGACCGTCTTTTTCGGGGTTGGTGTAGTGATGCTGACGCGCATCCAGCATGGGGCGAGCGGAAGTCAAAGTGGACTCGATAAATATTTGTTTGGGCAGGCGGCATCCATGGTCATGACGGATGTGTATGTCATGGGTGGCGTATGTCTCGTATTACTGATTGCCTGTCTTGCCTGGTTCAAGGAATTCAAACTGGTGAGTTTTGACCCGGGATTTGCACGTGGTATGGGACTGCCAGTTGCGATGTTGGAGCAGCTCATCCTGCTCTTGACGGTAATCGCAGTGGTGGCCGGGATTCAAGCCGTTGGTGTGGTGCTTGTTGCAGCCTTGCTGGTAACCCCAGCAGCAGCGGCACGTTGCTGGACCGACTCACTCGCACTGATGGTGGTATTGGCTGGCATATTTGGTGCATTGAGTGGTGCAACAGGGACTATCTTCAGTACGCTTGTACCTAATCTGCCGACAGGACCTGTAACCGTTCTTGCGGCTACGGTGTTGTTTGCCGGGTCAGCCTTACTGGCTCCGCGTCGTGGATTATTAGCTCGACGTTTGCGTAGTATTCAGGCAAAATCGGCGTATATGCGTGAAGAGCGGGCTACACTCCAGACTCTCGCCACACAACGAAATCAGCAGGAACGGGGGGAGATGTAATGGCAACGTTTTGGATTATCTTAACGGCCGTATTGGTTTCTTCCGCCTGCGCCATCCTCGGTTGTTTTCTGATTCTGCGGCGAATGGCTCTGGTCGGTGATGCGATCAGCCATGCGGTCCTCCCTGGTATTGCGATTGCTTTCCTGTGGAGTGGTTCCAGAGATTCGTTATGGATGCTACTTGGTGCAACGGTGTTTGGACTACTGACGGTGTTCTTCATACAGAGTTTGCAGGCGGGTGGACTGTCGTCTGATGCCTCGATCGGAATTGTGTTCACAGCACTCTTCGCAGTAGGGGTCATTCTGATTAGTCTGAACGCCCAGCATATTGATCTGGATCTGGACTGTGTTTTGTTCGGTGAGATCGCTTATGTACAGTGGGATACGCTAACCCTTGGAGGTACGGATGTCGGGCCGAGGGCGGTCTGGATGCTGGGTATTACTTTGCTAGTCATCCTCGTCGTTATTGGGCTGTTCTACAAACAGTTCAAGTTATGTGCCTTCGATCCGGCGCTGGCTGCGGCCTGCGGCATTCCAGTAGTGCTGTTCCACTATCTGCTCATGGGACTCGTTTCGATGACGTCCGTAGCTTCATTTGAAAGTGTTGGTTCGATTCTCGTTGTGGGCATGCTGATTGTACCTGCGGCGGCGGCTTACCTTCTCACTGATCGTCTGGGCAAAATGATTCTGTATGCCGTTCTGATCGGAGCAGCATCTTCGGTTGGAGGTTACATCATGGCATACGCCTTGGATGCTTCCATCGCGGGCTGCATGGTAGCTGTTGCTGGAATTTTGTTTGTTCTTGCACTGCTGCTGTCACCGAAACATGGCATCGTATTCCGTTACGCTCGTCGCAAAGCGGCACGTTAATTGGATTTCAAGTAGATAACAGGTGAATAAACAAAATTATATTAAGCCGTCTGCATCGCAGGCGGTTTTTTGCTTATCTGGTCGTATTACTTTTACAAGGGCAACCGGACATAACATATGCAATATAAATTGATAATCTGGCGTCATCCTGCCGA
This sequence comes from Paenibacillus sp. FSL H7-689, assembly GCF_000517905.1. Taxonomy (NCBI): domain Bacteria; kingdom Bacillati; phylum Bacillota; class Bacilli; order Caryophanales; family Paenibacillaceae; genus Paenibacillus; species Paenibacillus sp. FSL H7-689. The sequence goes on from NZ_ASPU01000002.1 coordinate 99,886, forward strand.
TTACGGGTTATTTTGTTGCATACAGATGATCTGTGGTAAAATGTCGTTAGCTGTGACGTCCGGAGCGTCCGTTGTTACGGGTGCCGGGCGATCTTGTTGTGAAAGAATTTTTAAAATTAGATAAAGAGAACCTTTAAGTTGAACTGGAGAACCATTGTGGAACGGAGAGGGCAGAAAACCTAGAGAAGGGAAATTTGTTTATGAATTTCCTTCTTGATGTTAGGTGTTATGAGCTCTAAATACAAAGGTGATGTAGTGAAGGGGACGGAATCGATCTGAAGAAGCGATAGCGTTCGCCTTTGTCTCCGAATTTCTAACCTTTAAGAAGAGAGAATCTAGAAAATTCGGAGACAACAGCGATCGGAAGACGATCCGTACACGTAACGATTACCTCGTATAATCTCAATACACTAAAGAAAAAGGTAATTCTAAAACAAAGATACTACGACTCGAAAGGTTTTCTGCCCGCGTAGTGCCTGAATGGATATCCATGAGTTCAACTTGGAGAGAGACAACTTAGGAGGAACTACTGTATGAGTGAACTGAAATACAAATTGCTTGCATTGGATATGGATGGAACATTACTTAACGATAATCATGAAATTACACAGGAGACCGCCAAGTGGATTCAAATTGCCATTCGTCGGGGTGTACATGTGTGCCTTTCCACAGGAAGAGCCGTATTCCACGCGATGCCTTATGCAGTCCAGCTTGGACTGGAGACACCGATGGTTACTGTTAATGGTAGTGAGGTCTGGAAAGCCCCGCATGACCTGCATATGCGTCATCTGATGGACCCGGCATTGATTCGCAGAATGCAGGAAATCGGTGAAAAATATAATAGCTGGTACTGGGCATACTCCGTGGAAGAACTGTTCAATCGTGACCGCTGGACGGACAACATTGAAGGTCTGGAATGGTTGAAATTCGGCTTCAATACGGAAGTGGATGAAGTGCGTCACCAGATCATGATGGAACTGCAACAAATGGGCGGTCTGCAAATGACCAACTCCTCACCCGTTAATATTGAGATCAACCCTGCCGGCGTATCCAAAGCCAGTGGTGTAGCCGAAGTCTGCAAGCTGCTGGGCATCGAGATGTCCGAAGTTGTTGCTGTTGGAGACAGTTTGAATGATCTGGCTGTCATTGAGGCCGTGGGTCTTGGTGTAGCGATGGGTAATGCGCAGGAGCAGGTGAAGGAAGCGGCTGATCTGATCGTAGCGAGTAACAATGAAGACGGCATCGTCGAAGTGATCCGTGAACATATTTTGAAGGGGGAGTAACCTTTGCTCGCAACCGTTGCCTGGATTTTAATTGTGCTGTTGTTTGCAGTGGGGATGGCTGGAACGGTATATCCCATACTGCCTGGTGCTGTAGCGATTTTCTTCGCGTTTCTGGTCTACGGCTGGTTCTTCAGTTTTGATCCGTTTGGTGTGTGGTTCTGGATCATTCAGATTCTGATTGTTGTTGTGTTGTTTGTGGCTGATTATGTCGTCAGTGCATGGGGCGTGAAGAAGTTCGGTGGCTCCAAGTTATCAACAACGCTGAGTACCATTGGTGTTATCATTGGCCCATTTGTCATTCCGGCATTTGGACTGGTGCTGGGACCATTTATCGGTGCATTTATCGGGGAACTGATCGGAGGGTCTTCACCTTCCAAAGCGTCGAAAGTTGGATTTGGTTCCGTTGTGGGGCTATTTACGAGTACTGTGATGAAAATTATTTTGCAAATCGTCATGATTGTTTTCTTTATTATCTGGGTGGTAAGATTCGCCTAAACGTTCAGGATTAGCTTCAACGGGATGCACGTCCGGTGTGGAGGAAAGAAGGGGAATTCGTTTGTCTAAGAAAGAAACATTCATTAGGGGTACGCTCATACTGGCGGCCGCTGCACTGATCGCAAGAGTACTCGGATTGGTTCAACGGGTGCCGCTGGAGCATATCCTCGGCGATATCGGTAACGCATCGTTTACCATCTCCAATACGGTATATTTAATGCTGTTAACTGTAGCAACGGCGGGCATACCGAGTACACTTAGTAAGATGGTATCGGAACGCTATGCGCTCGGACGCGCGAGTGAAGCCCAACAGATCTACCGTGCAGCCCTGATCTTTGCCGCTGTGGCCGGGGTAGTCATGTCTGCTTTGTTGTGGTTCGCGGCACCTTATTATGCTACGTATGTGTCCAAAGTACCGGAGTCGGTCAGCGCCATTCGCGCCTTGGCTCCAGCGTTACTACTTTTCCCGGCTATTGCGATGATGCGTGGATATTTCCAAGGACGCGGCAACATGACAGCGGGTGGTATTTCACAGATTGTTGAACAGTTCGCCCGTGTAGGTACAGCCATTATCGTGGCTTATGTCATGCTGCAATGGAATTATGATGACCAGACGATTGCGGCAGGTGCTTCATTTGGTGGGGTATTAGGAAGTGTGGGTGCCTTCGGTGTCATGCTGTACTTCACCTTGAAGCTACGTCGTAGCGACCGTGCGGCCCAATTGAATTACGAGCGTGCAGAGCAGTTACCGATGCGAGGTATCTACAGTGATATCTTTAAGCTGTCTATTCCAATTGTGCTGTCTTCACTTGCGGTTCCAGCCATTAACTTCATCGATTCATCCCTTGTGGTACCACTGCTTAGTGGCCAGATCGGACTCGAAGAAGCGACTGGTGTACTTGCGATCCTGGGTGCGAAAGCCCAAAGTATTGCGGGTATTCCTCCGATTCTGGCTATCGCTTTGAGTCAATCATTGGTGCCTGTCATATCGGCAGCATTTGCCCGCAAGGATGAAGCGCATCTGAAAAGTCAGGTTACACTTGCCTTGCGCATTTCGATTCTGACTGGTATGCCGATTGTCATTGCACTTTGTGCGGCAGCGTATTCGGTCAACGGATTGCTGTTTACCAATCTGGATGGAACGCCGATCATTGCCTTGTTAACATTCGGTACCATTTTCCAGATTACGATGATGACCACCAACTCTATTTTACTAGGGGTAGGGAAACCGCGGATTACGATGATCAGTGTCGCAGCAGGTGTTGTGATCAAACTGATCGCAAGTCTGATTCTGGCGCCGATCTTCGGCATTTACGGCATCATTATTGCAACGGCCCTCTGCTTCTTGGTCATCACGTACCTGAATCTGCGGGTCCTTCGCAAAATCGTTGATTTCTCCATCATGGGAGATCGTTGGAAAGGATTTATCATTACAGTGTTGCTTGCAGCAGGTGTAGGATTTGCAACGAACTGGATTGGCAATACGATCTTTGGACTGTTCCTGCCAGTGCGTGTATCCTTCTTGCTTACCTGCCTTGTGGTTGGTTTGCTTGTTGTGGTGGTGTATCTGGTTCTCATGGTTGTGCTGCGTGTACTGCGCAAGGACGAGCTGGGCAGTTACCCTCGCATTCTGCAAAAAATTCTTCGTCCACTTATGCGTCTTCAACGTGGAGCTGGGCAAAGAGGTTAAACATGCAAGGAGCATCATCCATGCTCCAATATTTTGTGAAAATAGGATACAAGCTCTGTCTGCTATTGAAGCGGACAGGGCTTTTTGTTTAGCTAAGGAGAGCTGAGCGACTGAACTCGACATTAGCCCAGCAAGCGAGGATTAGCGGTACATCGGATATCACATCATCCGTCTTTGCCTGCTCTATATAGTCTTCAACATTAGTGTGTGATAGCTTTAGCATCATGAGCCAGTGCTGTTTTCAGCATGCCATACCGGTGTTCGTGACTCATCTCAAACAGCCATGGGCGACGCGGTGCCGTCAGATAACCGAGACAATCCCGAGTCTGAAGCCAGTCCTGTCTGGTGATCGGTTCATAAGGCGTGTCCCCCCATACGGAGAGCAGTTCCGGACTATATAATCGTTGCCCTTCTGGAAGCCATTCTTCATCCATTAGCTCCTGAGCGTATAATGTATGTTCACCCGCCTCGTCTTCACGATCAGTAAACAGGCCAGGCCAATATTCAGCGCGCGAGCCACGATGGGGAACCGAACGTGCGAACTCCAACACTTGTGTGTGTACTTGCTCCACGCCAAACAATAGAGCATATAGGCCTTTACCAAACATGATTCGCTCATCCAGTTTGCCAAAATGTTCAATGACGCGTCCTGCGAGTCCTGCTCCCCGTCCAAGAGGAAAGACGATATGATTCAGACCGGCCAGATTATGCAGATGGAATGCGGGTTTGGATAGTACTTCTTTTTGAAAATAAGGATGATGCACCACCCGGCTCTCGATATAGTTCTGCTCATTAATAATTAATGCCACACTTAGCAGTGAACTGCATCGTTCCAGCCAAAAGCGTTCCCAAAACGGCGTCATAAACGCCGATACGTGAAAGTGCGACAAGAGATGGAAACAGCTACGTCCGATCCGGCGACTGTTCATATACAGCAGAAGCTGTGGATATGCATCCTGGAAAATGAGTGCATTGCACCGCTCCAGCAGCCGATACATATGCTCGCGATCGCTTTGATTCTGTAGATTATGCATTAAGTCACTCTGAAGATCTGTCATGTGATATCCGCCGTTGCGAGAGACCATATGGGCCAGTAGTGCCCAATGCAGTTCGGGATATTGCTCATAACATTCCAGATAGGCTGCCGTGCGGGTGATATTACTCCGATTGTGCTCCTGAGTCAGTGTCTTAATCTCTTCCAGAATGATGCAATCTTCTTCGCAGACGAGTGCGCGTTGAACCTGGTCCGTGCGTGTAAAAGATTTGTTGCTGGTAGGTAACAAACGTTCCACCTCAGACTGTAAGGCAGCTGCCGTATCGGTATCCCACTCGATGTCACGCAATGGGTGACGAAGCTGTGCTGAAGCTTGCCATGCAGCCTGTTTGCCACGCCAGATTTCACGGGCAGCACCCGGAATGGAACGGACCATCTGCAGAAGGGACCCGTGATGTTGTTCGCTGGAAGAATCGGTTCTGGTGGAAGTCATGATGTGACATCCTTTCATGATGTTCTGGGTTTATTTTCACAGACCATGTGGTTATTCTAAGTATGCGCTGATTATTTGACTTCCACTCGCCAATTTGCTTCACTTAGGGTAAGACAAGGTACAGAAAGGGAGATGAACTGAATGGAACAGATTACTTCCAAACCGGCTTTTGATGTAGCCATCCAATCCCCACGTTTGACGATTGCCGTATTCAAGGCAGACTGGTGTGGTGACTGCAAATACATCGATCCGTTTATGCCTGAGGTTGAAGAGAAATATTCACGTGAACTGACCTTGATTGAGGTCGACGTGGATCAGGTTGGAACCGTTAGTGAAGAGCAGAATATTCTTGGCATTCCAAGCTTTGTGGCGTATACAGATGGCCGCGAACTCGTACGGTATGTGAACAAGCTGCGCAAGTCGAGAGAAGAGATTGAGCAGTTCCTGGATCGCGCAGTTGAGGTGTACAACACGATTCATAAATAATGTTATACAAGCTCAACTTTTACACAGGCACTCCGATGACAGAATAACCTTCCGATCGCTGTTATCCCCAGATTTCTTTGATCCCTTTTATAAAGGGGAGAAATCCGGGGATAAAGGCGAAGCATATGCTTCCGATGCAGCTTTCTTCCAGAAAGCTTTTAGCTTCGCTTCTTCTGGTTATTTCTGTCCTCTCCGTTATTGTGTAAATGTTTCATTGAACTTATATAAAAGTATGACAGGTTCATGTTGTAAAAGGGTATACTAGATGAAACGCCATTTCTCTTGAAATAGGGAAATGGCGTTTGCGTTTGTGTGTTCAGGATTCTGTTTAAGACACAATTGAACTGGCATATCCCTCAATTACATAACTCCAATGACCTGCGGGTCATTATTTCACCAGACGTTAACATTTTGTCACAAAGCGCGACGTCAATGAACATTTTATCCGGTATAATGAATTTAGTTGTGAAATAAGTGTCAAAGTACCGAAACAAGCGGAGAATATTCTTCGCCATCTTAAACCAACAGCGGGTGAGAAAAAATTGAAACACTTAACTTTGTTTAAATGGTTAACCGTATTAACCTGTCTTGTCATGTTTCTGGCTACTTTTGGTGGAGGCATCGTAACCAAAACGGAATCAGGCCTTGGCTGCGGAACAGAATGGCCTTTATGTAACGGAAAACTCGTTCCCGCACATACTGTGGCTTCACTCATTGAATATTCCCATCGCGCTGTAAGTGCACTGGCTGGACTGTTGTCCATTGCCTCGTTTGTTGCTTTTCTGCGGTTTGGCAAATCACGCCGTGACCTGCAATTGTTTTCTTTCTTAACTCTGGTATTTGTTATCGTCCAGGGAATCATGGGGGCTTTTGCCGTTGTCTTCTCCCAATCTTCAGCAGTCATGGCACTGCATTTTGGTTTTGCACTGATCGCTTTTGCGAGTTCTCTAATGATGGCGCTGGGCATAAGGCAGGAGGCAAAAGATGGCGGATTGGAGCGCCTGAATAAATACCCTCGGGTTAGCAAAAAATTCAGGAATCTGGTCTGGTTCTCCACCATTTACACATATCTCGTGGTATACACAGGTGCATTTGTGAGTCACACGGATTCTGCCGGCGGATGTTCTGGATTTCCGCTTTGTAACGGTCAGATTATTCCTGAGCTTTCGGGTGGGGTAGCGGTTGCTTTTGCTCACCGTGCAGCAGCTGCGTCGCTCGTGATTGTTATCGCGATCCTGGGTCACTTCGCTTACCGTAATCATCCGGACAACAAGGAAATGCGTACTCTGGGTGTGGTATCCGTTGTTCTTATTCTGATGCAAGTAGTCATTGGTATTTTCATGATGGTGACAATGAACCGTCCGGAAGTATACATGTTCGTAGCTCTTGCTCATATGCTGGATATCGCCATATTGTTCGGAGTCTTAACGTATATGAGTTTCCTGGTGTACAAGCTACATCGCCCGGCTAATCGTTTTTAAATATGAAAGTCCACCATCCAGTGATGTACATCATTGGACAGGTGGACTTTGTTTGATGTCAGAGGGATCAGGGCAACCTATGGCAAGCAGCAATTACACGGAATGAATGATGCTTCGTTTACGGTGATGAATTCTTGTTGATTTGGAAAAGAGGAGGTTAGATATGCTGCGAACGTTGTTGGGGGAAAAGCCACGTATAAACGAAGGTAAATTGAAAGCAGCGATGGACGCAATGGCGCATACGCTTGAGCTATTTCAACGACAAATGCATGTGGACCATGATCCCACGCATGACTATCGGAAACTGTATGTGTGGACTCAGGGACTCATCTCCTCACTGGATGAACTGGAGCAAAGCTGTTTCGCTGCTGCTCATTTTCGTAAAAAGGTCGTTGCAGGTTCAACGGATGATATGACGCCGACTGAAAAAGCCGAGTATGCACGTTATGTGTATTTCTACAAAGATGGCTTTATCCGCTGCTTTGCCATTCTGGATAAAGTCGGCACAGTATTAAATGAAATATTCCAGCTGAATACTTCCAATACCAAAGCGCATTTTTCTTATTTTACTGTGTTAAGGCAGTTCGACTATGCACGGGAGCATCATGATCTTGCATTGCAATTAATACAGATCAAGGACTCTTATCGTGAACCGATGAGCAAGCTGCGCAAGCGACGTAATATGGAAATTCACTACATGAACTCAGAAATGCACGATGACCTGTGGCAGTTACACCAGACCTTGCAAGGTAAAGTGAAATTGGAGGATCTGAATCAGCATGTGCAGGAAATGCGTCAGGGCGTGGATATGGTCTGTGAAACGTTAACAGCCTCTTATAGTTATATCAATAAAATATGGAAAAGAAATAATTCCCTTTGACAAATCGGAATACTTGGAATATACTGAGTTTCAATCGAATGTTACATGGATATAACTGATATTTCGGAAGTTACGTTCACATTATAAAGCATAAACTACATGAACTTATAAAATCCTACAACAACATATTTCTTATCGAGAGCGGCGGAGGGACAGGCCCGATGAAGCCCGGCAACCGATTTGTAATGACATGATACATGTATCATTCGTTATAGATGTTAGGTGCTAATTCCTACAAAATGGTGCAAGACACGATTTTGGCAGATGAGAAGGTATATTCTTTCACGTGAAGAGCCCTCTTTGTATCTGCAAAGGGCTCTTTTTTTGTACTTTAGGGGGAGTTTTCCTTTAGATCGGGTAAAGATACATGTAGGTGGTTGGAAAGGGGCAAGTGCGATTGATTGAATTAAAAGGTTTAACGAAAACGTACGGCAAAGGAACAAAATCTACAACAGCGTTATCCGAGTTGAATTTGAGCATCCAAAAGGGCGAAATCTACGGAGTGATTGGCCATTCCGGAGCGGGCAAAAGCACATTGATTCGCTGTATTAATTTGCTGGAACGGCCTACGGAGGGTGAGGTATGGGTTGACGGAATTAACCTGACTGAACTGAGCAAAACCGAATTGCAGCAACAGAGACGCAAGATCGGAATGATTTTTCAACACTTTAATCTGTTATCCTCGGCAACGGTATATGACAATGTAGCTTTTCCACTAAAACTTGTGAATACACCCAAGGAAGTCATTGATCGCAAAGTGAAGGAAATGCTCGCACTGGTTGGTCTGGAGCACCATAGCAGCAAATATCCGGCTCAATTATCGGGTGGCCAAAAACAACGTGTAGGGATTGCGAGAGCACTTGCAAGTGACCCAAATGTTCTTCTCTGTGATGAGGCTACTTCGGCACTTGATCCGCAGACGACAAATTCAATCCTTAAGTTATTACTCGACATTAATGAAAAGTACAACCTTACGATTGTGCTGATCACACATGAGATGCATGTCATTCAGAACATCTGTGACAAGGTGGCTGTCATTCATCAAGGTGGCATTGTGGAACAAGGACCTGTTACAGACGTGTTCCTGAAGCCGCAGCATGCGATTACGCGGGACTTCATGATGCGTGACCATGAAGCTGGACTTGCTCTGGAAGAGACCGCTCTGGCAAATGCAGGCGTTGAATTGCAGGCAGGTGCTGCTTCCAAACTTGTGAAGATATCCTTTCTGGGTAACAAAACGTATGAAGCGATTTTGTCTAGAACGGTACGTAAAACAGGCGTGGATTTTGCCATCCTGCAAGGTACAATCTCTACGATCAAACAGGTTCCTTATGGGCAGCTGACCGTTCGGTTCGAGGGTGATTCAAATGCGATTGATCGGACGATATCAGAATTAACCGCTGAGGGACTTGATGTGGAGGTGCTTCGTTAGATGGATTTTTCAACCGTACGTTGGGAAGAGGTTGGTAAAGCTTCCATAGAGACACTGCAAATTTTGGGTGTATCAGGCTTGTTTACCGTTATCTTAGGTTTACCGCTCGGAGTACTGCTGTTCATGACAGCCCGATCTGCTTCGATTAAGTCACGGGCAGTGTACACTATACTATCCCTGATTGTGAATATTTTGCGCTCAGTCCCATTTATCATATTGATTGTTGCTCTTATTCCATTCACTCGTATACTCGTCGGTACAGCTACGGGGGTGCTCGGCGTTATACCTCCTTTGGTGATTTCAGCAGCTCCTTATTTTGCTCGTTTGGTGGAGACGACGTTGCGAGAAGTTGATCGTGGTGTCATTGAAGCGGCACAGGCGATGGGTGCATCGACCGGACAGATTGTAAGACGGGTGTTACTGCCTGAGGCACTGCCTGGACTGCTTGCTGGTATAACGATCACCATTGTTACGCTCGTCTCCTATACGGCGATGGCGGGCATGGTTGGCGGTGGAGGTCTGGGAACACTGGCAATCAACTATGGATACTTCCGTTATCAAAATGAAATTATGATCATATCCGTAGTGTCGATGATCATTCTAGTGCAAATTCTCCAGATGGCTGGAGATCGCTTGGTTACATTTTTCACCAGGAAATAACACATAGATAACATGATGGATATGCATTAATGCAGATGCCACATGACAAAATGATTAGAGAAGGGGTTTTACACATGAAAAAATGGTCTTTTGCTCTACTTAGTCTTATGTTGATTGCGGTTCTCGCAGCTTGCGGAAACAACAAGGACGCCGATAGCGGCGCAGACAATTCAGCAGGTGCACCTCGTACAGTTGAATTGAAAGTTGGAGCTTCACCTACACCACACGCAGAGATTCTGGAGAGCATCAAGCCTGAACTGGAAGCACAAGGTATCCGTCTGCAAGTCGTTACGTTCAATGACTATGTACAACCCAATCAGCAACTTGCTGATAAAAAATTGGATGCGAACTTCTTCCAGCACCAGCCTTATCTGGACACAGAGAATAAAGAACGTGGATTCAACCTCGTTTCTGTAACACCTGTTCATGTTGAACCTTTTGGTGGATACTCCAAGAAGATTAAGTCTTTGGATGAATTGGCTGATGGCGCAAAAGTAGCAATTCCAAATGACCCATCCAATGGTGGACGTGCACTGTTGTTGCTTGCGAAGGAAGGTATCATTACGCTGAAAGACAACACGAATATTACATCTACGATTCAAGACATCACAGCCAATCCGAAGAACCTGGATATCATCGAGCTGGATGCAGCCATGATGCCTCGTCAATTGGATGAAGCAGATCTGGTATTTATCAACGCTAACTATGCGCTTGAAGCGAACCTGAATCCGGCGAATGATGCTTTGCTGATCGAAGATCTGCAAGGTAACCCATACGCAAACATCCTCGTTTCCCGTGAGGACAACAAGGATGCAGATGCAATCCAAAAACTGGCTGCTGCTTTGCACTCCGAAGAAGTGAAAACATTCATCAAAGAACGTTATAAAGGTGCAGTTGAACCTGCAACTGAATAATTCACGATATGTATGATATGATGTGAAGCTATTAAGAACAAGCCGTATATCTCTTCTAAAGAGATATACGGCTTATTTTATGTTTCCTAATCTGTGCTGACGTGGGGATCAACATAAGTCAAAGTTTTTCCGGTTTATCAGCGTTGGATGGATGCCCAGATTGGCGGTAGTAGGATAATTCATTCTGATCAGCATACTGCTGTTCATCGGCTTCTTGCAGGTACGTCCTCTCGGAGGGAGAGAGTTTCTCTTCTTCTCCGTGTGAGCTTTTGATTTTGTATCTGATCCAACCGATCAGCCCAAGGAGGACAACCAAGATCAAGGCCCATCCTTTTTTGAGCAAAAGAAGAGCACTGAATTTCTGGGAAGCTGTGTATCCGATCCCGCCCATCAGAAGACTGTTGAGCCCTATGGTGGATGTTTTGTCAGTCGAAGCATTGTACTCCTCGTAGGTATATCCTGCATTGATGCTAAGTTGATTAAGGACAGTTTCCTCGAATTCCTGGCGGCTTTGTTGAAAGTTGGCCGTATCTGTAACCAGAATGGCTGTGATGTACCCTTCGCGTGTCAGGAGTTTTACATTGTAATTGACCATGGCTTGCTGATCAGCATTCTTGAAACCAAGGGAGTAAACCAACTGATGTTTGGTACTGTCATATGCCGGTTCGATTTCCCACCCCGTTATGTACGTTCTATATTCAGGATCAAGTTCTCTGTTATCTTCTTCTGTGCCTCGGATATAACTGCTTAACAGCTCTTCGGCATTCAAATTTTGATCGTCATCATGGATATGACCTGTCTTCACGTACTCGAACACAACATACCACGAGCCGAATTCGCTATTGCTGGTTAGGCTTCCGATTTCGTTCCCGTTAGGCTTCCCATCACTGTTAAGTATCGAGCGTTGGGTATTGGGCTTATCCAGATAGGAATGGCTTTCAGGGACTTCCAGGGTGGCCTTACCATCCAGAGAGACAGATGCTGGTCCAATAATCCAATCGTACTCATCAGGTGCTTGCTCATTCTCACTTGCCGCCGCTGATACCTGTAAGGCACTAAAGACTGTGAATAAACTCAACATTAAAAGTGTAAGAAATGATATCCATCTTTTGTTATTCATATTCATGTAGAGGTCCTTTCGGGTTATATCCTCGACAGTACCATAGGTGCTTGATTCCTATCAAGATATATTTGGAATTAAAGGTGGATAATCCCTTGTGGATAAGCGAGTTGTAGGAGGACGATAAATCTTTTATACTGGATAGTGACTGCTCTTTGAAGAGGGGGATGAACGTGAAGGGAAAGATTGCCCTCATAACGGGAAGTGCCAAAGGTCTTGGTAAAATGACGGCCCTCAGTCTGGCAGATCAAGGGTGTCATATTGCCCTCAACTATGTACACAGCAGAACAGAAGCTGAGGCTTTAAAGGCTCAGATTATAGCCAAGGGTGTGCGGTGCATTGCCATCCAGGCTGATATATCCAAGGTGGAAGATATCTCTTCATTGGTTGAGCAGGTGGAAGGTAAGCTGGGCAACATTGATATTTTGGTGAATAACGCAGGTCCATTTGTCCGTGAACGACGATTATTTGCGGATTATTCTGAAGCTGAGGTCCAGATGCTTGTGCAGGGAAATCTGTTGGGACCGATGTTACTGGATCAGCGTGTATTGCCAGAGATGAGACGCAAGCAATGGGGACGCATTATCCATTTTGGCTTCAGTCATGCTGGAGAAGCGAGATCTTGGCCTCATCGCGCCGTATATGCGGCTGCCAAGGTGGGTCTGGTTTCGTTCACAAAGACACTCGCGGTTGAAGAAGCCCCGTATGGAATTACGGTTAACATGGTATGTCCAGGTGACATTCGTGGTGCGAACAAAGAGAAAACGATTGATGAAATGGCAGGCATCATCGACGAGGAAACACCAAGAGGGCGCCCAGGCAGCGGTGAAGATATTGCACGAGTGATTACGTATCTGTGTCTTGATCATTCCGATTTTATAACAGGTAACATTATGGATGTATCTGGAGGACTTGATCCGATTCGTCCGACCATACAGCGCGAGGATACTTAAAAGGTGAATTGAAGGATTGTACGTGGAGACGGGTCAACGTGACTGTGAACATGGACTCTCTGCATATGCACACAAAAAAAGAGCCCTCCGCTTCATGCGAAGCGAAAGGCTCTTGAGGTTTATTTCGTGAAGGATTGATTAGAATACTTGTACGACTTCTTGTACACCCTCAACTTCTTCGAGAAGGGCACGTTCAATCCCGGCTTTTAAGGTAATGGTGGAGCTTGGGCAACTGCCGCAGGCACCGACCAGTTTCAGCTTAATAATGCCGTCTTCCACGTCGACCAGTTCCACGTCACCGCCATCGCGTTGCAGAAACGGACGAAGTTTGTCAAGCACATCAATTACTTCATCATACATGGTGCTTTGTGCGTTTTCGCTCATTTTTTTCAACTCCTTTCCCCTATATTATATTACAAATGGCCACAAATTAAAATGGTCAAACAAAGCAGGTGAAACTATATGAGACCGATTATTGAATTTTGTGCCAATAATATGCATTTTGGCACAGATGAAGTCATGGATCAACTGGAAGAAAATCCAGACTATGATGTGATTGAATACGGCTGCCTCACCAACTGCGGCCAATGTTCTATGACTCCATTTGCACTGGTGAATGGTGAAGTTGTCATCACGGACAAAGTGGAAGATCTATATAACGCCATTCTGGCCAAAATTGCCGAAGCCGATGTCTGGGACGAGCTGGATCTCGACTAACCGAGATGACGCTTGGACATCCAGAGCACACCACTTTTCAAAATACGAGGTACACGTCCCATCATGGACGTTTTGCCCATCAGCCCAAACCCAGACTTCTTGCCGAGTGCACCCAGTGTGCCACGAAGCTTGAGTGGATGTGGATTGGGCTTTTCGCCTTTCCAGAGGGCATGCTGAATATGGGCGATCTGCTCACCCTGTACTTCCGCAGCTTGACCGCTAGGTGCATAAGGTACACTGGCACAGTCACCAACGACATACACATCGGTATATTCCGGGATTTGGTAGTATTCATTCAAGACGACACGTCCTTGAGGATCTTTGGTTACGTCCAGATCCTGTACCACTTTTACTGGCTGAATGCCTGCAGTCCATACGACAGCATCTGTTAGAATCTGTTCATCCCGGTTATAGATGGCATTAGGTTCAACGCGTGAAATGGCGATATGCCCGCGTGTCTCTACCTGATGTTCGTTGAACCATTCATGCACATATACGGATAGACGTTGCGGGAAAGCGGATAATACACGTTCACCACGATCCAAAATGCTGATGTTCAGATCCGGTCTGCTCTCACGAAGTTCGGCTGCTATCTCGACACCACTTAATCCGCCACCTACGATATGCACATTGCCATAGGCTTTGACTTCATTAAGGCGCAGGTAGGTCTCGCGTGTTTTGCTAAAGCTCTGAATGGTACAGCTGTAGTCTTCGGCGCCTGGCGTGTTGTGGAAACGGTCTGTACAACCAAGTCCAATGACAAGTTTGTCGTACACGAGCGGGTCTTGGCCTTCAAATTCAATCTGACGCTGTTCCAGGTCAATCGAAGTAACTTCTCCATAACGGTAAGTGACTTTATCGCTCACTGGAAATTGGATACGCAGGTCATAATCAGATACGGTTCCTGCTGCGAGTGCGTAATATTCTGTCTTTAATCCCTGAAAGGGGCTGCGGTCCACCAAAATAATTTGTGTATCGGATGGAATTTTACCCTCCAGAAGTTCCTTGATGATGGTGAGGCCGCCATAGCCGCCTCCAAGAATGACGAAATTTTTCATGACTCGGCTTCCTTTCTGCATCAGTCCCACTGAAATGGGGCTGTAAACTGTGGAGCAGCTATGCAATAACATAGCTGCTCCTTTTGTTATGATTTGAATAATTGAAAAGTAGATATTGAAAATTGAAGATATTAATCAGCAGTTTGCACCACTCGAATTCAAACGTCTCCCTATAATGAAAGCTGCGTTCTGGAGTGGTGCTGGTGCAATATTGGTTGTGGATGGAGTTATATCCTATTCGTACACTTGAATTTCATTGTAGAACGTATCACGTTCTACCGGAATACGTCCTGCACCTTTAATGAGCCATATGAGCTCTTTACGTGTAAGGCCTTCAGGTGTGAGTGCACCTGCCGCATGACTAATCCGTTCGCGAACGATTGTACCGTGTGCATCCGAAGCACCAAATCCAAGGGCAACTTGAGCTAGCTGTGGACCGATGTTAATGAAGTATGCTTTGATATGATCGATGTTATCCAGCATCAGACGGCTGATCGCAATTGTTTTGAGATCCTCATAAGCCGAGTTACGACGCATAATGCTCGCGTTTTTACTTTTTGGCTGCATGGAAAGCGGGATAAAGACCATGAATCCGTTGGTCTCGTCTTGTAATTCACGGATCTGCACCATGTGGTTAACGCGGTCCTCATAGGATTCAATCGATCCATACAGCATCGTTGTATGGGTACGCATGCCCAGGTTATGAGCAGTACGGTGCACCTCAAGATAACGATCCACGTTCGCTTTGTCTACACGCATTTTTTTGCGATATTCATCTGACAGAATCTCAGCGCCGCCACCAGTCAATGTTTTCAGACCTGCTTTTTGCAGCTCCTGCAGAACTTCTCTGATACTGAGTCCGCTAATCCGGGTGAAGAAATCAATCTCGGCTGCCGTGTAGGCTTTCAGCGTAACATCCGGATATTTCTCGTTTAAAGCACGCAGGGAATCGACATAATATTGAAAAGGAACATGGTTGTTATGTCCGCCTACGATATGGAACTCACGTACGCCTGGATGAATATGCTGTTCCACATAATCGATCATTTCCTGACCGGATAATGTATAGGAGCCTTCTTCACCCTGGTCTTTACGGAAATTACAAAAAGCGCAGTGGGCTTCGCATACGTTCGTAAAATAAAGACTCATGTTTTCGATGAAATATACTTTCTTACCATTTTTCCGCAAGTTGGCCTCATTGGCCAGCTGGCCCAAAGTTAGCAGATCATCTGTTTCATACAGATATACGCCGTCTTCTACGTTCAGCCTTACGCCGTTCTGCACTTTCTCAACGATTTCAGCCATTCTTTTGTCTGTGAACGGTGTTACCAATGTGGACATACTGTTTCCTCCTGTTCTTAACCGGATTTGAGTTGTGTGTAGGATCTGCATACAGAACTACATAGCAAAGATGCGGTCAACTGCCGCCTTCTTATATGGACTAACTCTTATTTACCCGGTGCAGCGTGTGCTGCGTACGTAAAGCTAATTTTTTCATTAAAGTGAGTCTTGTGACTCTATATGCATTGGGGACTGCGGACAGTCTCGAAATGTGAAAAAAATTACAACTCTATATATGATCGTCACCTGAATAAGTCATGGCAAAATATCGACATTTCAGTGCGACCACCTATTCATTATAAACCTCGTGTCGCGGGGGTTCAATACACTGGGAAGAAAAAGGAGTAGAGGGGGAACGCGGAAAGAGGCAAACATGACTTGAGACCCTTGACGGGGTGGAGTATAATTTAAAGAAGAGTTAATGAAAAGGAGAGTGACCTGGCATGATTAACATCAGCGAAACGGCTGCTGACAGATTGAAAGAGATGCTTGCACAGCAAGAGACACCTGGTATGTTCCTGCGTCTTGGCGTAGCACCGGGCGGTTGCACCGGATTTTCGTACGCCATGGGCTTTGACGATAAAGAGTCCGATGAGGACCTGTATATGGATATTCAGAGTATGAAGGTTGTAGTTGAGAAGGAAAACCTGAAGTATCTGGATGGTCTCGAAATTGATTTTGAAGAGTCCGGTATGACGGGTGGGTTCACCATCCATAATCCGAACGCGGTAGCCACTTGTGGATGTGGATCTTCTTTCCGTACGAAGGAAGATGCGGGTGTGCCTGATAAGGATTGTTAAGAAACTGAGTTGTACAGCGGTTTCCCAATCTTGTTTTAAATAAGCAGTATGTAGTCCCTTTAATAGATAGCCTCTGAATTGTATCCGTTTTGCACGGGCATGATATCAGGGGCTTTTTTGCGTGTACTGATTGTGCATGGTTGACAAACTTAGTTGTAACAACTATAGTTACAATATAAAGTTCAAACATAAACAATATCGATAATTTAAAGGAGAGATCATGATGAACATTGCAATCATTGGTGCAACAGGCAAAGCAGGAAGTGTAATTTTGAAAGAAGCAGCAGACAGAGGGCATAAAGTAACGGCAATCGTTCGTAATGCATCCAAATTGGAAGATAAAAGCCTGAATACGCTGGAGAAAGATGTATTTGATCTTACAGCTGAAGATCTTAAAGCATTCGATGTGGTTGTAAATGCATTTGGTGCTCCAGCTGGTAAAGAAAACCTGCATGTGGAAGTAGGACAAGCGTTGATCAACATCCTCAAGGATGCACCAAACACTCGTCTGATCGTGGTGGGTGGAGCAGGAAGCCTGTTCACAGATGAGTCCAAAACATTGCGTGTCTTTGAATCCCCGGGATTCCCGGATGCTTACAAAGCAACTGCAACGAACCAAGGCCAAAACTTGCAGGATCTGCAAGCATCTTCAGGTATTCAATGGACATTCCTGAGCCCGGCTGGATTCTTTAATCCAGAAGGTGTACGCACCGGCAAATATCAAGCAGGCAACGACGTTATTCTCGTGAATAGCGAAGGCAACAGCTACATCAGCTATGCAGACTATGCGATTGCTTTGGTTGATGAGATTGAGAACCCACAACACAAAAACGAGCGCTTTACCGTTGTTGGCGAAGTGAAGTAACACTTTTAAATGATAATATGGAACATACAAACGGACGCTGATCTCCACAGATCGGTGTCCGTTTTTTTATGTTATCGAAGAGGGAAGTTCTGCAATAACGTTAGATAGGTTAGATGAGTATCGTTCAACTTCCAACTACTCCTTTGAATCTATGTTATATTATTCTAAAGTTGGGAGGAAAGTCTGATTGTGTGAAAGCCATCTTCTCTTCATTGGAATTGCTGCGAGTTCAAAAGTACAAGGGAGTGAACAGTTGTGAAGATGTATTCTAATGGAGTTATACTATTGATCTTTTTGGTTTTTATGATGAATGAATCGAGTGGTTCAGGGTTATCCCAATATACAAACGTTAAAAATAAGATGAATCAATTTCACATTACTTCTCTTTATCCGAAAAATAAGAATGGACAGACATATGGTTCTGCCGCATATGCGACTTCTCCAGAAACGGAACCTGATTTAATCTTGGCTACTGGTGTGGATGGTACAGACGGATATCTGCTGAAAAAAGACATGGATGGCGAGCAACCAAAAACACCTGAAGAAGCTATTGCGATACAGAACAGCAGATCACCAGACGGATGGGATATTCCACTGTATGACAAAGATGGTGAAACCGTAATTGGTGTGTTTCATGTTGGAGGAAAGTGAAAGTAACCAAAATAGGATCAAATGTGACGCTACCATACATAGACGATTCTTTTCTGAACGGCTTCCTACTACAGGATATGAACAGGTCGACGGAATGGAATTTGAAATTACTGGAGTTAAAGATGGACTGAATTTTGTTCCTAAAGGTCAGGAAAAATGTAACATTTTTCCTGTTAAACAGGTCAATAAAGATGTACCAATTAACATTATGAGAAGAAGGTGGAAAAACTGAAGCTTCGTATAATCACGTTAATTTTTTTTATATCTAGCGTGTTCTTTATCTCAAATGCACAAGATGTTAACGCTTTGTCATGTGTTGAATCGGGAAGCCCCCAAGAACAGTTAGAAATATATGATGGAGCTGTTTATGGTGAAGTAAAGCAAGTAAAGGTCGACTTGAAGCAAGAGGGATTTACGGGGACCAAAGAGAAAATTAGATATATTTTAGTGGAAGTTGAGAGGAGTTGGAATACTGAAGTTGACTCTCAACTAATTATTGCAACTAATTTCACATGGGGATTTGATTTCAAGGAAGGTAACAAATACTTAATATACTTTAGCGAAGTGGATGGCGAATTAAGTAGTAGTCCGTGCAGTTTGACCATCGAAATGAATGATTTGAACCAAGCAACTGAGCTATTTGGGGAAGGATATCCACCAAAACAACAAGTGAACGTAGAACACAAAATGTGGTTTATGTTTGAGCAAGATATTGATTTGTTTATCGTAGGTGTAGTCGTATTTGCGGCGATCTTTATCTTCTTCATGAGAGTAAGAAAGAAAAAGCGCAAAGCATAATTTGGTTGCGCTAAGCGGGGAATTTTACTCAAAGAAAAACTCATTTGAACTAGGCATGGATTCCTGTATGACCTATTACCCCCTTTACTTAAATGAGGATCGAGGCGTATAATCCGTTGAGATATCAGAGCAGTAAGAGGGGATACAGTTATGAATAGTGGATTAATCAACGCGATCATTGCGTATATCATGTGGGGAGTTCTCCCGCTGTATTGGAAGTTGTTTGAAAATGTACCGGCAGGCGAGATTTTATCGCACCGGGTTGTCTGGTCATTTGTCTTTATGGGGATTTTCGTTGCCGTCCAACGTCGATGGAGTGACATGAAGCGCATTCTGACCAGTCGTTCGACCCTGCTGTCCCTCACCGCGAGTGGGCTGCTAATTGCTATTAACTGGCTTATCTTCATTTGGGCGGTTAATAACGGTCATGTCGTTGAGACAAGTCTGGGCTATTATTTGAACCCGTTGCTGAACGTGTTACTGGCAGTTGTCTTCCTTCATGAAAAGCCAAACCGTGGACAATGGCTCGCGATTGCCATCGCTGGTGTCGCGGTGCTTATCATCGCTATTGACTACGGACGTTTCCCATGGGTTGCGATCTCATTGGCCGTGTCATTTGGCTTGTACGGTCTGGCGAAGAAGAAGATTAAGCAAGACGCTTCTGTGGGTTTATTTTCGGAGACAGCTGTAGTTCTGCCCGTCGCACTGGGCTACTGGATCTACTTAGCCATAGTAGGAAAAGCAACGGCATGGACGTTGCCTGCACCGATGTTCTTCGAACTGCTGCTTTCCGGTGTGGTGACGGCGTTGCCGCTGCTGTTCTTTGCACGGGCGGCTGCTCGAATGTCGTTGTCCACACTCGGCTTTGTACAGTATATTGGGCCGACAATCATGCTGATCCTGAGCGTGTTTGTGTTCAAGGAAACGGTCTCGCCAGTTCTGCTCGTTGGTTTCGCGCTGATCTGGACAGCGCTCATCGTATACGCTGCCGCATCGATACGTGCTACGAGACTCGCTAAGGTAAGCTGAACAGAGGTATCTGGTATCGCCATAATTGCCCTTTCTGCCAATGAGGTGGAGAGGGCAATTTGTTGTTTGTGGGGGAGCGATAGGTCGATAAAAACTAAAAAGGAAGGCTGATCAACGTTATGGTAAAATACAGGAGTAGTAATCAAAAATAGTAACCAAAAAGAGAAATAGAAAAACGAGGAGGCGACAGATATATGATGGTTAATAACCGTTACCGCAAACGAGAACCATTCTTTGTAAAGAAGGCTGTAGTTCAGATACTATTTCAGTTTGCAGTTTCAGCAATAATCGGTAGTATATATGGGTTCATGATGGTCAACGAGACGATAGGTAGATATATTAATAAACTATTACCGAGCACGGATGGTCCGGATCTTCATTTATATCTGCCCGTTGTGATAACGGTGTTCATCTACTCATGTTTTATTCAGAAGAAACAACGGATTTTTCTTGAAAAAATATCATTTAGTTGTCTCCATATTTTGGTTGCCCTAATAAGCTGTTTTTCTTCAGTTGTTGTGTTATTGGTGATCTAATCCGGATTCCGACGTATCCACACCTTCAGCCCCATCAACTGCATCGATGATACCGACAGCGAGTGTTGTTACCGCAGCAGCAGCTAAAAGATTCTTGGCACCAAGCTTCACTCTGTCCTTATCTTCCTCTTTCATGCCCACAACAACATCTTTACCGCTGTTATATACATACTTGGCTGATATCGCTACACCTTTTGCAGTATTGGTTACAGCACCTCCAATATCGGCAAGCCCCGCGTCTATGGCGGTATCATCTTTTCGAATTGCACCACTGGCAAGATCATATGTACCGCTAGCGAGTTGT
Source organism: Paenibacillus sp. FSL H7-689 (assembly GCF_000517905.1). NCBI lineage: Bacteria > Bacillati > Bacillota > Bacilli > Caryophanales > Paenibacillaceae > Paenibacillus > Paenibacillus sp. FSL H7-689. The sequence goes on from NZ_ASPU01000002.1 coordinate 120,866, forward strand.
CCAACGGTTTTGCCTGTATTAATCGTGGCTTTCTCTACGCCGTTTCCGACTTCTTTGATAAAGGGGCTTCCTGCAATTTCGCCAACAACCCTCACGCTACCGCCCAACACTTTCCCGGTAACTTCCCCAGCTAACTGACCGAACCCTTTTAAAAAACTCATCCATTTTCCCCCGCTCTTAAAATAAGCTAACCGATGTTCTGCATGATTTTATTTTATTATATTCATATGTAAGCGAAAAAACCATTCTGCATTTAGCCTGCTCATAAGAACGCTGCGCCCCCGGAACGCCGACCACGCTGCCCCCTCAACGCACTTCATCGCCAAAAGGCGCTAATCCCCCCGGGAACAGCGCCTCAAGCTCTTGTTTTACCTTACTACTTACCATTTGCCTACACACGGTTTTAGAAGTGTCTCAAGGAGCAGCAACGTAGTGGAGGGGGCGGAATCGATTCTGAAGAAGCGGAGCGGTCGCCTTTATCCCCGGATTTTCCCCCTATCAGGGGAATTCATAAAAATCTGGGGATAACAGCGATCATAAGAACGATCCGCCACCGGAACGCCACCACGCTGCTCCCCAAAGCCCACACTTCTAACCTCTCCGTGTTCTAGTCAATAAATCCTTCCATGACAACAGTTGGCATCATATTCGACTGCCAAGCACCCTTACCATATCCACTGTTATAACCTGGTGTAGCCTGAGGCTCCCAGTAGAATACACCTTTACCTTTGCCATTTGGCAGATTGCGAATTTGGTTTTTCATCGCGGCAACAAAACTTTTGCCAGCTGCAGCCTGGTTATTGTCCATGCCAATTTCGGAGATGATGATCTCTTTGCCATAACGGTTGATCATATCCTTGGCGTTGTTTACCGTATTTGTCACAGCAGTGTTCCAGCCGGAAGCTGAAGGATACAGGGACATGGCGATCATGTCAAAGTTAGCTCCGTTATTAATCAGACCACCAATATTCCATACATAGAGGGCGTTATCATCCCCACCTGCCAGATGCACAATGGTTTTGGTGCCGCTGCTCAGGGACTTCACTGCATTATGGCCTGTGTTCACCAACCAAGCATAGTTTTTCATGTTGGTAGATGCTTTACCATCTTCCCATAACATGCCGTTGCTTGTTTCATTACCGATCTGTACCCAGTCCGGGGTAACGCCTTTGCTTTGCATCGCCGTCATAACTTCACGAGTGTGGTTCCATACCGCATCCATGAGCTGTTGGAACGTATAGTTTTTCCAGGCAGCAGGTTTGGTCTGTTGACCAGGGTCTGCCCAAGAATCGCTATAGTGCAGAGTGAGCATTACACTCATGCCAGCATTCTTGGCACGTTGTGCGAGTGCAGCCGCACGATCCTTATTCATGTAACCGTTCCCATAATCATTCGAAGGATTAACAAATACCCGAATGCGAACGGAATTGATTTGATAGTCTTTTTTCAAAATATCAATGATGTCGCGCTGTACGCCGTTTTTATCTTTCCATTTGTAACCCTGGGCTTCCATTCCGGGAACCCAACTGATGTCGGCTCCTTTGGCGAAACTTGGTGCTGCGCTGGCATGCTGACCTGCGGGCAACATGATGGAGGTGAATAACAAAACAAAAGCCAACATGATGGATGTCTTGAAACCCCTTACATTTTTGAACATTACAAGATGCCTCCTCGGATTTAGGTTGAGTTGCATCCTAATTATAGCCATCCTGGTTTACTCTACTAAAGGGTCCATTTCCAATATTTTGGGTGTTTTATCAACCTCTCTACAGAAAATGAGAAAACAAAAAGCCGTCCGAAGACGGCTTTTCTACCCGTGGCGCTTTTTGAAACATTGATCCGTATCCCGCGCCTCCACCAGACTCTTTTAATTTGAGCTAGTGGATCGGGTAAGGGACACGTTCAACATGACATTAGAAATGTTGACGCACCTCCTTTCCTTGTGGCAAGAGTATACAACACCTTGTTTCGGAAAGCTAGTCTTTTTTACGTATTTACGAAAAATTATTTTTCAGTCTGGAACATCGTGATATCTCGTGCATAATGGCTCTTGGTTCCGTCATTGTTTCGGATGCGCACACTGTCTTCACTGATCCGCTCCACAATGCCACAACCAACCTCGCAATAGACGCCAGCCGGGTCTTCCTGCCATGCGCTTACCATACATTGGGATAGTGCAGCCGTGAAAAACTCTATATTTTTTTGTAACGTTCTAGGTTTGTTGGATTTCATTATATACTCCTTTGATCAATAATATTTGGAATGAGAACAAGCAACCGGACCAAATCACACTGTACTTCACTTTACTCTGTCTATTGACCTTTGTAAAGGGATGGAAAAAGTTGCGGCCATGAGGTATCATTTACATAAATTTTACGTAGCGTTTACACTGCGCTGACGCTTGATGTTGATTACGAATAGTACAATTATAGGAGAACTTCTAACCAAGAATAGATATGCAACACATTCGGAGGCCATACATGCATAGAGACGTCAAAACAGGCAACTACGTTAATCGTGATTTGAGTTGGGTTGAATTTAATCGGCGCGTACTTCAGGAGGCCCAGGATCCAACAACGCCTCTGCTGGAACGCATGAGATTTCTCGGCATTGTCGCTAGTAATCTGGACGAGTTCGTCAGTGTAAGGGTGGCGGAGACAAAAGAGAAGATCAAGGCCGGATTCACGCAAAAAGATTTTACAGGATACACGCCTTCGGGATTGTACCGCAGATTGATCAAACGAACCGGGACCATGGTCGCCGAACAGTATAAAACGTATCGTGAACTCATTCGTCTACTCGCCAAGAAAGGCGTGAACATTCAGGAATATACAGATCTTAATGTGACACAGCAGCGCGCAATGGACCAGTACTTTCATGAAATTATTTTTCCGGTACTCACACCGATGGCGATTGACCAGAGTCGTCCGTTCCCACTGGTACACAACAAGTCTGTCTATCTGTCCGTGATGTTACAGAAGGAAGGGGAGCAAGAGGGCGAGCCGTTTATGGCTATTGTTCAGGTGCCTTCCAATCTGCCGCGGGTAGTTCAGGCTCCCATTCGGGCGAATAGCAAAAAGAAAACATTCATACTGATTGAAGATCTTATCAAACATCATATCCATACGCTCTTCAGCGGATATATCTCGCTTGCTGCACAGGAATTCAGAGTGACCCGTAATGCGGATCTGTTTATTAATGAAGAAGAAGCGGAAGATCTGCTTGAGGCTATTGAAAAAGAATTACGCCGCAGACGCCGCGGGGCTCCTGTAAGACTGGAAGTGTGCAAGGATTTTCGTCCGGATGCCTTATTGGAATTGCAGGATGAATTTGATATTCAGGACCCGGTATATGAAATTGATGGACCACTTGATCTGAGTTTTCTGGCGGGATTCGTAGACAGTCTGGAAAGTTTCTCACATCTGAAATACAGTCCGGTGAAGCCAGTCTACCCACTTGAGTTTCTGCCAAGAGAAAGTCATTTTGAGCTACTGCGCAAACGCGATGTACTGGTACATCATCCGTACGAATCGTTTGAACCAGTCACTGATTTTATATTGGAGGCTTCGGAAGATCCAAGAGTTCTGGCCATCAAGATGACATTATATCGGGTCAATGGCGATTCACGCCTTATTCCGGCACTTGCACTTGCCGCTGAGAGTGGTAAGCAGGTCACGGTGGTGGTGGAACTGAAAGCCCGGTTTGATGAAGAGCGCAACATTGCTTGGGCGCGTAAGCTGGAGAAAGCCGGTTGTCACGTGGTTTATGGACTGGTTGGACTGAAGACCCATGCCAAAATAATTCTTGTTGTACGCAGGGAACAGCAGGGGCTGAGACGTTATGTTCATGTAGGAACCGGTAACTATAATGAGAGTACAGCCAAAGTGTATACGGACGTGGGACTGTTCACCTCTAATCCAATTATTGGGGAAGATGCATCCGAATTGTTCAATGAGATTACCGGATACTCCGGTCCAAAGGCATTGCAGGCGTTCCGTGTAGCTCCGGATGGTATGAAGGATGAGTTGTTTGCACTGATTCGTAGAGAAACAGAGCACGCGCTGAAAGGCAAACCTTCCAGAATCATTGCCAAGATCAACTCCTTATCCCATCAGGAAATGATTGATGAATTATACGAGGCTTCTCAAGCCGGCGTGCAGATCGATCTGATTGTGCGTGGGGTATGTTGTCTGCGTCCGGGGGTAGAGGGGCTCAGTGAGAATATTCGAGTCATTAGCATTGTGGATCGTTTTCTGGAGCATTCAAGGTTGTTTTATTTTGAAAATAGCGGCAACCCGGATGTATTCATCTCCAGTGCAGACTGGATGACACGTAACTTGAATCGAAGAATTGAACTGATGTGTCCCGTTTTTGATCCAGAGCTGAAGAAAATGCTAGTGGATATCCTTAATCTGTCCCTTATGGATAATGTCAAAGCGAGACAACTTATGCCTGGTGGCAATTATGTATTTGTAGAAAATGAAAAGCCCCCGCTGAGAAGTCAGACGGAGGCCATGGGTATTATCCCTTGGAAGCCTGCTGAATGGAGTGCGTTAACGTAACTCCCCAGGCTTCCTTCAGATCCTTGACGGCCTCTTCCAGGCCATCAAGTTCCAGTAACGGCTCAGCTGTACAGGTGAATTGCACCTGCAGCGAGTCGTTTTCTTTTGTTGCTTCAATCGCAGCAATGCTTTCGGATCGATTGATGGCTTCGGCTACTCGCAGCAGAGAGCCTAAACGATGAGCATGCCGCTCATCCGAGTTTTTCAGAATGTCCCGGTGCTTATTCAGTAGCTGGGGCGTTCTTTTTTTGGGATGATAATCAGCTGCACTGGCACTTAGAATGGTCTCCCGATGAGAAAGTCCATAGATGCTTGAATTCATGATCCAATAGGCCGAGTGCTGTGTATAACGGAAATAGTTAATCTGCTTACCAGCCATGTGCAACATGGAGGATGCATACAGGATTCGGGCATCTGCTTGATCAGGAGGGGTACCTTGTAATGCTGTATACAGGGTAACCATATCCTGATGAATCCGTTGCAGACGTTTCTCTGGAATAGGTGGACCAAAATGGATAAAGTTGCGGATACTGTCCTTCAGCGCGTCTGGAACGACCGGCTGCCCTCCAGCCATGTAATCACGCAACAACCCGTCTCGTAGACCCGCGCCACTAACCACATAACGATCTCCCTGTATTATCTGGAAGACAGTTCGTAGGATCAGTACGCCGGGCACAATGATGTCAGCGCGATCTTTGGCGAGCCCAGGTACCTTTTTGCGCTGTGCCGAGGTGAGATGTGGTAAGGAGCGAGCGATGTTCTCCATCGCTTCCTCACTGATCTCATAATGATGGCTGACAGGCAAAGAATACTGGGTGCGCTTCTGTTCCACTTTGGCGAGTGTACGCATTGTGCCGCCAAGTCCGATGAGTGGCAGACCAGGATGCTCACGAATCCAATCCTGTCCACGGAGAGCCTCAGTGACTTCGTTGCATAATGCATTTGCATTCTCCTCAGTCCACTGATCTTCGCCCCCGTAACGGGCATGTGAATTCACAGCACCAATAGGGAGGGAGATGCTATGTAACCTTTTCCGATCCCGAAAGACCGTGATCTCTGTGCTGCCGCCTCCAATATCCACGACGTAACCGTCTGCCAGATCAATGGATTGAGTGACACCAAGGAACCCATAATAGGCCTCCCGATCTCCCGATACACATTCAATGGTAAGCCCCGTCTCGGTCTCCAGCCATTCAATAATCTCCAGGACATTGCTTGCATTACGAATAGCTGCGGTAGCTGCTGCGCGAATCAGTTTGGTCTGATACGCTTCACAGGTCGCTTTGAATTGACTCAAGATGGTGATGGCTTTATCCAGAGAATGGCGCAGAATGGTTCCATCGGACTCAACAACGCTGCTCAGACGAGCGGCGTATTTGTCTTCATGAATGATGCGATAGGCTTCGTCCTGGTCCAGTTCATAGATAACTAGACGAATGGAGTTCGAGCCGATATCAATAATTCCTAAGGTTTCATTAGTACGTGTCATAAGCATCTCCTTCTACAGAGGTTCAACTACCCGAAGTGAAGAAGGGCAGCCATGGCTTCCGGTGAACCCGGCGGTGTGGCAGAGAAGGGCGTAGTTAACATAACAATAATGATAAAGACGATGAAACAGGCAAATATAAGACAACTCACGGCAAAGCCGCGATTACGCTTTTGCATAAACAGTCGAATACCTGTGACAAAGAGAAGTACCGTAACAGCTACCAGAACGATCGACATTGCAAAATAGGCTACGCCATAAAGTGATTTGAAAAATGCTTCCATTTGTTCTTAACGCTCCTTAGATCCTCATATTTAAGCCCTTCCAAGCCATTCCTTAGTAGCATACGACAGATTGACTTGTTTGAAAAGTAAACCGGGCGCTTGTTCCCGTTTCCGCCATCACCCCTGGGACAGGTTACATGGAAAAGGGGCCTTTGCCGTGGACAGACATCCAAGAAAGCAAGGCTTCTGTTGAGTATGTATAAGGAAGGACTATTGTTTCAAGGAAGGAGATCAACCCATGTCGAGACAACTTGCAAGCAAATGGCGGAAGACAGCGGCTCTGATGAAATATCCGGTAGCTGCTGTCCATATCCCACAGACCAAGGCATTCAACTCGGGTAATCTGCTGCAAATGCTCAGTCGTTATGGAATGGTGTATGTCAAACCTATTGTAGGAGGCGGAGGTTACGGTGTTATCCGGGTATCGGCTAGCGGTGGGGCTTATCGATACACCCATATGAAAACAACCCGTTCTTTCGCCAGTTTCAGCCAGATGTATCGCTCTCTGGTGCGTGTAAAGGCTAGACGCAAGTACTTGATCCAGCAAGGCATTCATCTGGCAACAATTCAAGGGAGACCTGTTGATTACAGAGTCAAAGTTGTCAAAACCCAACGAGGCTGGGTATTCCGTTCATTAGTAGGACGACTCGCTCGTCCCGGACTCTGTGTGACGAATCTGAGCAAGGGTGGCACCATGTTATCAGGAAGGCGAGCTCTTGGTTTATCCCTGCCACATATATCCGGTCGGCACAAACGCCGGGAGATGCGTTCACTTACAATGACATGTACGTACATTATGGAAAGTCAGTTCCCTGGTGTAGGTCAGCTTGGATTTGATTATGGACTGGATTATTCAGGCAAGATCTGGATTCTGGAAGTGAATACCAGACCCCAATAGAAAATGAATGGGAAAACTCAAGAAAATTCAAGAAAAACCGATAATATATAAAAGAAAACGGTATGAAAACCGTTTGAAATTTTACATTACCGGGTAATTTACTCGCAACAAGTCTTGAAACTATGAATTTATTCCAAAAAAAATACGCTGATAAACGTTCTGACAGTAGTACAAACTCCCTGTGCATAAATATTGTCCACACTATACACGTTGATTACTCTATATTTTTTCCATTTATCAACAAACTATGCACAGGATTTCCACATATCGTTGTGGATAACAAGAACGCTTGTTCTCTATATGAATCTCTGATATGATAGTTTTGAGGAAAAAAAAGGAAAGGTTGTGGCGGGAAATGGCTATGTTATCCGATGAGATGTTGTTGGATTCCTACCATAAAGCGATTGAGTTGAATCTCGAACGAGATTTCATCGCACTGCTGTTGGCAGAAATCCATAAGCGCAAACTGGGTACCGACGTATCTGCCATTCTTCACTAGAGATCCTCATTGCAGGCAATGTTACAGGTTTCCGGACAAGTCCCATAGTGAGACTGGCCATGGCGTGCTCGTCTGACAATGGTGACAGTACATCACATGATTGCAAACGTTTTCGACTTCGTCTGCCGTGTCAGAGGAAGTTTGGAATACGTAGGGGCTGTATGGTCCGGTGTAATCATCCAATTTGCCGCATTCTAACAGTCCCTGAAGGCAGTGGGGGCAAGCCTGCTCCGGTACAACCAGACCGTTACACAGCGGGCATATATAAGACAAGGGTATCCCTCCTGATATGGATTCACTCAGGAGTAAGATACCCTTTTTTGTATGAATATATGTTATTTCAGCAAAACTAGCGTTTCATGTTACTGCTGTGTCCTGGGGACAACTTGGCATCCGGATCGAAGTACACCTTCGCATTGTTGACGGCTGTTGGAGCTTCGCCGAATCCGACAGCGATCAGCTTCAGTTTACCCGGATATGTTGTGATATCTCCGGCAGCGAAGATTCCTGGAATAGATGTTTCCATGCGGGAATCAACAACGATGGAGTTACTGTCAATTTCGATACCCCACTCGGCAATCGGTCCGAGAGAAGAGACAAATCCGAAGTTAACGATCACGTCATCTACTTCGATTTCCTGAGTTTCTTTGGTTTTCACATGAGAAAGGGTTACTTTGGTAATCGTGTCATCTCCGTGAAGTTCCGTGATTTCGGTCGGTGTAACAACATTCACCTTGGAATTCATCAGGTTTTCGACACTGTGCTCATGTGCACGGAACTTGTCCCGGCGATGGATCAGCGTTACTTGCTCAGCGATAGGCTCCAGCATAAGTGCCCAGTCTACCGCGGAGTCACCGCCGCCACTGATCAGTACTTTTTTGCCAGCGAAGGCATTCAGATCACTGATGAAGTAGTGCAGGTTGCTCTTCTCGAACTTGGCAGCACCTTCAAGCTCCAGGCGACGTGGTTCGAATGCACCTACACCAGCTGTAATAATGACGGCTTTGGCATGATATTCATTCTCATCCGTCTTCACGACGAAATGTTGCTCATCCTTTTTCTCCACCGATACAACCTTTTCTTCAAGCCGGATGTTCGGGTTAAAATGATTCATTTGCTCAACGAGGTTATTCACCAGTTCCTGAGCTGTTACTTTCGGGAATCCGGCTACATCATAGATGTATTTCTCCGGGTAAAGAGCGGCAAGCTGTCCACCAAGCTGTGGCATACTTTCAACCAGTGTAACGGATGCCTGACGCATCCCACCATAAAACGCGGCGAACAGACCCGCAGGGCCTCCACCGATAATAAGTAAATCAGTCATATCATGACTGGAATTTTGTGCAGTCAAGAATCAACAACACCTTTCATATTTTAATAGGTAGTTAACAGAAAGAATGTGCAGGCTACGTATCGTAACCGGCATGGGTGCTGAACTGTCTTTCCTATTATAAACGGTGTATTCAGGGTTGCAAAGTTAGCGGCGTCACGAAACTGGGAACAATTGATGAAGATCAGATGAGAATAGGATGAAATTGGAAATGAAAGGTTATGAAAAATAACAAAAAAAACCTTGATCTTTACTAGAAATACAGATATCCTTGACCTGTACTATGTGTTTTTTTGTCTAATTTAGAGTCAATATGTAATATGAAGACAGATCCCGTGTTTTGTAGGATCTTGTGGTTAATTTCACAACTTGAAACGATAACTTGCGTGCAAACGTATCAATTTCATAAACCCTTTAGTTGCTTCAATCAAGTCTAGATATAGATCAAAACGGTTCGATACGTCGATATCTAGTTTCATAAAATCCATTTTTAGTGAGTTATGAAATTGATGCAAACGTTTAAATAAATTCGCGAAGTTAACATTTGTCGTCATAATGGGCAAGACCTCATCAATATTTGTAAGTATGTGCATTTTGCATCTCACCCAAGATCGGGCTGATGCAAGTGAAACCGGAAGGGGTATAGACATGAGCAGTATTCCCAAAATCGTCATCCTCGGCGCGGGCTATGGCGGGATTCTGACAGCCCAGCGGCTGCAGAAGGAATTGAACTATAACGAGGCCGACGTCACACTGGTGAATCGGCATGATTATCATTATATTACTACACATCTACATATGCCGGCAGCCGGCACGGATACCATTGAGCATGCAAGAGTGCCCATTTCCAAGCTGATTGATGAGTTCAAGATTGATCTGGTCAAGTCGTCCGTGAAGGAGATTCGTCTGCAGGATCGGAAGATTATTCTGGAGGACGGCACGTTATCCTATGATTATCTGATTATTGGACTAGGCGGTGAGCCTGAGACCTTCGGTATTCCGGGGATGCTCGATCACGCCATGACAATCCGCAGCATTAACTCGGTCAGATTGATTCGAGAACACATCGAATATCAATTTGCGATGTACAAAAACGACAACAAACGAAATCGTATTCGGTTTGTCGTAGGTGGAGCGGGTTTCAGTGGTGTTGAATTCGTAGCTGAACTTGCAGATCGTATTCCACAGCTGTGCAAGGAGTTCGACGTGAATCCGAAACATGTGCATATCTATAATGTAGAGGCAGCGCCTTCGGCCTTGCCTGGATTTGACCCGGAATTGGTAGAACATGCGATGAATGTGCTCAAGAAGAAGGGCGTTACTTTCAAAATTGGTGTTCCAATCAAGCAATGTCTCCCGGACGGGGTTATTGTGGGTGAAGGTGAAAAGCTCGATGCGGCTACAGTCGTATGGACCGGCGGCATTCGCGGTAACTCACTGCTTGAACAGGCAGGTCTTGAAGTGATGCGAGGACGTGTGAAAGTAGATGACTACTTGCGTGCTCCGGGGCATGAGCATGTCTATGTCATTGGTGATAATTCACTTGTGTTCAATGCTGAAGGACGGCCTTATCCGCCAACAGCTCAGATTGCGATGCAGCAGGGTGTGAACTGCGCTAAGAACGTCGTAGCATCCATTCGCAAGAAACAGCCACAACCTTTTGTATTTACGAGCAAAGGCACAGTTGCTTCATTGGGTAAAGGTGAAGCCATTGCCGTTGTGGGCGGCAAGAAATACAAGGGCTGGAAAGCGGCTCAGTTGAAGAAGCTGGTCGATCTGCGTTATCTGTTCATCATTGGTGGTATTCCGCTGGTCCTGAAGAAAGGGCGGTTTTTTGGATGAGACATTGTAGTGTTCAGGTCCGGGGACTATTAACACGTGAAGAGCTGGATCGTTACAACGCCCTGATGCAGGTCGGTGGTTATCTCGAGGAACAGGATCAGTATGATCTGGCCTACATCGTGCAGAAAGAAGTGGATATTCTCATTATGCCTGCGATTGAGCGGCTTAAAGAGAAGGGTCGTGACCGTGATCGGGCCACAGCCGAGTTCCTCGAATCGCTGAAAGCGGTAGATGATGAGGACGAGGATTAGAGACGATATAAGTTGAACTAAAGATGTTTACACATACACTTCAATGACAGAATAACCTTCCAATCGCTGTTATCCCCAGATTTTTTTGATTCCCTTTTGTTAAAGGGAAAATCCGGTGATAGCGTATGCTTCCGATGCAGCTTTCTTTCAGAAAGCTTGTAGCTTCGCTTTTTCAGTTTTTTTCTGTCCTTTCCGTTTTTGTGTAAATAAATAGTTCAAACAATATAGATCTAAATCAAGCTTGAGGTAGTAGAATATAGATAGATAATAAAGCACCGCTGACAATATCCTTTACAGGAGATGTCGCGGTGCTTTATTGTGCTTTGTGCTGTTTCTACAGCTTAAGCATGTCTTCCAGTGTTCCTTCGTTCAACAGACTTCCCACATAGAACGAACCGAATTCGCCATAACGGGCGCTAACTTCATCGAAACGCATCTCATAGACGAGTTTCTTAAACTGAAGTGCGTCATCCGCAAATAGCGTAACGCCCCATTCCCAATCGTCGAAACCGACAGAGCCGGTAATGATCTGTTTTACTTTACCCGCATAGCTGCGGCCAATCATGCCGTGACTGCGCATCATGGTGCGACGCTCGTCCATGGACAGCATGTACCAGTTGTCATTCAGCTCACGTTTTTTGTTCATTGGATAGAAGCAGATGTATTGTCGTTGTGGCAGAACAGGTTTCAGACGGGCGATAATATCCGGATTCTGCATCGGGTCTTCGCCTTCTTTGCCAAGATAGTTGCTCAGTTCCACTACACTGACGTAGGAATACGACTTAGTTGTGTATTGGGCAAACATCGTTTTGTTAAACGCGTTCTCAACAGCCTTCAGATCCTCCAGCGTTTCACGCAGGTGCATCATGACGAGGTCTGCTTTTTGACCTACAACCGTATACACAACGGTACTTCCTTTGGATGAATCCTCGACTTCTTTCCATTCTTTCCAGAATTCCTGAAGCTCGTCCAGTGCTACAGCGCGTTCTTCATCATCTGCTGCTTTCCAGGCGGCCCAGTTAATCGAGCGAAAATCATGCAGGGCATACCAGCCCTCCAGTGTTGATGCGGCTTCGTTCATTGGTTGTGTTCCTCCTGCAAGGTATATTTCCAAATCCCTATAAGAGGTTGTTCAAAAAGTCCGCTTTTGATTACGAATCATGCCTGGTGGCATCATCAGCATCGAATATGGCATTCAGCCGAAATAAGTGGGAGGCTTACGAAGTATGTTTCCTTAGGAAACATTGTAGCTGCTCACGTAGCTCTATCTACGCTCCGCTGCTCCATTTCTAACTTCATTCCATCTTCTCGGTACTGAAAACCAGTCTTTTTGAACATGCACTATAAGGGACGGGTGATTGCTTTATCGTTTACATTGTATCCCAACATGAAGCAGAAGGGCAAATGAACAGAGTATAAATATAGGGAAATTTGTCCAGAAAGTTCGTTGCTTCGCCACATTTTTTGCGGTACACTAACTACTATCCAGAAGTGAAACCTGAATGTGTGAAAGAAGAGGTGAATGTCGCCCGATGCAATTTATACCTGTGTTGGTATTGATGGTATTATTTTTCGTTATGATGTTTGGTATCGGTTTCATTCTGAACATGCTGATGAAGACAACTTGGTTTCCTTCCTATCTGTTCATTATTGTAATTCTGCCTATTGTTGTGTACTCTCTATGGGATCATTCGTCATCTCTGATGTCACATCTGGGTTCTTTCCAGCTTGTAGACTATATGACGGGCATCGCTGGACTGGCTGGTGCGATAATCAGTGGCTGGACGATCCAGAAGTTGCGTTTGGGTGGGTACAGAATGTTTTAGATTGTTGGGAGAGAGGTAACACATGCCACTGTAATCGCGTGAAAGTCTTGTCTTTGTCGTAAACGCTTACGAGTACAAAGGGAAGGCTTTTTTGCTATTCATTTATATTATAAGGATTATTGTACACTTGTACTTCATATACATCTGGAGAACATTCTCTTTAGATATTCCCTTGTATTCTGCGGCTACAGCTTTTATAGTATTCTAGCGGCTCTCGACATTTTATTTTAGAAATTTGCTGAATTCGGCGAAAACGTGAATGATGTCGACCTAGGACGAAACGGAACGAGAACAGGCCATCTTTTTACCTGTTTTTGAGCATTTGAGGATCAGACATTTATGATAGAATAGATAAACATACTTTTGGGGAGAAGGAGATCAGGCTATGCGCATGAAGAATCTGCACCATTATACTGAACATCATCGCTACTGCGTATACAGGGAGTTTGGACTTAGCGCCCTGGATGACCGTATGCTTACAGGAGCATATCAGCCCATGGTAGGTGCTTTTGCGGTTGGCTTGTATCGGCTGTTGTTTCAGCATCTTCCCGGTGAACAGGTCGGTTATTCGCCGCTTGAACAGCAACGGAGGCTGTTCATGACGCTTGGCTTGGAGCCAAGTGAGAAAGGGCGCAAATATTTGTTAGAGCAGACATCCAAGCTTGAGGCAGTGGGGCTACTTCAGACATCACGCCTATATATACCGGAAAATGATGATTACATCTACGAATATGAGCTGCAACCGCCGCTCTCTCCGGCAGAGTTTTTCCGGACACAGCATTTGACACTGCTGCTTCGTGACAAGATAGGCAAATTTGCCGTCCTTTCCCTGCGTTCCGGTTTCTCGGCAGTGGAAAATGGCGACGCGCCTTATCCGGCAGCTAATAAAGAGAATATTTCCGTTCCCTTTTACGATATATTTGAATTGAATACCCACGTAATTGATTATGAGTTGGAGCAAGCATTGTCGGAAGTATCAACTACGGCGCAGCGGACAGGCACGAATGATGCAGCGGAAGAAAATAGTTTGAACTATGCCGACATTATTTTGCGTTTCCCGCGGGAGTCCGTCAATCGCCGTCATGTAGAACAATTGCGATTTGATCACGAACAACTTGGCATTGTAAATTATGTCGTGAACAAGTTTAATCTCAGTGTGCAGGATGTATGCCGTCTGCTGGATGAAGATGATATCTTCAGTCCGCAGGGCCAGCTGATTCTGGATGATCTTCAGCATAAGGCGAGCATGCAGTTCAGACAGACGAAGAAGCGGCATGAGCAACAGACTGTACAGGCAGCCAAGGTCGTGGCACTGAGACAGCATATGGAGGAGCCTGAACGGAAAGAGGACTCTGGTGAACCACCTGTTGAACATGGAGTACAGATGGAATACTACGTCGAAGTACCTCCACAATTTATGACCAAGTGTGATATTCATCAATACAATATGATGTTGCGGAATGAGCCGTATACGCGTCTGTTGCAGACGTTCTTCCCGGGCGCAGTACCGGACAATCTCATCGATATATTTGAGAAAATTGATCTGAGCTACAAGTTGCCGGGTGAAGTCATCAATGTATTGATTCATTATTTGATGGCATTGCTTGTATCCGGTGGCGAGCAGCGGATTAACCGTAACTTTGTTGAGGCGATCGCCTCCAACATGTTGCTTAAGCAGGTAAACTCCTACGAGAAAGCCGTCCAATATATTCGTGATCAGGCCAAGGTCAAAGGCAAACAGGCTGCTGGTGCAGCTGGAACCCGTACCCGTACATACGGCAAAGGAACCAAAGCTAAACCCGAAATTCCGATTGTACAAGACATAAGCACCGATGGAGATGCCGTATCCGAGGAAGAGTTCGAAGAGATGATGAGATTTGCCCAGCAGATGCAGGCGAGTAAACAAAAAGGAACTTCTTAAATATTTATTATATAGCAAAAAGGCGAGTCCCCCGATTAATGGAGACTCGCCTTTTTGCTATATAAGTTGAACTGAAGAAACGTATTTTACGTTTAATCCATTTTTTTTATTATTTTGTAGGATATTTATCTAATTTAAACCACTGCTGAAATTCCTTTTTTGTGATTCTTTTTACAGGCTTAACTTTTTTGCTTCCTGTATCGTATCTGAAAAGAATCCATTGATCTGAAGGATACTCACTAATATAATCAATATTTTTTCCGTTCTTATACCATAAAATTAGACCTGTGCTAATATAGTTGGTTGCCCGAGGGAGATAAACAACACTGTCTTTCTTAGTGTCGTATATTGCTAACGTGCTTTTATCCGTACTTCCATAAGAAAATGCAATGATGTCTTCTTTTGGTGACCAATTATATGATGAAATGGTTTCTACATTTTGTTTACCTGCTTTTTCAAGACGTTCGTTTATAATTGTGTAATTTCCTGTTTTAAGGTTCACGAGAATGAGGTTGCTGC
The DNA here is from genome assembly GCF_000517905.1 of Paenibacillus sp. FSL H7-689. Lineage (NCBI taxonomy): Bacteria > Bacillati > Bacillota > Bacilli > Caryophanales > Paenibacillaceae > Paenibacillus > Paenibacillus sp. FSL H7-689. The sequence goes on from NZ_ASPU01000002.1 coordinate 136,284, forward strand.
CGGCACTTTTTTCTACTTGGATAGCAACCCATTCATTCGATGGAGATTCAGCAACACTACTTATATCCAATAATTTCACTTCAAAATCTCCTGTTTGTAGGGTGTGCTTTTCTTTACCATGAGTAACTACAATGGTGTCAATGATGTTTTGCTCAAAATCGGCAGCAGCATCTAGCTTTAAGGTGTTCGCGGTTATCGTGATGTCGTCACCTCTCCAGACAATTTTGTTTGAGCCTTTTGTTTTTTCAAACTTAGATATACTCTGGTATGTCGAAGAGTTCACAGATGTTGAGTTAGCAGCAATATGTGCTATTTTATCTGAAGTATGAAGTGAAGATGATGCAGTTGATAACGTGCCTAAGCTACCTAAAACAATGACGCTTGATAATAAAACATTGGTGTATTTCATTATTATCTCTCCTTCATTTTGGGAAGGCGGTTACATGATGTGATTCCCTCCAGAACTATTCCAATCTTTGCTTATCATTATAAATTTGTAAAGATATGAAATCATAGAGATGATATGAAGTGAGATTTCAAAAAGGGTGATTAGTCCTGTAAGTAACAAACCTGAAAGATTGAATACATATTTATTTTATATTTATGTGGCCTTCTGACTCTCTCTGGTGTCTAATTCATTGTAAATCAAGAGGAGGTTCTTACCATGTCAGGAGCTCATGACACAAAACCTGTTTATCCGGATAAACAGGAAAGTATCACTAACTTTGAAAACACTTATGAGCTGTATCGTCAAAGAATTTGCAACTACTTTTCCCTGAAATTGAACCCGATGGTTGCAGATGATATGACTCAACAGGTGTTTTTAAAAGCAGTCGAGAATCTTCACCGATTCCAAGGGAAATCAAATTTATTTACATGGATATTCAAGATTGCTCAGAATACAGTGAAAAACGAATATCGAAGATTATTGCGAAAAAAAGAAACGCCGTTTGATTTTACGGGATATGAATCACAGTCGATCTCCCTTGAATTTACGAAGTATGTTGATTTTCGAATTGATGTCGGAGTTGCGCTGAAAAAGTTAAATGAAACCGACCAGGAAATCATTGCATTACGCTTTTTTGTGGACTGCACATTGCTTGAAATTTCTAAGATTGTCGGGATGCGTGAGAGTGCAGTAAAGAACAGACTCTACAGAGCTTTGGAAAAACTTAAAAAGGAACTGAAAGAATGGGGAGGCGTTACGATCATGTCTATTCAAGATCTGATTTCAATTGTTAATAAGGGTGAAAACGAGGGATTGAACAATCAGCCCAATAAAGTACACCATGATTTGTTCAATGAACTAAGTGATCATATTGAACGAATCTCGTTAAAGTACAATTATCATCCATCGCGAAAAGTAACGATTGAAGTATATCCTGATATGCCATCGTTTCACCAAGCGGTCGGAGAAGCAGATGCTCCGAATTGGTTCATGGGTACCTATGAAGGGAGTATTCTCAAAATTGTATCTCCATTAAATCCAGGACCGGAGCATACCTATCCATCGATTCTTAAAGGTACGGTTCACTTGTTCACCATGTGGCTAATAAGTGAAATCAATCCGAAGGCTCCGAAATGGATAAGGCAAGGAATTGGTGGATATGAAGCCAAGCTGATGACTCAGGACTATATTGAAGGTACAACAGAAGAGGCTATTCACAATTTAGAGATCCCAACGTTCGAACAATTAGATAATGATACCTGGGATTTCGAAACGATGAAGGGTTTTCAGTTTTCGTTCCTATTTGTGGAGTTTGTTGTTCAACGATATGGAATAGACCATTTAAACAAATTGATCCGTGACCCTCAGGATTTTAATGGTATCTTTCAATGTTCCGAGAAGGAATTGCATCAGAAGATGGTAGAGTTTATAAGTAAGTAACCCATACAAAAATGTATGTTGCCCGGGGGAAGAACTGGGCTTTTTTTAACGTGGTTATAGTTATGTTAAAGGTACGATCAATTAATTGGATTATTTTGTATAATGCATATAAAAAGAGGTTGTCTATGAATCCTATGGATGAATGTAAATAATACATATGGAGGTAATTAAGTTTGAAAACTCACTACTATTTCAGTTGGTTTAATCATTTTTTTCCTGAGAAGCTGGTCCATTGTTTGCAGGAGGATATACAAGACAGAAAATTGCTTGTTATGATTAGTGCTAATCCGTCTGGTTATAAAGATGAGCAAGTTAACTTTGATGATGTTTCTGAATGGACATGGTTGAATCAGGCTAACATTATTTTTGATGAATATCATTTCATCGATTACCGTATGCAGAAAGAAGATGCTCAGCGATTCATTCGGAACGCTTCTGTCATTTTTTTATGTGGTGGATATCCTGTTTTACAGAACGATTTTTTGTTGGATTATGAATTATCGGATGTTATTAAGAATAGCAATGCCATTATAATGGGTGCCAGCGCCGGTGCGTTAAACATGGCTGCAAAATGGTTAAGCTTGAATAACACTGATGAAGTTGAAACAAGTACTATTTATAATGGTATTGGTTTTGATCATTTTGCTTACGAATCTCATTCTCAACGCGATTACGCAATGTTTGTTCAAGGCTACCTGTTCCCCTTGTCTGAAGAGATTGATATTTATGCGGCAGAACAGGAGAGCGCTATACGTGTAAAGGACGGCAAAATAGAAATAATGGGACCTGTATATTTAATTTCCCACTCAAAGATTCAGAAGTTGGTTGAGACGCTCTAATTAGGGTGAGTGGCTGTGACCTTACATAAGTAATTCCTTTTGATGTATAAAATCATGGCTAACAGGCGAATTATCTCAGGTCTCCTTTCTATGAGTTTGTAAATAGATGCAATCTTAATATTCCTAGGACCTAAAGTCGGCAGGGTGTCAGAGTGATCAGTTACTTATTTAAACTAGCGGACTGACAATAGGATCGTTGCAAAAATGCTAACGATCCTTTTTGGTATACCTTTACAGAAAGTAGAGAACACGAAAAATTATATTAGGATGATGAGCTCCTTATTAAGCTAACGGGCAGGATAGTTTAATGATTGGGGCTATAAGGCTGTACTAGATAGAACATGTATGGTGTACTGTTGAGTTACGGGAGACCATAACAAAACCACCTTTTCGAAGGTGGTTTTGTTATGGTCAAATACTAGTATCAAAATTTAACATAGCCTAGATTTTAAATATTGCACCCACATCCCGTGCAGCTCAGCTTCCGATACTTGAAATGCGCCTTGAAAATCAGTGGCATCGCGTATGAATTTGTTGAGCGCATCTAAACTGTATGAATGGATGAGATATTCTACGAGCAAGTGCGAGAATGCATATCCCCCTATCTTCTCGAAATCCCAGGTATCATTAGTTAATGCTTGAAAGCTAGGGACAGCGTTATTTTGAATCGATTCGGAAGTTCTATACTGGATATATTCTTGTGACGTTTGTTTGGCTTCATGCCCGCCGAGACCGTGTGTAAGCCATTTCGGTGCCAACGGATTAATATCCTTCACTAACCACACCGTAAACAAGCTTAGAGTGTGCCGTAGTACCGATTGATACGTATGTTCAGGGCCTGGGTTGAGTGGGGATACGATTTTAATTTTATTGTCTTCATAGGTTCCCATAAACCAATTGGGCGCATCCGGCTCGTTTATTGCTTGATGAAAAGTGGGCAGATCCGGATAGATCTCAATAGCGATTTTCTGAGAAGGTCGATGACGATAGGTTATAATAATTCGATCTACATTGCTTTTCAACTCTTCAAATAAGTCATGGTATACCTTGTTCATACCATCATTCTTGGAGGGAGCCTCGTTTTTATCCACAATTGATATCAATTCTTTAATAGACATGATTGTAATGTCACCCCATTCTTTTAATTCTTTTTTTAGTTTGTTTAAGGCACGATAGAGTCTGTTCTTGACTGCGCTTTGAGGCATCCCGATGATTTTGGATATTTCCAATAAAGTGCAATCGACGAAAAAACGCAATGATATGATTTGTTGATCTAATTCATTCAATCGGGCTAATGCAACACTAATATCAAGACGAATATCGACATCTCTAGCAATATCGAGGGATATCGATTGGGACTGAAAATCGATTACTTCGTGCAATATTTCTTTATTTCGTGATTTCGTGCGATACTCGTTTTTCACAATATTTTGAGCGATTTTGAATAGCCAAGTAAATATACTGGAGTTATACTTAAACAAATGAAAGTTTTCCATTGCTTTTAAAAAAGCTTGTTGCGTTAAGTCATCGGCAGTTGCCGAATTTGTCTTTACTGCAATATAATTTCGAATTCTATCTCGATATTGATTATAAATGGCTTCGAAATGCTGGATGTGCTCCTGATCCTCCGGAAGAACAGGGATTTTCTTTTTGTCTTGAGCTCGTGACACCAGTAATACCTCCTCCTGAACTTACAATTCATTAGACACCGAAGGGAGGTAAAAAGCCACATCGTTTTAAAATAATTTTACACGACGCCACTCCACTTTTTTTAAACCCCGAAAAAGCAAAGCGTAAAGGCAATTCGGCTATGTGGTATTAAGTGAGGATTACCAATGGAGAAAGAGATGCAGGAGCTAAAAAACGTATTGGCTTTCTGGGAAAGCAAGTTCAGCTCACCTTGATTGGAATCTTTCAATTTATACCCCCCCCCAACGATTTGAACTAACGGGAAACGTTAGCTCAATAACAACAAGAAAGTAGCTGATCATTGTGATTGGCTGCTTTTACTCAACTAACGGACAGTTTTGCTGAATAGATCTGCTGAGTATGTGGAGCATCTGGCCTCTCGCAGTTGGTTGCGGACAAGAGAGATAAAAATCGTAAGGTAAAGGAGAAGTCTGGCAGATACGATTGCGATTAAAAAACTACCCATGACGCACATGCGTCATGGGTAGTTTTTTAATCATTTCCATACGTTCAGGAGGGGGCCGTGTGAAATAGCGATGTCCTAATCACTTCGTTGGACAGGACAGACAAAGTTTTGTGTAAAAATGGCCACCGTCCGGGAAGGGCTATTCTTCGTATCATTTCCGAACCGACTTACTTGACCGGCCCCATCCAGGTTGAAATCGTCTTCTGCTGGTGCGGCAACGGCGGTTTTAACTTCCCGTTATCGATCAAATGCTTCAAAATATAAGCGACAAGCCGGCCTCCGCCGGTGTTGCCTCTCACCATGTAAGCAAGTTGCGGCTCCAAATGCTTCGGCTGATTTTGCAGGAACAGCTTGAGCATTTTATCGTAGAGCTTGCCGACAGCAGGCGCATACAGAGCGGACAAATCCGGCATTGCCTTGTTCAACCGATCCAACGTTTGCGGAGAGTCGATCCAGACCGCATTGAACTTGTACCCCTCCTCCGTCTTGCGGATGTACCCCTTCTCCAGCAGGAACGAATATTGCTCGCTGTTCTCTTCGTTGTCGGGCAGTTCTCCTTGTTGGAACGCATGACAAACCTCGACATTCCGGTATTCCAGGGAACGCCAATCCACCTGGCGGTCGCTCCAGTACGTATTGAATTGCCACAAGTATAAGGGGCTGTCTTCGACGTAGCGGAGCGACGGACCGAAGGTGATGTAACTACTCAAATCAAAACCCGGATCGGCATTGCTGCTCGTGTTCAACGCCGCATAGGCAATATACTGACCTCCGTCCTTTCGCATTGGTGCGACCGCATCGAAGTTGTCGCCCGCCGGCATGCTCCGCCAAGATTGCTCCTCGACGTTCTTGGGCAGCAAGGTCCAGAGCAGGAAGTTATAGTCGCCGTCCGGAACGTACACTCCGCTATCCTCGACTTGCCGGCGAACTTCCATTAACGCGTCGAAATGAACATCGGCCACTTCGGCGGCGCAATCTTGCCAGAATTGATGACCAGCTACGGCTAACTCGAAGAGGTCCCAGACGATGGTATTGCTTTGATATTTGCCGGGAGAGGTTTGGATGAGAAAATTGTAATCGGCCAGGTGCCGGACTTCGCCTTCCAGCAAAGACGGCGGCATTCCGAGCTCCTCCGCGATTTGATGTACGGTACGCGCCTTATGATAAGCCGCGTAAACGATATTTTGCGCCAAGGCGCGTCCAAGAAAATCGTTGGTTTCGCCCAGGCTGCCGGCCGAACCGGAATGGCCCATTTCCCCCATACTGACCGGATTGACACTTAAAGTTCCTGTTGCACGCATACGTTTCATCCCTTTCCGTAACTTCTTTTTGGCCTCGCTCAAATGCCACTTCACCGTGTTGACAGGAATATTCAGAGCAATCGCGATATCGCCGATTTTAAGCTCGTCGTAGTAATGCATGACCACGATCCGGCGATGGATGTCGGACAGAAACGCGACTTCTCGGCGCAGCTCGCGGTAAGCTTCGGTTACCAGCAACCGGTCAAGCGGCTCTCGGAAAGGGGCAGCAGACAGTTCGGACATGCCGTTGATTTCGAACGCTTGGGGAACGTGCGCACGCTTTTTCAACCAATTCACCCAAGTGTATCGGGCAACCGTCCAGACGTAAGCGTCAAGGCTTCTAATGTCCCGCACCCCAGAGAAGGATTTTAACAACTGCAGCATAATCTCCTGAGCCAGATCCTCCGCCTCGGCCCGCTGTTTGATACGGTTTAAGGCAAAACCGAAAATCGGTTTGACATAGCTCCGAATTGCTTCCGCCGCTTCTTTTTCGTTTTTACCAATTGAATCCATCTTTTGCCTCCATAGTTGCATCTGTAATTCCTGACAATTATATAGTGTGCCAGGCGAAATAAAGGTTGGGATTATTTTTTTAAAAATTTGGACGTCCTACCGGATCACTCATACACGTATAATTACAAACATCAAGAGTAGATCATTTGAATGGTTAAAAAGACGTTATGAACTTTTTTGTTAAACGAGATGAAGATTACTTTAGATGTAAAGGTCTCACTTTTAGTATATAAAGATACTTCTTTTCCGTTCAACTATGGGAGGATACAAACTAGGAGCACGAGCCGAAGTTCTTCTTCGGGTACTTGGGGTACTCCTTCGTTCCGTAGTGAACCAGGAGTGGTCTCGATTAATTATTCAAATGCATAATTGAGGTTCATTAAAATAAGGGGAAACGTTAGCTTAATGCTCAAAGAATCAACGTAATCAACTGCGGTTTACAACTAACGGATTTAAAAAGGAGCCCAATTTTGGCTACCTAATTAAGCTAGCAAGTAGGTTAACGGCAAGGATCGTATGTGGGCAGAACTGTAATATCAGGAGAATTTATGAGCTTAATAGGGGATGATGATTACTTATTATTCCAGATATATGCTACTCTCTTTTTATTCCATAGTTTTCTTAACGGAGAAATGGAAATTTAAATGTTGGGGGTAATTGCTTGCTTCTATCCGAACGATTGCCAATTGCAGCAAGTCTGTACCCTGAGGAACCTGCGTTAATGCGACATGGGCAAACGATGAGTTATGGGGAGCTTTACGGTCTAGTTGAAAGACTCAGTCATACCCTGTATGTTGAAGGACTCCGAGCCGGTGATCGCTTTGCCCTTTTAGGTGATCCAGATCCCCAGCTCGTTGTTGCGTTTTATGCAGCAGTTGGGATCGGCGCTATACCACTCGTTCCTTCTCCTATGCTAACAGTGCCTGAACTCGCTGCGATATTTCAGGATGCAGAACCACATATGGTTATTCATGATGACCAACATGCTAAAGTAGCTATTGCCACGGTAAAGCTTCTTGGGTATTGTCCAAAACTGTTTACGATAGACGAAGAAGGGACGAATAACAGTTCGCTCGCTGCTCTTTTACAGCAGGAACCCGCGTTCTCTCCAAAAGACCATTTCAAACGAAGTGTAGACGATACGGCAGTCCTGATTTATACGGGTGGGACAACTGGTCGGCCAAAAGGAGTAATGCATTCGCATCGTGGTATGGCTGCTTGGAATCAACTTACGCCTTCTGCAGGCTTCGGTCATGATCTCGGGCGTCGTGTGTTAGTGCTCAACTTATCCCATTTGGTGGGTCAGTTCCAGCTGTGGGCGACCATGGCTGCTGGAGGCTGTCTTGTATTCCTAGACGAATACCCGGCGGATGTACACCGCATTATGGAAGCTATTGAACGTGATCAGATTACACAACTCAGCACAGTAGGCCAACTGCTTCGTGATCTTACCCGCGAGGCATCCGTAGGAGGTAGAAACTTGAAGAGTCTATCGCTTATTGGCTGCGGAGGGTCCATTATTTCCCCGGATACACTACAGGAGGTCGTATCGCAATTTCCTGAAGTTATCATTGTGAACAACTACTCACAAGCGGAATGTGGAATGTCCATAAGCCGCCTTTTTCCTGCTCAGCATATGGGCGATCCTCATCGCCTTCGATCCGTAGGTCGTCCTGCTGACTTGGCTGCCCAAGGTGAGCAGGCCTTCGAAGTTCGGATAATAGATACGGACGGAAGTGAGACAGTTACGGGCGAGGCTGGAGAAATCGTTGTTCGGGGTGCACAGACCATGCTGGGGTATTGGCTCCAGTTGGAGGCTACTGCCGAGACCATGTCCGATGGCTGGATTCGAACTGGGGATGTCGGTTGTCTGGATGTCGAAGGTTATCTTTATGTGTTTGATCGCTTGAAGGATATGGTTATTGTGGGCGGTTCCAATGTGTTTTGCGCCGAAGTGGAGCATGTTATGGTGAGACATGAGTCGGTAAGCGAGGCGGCTATAATCGGACATCCTCTTCCTGACGAAGGCGAGGAACTCGTCGCTTTCATCGTGTTACGGGACGGTGAAAGTATGGATCTGACGCGGGTGCGGGCGTTTTGTGAGCCACACCTTGCTCCGTACAAATGGCCGACTCAACTGTTCATTGTGGATACTTTGCCGAGAACAGCCGTGGATAAAATAGATAAAAAGCAGTTGCGCAAGCATCTATCCTCAATTTCATCCGAAGGACTATGCTAACGGGAATGCTGTTTAATAGCTGTTGGATTGAATATTTATTGTTAAATCAACAAAAACAGCCCTTCAACTTCCTTTTGGAAGTGAAGGGCTGTACGTTTTTATCTCAACTGTTATGCAGGCGAGAACAAAAAATACTTTGCAGTATTATCTCAAAATCGTACTGACCTGATTGCCCGCATAATCCTCAATAACCAGCTTCAATGAGCTGTTGTTGGACGATGGCGTAAAGGTCAGTTCACTCAGCTTTGTTCTTCCCCGAATGATATACGGGAATTTCTGCGAAACGTAAGTGACTCCGAACTCGCGTGGTACCCCATTTTCATATACATAGATCTTATACCAGTCCTCCAGATCCGGGAGGGCTAATGTGTACTTTCCATCTTTTACCGTGACCTTTTCCTTGGCGTATGGTGTAATCTGAAGATCTGCGAGCTGTCCGGTATGGGTAACCGGATTCTGCCCGCCAATGGCGATGTTCAGCACGTAATGTTCACCATTGGTCGGAAGTCCGGTCAGGACGGCAGATTGTTTTCCTTTTTTGACCTGAAGTGACTTGGTGAAAGGTTCTTTCGTGTATTCTGTTTCTAGTGTGAGCTGAATTGACTCGTTGCCTTTACCGTTGTCTTTATTTTTATCCCTGTCCTTATCCGTATTCTTATCTTTGTCTTTGCCTGATTCTTTCGCTTTTTTCGGGTTTTTCCAGCTTACAATAGCATCGCCATTCTTTTTGAATTTCACATCAATATTCTGAACGGCTGCATTCAGATCGTAAGGCAGGACGGTTGCTTCACTTTCGGTACCATCTGCACCAACCGCACGGATAGACAGTTCACCAGATGGCTGTTTTAGCGATTTGATATAAAAAGTGGAATCATACACGCCGCCTACATAGGCGCCATTTTCATATAAATTGTATTGTTTGACCTCAGAATAGTCTTTCATGTCCCATGCGACAACCAGTTCATCGGTATTGGTCAGTGCTTTGGCAATATGGAATCCGGTCGGTGCATCCGGTACAGCCGCTGAACCGTCGAACATACGGATCTCGCCTATATTCATCTGGTAATTCTCAATCTCTTTGCCATTCGGGTCGAAGGATAATCCCATAGCGGCAATGGTTTTGCCTTGATATGCACTCAAATCCAGCGAAGTTGTCTTCCAGCCTTCTGTATGCTGGCCTGACTGAGGCACTTCCACATTGACCACGTTAGATGGATTATCTTCGAAGATCAACCCAACATGCAGGGAGGAAGCGTCACTAGTCGACGGTTTGTTATACGTCAGTTCCAGTTTGGATTGTCCGTTGACGGACAGGTCGGTTTTGTAGAGGCGAAGGAAGTTCTCCGCGTTCAGTGTACCGTTCACCACGAGAGAGCTGCCGCCATTAAACGCTCCAATGGAGTCATAGTTGTACCTTGCACCTTTCTCATAAGATGGACCGTAGTCAAAATCAACACTGAGCTTGTCACCTTTACTATCCATCCACCATTGCCAAGTGACAGGGATATCCTGAATGTTGATATTTGACCATTCTTTATCGTTCGAGACAGCACCGTCTTCATAATATTTCAGGCCGTGGCCCGTATTGAAGCTGGTCGCAAAATTAGAGCCGTTGATGACGGATCGCTCGGTAAGATACGCAGCGATTCCATCCCAGTTTGCGCCGGAAGCATACACATCCGACAGATCGGCAGACGCATTACGACGTGCATCTGTCGGGTCTTGATTTGGACCAGACCACCAGGCACGATCACGTACAAAGGTCATCCACTGGTACTCATCTTCCGCACGATGATTGGTGCTGCCATCGCCCATCTCTTCATCCAGAGCGTTGTGGGTGAAGTCGGCACCTAATGTCGCGATGCTGTTCATCGGTTGACCGTTCTCATCCAGGTTATGGCGCAGGTCATAGGATTGCTTCCAGCGGCCGAATTTGTCATGTCCACCTTCGACACCAGCAAAGACGGTTTCCAGTGGATCAAGTCCCAAGCTAAGGGCATGATCACGGGAATCGCGGAGCATCTTGTGGTTCCATACATAGTTCAGGAAGATGGAATCCGAGACTCTGCCGAGAACGGAATCCTGCACAAAGGGGCTGTTGAGCCCATTAAATTGGTTCTGGTATTGAATTTTGCCTGTTGTATTGATGGTGGAATCATACCACTGAACGTACAGGCCTTTATCTCTTAGATATTTCATGAATTTCTTGTAGGATGCGATATCTTCAGGGGCTACACCCCGGGCAACCTCTTCCTGATTGAAGAAATATCCATCGTAGTTGTAGTATTCTGCCATCTCGGCCAATTTCTCGGCCACAGGGAAGTTACCGTTTTCATCCTGGATCAGCATTTGTTTGTACGTCTGTGGTCCACGGTCATTGTCCGAGAAAAAGATGTTGGCAATGGACTTAACGCCATTTTTGTGGGCTGCATTGGTGTAGGCCGGATTCGGAATGTTCAAAATACCAAACTCGAAGTATTTCTCCGTCCATTCTTTACTCGGATCGTACAGCTCCTCAGGTACTCCCGCAGAGGCCATACCGTGCCAATAGCTGTAGTAGTCTGTATATTGCCAATAATTAAACAGGTACTGGCTGAATTCATTGGTATAAGGTGTGCTATCGAAGAATGCATTGCCATAATCACCACTCATTGTGAACAGTTGGGTGTCCGGGCTAAGCTCAGGATAAGCCTGTGTGGCAGCGAACGCTTCATTACGGGGCTGCAAGGGAACATGGGCACGAAGGAGATCACCATGGATATCACTTTCCGGTGTCCAGTTCAGAATCTGGGCCGAGGTGTACCCGTGTTGATAGGGCTGATTCATCCCTTTGGCGCTTTCGCCTGTGTAAGGGAGCGTGTCTCCGGCATAAACGGATGATGCAACAACTTGTCCAAGCAGAGCCGTAGTCAGGACCATGGCAGTGACCTTGGGAATGAGGCCTTTTGGTTTGAGTTTGCGTGTCATGCTGTTCCTCCTTCAAGTGGAATGAATGTAAGGTATTCTTTTACACAAAGCTAAACTTATGGTTAACGATAGTGGATGAAAGCGTTTTTAAATAGGGTGAAATTAAAGAAACACAGATATAAACTAAAGAAAAGTTGCAGGTGACAAGTTAATGTCAGAAGCCTGATGGTATAATTCAAGTCAGGAAAACAGCATCGGAGGGAACATGCGAATTGAAAATTGTTAGCGTTTACAATAATTTCTTCAAAAATAATATGTTTATGAAAATGCTCCTGATCTTCTCGATGATATCGATTGTCACGATCATTACGTTATCTTATATCATCTTCCTGTCGGTGTCCGATTCCACGATTCGCCGGGAACTGGCGATCCAGAAAGCGGCGATGGAACATGTGGACCGGTACATTCATCAGCAGTATGAATCGGTGCAAAACATGGTGAGGGATATGCATCAGAATGAGGCGCTGTCCGCTAACATTACGTACCTGATGAATCATTCGTACGCTGAATATGTTCAGCACATGACCAATGGATATTACGCCAATCAGGATGACTATTCGGCCGATGTGTTGAAACATTTTCAGAACATTATGGATCGTAATTCGCAGATTAACCAACTCATGTTATATAGCGCTGAGCAGCAGGATTTGTCTACCTTTAATCAACACAAGCAGTTCCGCAAGCTGGACGCCAATGTAGCTCATTCCTATATTCCGGACGTGATGGCGATGGAAACGCCCAATATCAGTGCACCCAACTACTGGATTCGCAAAGAGATTAATCAATGGGACCCTGCGCTCTACTCCATCCGCGTACCGATTAACAATACACAGACTCTTCGGAATCTAGGCCAGTTTCTTGTCTTCTTTGACTCGGAGGGAATCGGTAACGCGCTGGATAACTACGAGAGTAATCTCAAGGGAGAAATCGTGGTGTTATCGGCGAAAGGGACAGTGTTATTTGACTCCAACAATCATTATTACGGGAAGAAGTACCCCTACGTGAATGTGGCCGATTCGCTGTTTGATCAGACGGATATGGATTCAATGAAAAAGGAGCAGAACATGTACGTCAACAAGTTTGTCTCCGCCGATCAGGGGTATGTGGTCATTGGCACCGTTCCGGTAGAAGAGATGGCTGAAACCTATGCGGGCATTCGCAATACCATTATCTCGATCAGTATCGTATGTATTTTGTTTGCCGTGCTGGTTCCGGCATTTTTCATTATTAACTTTGCCAAACGAACCCGTCGAATTATCCGCTTCACCCAAAAAGTGAAATATGGCAATTTGACGGCTCGCATCGACGATCCGCGAGATGATGAACTGGGGCAGATCTCACATAGCTTCAACGACATGCTGGATGAGCTGAATCTGTATATTGAACGGGTCTACAAGGCCGAGATCAAACAGAAGGAGACCGAGCTGGTCGCATTGCAGGCGCGCATCAACCCTCATTTTCTTTACAATACGCTTGAAGTGATTCGGATGAGGGCGATATCCCAAGGGGCGAGAGATGTTGGCGAGATGATCTATAGTCTATCCGTATTGTTCAAGAGCCTGGTACAGCAAAAGAAAAATTATACGCTGAAGGATGAGATGGAAGCTTGCCGCTTGTATCTGGAATTATTCCGAATCCGCTACAAGGATATTTTCATATATACGATCCAGATCGATGCTGCATATTATCAACATCCTGTGGTCAAACTTTCGCTGCAACCCATCATTGAGAATTATGTCGTACACGGCATTCAGACAGAACGTTCGGATAACCGATTATCCATTGTTGTGGAAGAGACAGATGATGTGGTGCAAGTGGAAGTCAAAGATAATGGCAAAGGCATTGATCCGGCACGCCTGACGGAAATCCTTGAAGAACTGGAACGTCCTGAAGAGTCTGGTCAGATGTTCGGGCTGCGCAGTGTCCATAGTCGATTGCGCTTCCTGTATGGGCCAGAGTTCGGTATCACCATAGAGAGCACCCTCGGAGAAGGAACACGAATCAGGGTGCGTTATCCATATTCAGAAGGGACAGGTGTGTAATATGTACAAGGTGTTTATTGTGGACGATGAGCCATTCATCATTGAAGGTTTATACGATATTGTGGATTGGTCTTCATTTGGAATGGAAATTGTGAGTCATGCGGGCAATGGACAAGCGGCGTTACAAGCGCTCTCTTCTCAGCCTGTGGACATTCTGATCACGGATATATCTATGCCACTCATGAATGGTCTTGACCTGATTCGGGAAGCAAGGCGAGTACAACCTGAGATTAAGGTCATTATCCTCAGTGGTTTCAATGAGTTCGAATATCTGAAGGAAGGCATGCAGCTGGGAATCGAAAATTATTTGCTTAAACCGATTAATGTGGAGGAATTGGAATCCACGCTGAGCAACACGGCGTCCAAGCTGGATCATACGGTATCACCTCAAGCCGATGATGCGTATGGCATCCAGATTCTGAAAGATAACATTCTTCATCGATGGCTTACGGGACAGATTGCAGCTACTGAATTTGAAGAACGTGCCCAGTTCATGAACCTTTCGTTGGATGCACCTGACGTTGCTGTAGCCATCCTGCGTGACAAAGGGCAAGTACCCGGCATGTTTGAACATGTAGAAGAGATGCTGAGAGACAGGCGCCATTTGAACGTATTTCATGATATCGATGGAGACATCGTCATTATTGCCAATATTCAGGGTACGAGTGATGAGGAACAGAAGTTGATGGATGGCTTGCAGGCATTATCTGATGAGATAACCGTAACCCATCCGGCGGCACGCATTGGAGCAGGCAGATTGATGAAAGGGTTATACCATGCGCCGACCAGTTATGCCGAGGCCAAAAAAGCACTCCAGTATGTGATGATTTATCCCGACCTTAAAGTCATCGACCATGCCATGCTGGAAAGGTGCGGAAGTTCAACGGCGACCTTTTTCATTGAATGGAGGGAGTATGCCAAACTCATTCTGTCCCGCAATACAGAACAACTTGCTGACAGGATTCGCATAGATTTTGAACAGCATCGCGATGGGCTTACGCCTGGGGAGTTACAGAATACCGCACTGGAAGTTGTGATTCGCTTCAAGATGGAACTGGAGAGCATCAAACACTCGGATGAGTCTGCCATATACCAACAAGGGCTTCAACTTGTACTGGACAGTGGTACTTTTGATGAACTCGTGCGGGCGCTTCAGCAGGTTGGGTCGCAGACGATCCAATCCCTATTGCAGGATCTGAAAAATCCAATTGTAAACCAAGTGCTTCAGCATATCGACAAACACTACGCAGAAGAGCTCTCCTTGAAGCTATTGGGTGCCCACTATCATCTGCATCCGGTGTATTTGGGACAATTGTTCCATAAGGAGACCGGGGAGACGTTTGCCGAATATATCAACAAATACCGGATTGAACGTGCGAAGGAGCAACTACGCAATTCCAATCTGAAGGTACATGAGATCGCCCGAAATGTAGGGTATTGGGAGACGGGGTATTTCTATAAACAGTTCCGCAAATATGTGGGGATTTCACCGACTGATTTCAAGGTGTTTGGTTAATTCGGTGACGGGTAGATCCAACCATGCGGACAGAGAGCCAAGAGACATATCGGGAACAGGAATGGCATGGTAGAAAATCATGGCATACGTTACCCGGCATGTCTCTTTCATGTAAGCGATTTATTTAAATAGGTACAAAAAAGTTGCCCAAGGACGATTTCTCTTTAATTTGTACCTCGAAAACTTAAGTTTATCTTCTTTTTGTAAATGCTTTCATTCGATAAGGTTAAAGCAGTTAGTAAGTAGAGCCTAAGGGAACACGAAAAGGGAGGATCAAAGAAATGAGTAAACAAAGAAAACGCTTCTCACTCGTTCTTGCATTGTTAATGGCCGTTACACTTGTTCTTAGTGCCTGTGGAGGAAGCAAAGATGCTTCAGAATCCGGGGGAGCTGGAGATGACGCGGTAGAGTTGATCTGGTATACCATTGGTACCCCTCAGAAAGACGTCAATAAAGTGATGGAAGAAGTGAGCAAGTATACCAAAGAGAAAATTAATGCCACGGTAACGATGAAGATGGTTGACTGGGGTGACTACCCGCAGAAGATGCAGGTTAACGTAGCATCCGGTGAGCCAATGGACATTCTGTTCACTTCTTCTGGTGGATTCGATTATGTACAAAATGCCAGAAAAGGTGCATTCCTTGAACTGGATGACCTGCTTGCTGAATACGGTCAGGATCTTACCAAGACCATTGATCCTGCGTTCCTCAGCGGTTCTAAGGTAGATGGACACAATTACGGAATTCCAGCCAACAAAGAGCTGCCACAACAAGAGGTATGGCGCTTTAACCAAATGCTGGTTGATAAATACAAGCTGGACATCTCTGGCGTTCGTACGTTAGACAGTCTGGAGCCTCTGCTCAAAACAATTAAGGAAAACGAGGCGAGTGTAACACCATTTGCTATGGATAAAAACTATGTTCCTTACGTGCCTTATGACTATGTCATTCAGAATCTGCCAATGGCAATCAAGCTGGATACAACAGACTATAAGCTTGTAAACATACTGGAAACACCTGAAATGAAAGAAGCACTTACTACGATGCACAAATACTACAAGGCTGGTTATGTATCGGCAGAAGCGGCAACAACAGGTTCCACGAACGACCTGACAACATCGGGCAACTGGTTCCTGGATCGTGCACAGACTCAGCCGCTCGCGGACAATCAATGGTCTGCAAGTTACGGTTATCAAGTCGTTTCAACACCGGCAAGTGAAGCAATTATAACAAATACATCTGTACAAGGTTCCATCATGGCCATCTCGGCCAACTCGGAATATCCGGAGAAAGCGATGGAATTCCTGAACCTGCTCAATACAGATCCTGTGCTGCGTAATATGGTGGACTCCGGTATTGAGGGCACACACTACAAAAAAGTGGATGACACACATATGGAAAATCTGCCTGAATCGAAAAACTACGATATGCCTTCATACTCCCTTGGGAACAACATGCTGCTCTATCTGAACAGCAATGACCCGGATAACAAATGGGATGAGTTCAAGAAGTTTAACGCTGAAGGTGTCAATTCCCCGATCCTCAGCTTTAACTTTGATGCAAGCAATGTATCGTCCGAACTGACGGCGGTACAGAACGTGAAAGAGCAATATTGGGCAGCACTGATGACAGGTACACTGGACCCGGCAGCCAATCTGGATCAAGTGATTGAGAAGTTCAATCAAGCCGGACTGGAGAAAGTAATGGCTGAAGCCCAAAGCCAGCTGGATGCCTGGAGAGCGGAAAACAAGTAACAGTACATCGTAAGGATCGGGCGGCTGCTTATCGCGTCCGGTCCTTTTTCATTCAAACCTGAAGGAGGATCTCCACAATGACTACATTTTTGAAAAACCTGATTAGAAACCGAGTCATGTTGCTCATGGTGCTACCAGGCGCCATCTGGTTCTTCTTCTTCTCCTACTTGCCACTCGTGGGTACAGTGGCTGCTTTCAAAGAATATCGATTCAGCCGTGAAGGGTTCTGGGCAAGTCTGATGAAGAGTGAATGGGTTGGCTGGGACAATTTCAAATTCCTGTTCAGCACAAGTGACGCATGGCTCATTACACGCAACACCCTCTTTTATAACATCGCCATTATCTTCCTGGGACTGGTGTTTGCTGTGGCATTGGCAATCCTGCTCTCGGAACTAGTCAATAAACGACTCGCCAAACTGTATCAAACCGGCATGTTTCTGCCGTATTTTCTCTCCTGGGTTATCGTTGGTTACTTCGCATTCAGCTTCTTGAGCATGGACCGCGGGATGTTGAATCAGATTATCGGCTGGTTTGGGATGGAACCAATTCAGTGGTACTCCGAGGCGAAATATTGGCCGTATATTCTGGTATTCGTAGCGTTATGGAAAACCATAGGTTATAGCAGCGTTGTCTATCTGGCTTCCATACTGGGGATTGATAAATCACTGTATGAAGCAGCCATGATTGATGGAGCAAGCAAATGGCAGCAGATTCGCAATATTACGATTCCGTTGCTGTCGCCCATCATCACGATTATGACCTTGCTGGCCGTAGGCCGCATTTTCTATGCCGACTTTGGACTCTTTTATCAGGTGCCAAGGGATTCGGGTACGCTTTATTCCGTGACTAATGTTATTGATACGTATGTATATCGAGGTTTGAAAACTAGTGGTGAGATCGGCATGAGTACAGCAGCGGGATTGTATCAATCCGTGGTGGGCTTTGTGCTTGTTATTATCTCCAACTATGTTGTTCGCAAAGTAGATAAAGACAGCAGCCTATTCTAGGACAGGGAAAGGAGTGAACCACTATGGCTCAAGCAGGGCTTGTTAAAAAACGCGACTTCCACCACGTATCCAACGGCTGGAACGTGATCATGAACATCATCGCAGGTCTATTCGCTCTGATCTGTGTATTTCCTTTTATATTTGTAGTCATCATCTCGTTTACAGACGAGAAAGCACTGGCCCGTGATGGGTATCGTCTGATTCCGGCAGAATGGAGTCTCGCGGCATATCAGTTTGTCTGGCAGAGTGGGGACACGCTGCTGCGGGCGTATGGAGTTACCATCCTGGTGACGGTACTTGGTACCATCATCAGTCTGATTCTCATGTCGCTGTATGCGTATGCGGTTTCCCGCAAGAGCTTCAGATATCGGAGATTTTTCTCCATCTTTGCAATTCTTACCATGCTGTTCAACGGCGGGATGATTCCAACCTATATGGTCGTATCCCAGCTGCTTGGGTTGAAAGATACGTTATGGGCACTGATTCTGCCGCTGGCGATGAATGCCTTCTATATTATGATCCTGCGTACATTCTACTCGACCAGTGTACCGGATGCAGTCATTGAATCGGCGAAGATTGATGGCGCCGGTGAGTTCTATACCTTTATGAAAATCGTGGTTCCACTCTCCTTGCCGGGACTGGCAACCATCGGGTTGTTCAGTACACTCGGTTACTGGAATGATTGGTTCAATGCGCTGTTATACATCGATAATCCGAATCTGGTACCACTGCAATCTATGTTAATGCGGATTGAGTCGAGTATTCAATTTATCCAGCAGAACTCTGCTAACAGTTCGATGAGTCTGGCAGCCATGCAGTCCATTCCGCAGGATACGTCCCGAATGGCGATGGTTGTGCTTGCTACGTTGCCAATTATATTCGCTTATCCGTTCTTCCAGCGTTATTTCGTACAGGGTCTGACGGTGGGCGCGGTCAAAGAATAACCGGATCACGTTATAGGATTGGAGAGATGCAGATTGATGACTTACAAGGACCAAAGCAAATCCGTAGAGGAACGGGTACAACACCTGCTTAGCCTGATGACTACGGAAGAAAAGGTAGGCCAACTTACGCAGCCATTTGGCTGGCAAACCTATACGAATGATCAAGGGAACATCACGTTAAACGAATCCTTTAAACAGCAAGTGGAAAATGGGGGCATCGGCTCCCTCTATGGTGCACTTCGCGCAGATCCGTGGACGGGCATTACGCTGGAAAATGGACTATCCGCCAGAGAAGGCGCTGAGGCGGTCAATCTGATTCAACGTTATGCGATAGAGCATTCCAGACTGGGGATTCCCATCCTGATTGGGGAGGAGTGCTCGCATGGTCATATGGCCATTGACGGAACGGTCTATCCTGTCCCCCTTTTACTGGGGAGCACCTGGAATGTGGATCTGTATCGGGAGATGTGCCAGGCAGTAGCAAGAGAGACACGTGCCCAAGGTGGCGCGGTCACCTATTCTCCGGTACTGGATGTTGTGCGTGATCCGCGCTGGGGACGTACGGAGGAATGTTTCGGTGAAGATCCGTTTCTCATTGGAGAGCTGGCAGTTGCTTCCGTAGAAGGGCTTCAGGGTGAAAGTCTTGACCGTGGAGATACAGTAGCGGCAACGCTGAAACATTTTGTTGGCTATGGCAGCTCAGAAGGCGGACGTAATGCAGGGCCTGTACATATGGGCTGGCGCGAGCTGCTGGAAGTGGATCTCTATCCATTCCGCAAAGCGGTGGAAGCGGGCGCTGCGTCGATCATGCCAGCATATAACGAAATTGATGGCACGCCTTGCACCGTGAATACGGAATTGCTGGAAGATGTTTTGCGTAAGGATTGGGGCTTTGACGGTCTGGTCATTACGGATTGTGGTGCGATCAACATGCTAGCAAGTGGGCATGATGTCGCGGCAGATGGAATGGAAGCTTCCGTACAGGCGATTGAGGCAGGCATCGATATGGAAATGTCCGGTGAGATGTTTGGGCAATATCTGGTGCAGGCGGTGGCAGAAGGCAAACTTGATATGCAGGTTCTGGATCAGGCTGCCTCTCGCGTGCTGGCCTTGAAGTTCAGACTGGGCTTATTCGAACAGCCTTATGTGGATGCCGATCGGGCAGCAGAAGTAATTGGAAGTGAAGCGCATATTCAACTGGCACGCCAGTTGGCTGCGGAAGGGGTTGTACTTCTCAAAAATGAGGCTGACACGTTACCTCTCTCGTTAGCAAATGTGGGCCGGATTGCCGTGATTGGCCCAAATGCGGATCAGGCCTACAATCAACTGGGCGATTACACATCTCCGCAACCGAAGTCGAAAGTGGCGACGGTACTAGATGGGATTCGCATTAAGCTGGCTAATCATGTGGATGGGCAAACGGAGAAGAGTTCTGTTGGTGCTTTGACTGGTGACAGCAGTACAGATCAGGTTCTTTATGCACCAGGCTGCCGGATCAAAGGTGATTCGAAAGAAGGATTCGAGCGTGCGATCGAAGTTGCCAGTCAAGCGGATACGGTCATTATGGTGGTTGGCGGCTCAAGTGCACGTGACTTTGGAGAAGGAACAATTGATCTGAAGACGGGGGCTTCCAATGTGTCGGATAACTCCTGGAATGATATGGAGTGTGGCGAAGGGATCGACCGGATGACGTTGGGTCTTGCCGGAGTACAGTTGGAACTTATTCAGGAGATTCACAAGCTCGGCAAAAAACTTGTCGTTGTTTACATTAATGGTCGTCCCATCACTGAACCTTGGGTGGATGAACATGCCGATGCAATTCTGGAGGCGTGGTATCCGGGTCAAGAGGGCGGTCGTGCCATTGCAGATATTTTATTCGGTGATGTGAATCCATCGGGTAAATTGACGATCTCCATTCCGAAGCATGTCGGTCAGTTACCGATCTACTATAACGGCAAACGGTCCCGAGGCAAAAGGTATTTGGAAGAGGATTTGGAGCCACGTTATGCATTTGGATACGGACTGAGTTATACCACATATGAGTACAGTGAACCGCAGTTGAGTGCTGCATCCATGACAGCTGGTGATATGGTTTCGGTATCGGTGAATGTGACCAACACTGGCCGTTATGCAGGTGCAGAAGTTGTACAGATGTACATCTCTGACATGGTCAGCTCACTAACTCGTCCGGCCAAGGAACTGAAGGGGTTTGCAAAAGTGAACCTGGAGCCAGGAGAGACACAGACCGTGGAATTCCGAATCGGAGCCGAGCAGCTACAGTATATTGGTCGTGATTTGAAGCCTGTCGTTGAACCGGGACAATTCCATATTCATATCGGCAGCAGCGTAAACGATACGCAAATAGCCGAACTGACCGTAAGGGAGGCGTAAGACGATGGAACGTATCAGACGATTTATTCGCGAGTTGTCCGAACATCAGTGGCTGGAGCAATTGCAGCTGCGCAACTGGGACATTACCCGCACCTATTATCATGTGCCAGGACAGTATGAGGATCAGGGTGAGTACCCCGAAGGGCAAGATTTTGAGCGTTTTCCGAGCAAACAGGGAACGACTTATTTTTTCAGAACACGTTTGGAGATTCCTGCTACATGGCAGCAAACACCTTATGGGCTTGTATTTGAGACAGGCGGAGAAGGCTTGCTTCGGGTAAATGGGACCTCTTATCAGGGCCTTGACCGCAATCATACCTACGTCACGCTTGATCCATCCAAAGTCGGAAACGCTCCAGAACTGGAGATCGAGATGTTTGATCCGGTACCTGAACCTGTAGACCCGTTGAATCAACAGGCGGTTATTCAGCCGCCAATCACATCAATTACGAGCTTGCTGGTGAGACCCAATGAAGCGGTTCGTAGTCTGATGTATACCGTCATTATTGTCCGTGATTCGGCTGTGTTGCTACCGGAAAGTGACTTTCGGCGGGTTCGCCTGTTAGAACTGGTGTATCGTGCGATGGATCAATTTGTAGGCATGTCAGCAGAAGAGATTGAGCAGGGAGAGGATATTCGTCAAATTGAGAATAATCTGAAGCATCATGTGCGTGAGATTGGCGGAAACGCGGAAGGTCTGGAGCATATGGTGGGACAGTCCCATATTGATATTGCCTGGCTGTGGCCTGTACGTGAGACGGTACGCAAAACGAGCCGTACTTTCTCCACCGTGGATGCACTCATGAATGAATATCCGGACTATGTTTATTCCCAGAGCCAACCCTTACTATATGCGTTTCTGAAGGAGCATGATCCCGAGTTGTATGCACGGGTGAAGCAGCGGATTGTAGAAGGCCGGTGGGAACTGGTTGGCGGCATGTGGGTTGAGCCGGATCTGAACATCCCGAGCGGGGAGTCCCTGATTCGCCAGATGTTATATGGTCAGCGTTTCTATATGGAGGAGTTTGGCAAGACATCACAGATTGAATGGCTGCCGGATACGTTTGGTTACTGTGCCTCCCTGCCGCAGATTTTGAAGCATGGCAATGTGGAGTATTTCATGACAACAAAGCTCGGATGGAATGACACAAATGTGTTTCCATACGATCTCTTCCATTGGGTGGGTATTGACGGCACACCGATCCTGTCCTACCTCAATCATGGGGTTAACGAACACACGTTGCCGAAGGACATTCATGATCACTGGCAGTCCTACCGTGAGAAAGCAACTCATCCGGAGCATATGCTTCTATACGGACACGGTGATGGCGGCGGTGGTGTAACACGCGAGATGCTGGAGTATGTGGATCGCGCAGACCTGATGGTAGGTCAGCCTGCGAGCCGATATAGCACAGCTGGAGCTTTCTTTGCCGGAATTGAAAAGGAGCAACCTGTACTTCCGAAGTGGCATGGCGATCTGTATCTGGAGTTACATCGGGGAACCTATACGACCCATGCGCGCAATAAGTGTAACAACCGGAAAGCGGAGGTTCTGTATCGAGAAGCTGAGCTGTGGAATACACTCGCTCTGCCAGATATGGAGGCAGATGCAGAAGCTGAAGTGCGTTCGAATCTGCATGAAGGCTGGAAATTAATTTTGCTGAATCAATTCCACGATATTATACCGGGATCGGCGATTACGGAGTCCTACGTCACTTCGAATGAGGAATATGTACAGGTATTTGAATTAGGCAGAACCGGACTGGATCAAGGCATTGCAGCATTGACAACGGGTATCAATACAGAGGGACCAGAAGGTTCAGTAGCCTATGTTGTATTCAACAGCCTGGGCTGGAAACGGAGTGCAGTCGTTCAACTTCCTGTGCAGGAGGGCTTGGATCGCTACGGCATCGATGAAGAAGGCCAACGGCTGCGGATGGATTGGGAGGATGGCAGCATGTCTATTCTCGTGACAGACATTCCGGCGTTTGGATATAAGACGATTTGGCTTGTACCGGAAAATACAAGGGAAACAAATGTACGGGAAATGAAGAACCTTGCCGCACAAACAACCTTCAATGATACATGGGATACTGCCTTTTATCATGTGCAGTTCAACGAACGTGGGGAGATCACCCGTCTGTGGGATAAAACCGCAGAGCGTGAGATGCTGAAGCCGGGTGAACGAGGCAATCAACTTCACTTCTTCCACGATCGTCCAACGCTCTGGGATGCATGGGATATCGACAGTCGTTATGAGGAACAGATTGCTGGCGAAGTGGAACTGTTGGAGAAAAAGCTGGTGCTGGCGGGTACAACGAAAGATGTCCTGCGCTTCCGGTGGAAGCTACATCAATCGGAAATCACACAAGATATCGTCTTTTATCATGATTCACGGCGAATTGACTTCCAAACACAGGTGAACTGGAACGAGAATCACAAACTTCTGAAAGTTGGTTTCCCGATTGATGTGGTGACCTCCAAGGCAACATTTGAAATTCCATTTGGCTCACTGGAACGCCCAACACATCGCAACACAAGCTGGGAACAAGCCCAGTATGAAGTCTGTGGACATCGCTTCGCGGATGTGTCCGAATATGGATACGGCGTGAGTCTGCTCAATGATTGCAAGTACGGGTACGACGTGCAGGGAAGTACCATTCGTTTGTCCTTGCTGCGTGCACCAAAATGGCCTGATCGCACAGCCGATCTGGGAGAACATGAATTCATCTATTCCCTATATCCACATGACGGAGACTGGAGAACAGCACACACCGTACGTCAGGCAGCCGAGTTGAATCATGAGGTGACAGTACAGCAAGTGAAACAAGTGCAACAAAAGGGCCAGATACAACAAGAGCAACAGATAGAACAGGTACAGCCAAGCACAGGGACTGGAGTCGATCTAATTGCAGATACAACTGCAATTGAGGCACCTGTAAGTCCAGCAACAGGCTCCTGGATTAACTTTAATAGTAATCACGTCATTCTCGATACGGTCAAAATGGCAGAGGATGGGCACGGAACAGTCCTTCGTTTCTATGAATCATCAGGCAAACGCGAAACCATCACATTGCAATGGCCACATGCCTTTGAACAGGCGTATCACTCCAACGCACTGGAAGAACCCGTCCAACCACTGGCCCATACCAATGGCCAGATTACATTATCTTTTAAACCTTACGAAATACAAACCGTGCTACTGCGGTAAACCTTTTTGAAATATTTCGAGCTATATATGTCCAGCTCTTTATTCACACGTTAACGGAGAGGACAGAAATAACCAGAAGAAGCGAAGCGTTCGCCTAAAAGCTTTCTGAAAGAAAGCTACATCGGAAGCATACGCTATCCCCGGATTTTCCCTTTAGAGAAGGGAAACAAAAAAAATCTGGGGATAACAGCGATCGGAAGGTTATTCTGTCATCGTAGTGGTCTAGTGTGAATGTTCTCAGCTTTATCTTTTATAGCTACACCATTCGATTTGTTTAAGGAGTTGCACTCATCCATGGAACAGTTCAGATTACCCAAAATACCCATGCCACCTGTTGCTTTGCCACAATCCATTCAGGCCGTGCTCGAAGAAGCAGAACAGAAACTGGCTCACCGACCGAAGCTGCTTCAATTATTCAAAAACTGCTTCCCCAATACCATCGAAACAACAACCAAGTTGATGGAGGATGGCACTACGTTTGTGATCACAGGAGATATTCCGGCTTCCTGGCTGCGTGATTCCGTGGAGCAGGTGGTACATTACATTCCGTTTGCAAAAGAAGACGAGGACCTGCAACGCATTATTGGCGGGCTGATCAAACGTCATATCCAGTATGTTCACATCGATCCATATGCCAATGCCTTCAATGAGACTGCTAACGACTGGCATTGGAACACCACGGACGAAACAGAGATGTCGCCTTGGGTGTGGGAACGCAAATTTGAGATTGACTCATTATGTTTTGTTGTACGTTTGGCGTATTTATATTGGAAGGAAACCGAGCTGACCGACATTTTTGATTCAAGCTTCAAGGCAGCGATGCGTAAAATCGTGGACCTGTTCAAAGTCGAACAGCATCACATGGAACAATCTCCATATCGCTTTACTCGTAATAACGGCATCCCAACAGATTCCCTGCGCAATCACGGAAAAGGTATGCCAGTCAACTACACGGGGATGATCTGGTCCGGTTTCCGTTCCAGTGATGATGCGTGTGATTTCCACTACAATATCCCTGGCAACATGTTCGCGGTTGTCGCTCTGCGCCAGATGCAGGAGTTTGCCGAGTGGGTGTTCCGGGATATGGAACTTTTGCAGGAATTGAAGGATCTGGAGCAGGACGTGGATCACGGCATTCAGTTGTATGGTATTTATCGTCATCCGGAATTTGGACCGATCTATGCGTACGAGACGGACGGTTATGGCAACCACTGTCTCATGGACGATGCGGGTACACCGGGACTTATATCCATTCCATATCTCGGTTACGTCACAGCGGATGATCCGATCTACCAGAATACGCGCCGCTTCGCTCTGAGCAAAGAGAACCCATTCTATTATGAAGGCAAGGTTGCCAAAGGGATCGGAAGTCCGCACACCCCACCAGATTACATCTGGCATATGGGATTGTCCATGCAAGGACTGACTGCGCAGTCTGCCGAGGAGAAACTGGAGATTATTCGCATGCTCGAAGCGACAGATGCAGATACAGGTTATATGCATGAAGGCTTCCACGCCGATGATCCAACGATTTTTACACGAAAATGGTTTGCATGGTCCAACAGCCTGTTCTCCCAGTTGGTCTACAGATCGATGAAGGATGGCCTGTTATGAGTATCCAACCTAATGATAAAAAGCTGATTATCTTCGCTGATCCTGCGTTTCCGATGGAAGGTGCTTCTCCAACTCATGAGGCTCTGAATACATGGAAAGCAGTCGAAGAGATCACCGTTGTAAACGCCGAAGAACTCGCAGAGGCTTTGAAGACCACAGCAGGTGAAGGATGTCTGGTCAATCTGCATGCACCCTATTTTCCAAAGTCCGCCTGGACGGAGATTGCCGCTTACTTGCATCAGGGCGGAAGCCTGATCAGTGTGGGGGGCGCACCCTTCAAACGTCCGGTTCGATATGAAAATGGGGCATGGGTTGTAGAGTCAGAGCAGACCGCGTATCATCAGGAACTCTATATTCATGAGGCACTGAACGTATCTTCTGCCAATGTGCAATCGTACACTTCATCCGAACAGATCCCGCTTCTCACTGGGAAAGAGGGGCTGTTCGAGAAGGCAGATACATGGAATTTGGTTCCACATACAACCAAAACAAGTGATCTGCCCCACCAGATGGGGTCATCAGGACCGATGAGTACGCAGATTTATCCATTGCTTCGTGGCATGAGTAAAGACGGGCGCAGTGTCGCCGCTCCGGTCGTTCTGTGGGAAAACTCGCGCGGGACTTTCGTAGGTTCACGCTGGATGTTTGTACATCTGCCGCTGACCACCTCATTCTGGACGCAGGATGGCGCTGCCGAGATTGTGAAATGGGCGCAATTCTGTGCGCAAGGTGTAACTGAGTTATCCCTCAAAACGAATTATGCTTCGTATGAGCCAGATGAGCGGGCTATACTCACACTTCAAGGCCAGATTTTACAGCGAGCAGGGAACAGACTTACCGAGTCCGAGCTGTGGGCATTCGACATAACAGTCGAGCATGAAGATCGCACAAGTGGCACGACGGAGAAGGTATGGAGCCATCGACTGGAGATGGAACTTTCCGGTGAGCAGCGTTTCGAACGTATACTTCTCCCGGTATCCATTGAAAGTGGGCTGTATCGGATCGTATGCCAGGCGCAGGCTCCTGACGGTGAAGTTCGGACCTTGCGTCAAGGCTTCTGGGGACAGGATGCTGCACTGCTGGCAGAAGGGGAAGTGATTACCCCCAGCAGGGACTATTTTGTAAAAGACGGACGTCCTCTCCCAGTTGTGGGCATGACCTACATGACCTCCGATGTGGCACGGAAATTTCTGTTTCTGCCGAATGCGGATGTTTGGGATCGAGACATGGCCCAGATGGCAAAAGCCGGCATCAACTGGATTCGGACAGGAATCTGGACCGCCTATCGCAACATGATGCAGGTGGACGGACATATGGCAGAGGATGTGCTTCGTGCCATTGATGCATTTATTTTAACGGCGAAACGCCACGGCTTACAGGTCACGTTCACTTTCTTCTCCTTTACACCAGAGACATGGGAAGGCACGAATCCGTATTTGGACCCGCAGAGTGTCGAAGCACAGAAACGTTTCATCCGCAGCATCGTCAGTCGTCACACGCATACAACACATGTGGACTGGGATCTGATTAATGAGCCATCGATGTTCGATCCAGTACGTATCTTCTCAGCTGGCCCACGCTCGGCGAGGGATTCGTATGAACAGCTGGCTTTTATCGCTTGGCTTGAACAACGGCATCAGACGATTGAGGCGTTGCAGGAGGCATGGAACATGTCACCGAAGCAGCTTCCGAACTTTGCAGCCGCGGTGATCCCGGAGGCGGAAGAGATTAATTTTGATGTACAGGACATGCACAAGGCCAAAAAGGGAACACGCTGGCTCGATTACTGTCTCTTCTCTATGGAGATGCATAATGTTTGGGCAAGAGAGCTTGTAGGTACGATCAAGGATCTGGTACCGAATCATCTGGTCACTGTGGGACAGGACGAAGCCCTTGGTGCACAGCGTCCTTCACCTTTCTTCTATGAACGTGAAGTGGACTATACAACGGTGCATTCCTGGTGGTTAAACGATGATCTGATCTGGGACGGTATTTTCGCTAAAACGCCACATAAGCCAAATCTCATTCAGGAGACGGGCATCATGTATGTGGAAACTCCAGATGGACGAGCCAAACGTACAGAAGAAGAGCTTCGTGGCATTCTCGAACGCAAGTACGCCTATGCTTTTTCGACAGGCGGCGCTGGCGCCGTGCAATGGATCTGGAACACCAACTTTTATATGGATAATGCCAATGAGTCCCATATTGGGGCCCTTCGTGCAGATGGTACGGAGAAACCCGAGGCGGATGTGTCTTATGATTTTGGCCGATTCATGGATGGCATTCGTGATCTCTTTGAAGACCGCGATCTGGAGGATATTGCAGTGGTGTTCCCGTATTCCAATGACTTCTCCAACCGTGCCCTCGCCTATGATGCCACAACAAAGCTTACTCGCGTGATGTCTTATGATCTGAAATTGCCATTCCGTGCGTTATCCGAATATCATCTGGAAGCGTTGGAGCAGCAGCCACCGAAACTGATTATCGTACCGAGTCCGCACAATATGGAGAGCGATGCACTTCAACAATTGCTCACGTTTGCGGAGAAGGAAGGCACGAGCCTGCTCATTACAGGGCCGCTGGGACTGGACGCATACTGGAAGGCAACTGACCGGGCCGATCATATCGTAGGTAAACGCAGTCTGGGTAACGTACAGCGGGAAGAACTGCTGAATATTAACGGCGTGAATCACCGGGTGACCTACGGACGGCGTCGTATCGCCGAGGTGGCAAAGGAGACGTTGCTTCATGGGGATAAAGGTACAGCAGATGAAGTAACCGTTTTGCCTTTGGGTAAAGGGAAATTAATCTGGACTCCACTGCCGCTCGAGTTAAATGGACGGGACGAGCCACTTGCTGAATTATATCGTTATGCGACTGAAATTTCGGGCATCGAACAGGAGTTGGAATGGATATCTGGCGGAGATATCGCAGGGATCTACGGCCGGAAGCTGAGTTTTCCAAAAGGGAATCTGTATGTATTTGTATCGGAGTTTGCCTTTAACCATGAAGTTCAAGTGAGAGATCAACGTACAGGTGTATCGTACTCGTTCCAATTGGAGAAAAATCGTTCGGTGTTATTTGCCACGGATGCTTCCGGAAAGCTGATTGCGGTGTATCGCCCTGATGAGGTTGAGATTGTACAACAAGAGGAAAGAGGTGGCATAACGCAATGATCAAACGGACAAACAAGTCGAAGAGAGCACATATTATTTCGCATACCCACTGGGATCGGGAATGGTACTTGCCGTATGAGAAGCATCATATGAGTCTTATTCAGCTCGTCGATTCACTGTTGGATCAGCTTGATGAGGGATCGGACTATAAAAGCTTTTATTTGGATGGACAAACGATTATTATCGATGATTATCTTCAGGTTCGCCCGGAGCAGAAGGAAAGACTGGAGAAGCATATCCGCAATGGGCGGATTGTGATTGGACCATGGTACATTTTGCAGGATGCGTTTCTGACGAGTGGAGAAGCCAATGTGCGCAACATGCAGGTTGGACATAAGGACGCCAAACGTTACGGCACCCCTTCGAAAATTGGTTACTTTCCCGATACATTTGGATTGGTCGGACAGACTCCGCAGCTGATGCAACAATCAGGCATTGATAATGTGTTTTTTGGACGTGGTGTGAAGCCTACCGGATTTAATAATACGGTATCGGATGCCGGATATGAATCAAGCTTCTCGGAGCTGATGTGGGAAGGACCAGACGGATCAAAAGTACTCGGCGTATTGTTTGCCAACTGGTACTCCAACGGAAATGAAGTTCCAGTAGACGAGGAATCGGCCCGCAAGTTCTGGGAAACCAAGCTTGCAGATGCCGAGAAATATGCATCGACCAATGAGTTGTTGTACATGAACGGATGTGATCATCAACCAATTCAGCGAGATCTGCCAGAAGCGATTCGCATGGCTGAACAATTACATCCCGATATCGAGTTCATTCACTCCAACTTTCCGGATTATCTGGAAGCTTTGAGAGCATCGTCTGAACATGAACTGTCCACGGTCAAAGGCGAATTGCGCAGTCAGCGTACCGATGGCTGGGGAACTCTGGTGAACACCGCCTCGGCTCGTGTGTATCTGAAACAGATGAACCAGCTGGGCCAGACTATGCTGGAAAAAGTGGCTGAACCCCTGGCATCCTACGCCTATCTGCTTGGACATGCCTATCCACATGATCAACTGACGTATGCCTGGAAAACGCTGATGCAAAATCATCCGCATGACAGCATCTGTGGATGCAGTGTGGATGAGGTGCATCGCGAGATGGTGACACGGTTTGATAAGAGCCGTCATGTAGCAGAGGCTTTAATTGAAGAGAGCACCAGCCAGATTACTACAGCTGTCGATACCTCCATATTTGAGCGTTACGGCGAGCAGGCTCGACCTGTTGTGGTATTTAATACAACGGGTTGGGAACGCAGCGGTGTAGTTCAGATGGAACTGGACGCGGCTCGGTTGTATTTCCGGGATGGACATACATTGGAGGAAATGGCGGCACAGATGAAAGCCGTTGACCTGTCAGATCGCATACTGGTAGATGAAGATGGTAACCACATTCCATGTACGGTGGAGGATCTGGGTCTGCAATTTGGCTATGATTTGCCGGATGATCGCTTCCGCCAGCCGTATAGCTGTCGGCGCGTTCGTATTCGTTTTGAAACAGAGAATGTAGCTGCATTTGGCCTGAAAACCTATGCATTGGTCAACGTTGCGGATGATGCTGAGAGTGGTACTCCGTCGAAAACGACTACGTTGTTGCGTGGTGAACGTGGCATGGAAAATCAACATATGATCGTCACGATTGCAGACAACGGTTCATTCACACTCACAGATAAACGAACAGGTCGGACTTATAAGGACCTTGGGGTGTACGAAAATGTGGGTGATATCGGTAATGAATACATGTTCAAGCAACCAGAGAATGAAGTGGCGCGAACAACACACGAGCTTCAGGCCGAGATTCGGGTCCTTGAGGATACATCATACTCTGCCTCGTTCGAAGTTATTCATCATTGGGAAATACCGGAGTCAGCGGATGAGATGCTGGATCAGGAACAGCGAGAACTGATTTATTATCCACATCGCAAAGCCCAGCGTTCAACTAAAATGATTCCGCTCCAGATTCGTACAGTGATATCACTGAGTCGTAATGGAAAAGGAGTACAAATGGAAACAACCTTCAACAATCAGGCGAAGGATCATCGGGTGCGTGCTCTTTTCCCAACGGATCTTGTATCTGCTGTTCATCATGTGGATTCCATGTTCGAAATTGCAACGCGTGATAACAAGCCTGCACCGGAGTGGCAAAATCCAAGCAATACACAGCATCAACAGAATTTTGTGGATGTGAGTGAAAAAGAGGCGGGATTGGTCGTAGCCAATCTGGGTCTGAATGAATATGAAGTCCTTCAAGATGGACGTAACACCATCGCCGTAACGCTGCTTCGTGCTGTGGGCGAACTCGGAGACTGGGGTTTGTTCCCGACACCGGAAGCACAATGCCTTGGTGAACATACATTTCAGATCGAGATCATTCCGCATGATGGAAATGGTGCAGCATCAGGTGCATATATTGAGGCGTATCAGTTCCAGGTTCCTTGGACGCTGGCACAAACCGAAGTACACACGGGTTATCTGACACCTAACAACACACCGTTTGCATGGCAAGGGGAAGGATTGGCGTTTTCTTCACTCAAGGTAAATGAGGATTCCGGCGATGTCATGCTACGCTGGTTCAATATGACCACCGACTCTGCCACGTTGAAGCTTGCAACATCACAAGCGAATCCGCAGCCATTCGAAACGGCATACAAAAGCAACATCCTGGAGGAAGAGGGCGAAATACTTCATCTTAACAGCATAGAAGAGGCATCAACATTATCATTTGCCACCAAGGAATGGAACATACAGACAGATTCATGCGAGATCGTTACTGTCGGCTTGCGCCGCTGATCAAAGTTGTTTAAAGAGTCGAAAAACAGACTTTTGAACACACACTAAAAGGTACAGGACTGCAAGTGTACTATAAACTAGGCATTACGTACGGTGGCAGAAGGGTTACGCTATTTACCAGATCTATGAGTTGAGTTATTGGTTGTTTTTCTATAGAATGAACAGTAGAATTGCAAATGATCGAAAGTTCCTATGCCATCAAGATGGTCAGGGGTACACTTCATTGTTCATTCTATATTGAAACATTAAGGGGGCTTGAAGCCATGGAATCCTTGGGAGGACTGCTTCAGCAGCTGAACCCTGCCTTTCGTGAGCAATCGCGGCGGATTGCGGCGGAATTGATGGAAAATCCGTATGTACGTGAATTCCGCGCAGGTCATCCTGAACTGCAAGATGCACAGCTCATGACCGATCTGAGCAAGCTGTTTCAGTACGCCAAAGACTCTAAGAACTGTGCGAATTGCCCAGGACTCGACAACTGCCCTAACGATTTTCAGGGCCACTTTTGCAAACTGGAAGTAGAACATTTTAACGGTAAACCCGAAATCATAGATATAAAAGCACCTTGTTCCAAACATATCGCCCGGCAAAATGAACATATTATTAAGCAACGCATTCGCAGTTTCTATGTGGACGAGCGTGCGCTCAGTGCCGGATACAACGATGTGGAGATTATGGGCAAGGATCGGATGCGTGCTCCGGCAGTGAATCAGGTGCTTCGGTATATTAGCGAGACCAAGGAGAACGGATTATCTCCGCAAGGACTGTTTCTGGAAGGAACATTCGGGACGGGCAAGACGTTTCTGATGTGTTACCTGTTGCATGAACTGGCGGTTGCAGGCCACACGGGTGTCATTATTTATATGCCTGACTTTGTGGAGGATCTGAAATCCATGATCAGTGAAGGGCAGAAGCTGAAGGAAATGACGGATATTTTGAAAAGTTGTGATCTGCTCATCTTTGATGATATCGGGGCAGAGAATCTGAACCCTTGGGTTCGGGATCATGTGATGGGGTCCATTTTGAACTATCGGATGAATCGCAAACCAACGTTCTATACGTCCAATTACAATCTGGATGGGCTAGAGAAACATCTTAGTTTCACCAATCGGGACGGCGAGGAAATGAATAAAGGCCAGCGTCTCATGGACCGGATTCGTCCATTTGTGGATGTTATCTCCGTTCGGGGTGAGAATCAGCGCGGTAAACGTTAAACCGATCTAATTGAACCAAAAGGTTCTGGACAAGGTTAATCTTCAAATTATCGGTGGAGCTTACGATTTAGAAGCTGAGCTGATTGTAATCAAAAGCTAAAGTAGTCCCAAAAAAAGCCTGGCTTTCGCATTGTCGCGAAAACCGGGCTTTTCTGGTCCTGCGTGAGACCTGTGAGTGTCCTATTCGGTGAGGAATTTGAAGATAACCATACCGAAAAAGATCACTGTCATCAGGCCAGCCATGCCGGCAACACCCGCGATCAGATCAAATAGATCGTTGCGGGGTTCCTCGTTCACATGTTCACGCGGGTCGCTGATCCGCACATTTGCATCCATGTTATTGCCTCCTTATGGGGAAACAGCTTGCCCGTATGGGAGGGGCTGAAACCCGGAGTAATTTTAGTATACTTGGAAAAGAAAGCGTTTGTAAAGATTTTGCAGTTAGTATGCTACATCCTGTAATTGTGAAGATTTGATGTTGGGAAGATGAACATTGCAGCGTTCAATTCACAAGTTTGACGTACCTGTGTTATACTGGAAGTGTCGTTCACGACGTTACAGGTTAAAATAAAACCGTAAGTATATATAAGGAGGACAATTTCATGGCTATTGTTAACGTATCCGATCAATCCTTCAACGCTGAAGTAGAAGGCGAAGGAACGGTTCTTGTTGATTTCTGGGCGCCTTGGTGTGGTCCTTGTAAAATGCTCGCTCCAATCCTGGAAGAGCTGTCCACAGAAGTTGGCGATGCAGTGAAAATTGCTAAAGTTAACGTGGATGAAAATCCGGAATCAGCTTCCCGCTTTGGCGTAATGAGCATTCCAACTTTGATCTTCTTCAAAGACGGTCAACCGGTAGATAAAGTGGTTGGTCTGAACTCGAAAGATGCGCTCAAAGGAATTATCGAAAAACACCAATAATTTACAGGTTTACACATACGCCTCCGGTTTACATGCCGGGGGCGTTTTGCGTCGAATACCTTTATATAGGACAATATAAAGTATACTATTTATATAAAATGAAACTGGAAATTTACATGTTTAACGAAGAAGACAGAAATGAACTGTAGAAGCATAGCCGTTGCAATTTTTATCCGAGTTTCACTTTTTAATATGTATTGCACTAATTACTCACACAATAGCGGAGAGAACAGAAAAAACCTGAAAAAGCGAAGCGTTCGCCTTTATCACCGGATTTTCCCCTTGTAAAAGGGAATCAAAAAATCTGGGGATAACAGCGATTGGAAGGTTGTTCTGTTATCGTAGTGTTCGTGTGAATTACGACGATCGAAAGGTCATTCTGTCATCGGAGTAACTCATGTAAGGTGAGGATTTCAGCTTTTTCGGGAAGGAGGATTCACCGAATTATGGATCAATTCATCAATGATTTGCAGGATCAGGAGAAGGCATTGGAGCAGATTCGCCACAAGCTCGCTTTGCTGCCAGACATGTCTGGATGTTACCTGATGAAGAACAGTGAAGGCACCATTATCTATGTTGGTAAGGCTAAAGTGTTGAAGAACCGCGTACGCTCTTATTTTATCGGCAGTCATAACGGAAAGACCCAGCGTCTGGTGTCTGAAATTCGTGATTTCGAATATATCGTGACGGGCAGTAACATGGAAGCACTCATTCTGGAGTGTAACCTGATCAAGAAACATATGCCGCGGTACAACGTGTTGCTTAAGGATGACAAGACATTCCCATATCTTAAAATTACAAATGAAAAGCACCCCCGGCTGGAAGTAACCCGGCGTGTGCTGAAAGATAAAGCCAAATATTTCGGACCTTATCCGAACTCGTATGCGGCACACCAAACGAAAAAATTGCTCGATCGCATGTATCCACTGCGCAAATGTGGTGTAATGCCCAAAGAAGTGTGCCTGTACTATCACATGGGACAGTGTCTTGCCCCTTGTGTGAAGGAAGTTGAGAAGGAGCAGTACGACCAGATTTCCCAAGAGATTGGTTCATTTCTGAGCGGTGGTCACGAAGAGATCAAGAAGGATTTGCAGCGTAAGATGCAAGAGGCTGCGGAGGATCTTTATTTTGAACGTGCCAAGGAGCTGCGCGATCAGGTAATCGCCATTGATGCGATGATGGAAAAACAGAAAATTACGATGGCCGATGCCAGAGACCGTGATGTATTTGGTTTTGCCATTGATAAAGGCTGGATGTGTGTCCAGATTCTATATATGCGTCAGGGTAAAATGATTGAACGTCACGTATCAACCTTCCCGTTTTACGGTGAGGCGTATAGTGACTTCATGTCCTATGTAACACAGTATTACAGCGATAATCCGGCATTGCCACAAGAAATTTTGTTGCCGGAAATGCCCAAGGATCTTGCAACAGATAATGATAGTGTTGATACGGGTTCTGATACTGATGGATCGGTACCTGCCGCAGTTACGGTAGAGTTCGATCAGGCGGGACAAGTGGAGCATAGTAACGCTTCCCAGCCACTGGTTGCTGAGACTCGTGCAACTTACGGAGCTTCCGCTGAGGCAGAAGGTGAACAACCTGACAGTATGCAAGAGGATGCTCTAATAATGGATACAACTACTTCAACTGAAAAGCTTCCATCAGGACTGGAAGACCCAACTCAGGTTGCTGCTGCTTTACAGGAGTGGTTGGAGATCAAAGTGCTCATTCCGCAACGTGGATTGAAACGCCAGATGATCACGATGGCTGTGGATAACGCACGTGTGGCATTGGAAGAGAAGTTCCGTTTGATTGAGCGAAATGAAGAACGTACATCCAAAGCTGCCGAAGGACTGGGACGTTTTATTGGATTGGATCAGCTTCACCGTATTGAAGCGTTTGATAACTCGAATATTCAGGGTACAAACCCGGTATCTGCCATGATTGTATTTACCGATGGTAAACCGGATAAGAAGGAATATCGGAAGTACAAGGTCCGTTCGGTTGAAGGGCCGGATGATTATGAAACGATGAGAGAGGTCATCCGTCGCCGTTACGAACGGGTATTAAAAGAAAACCTGACCCAGCCTGACCTGATTGTGGTCGATGGTGGTAAAGGACAGATCTCGGCTGCGGTCGATATTTTGGAAAATGAGCTGGGGCTGTTTATTCCGGTATGTGGTCTGGTGAAGGATGCGAAGCATAAGACTTCGCAGTTGATGATCGGTAATCCACCGGAAGTCATCTCCCTGCCTCGGGATAGTCAGGAATTCTACCTGTTGCAGCGGATACAGGAAGAGGTCCACCGTTTTGCGATCTCGTTCCACCGGGAACAGCGTGGCAAATCGATGGTGACATCACGTTTGGATGCCATTCCGGGTATTGGAGAAAAGCGGCGTAAGTTGTTGTTGAAGCATTTTGGCTCTTTGCGCAAAATAAAAGAGGCCAGCGTTGAAGACTTCCGGCCTCTATCTATTGGTGACAAACTGGCAAATCAGATTATTGCAGCACTTCGTGATGAGGAGTCGTAACATACGGCTTCTCTTTTTGTTTTGGATTGAATTTGTAGACCACATATCCAACGATGGCCGGCAGTACAATCCAGAAGAGTCCGGCAGCCATATTCAGGGCATCGCCCATAAAGACCAAGCTGAGTCCCATCAGCAAGCTGTCGAAGATCACATGGGCGAATACAACGGCAATGAAGCCGTGACGCAGCATGATCAGACTGAACAGCAATCCAATCACCAACAGCTCAATGGGACGGGTGATTACTGGATAGATCGGATACAATGTGTGTCCAAGTGCCCAAATGATGGTTGGAATCAGACAGGCAATAAACGTGTTACGCACAATCTTTTGCATCATACGAATGCCGAACAGTCGATAAACAGTTTCTTCACCAATACCGGCCATCCAGGCCATGATCGGGAAGAGCCAGGCATAGGTCATATTAAAAGTAGATTGATCTGCTGACGTCGTTGACCATGTGCCGATGCTTCGCTCCAGAATGAAGAACAGGATGGATTGCACACCCAGTAGAATGAATGCCCACAGGTAACCAGCAACCATGCTGTGAAGTACATATTTTCCATATCCGGGTTCTTTCGCACGAGGCCATGGGTTCAGACCTATTTTACGCCACATGCCGTCACCGGCAACAAGGGACAGATAGATGGTTGCACTCATGACCAGTGTAATACCCGTCTGCATTAACATCAGGAACGCTAACATGAAGCTGGAGAGCCCTTGTGCCTGAAAGAGTGGAATCATGTTCAGCGTACCAATTACCGAAGCTGCGAAATACACCAGCGAGAGAATGATCCCGCGTTTGAAAGACGTATATGCTCGGGTCAGAATGCTATAGATGATTGCCAGCACGCCCAGAACAAAGGTCAGGAATGCATAGCCGCCATAGGTCATCCAATTGGCTTGACGCGTTTGATCTTTCACATAATCGGTATGGGATTCAGGGACAGAGAATCCAGGATCGAAGGATCGTACCGCACCCTCTTCAAACGTAAAATTCAATTCAAGCTTGGAGTCTCCAATGGCTTTTGCAGAATCCACATACTTCAGTCCGGCTTCACCATCGCGAGTCTCCAGTTGAAGTGCCGGCACTTCATAACCGAATTCGGTCAGAACGCCAGCAGCAAGCTGTTGTTTCTCGTCCAAAGATATATTGCCTTCAGCAAGTACTTGCGATGTGGTCACTCGTCCACTAACCTGCTCCGCCTCAATGGCAGTATAGAGAGAAGAAGGCAGTTCCCGTTTGAAGCCGACGACTTTTCCTGTTTTCATATGTACGTCAACATTAAGATATCCGCCTTTGTGTTGATCAGGCAAACGAACGCGGAATACATCGTAAGGATAGCTTGTTTCCCATTTCTGGTTATAGGTATCAAGTTGTTTGGTTTTGGCCATATACCCGTAGATATCCGAATGTGTCTGGTAGGTGACCAGGGTTTTTGCATCATCATTTGGCAGTGTATAGTCATTCACAGAAGCTGCGAATGATCGTGCGGATTGCTTCGCCTGCTCCTTGGTTATGAAGGACGTAGACGAAATTTCTGTCGTTTGTGATGAGGTAGCAGGAAAGATCTGAAATACAAAAAATAGAATCAGGCCAATCGCCGCAAGCAACCCCAGCCGCTTGAAGTTAGCCTTGAGTTGCAAAGGCTGCCCTAAGGGATTCATGTAATGGTGTTCCTCCTTTATTGATAGAGGTAGTTCAAAAAGTCCGCTTTTGATTACGAAGGTTGCCTAACGGCATCATCAGCATCGAATATGGAATTCAGCCGAAATGTCCGTTGCTCACGTAGCTCGATCTACGCTCCGCTACTCCATTTCTATCTTCATCCCATCTTCTTGGTACTGAAAACCGCCCTTTTTGAACACGCACTAATATGGATATTAAAGTTAACATAGCACAGGCCAAGCACCGAATGCCAATGATGTAACGAAAACAGGTGTAAATCCTTGAAAATGAATGAAAAGGACCGAAAGAATCTGATCCATCCGTCGCCATATCTGAGTTCTTCCCTTTTTGGCTGAATTCGATCCGATTTACACAAAAAACGTTTTGTCTACAAACGTCGCAGCGCTTATAATTTTGAAACAAATGTGCAATGATTCGCATGTCTTTCGCCCAACAAGGGAACGAATAGGATATATTCCAACTTCATTATATATGTCGTTTTAATCTGAATCATACTTGTTTAACGTTTGGGAACAGCATTTCAAATGAAGAAGGCTCCACGGGTGTGGAGTTATTTTCATTTTAGAAGAGGTGGAAGATACTCAAGTGAAACTGAATGTGCAATGGATGCGATTATCGCCACCCCGTATTCTTGTGTTAGGGTTTGCTGGCATTATATTGGTAGGCACACTGTTGTTAATGCTTCCGGCATCCAACCGTAACGGTGACAGTCTTGCATTTATTGATGCGCTCTTTACAGCAACTTCGGCTGTTTGTGTCACTGGTTTGGTTGTGGTCGATACAGGGACTCATTTCTCGGTGCTGGGTCAGGTTGTGATCGCGATTCTGATTCAGATTGGCGGACTGGGCTTCATGACAATGTCCACATTGGTTGCCATTGCGTTCAAACGGCGGATCTCGCTCAGGGAAAGGTTGATTCTACAGGAAGCGATGAATCAGAGCACGATGGAGGGCATCGTCCGGCTCATTCGTAAAGTTGTGATCTACTCACTCATTATCGAAGGCATATGTGGCACACTGTTTGCCATCCGCTGGTCGTTCGACATGCCGGTTGGGCAGGCGATCTATTATGGCTATTGGCATGCGATCTCGATGTTCAACAATGCGGGCTTTGATATGTTTGGGGATTTCCGCAGTTTAACCGGTTATGTGTATGACCCGTTGGTTAATTTTACAGCAATGTTCCTGATTGTCTCTGGTGGTATCGGTTTTGTGGTGTTGTCAGACCTGGTGGATTACCGCAAAACGCGGAAGCTGTCTCTGCACTCCAAAGTTGTACTGTTAATGACTGGATTGTTAATTGTGTTTGGTGCACTTGTCATTTTCGTATTTGAATTCAGCAATCCACGGACACTGGGTGGCCTGAACTGGGGTGGCAAAATTCTCGGTTCATTCTTCCAGTCCGTTACGCCGCGAACAGCAGGAGCCAATACGGTAGATATTGCAGGGCTGAGACAGGCAACACAGTTCTTTATGATCATTCTGATGTTCATTGGTGCTTCGCCGGGTTCTACCGGAGGCGGGATCAAAACAACGACATTTATGATTATGGCTGGAGCGGTCATCGCCATGATGCGTGGACGTGAAGATATCGTGTTTTTCCGCTATCGGCTTGTACAGGAACGGATTTTCAAGGCGCTTACCATTACATTGCTGGCGCTTTTGTTCATCATAGCTGTAACGATGGCAC
The DNA here is from genome assembly GCF_000517905.1 of Paenibacillus sp. FSL H7-689. Taxonomy (NCBI): domain Bacteria; kingdom Bacillati; phylum Bacillota; class Bacilli; order Caryophanales; family Paenibacillaceae; genus Paenibacillus; species Paenibacillus sp. FSL H7-689. The sequence goes on from NZ_ASPU01000002.1 coordinate 176,679, forward strand.
TGAGTACCACAGAAGAAGCCAGTTTTATGATGATCTTATTTGAAACGACATCGGCCTTTGGTACTGTAGGATTATCGCTTGGACTAACGCTGAAGTTGACTACATTGGGCAAACTCCTGATTTGTTTTACGATGTTTGCTGGAAGGCTTGGACCGATTACATTAGCGTATGCACTTGGGCAGAAAAAGGGTAAAGAGTTATACAGGTATCCGGAAGGCAAAATGATTATTGGATAAATCTATTTTTAGTGAGTTTTGAAATTGATTTGGATAAGGGGTTCGTGAAGAACAATGAAAACACAGCAGTTTGCGGTGATTGGGCTTGGGCGGTTTGGCTCCAGTCTGGCACAGGAATTAATGGAACTCGGCTACGAGGTGCTCGGGATCGATAAAAATGAAGAAGTCGTCGAAGACATTAGTGAATTGGTCACCCATGCCGTTGTAGCCGATGCCACAGATGAGGAAGTGTTACGCTCCCTGGGTATTCGAAATTTTGACTGCTGTATCGTTGCTATCGGGGATGATATTCAGACGAGCATTCTCACCGCGATTCTGTTAAAAGAGCTGGGCGTCAAGACGGTCGTGGCCAAGGCCATATCCGTCCTTCACGGACGCGCATTGGATAAACTGGGGATTGATCGTGTCGTTTATCCTGAGCGGGATATGGGCATTCGGGTTGCCCACCAGCTGGTTACCCCGAACTTGCTGGATTACATTGAATTATCCAATGATTACAGTATTGTCGAGATGAAGGTTCCCGCGTGTCTGCACAACAAAACCCTTTCGACCCTGAATGCACGTGTACGTTTTGGTTGCAGCATTGTAGCGTTACAGAAAGAAGCCGGGGTCATTATTGCTCCGACAGCACTGGATTCGCTTCAAATGGGGGATATCATGGTCATTATTGGTAATAATGCAGATATCGACCGATTTGAAGAAGAGGTTATCAGCCAAGAGAGCTGATAATTATCATGAGTTAAATATGGAAGCCAGACGTTAGAGCCTGGCTTTTTCAGATCAAGGCAAAGGCGTCGTAGCCCTCCGTGAGGGCAATGGCGCCTTTGCTGTAAAGAGTGCAGCCGTCTCCTTGACCCATTGTCTGGAGGTCTCGCTGAGGTCCTCTTTTTCCCCATAGATCATACAAGTTGTTCTGCGGGTCTGCTGTAATTGAGGCAAATGAACAGAAACAAGATCATTGTCCGCGAGCAATTGTGGACGAAGATATGACTTGGGCAATAGAGCAGCAGCTTTGGCGGAAGGCAGAAGTCGGATGATCGCTTCGAAGGAATCAATCTCCATGCGAATATCCGGCATCACGGCACAGCGCTGGAAGAGATCGTCCGTTAATTTGCGATACCAGGTGCCTTTGGAGAACGTGATCATCGGCAGATCCTGCAAATGCTCCATCCCGGCTTCCTTACCGGACAAGGGGTGTGTAAGCGGCACAACCAGTTCCAGGTGATCGTCAAAGAGCGGCACACAGTTAAGTCCCACTTCACTGATGGAGGAGGCGACAATGCCCACATCGGCTTTTTTGTCACGCACAAACGACACAATCTCATGTGTTTTTCCCGTCAACAGTTTCAGTTCGGCATTTGGATGTTTCTCCATAAAGGCATTGACGAGAGGTGGTAACGTAGTTTGAAGCGTCGTCAGACTGGCTCCGAGTGTAATGGTGCTCTGTTCTTCGTCTTTATACTGGGCCAGCATGGTGAGGAACTTCTGTTGTTGCTGCTTCTGTTCTACAGCGTAGGTATAGGTGAACTGGCCCACACTGGTTAACTCCAGCCGTTTGCCACGGCGGTGGAACAGGGCAACCCCGAGTTCATCCTCCAATTTGGCAATTTTGCGTGAGAGTGCGGGTTGGGACAAGTTCAGTAACTTGGATGCACGGTTGAGGCTGGACTGCTCCACGACCACTGCAAATGCGTTTAACTCCTCAAACATGAACCATAACCTCTTTTCCATGAATGTGATTCTTGCCCTTGCTCAATCGTTTTCCATGTTGTATAGCCCGTAAACCCAATGTTTCACTGCTTATACCTATAGGTTATAACATTTAATAATTATATTGCAATTCCCTTATAAGAAAAAATGGAGTAACATGAACCGTGACACAAGTTGTTCACACCTGGGGAAAACGGAACAATTTGTCGAACCTTTTCATGGAAAAGGATTCGTGTCATGATAAGTGAAATCATTTATGAAAACGTTGTATTTAGCGAAAGGGGATCGACATTTTATGAAAGGGTTTTACTCCAGAAAGCTGCACTCCTTGCTTGGCGTCATTCCGCTCAGTTTGTTTTTTGTTGAGCATTTGGTGACGAACTTCACGGCAGTTGAAGGCGGCAAAGAAGCTTTTTACGGTGCCGTTGCATTTCTGAACGGTTTGCCTCTTGTTATTGTAATTGAGGCATTACTTATCTGGTTGCCGTTGTTCTATCACGGTGTTTATGGTCTTTACATTGCCTATCAGGCCAAGCCTAACGTTGGGCGTTACGGTAATGAGCGCAACTGGCGCTACACGTTACAGAGGGTAAGCGGTATTATTACGTTTGTATTCGTCATCTGGCACGTATGGGAGACGCGAGTACAGATTGCGCTGGGTAATGTATCCCATGAAGAGATTGGCGGCGTCATACATGATGCGGTGACGAATCCGATAACCTTTGCGATATATATGATCAGTGTGGTTGCGGCGTCATATCACTTTGCCAATGGTCTGTGGTCGTTCCTTGTTAGCTGGGGAATTACGGTTGGTCCGCGTGCGCAACGTGTATCCTCTTACGTATGTATGAGCTTGTTCGCTATTGTTTCCATCATGTTTATTGCTTCACTATTTGCTTTCCGGAGCATTGATTTCCAAACAGCTACTTCGATGATTGACGCAGTAAAAACAGTTCTAATTTAAGCATTTAGCGTATAAATGCTGACTTATAAGGGAGTGAACAGCAATGGCATCAACGAATGTAATTATTGTGGGCGGCGGTCTCGCGGGATTGATGGCGGCGATCAAATCGGCTGAAGCCGGAGTCCATGTTCATTTATTTTCACTGGTTCCTGTTAAACGATCCCACTCTGTATGCGCACAAGGCGGCATTAACGGAGCGGTAAATACCAAGGGTGAGGGTGACTCCCCATGGGTACACTTTGACGATACGGTATACGGCGGTGACTTCCTTGCGAACCAACCTCCGGTTAAAGCGATGTGCGAAGCAGCACCTGGCATCATTCACTTGATGGACCGTATGGGCGTAATGTTCAACCGGACACCGGAAGGTTTGCTTGATTTCCGTCGTTTCGGGGGAACGAAGCATCACCGTACGGCGTTTGCCGGAGCGACAACAGGACAACAATTGCTCTATGCATTAGACGAGCAGGTACGTCGCTGGGAAGCGGCGGGGCTGGTTACGAAATACGAGAACTGGGAGTTCCTGCAGGCAGTTTTGGATGATGAAGGCGTATGTCGCGGGATCGTGGCTCAGGATCTGAAAACGATGAAGGTACAGACCTTCCCTGCAGAAGCGGTTATTCTGGCGAGTGGTGGTCCGGGGATCATCTTCGGTAAAACGACCAACTCTGTAATTAACACAGGTACAGCGGCAAGTGCGGTGTATCAGCAAGGTGTAAATTACGCAAACGGGGAGTTCATTCAGATTCACCCAACAGCCATTCCAGGGGATGACAAGCTGCGTCTCATGTCTGAGTCCGCGCGTGGTGAAGGTGGACGGATCTGGACGTACAAAGACGGAAAACCTTGGTACTTCCTTGAAGAAAAATATCCATCCTACGGTAACCTGGTTCCACGTGATATCGCGACTCGTGAAATCTTCAGCGTCTGCGTAGATATGGGTCTGGGTGTGAACGGCGAGAACATGGTTTATCTCGACCTGTCGCACAAAGATCCGAAGGAACTGGATGTTAAACTCGGCGGAATCATTGAGATCTATGAGAAGTTCATGGGTGATGACCCGCGTAAAATCCCAATGAAAATCTTCCCGGCAGTCCATTATTCCATGGGCGGCATGTGGGTAGATTACAACCAAATGACTAACATTCCGGGGCTGTTCGCAGCTGGTGAATGTGAATATCAATACCATGGTGCGAACCGTCTGGGTGCAAACTCATTGGTATCTGCGATCTATGGTGGTATGGTGGCTGGACCAAAAGCGGCTGAATATATCAAAGGACTCAAAAAGTCGTCCGCTGATATCCCATCTTCCGTATTTGAGAAACACACCAAACAACAAAGCGACAAGTACGAAGGCATCTTGAAAATGCAGGGCACGGAAAATGCCTATGTCATTCATAAAGAGCTTGGCGAGTGGATGACAGCCAACATGACGGTTGTGCGCTACAACGACAAGCTTGAAGCCACGATTGGCAAGATCAAGGAATTGAAAGAGCGTTATGGCAAAATCAACATGTATGACAGCTCCGGTTGGAATAACCCAAGCGCAGCATTCACTCGCCAACTGTGGAACATGATTGAATTGGCAGAAGCAATGACTCTCGGTGCACTGCTGCGTAACGAAAGCCGCGGCGCGCATTACAAACCGGATTTCACGGAACGTAATGATGAAGAGTTCCTGAAAACGACCATCGCAAGCTGGTCGAAGGAAGGCCCGAAAATCTCGTACGAGCCAGTAGACGTATCCTTGATCCCACCACGTATCCGGGATTACTCCAAGGATTAAATATCACGGATTTATTTATAAAGTTAAATATTAAGCACCTGAACGAAGAGGCAGGACAACTTTGGAGAAGCAAAGCTTCTTCAAAGTTACTGCCATCAAAGTGAAGGAAAGACCCAGAAGAAGCAAAGCCCTAGCGATGCTTCAGAACTTCAATACTGCCTCCAGCATGAATGGAGTGCAGTTTTCCAGCAAAGTTACCCAGTGCACGACATAGCGGAAGAAGCGGAAATACCCAGAAGAAGCAAAGCGCCTAGCGATGCTTCAGCACTTCAATACTGCCTCCAGCATGAATGGAGTGCAGTTTCCAGCAAAGTGACCCAGTGCACGGCGTAGCGGAGGAAGCGGAAATGCCCAGAAGAAGCGAAGCGCTCGCCTTTATCACCGGATTTTAACCCTGGGAAGGGTTGATCAAAAAAATCCGGGGATAACAGCGATCAGAGGGGCATTCCGCTGACGAAGCGTCTCCCGTGCACCAAACCAGTAACTTTGCGTATCAGCAACACCAATCATCGTCACCAGAGGAGGGGACTACGATATGGCGGAACAAGCTACAGCCAACAAAACCGTCAAGTTTATCATCACCCGTCAGGATAGCCCGGAGTCATCTTCGTACAACGAAGAATTTGAGCTTCCGTACCGTCCCAACATGAATGTGATCAGCGCCCTGATGGAGATTCAGCGGAACCCGGTCAATACAGATGGCAAATCCATTGCTCCCGTTTGCTGGGATTCCAACTGTCTCGAAGAAGTCTGCGGTGCCTGCTCCATGGTCATCAACGGCAAGCCACGTCAAGCATGTGCAGCCCTGATCGACAAGCTCGAACAGCCTGTTCGTATCGAACCGATGAAGACATTCCCAGTGGTTCGTGACTTGGTCATCGACCGTAGCCGGATGTTTAGCGCCCTGAAACGAGTAAAAGCATGGATTCCGATCGATGGTACCTATGACCTCGGTCCAGGTCCACGGATGCCTGAGAAGAAGCGTCAGTGGGCATATGAGCTGTCCAAATGTATGACATGTGGTGTATGTCTGGAGGCATGCCCGAACGTCAATGAGAAAACAGACTTTATCGGTCCAGCAGCACTGTCTCAAGTGCGTCTGTTCAACGCTCACCCAACAGGGGAGATGAACGCCGACGATCGTCTGGAAGCGTTGATGGAAGACGGAGGCATCGAGGGCTGTGGTAACTCACAGAACTGTGTGCAATCCTGTCCAAAAGGCATTCCACTGACAACCTCCATTGCCGAAATGAACAAACAAACGACCAAGCATATGTTCAAACGCTGGTTGGGTGTATAATCTCGTCATAACATGTGCAGAAGTGTAATCTGCAACTTAGAAGAAGTCGTGATCCCGTGCAGCAACATGCCGGAGATCCCGGCTTCTTTTTGTAATGAAGCAGAGGAACCGGGCTACCCATGCAGAATATGATATACTAAGGGGATGGATTAAGAGCGTAGAAGGAGGGGGAGATATGGCAGAGACACCGCGTCAGGGCAGCAACAACTCGCCGTCCCAGCGCTCGCACAAAGCATCAGGTGCAGAAGAGTCTGTGTTTCCTGGAGAAGAAAAGGATCATGATCCCTCTCGCCGAAGTTTCTTATTGCGCATGGTTTTGATGACAGCGGGTGCCAGTTTGCTTACAGGAGGTTATGCCTGGTTATGGGAACCGCGTCGTCTGGAGATCAAGCAAGTAGAGCTGAAACTTCCGAAGTTTCCAAAGGCATTTGAGGGTTTGCGTGTAGTTCAGTTCAGCGATGCCCATCTTGGTTTTCATACCGGGGTGAAAGAGCTGAAAAAGCTGGCAGCAACGATTGAGGAGCAGCGACCGGACTTGATTTGTTTTACCGGAGACATCGTCGAGAGGGAAGCAGAGCCGATGCGTGAATGTATTCCGGTACTCGCCTCCATGAAAGCGAAGTATGGCAAATTTGCTGTTTTGGGGAATCATGATTATCGGGGCGGACAGCAGAATGAAGTGACAACCATGTTCCGTGAAGCTGGATTCACTTTGTTACGGAACGAACATGTGGTGATTGAACAAGGGGGCGAACGTCTGGCCATAGCTGGACTGGATGACGCACTTACAGGCAGGCCTGATCCTGCCCAAGCTATCAAGGGATTGGATCATGATGTGTGGAAATTGTTACTTATGCATGAACCGGATTATGCCGACATTGCCACTCCCTATGGTTTCGGATTACAACTTTCCGGTCATAGCCATGGTGGACAGGTACGTTTTCCCTGGATCGGGGCACTGACAACTCCGCGAGGTTCACACAAGTATGTTCAAGGATTGTATTACACGGATGTCCAGGGGGTATATTACACCACCCAGACACAGATGCCGGTGTATGTGAATCGTGGTTTTGGCATGACTCAACTGCCCATTCGTTTTCTGTGCAGACCAGAATTAACGGTTTTTGAGCTTAAAGGATCAACCACATAAAAGAATATAAGATGAATATAAAACATAAAGGATTCAACATGAATGGAGGTTATCCAGATGGAAAGAATTGCGATTGTATCCGACATTCATGGCAACATGACTGCCTGGGAAGCAGTGTTAAAAGATATCCGAAGTCGTGGCGTGGAGCGAATCTTTTGTCTTGGTGACCTCGTGGGCAAGGGGCCAGAACCGGTACAGGTTGTGGATCAGGTGAGAGCAACGTGCGAACTTGTTATCCGTGGCAATTGGGATGAACTGGTTGCGGTTAACCAAGACAATGAGAACTTTACGTGGCAAGCAGAACGGCTGGGTGAGGAACGATTGGCGTACTTGGCGGGCCTACCCTTCAGTCATCAATTTCAACTGAGCGGTCGCACCATCCGTCTGGTCCATGCTTCACCTCAAAGTGTATACCATCGTGTCCAGCCGTGGGACGCGATGGAAAAGAGGTTGGCAATGTTTGATCCTCCGGCTGATGAGCCTGAGCAAGGTGTTGCAGATGTTGTAGGTTATGGGGATGTGCATAACGCATACTTGCAGTATATGAACGGCAAGTTACTGTTTAATGCAGGCAGTGTTGGTAATCCACTCGATCTTCCCCAGGCTTCCTACTGTATTCTGGAGGGTGAAGACAGCAACGATAACAATACCCCGTTCAATGTTCAATTTGTGCGGGTGCCTTATGATATTGAGCGAGAAGTACAGGTTGCACAGTCGGCGAATGTTCCTGCATTGGATTTCTATATTCGTGAGATTCGTACGGGTATCTATCGCGGGCTGCAGGAGTAGTCAGCATCTGGACCTTTTAGCGTGAGGAATTGAATGATGCAATATATTAATACTAAAATGCGAATACTAAAGTTCGTGGATCAGTTCAAATGGTATTACGCCGGATCATCATCAGAGCATGCTTGTCTTACCGGACTAGAGCCCGTTTAGGCAAAAGGAGCGATTGTCATGCTTACCCGAAAAATGCTGGTTCAAGGTCTGCCGGCTTTGTGGACAGAGCGTCTTGTCCTGCGATCATTACGTCAAAGTGATTACAGCACATTATCGGAACTCTTTACCGATCCTCAAGTCATAAGATATGTGAATAGGGGAAGCCAGCCCACGCCAATCCGAGCGAGACGGTTATTGAACCAGATACGGAGCAGCAGCGCCAAGCTGGATTCGTTACATTATGGGATCTGCTGGAGAGGCAAGGAACAAGTGATTGGGATCACCTCATTCCAACACTGGAATGATCTGAATGGTACCGCACAGATTGGTTATATCCTGAACAGGTCCTGTTGGGGCAGGGGTGTGGCTACCGAGGCGGTACAGCGGCTGCTGCAGTTTGGATTTGACGATCTTCATCTGGGGAGGGTGGAAGCACGTTGTTATGAGGCCAATGTATCTTCACAACGGGTGCTAAGCAAAATAGGGATGTCCTATGAGCGGAGTCTTCCCTCGTTCGGACTGAATGATGAGGATGACGAGGGATCCGAATCCCTGATGGATGTTAAAGTGTACAGTATGTACCGGGAACAATACGTCAGACCGCTTCAGGAAAAAGACCTGCAAACCCTGGTATCTGACAAGCCGCAATGACATAGAGTAAGAGTAGTCAAACGTGAATGAATCGAACTTCAATCATTTGTTACACAATTGAAATATAGTTGCAATTGAACTCTAACAGACAGGGGGTAAACTTATCTCATGACCCCCTTTTTGATAATAGATAATGCTGTTGGGACCCGCGCGAGCGGGTTCATTTTTTTTGTCCATATAAGTTAACTGTGGAATATTTACACTGGCCACTCCGATGACAGAATAACTTTCCGATCGCTGTTATACCCAGATTTTTTTGATTCCCATATTTTAGAAGGGGAAATCCGGGGATAGCGTATGCTTCCGATGCAGCTTTCTTTCAGAAAGCTTTTAGGCGACCGCTTCGCTTCTTCATGTTATTTCTGTCCTCTCCGTTATCGTGTAAAATATAATTATATTTCCTTATATAGGGCAATAAAAGGCCCCCACGGCGTGAACAAGCGCGCTGTGGGGGCCTTTGAGTTTGCTATTTTTTACAGTGGAACAACCTGCATCTGTTTCTGCTTGAAGTATACCCAGTCGGTGAATCCGATCTCCTTGAGACGTGTACGAACGTCATCCAGCTCGTCTGCAACCCGCTGTGGTTTATGAGCGTCCGATCCAAATGTCACCTTCACTCCATAATGATGGGCGCGTTCCAGAATGGCATCCGAGGGATACCAGCCACCGCTGAGTTTGGTTTTGCCAGATGTGTTAATTTCGATCGCTACGTTGGATTCTGCAATGACCTGCAACGTTTCATCAATGGCCTGATCAGCGATAATATCGGAGAAAGGTGGATAGTTTCCTTTCATCGCATCAATATGTCCAAGAATCTGGAACATACCGCTGCGAGCCGATTCCCGAATTAATGAATAATAGCTTTCTTTCACTTCAACTTTGCGAGGATTGCTTAGGCCATTCCACCGGGTTTTGTTGAAGATACTCACATCCTCGGTATGATGAACTGAACCAATAATATAGTCAAAAGGATACTGTCCCAGTGTGGTACGGTACAATTCTGCATGAACAGGGAAGTAGTCGGATTCAATGCCGAGCAGCACATCGATTTTACCAGCGTACTCTTCTTTCAAAGCAAGGACTTCTTCCACATAATGCTGCAATTCCGACTTGCCCATTGCGATCCGGGGAAATGCCTGCTCAAGCTCACTGCCAAAGTACGGCGTATGATCCGAGATACCGATGGCCTGAAGTCCTGCCTTAATACCTGCCTCTATATAATCGCGGATGTTGCCGTCTGCGTGACCACAACGAAAATGATGTGTATGAAGATCAAATTTCATATGGAATCCTTCCTTTCTCATGGCTCATTGTCATTCTGAACTGATGAATTGGGTTTCCGGCATACCTTTGAGGTCACTTATGAATTGTTGCATTGCTGAGTTAAGGTATCGACTGGACTTATAGATGACACCAACAGGGTGACTGACCTCCAGCTCACTTAAGGGTATCATTCGCAATGTACCTTGACGCAACTCATGCGCAACAGATTGTTTGGAGATGACAGCTGCCCCGAGATCAATCTCGACCATCCGTTTCACTTCTTCGCTGCTCGACAACTCCATTACAATATTAGGTTCAATATTATGTTTCTTGAAGATCGTTTCCGTAAACCTTCGTCCTACGGTATCAGGGGACAGCAGAATCAATGGTGTACTCCGGAGTACATCGACTGCAGCATGTTTTTTCTTCGCCAGCGGATGGGAAGGAGATACCACGAGTTCAAATGTGTCATAGTACAGCACAGATGTATTCAGGTTGGGATTACGCTCCGTGAGATAACCGATACCAATATCAACCAGACCATTTTCGACCTGGGTATAGATCTGTGATGAGGGAAGGGATTGGATACTGGTTTTGATCAACGGGAATTGATCTTGGAAATAGGATAACACCCTTGGCAAGATCTGAATAGCAATGGAAGTTGTTGTGCCTAATACGATACGTCCCTGAGGCGTTTCATCGAGATCGGACAATTTTTGTTTTAACTCATCAACGATGTCGAGCATCCGTTCAGCGTGCTCCAGGAATACCTGTCCACGGTCTGTCAGGGTAACGGGTTGGTTCCGATCCACAAGAACGGTGCTGAATTCGTCCTCCAGACTTTTGATCTGGGCCGAGACGGCAGGCTGGGTAAGGTTCAGAAGTTCTCCCGCCTTGCGGAAGCTCATCGTTTTGGAAATGGTAATTAGTGTCTCCAGTTGGCTTATGTTCATAGGTGACCTCCTTGCAGGCAAAATTTCTTGATTATGTAGTGTTTGGTTCGATGTAATCCCGTAACTAGTTATTGTTCCGTTATCTTAAATTATAGGTGATTCAGGACAGCAGAGCAATGAAGGTAATTATCAGGATCAAAAGTAGTTCAAGAGACTGTGAAAAAAACGCGAATACAAGAATTTGATTTTTTTTACAGTTGTGAGAAGCAGTAATAAAGTCCTAAATGCCTTTTGCCACGCACAATGAACGAAAAGCTTTCTTCAAAAGAAGTGAAAAGCGCTGTTTATTCGCTAGAATCAGCTATAAACATTTGCCCCACGGATGACGATAAATTATAGTACACATGGTTTAACGAATTCTTAATGAATTCTTGTACGTGATAAAGTATAATAAATTTAATGAATATGGGACTTTTGGTGTGTGACCAATAACCCAGTGCGAGGGGGACATAGACAGTGAAAGCGGAAGTGATTAATCCTTTCCTGGAATCGGCACGGAACGTATTTGAACAGCTCATCCAGGTTTCGCCTTCCACCGGGAGTCTTGGCGTGAAAAATGTAGAGTACATTGCAGACCATGTCTGGATCGTGATCGGAATGACCGGACAACTTAGCGGAAACATTGTATTTGGAATTAATGAACAAGTTGCATTGAAAATTGTATCTGCGATGATGGGCGGTTTTGTCATTACAGAAATGGATGAAATGAGCAAAAGTGCGATTTCCGAACTGGGTAATATGATCAGTGGTAACGCCAGCACTATCCTGTCAAACCAGGGTGTTGTGGTCGATATTACACCTCCACAAGTGATGAAGTCCGAACATCTGACTACATTTAGTGCAACGAAAGCACTGAGCATTCCTTTGCTGATGGACGGCATTGGTGAGATGGATATTCAGGTCATGATCTCGTAGAATAGAACCATACGCCTCAAAAGGCAATATGTGTTCAATACGGGAGGACATCACGGATGCTGAAAGATCAGGTAGTGTTTATCACAGGTGCATCGAGTGGTATCGGTGCGCTGTGTGCGCAGATGCTGATAGAAGAAGGAGCCATCCCAATTCTGGCTGCCCGTTCACGGGACAAGCTGGAAGAGATTGGTGCCTCGCTGAAAGGGCCGCATGAATTACTCACGCTTGATGTTACGGATAGTGAGCAGGTTCAGGCAGCTGTGGATGCGATATTGCATAAATACGGACGAATCGACATTTTGCTGAACAATGCAGGTTACGGGAAATTCGCAGCGATGACAGAGATGTCTGTACAGGAATTCGATGAGATGATGGACGTTAATTACATGGGCATTGTCCGCTGTACCAAAGCAGTGCTTCCACAAATGCTGGAACGTGGCAAAGGTCAGATTGTGAACGTGGCCTCCATGGCTGGCAAAATTGGTACAGCCAAATCCGCTTCCTATACAGCTACGAAACATGCTGTCCTCGGATTTAGTAATGCGCTGCGTCAAGAGCTTCGCAAGACTGGCGTCCTGGTGACAACGATTAATCCGGGTCCGATTGATACACCATTTTTCCATCGGGCTGACCCTTCTGGCAATTATGTGAATAATGTACGCTGGATGATGTTGAAACCGGAAGACGTTGCGGGTCATATGATTCGGGCGATGAAAAAGCGCAAGGAAGAAGTGAATCTGCCAAGACTTGCTTCTGCTGGCATATGGTTGTACCAGCTATTTCCTCGTCTTGCAGATCGATTGTCGCACGGTGTAATGAATCAGAAGTAAATGTGATACGAGGCATCATATACGGAATGAAAGAAAGGCTCCGCCGAGGGGCTTTTCTTTTTTTTGGCGTGTATACATACAATTCTGGAATAAGATTTGGTACACAGGCTTTTTTCGCATATAATGAAAGGTAATGTGATGACAGGCTTCGGTTTTATATCCGTACAAGCAAGGCTAACATCAAAATGAATAAATTAAAAGGATGGACATACATGACGAATCAAACATTTGCTTCAATTGGCGTGGAACAGGATCTGGAGGCCGTTTTGGCGAAACATGGCATTAACGAACCTTCACCTGTACAGGCTCAGACGATCCCGGTTATTTTGGAAGGACGAGATGTCGTATCCAAATCCCAGACGGGAACAGGAAAAACGCTGGCATATCTGCTGCCACTGTTACAATCCATCAAAATGGATATCAAAGGTACGCAGAAACTCATTATTGCACCTACGCAAGAGCTGGCGATGCAAATTGTACGTGAAGCGCAGCGTTATGCGGAAGAACGTAAGATTGGCGTATTGGGTCTAATTGGAGGTGCAGCGGCTAAACGTCAGATCGAGAAGCTGCGTGAGCATCCACAATTGGTTGTGGGTACACCGGGACGACTGAAGGAATTGATTACACTCAAAAAACTGAAAATGCACAACGTTTCCACGATCGTTATCGATGAAGCAGACCAAGTGTTCCAACTTGGCGGCGTAAGTGACGTGAACTTTGTACTTAAGAGCGCATTGCGGGACCGTCAGCTGATCTTCCTGTCAGCAACCATTGATGAGCATACAGCTGGACTCGCAAAGCGTGAGATGAAAGAGCCTGTTCAGATCGGAATTGAACCGGATCGAGCTACGGCTGCGGGCCTTGAGCATTATTATTTTGTAGAAGAAAACCGTAACAAAATTGACATGCTGCGTCGTCTGGTTAGACAGTACAATCCGGATCGGGCAATCGTATTTGTGAATGCAACCGAAGATATCGGTGAAGTTGAAGCAAAAATGAATCATCTGGGCTTGTCCGCTGCTGCGCTGTATGGAGATGCTGACAAAGTGACCCGCAGTAACGTATTGTCTGCCTTCCGTAATGGCAAACTTCAGTTGCTGATTGCCAGCGAAGTGGCTGCCAGAGGACTGGATATCGAAGGTTTGCCAATGGTCATTAACTATGACCCTGCCTTTGACTCGGAGCACTATGTTCACCGTGCAGGTCGTACAGGCCGGATGGGACGCTCGGGTATCGTTTTGTCCATTGTGGATGAAACACAGATCTTTATTATGCGTAAATTCGCACGCGAACTCGGAATCGAACTGTCAGAACGTGTACTCTTTGGCGGTAAAGTATTGGAGGCTGACCCGCGTCCGGACACGCGGCCTGAGGGACATTCGTTCTCGAGAAAACCAGGACAATCCAGAGATCGCAAACCAGGTCAGGGCAATCGTAATGGGGGAACCAGAGCTACAATCTCCAATTCGCGTCCAGTGGGTAGCAAACCAACGGTTAATACAGGCCGCACGGAGCGCGACCAGGATCGTAAAAACAAAGGAGCACCCAAGTGGAGTAAAGATAAAACGCCACGCTCCGAAGAATAGAATCTGACGAAAGGGGTGCAGGGATAGATGGAAAACGTTCAATCGCCTGTTCTGCAAATCAGCGGGTTAAGCGGAGGTTATAGTGCCAAACGGCCCGTCCTTCACGGCATCGATCTGGAAGTTGGACGTGGAGAGATGGTCGGACTAATCGGCTTAAACGGTGCTGGCAAAAGCACAACCATGAAACACATCCTCGGCTTGATGACCCCTCAACAGGGCGAAGTGCGAGTGATGGGCAAGAAGCGGGACGAGGATGCGCAGATCTACCAATCGGCTATGGCATTTGTACCGGAATCACCCGAACTGTATGATGAGATGACGGTGATGGAGCACCTGGAGTTTACGGCAAGAGCGTACAATGTGTCGGAGGCTGATTTCAAACAACGTACGGAGAAACTGCTGGAACTGTTCCGTATGAATGAGAAAAGTACAAGTCTGTCGACTCACCTGTCCAAGGGGATGAGACAAAAGGTCATGATCATGTGTGCTTTTGTGGCAGGACCACCACTGTACATCATTGATGAGCCTTTCCTGGGACTGGACCCGCTGGGTATTCGCTCTTTGCTTGATTTTATGCTGGAGATGAAAGCTTCGGGATCATCCATCCTGCTCAGTTCACACATTCTGTCCACGATTGAAAATTACTGTGACCGTTTTATCGTTCTGCACCGTGGGCAGGTTATTGCTCAAGGTACGCTGAATGAACTGCGCTCCCAATTCGGGGAATCCGATGCCACGCTGGAGCACATGTTCTATTCCCTCGTACAAGGCAGGGATTGAGCATGGATCTCAAGCTGCTATGGAAGCAAAGACGCACAGGATTCTGGAATGGAATTCTTCCTTATCTGGGTTATGTGATCCAGAGCGGTGTAGCTATGGTTTTTTTATTTCTCGTCATTGCGTTCTCCGCCTGGTATACATCGTTTGTCCAGAACATTCCGGCGGAATTTCCGATTCGCTGGGTTGCATTGCTGCTGCTGGCACCACTAGTGCTGTTTAGCAGTTATCGTACATATCTGCTTCCGGCAGATATTGTGTTCCTGCGACCACAGGAATATCGGATGCAGGAATATTTGAAGAACAGCTTTGCCCGGGGCATCATCTATAAAACTCTCGGCTTGCTGCTTGTATTTGTTACACTGTGGCCGCTCTATGTCAGAGCAGATCTGGATGCACGGCCATTTGGCTGGTTCATTGTGTTCCTGCTGCTGTGGAAAGGGTTGTCCAGTTATGGAGCATGGCAAGAGCTAAGAATGGTTCAGGTTGGGGCAGCAAGAGGATATCGTCTCTTGCGATGGGCTCTGGCAGTGCTGGCGGTTAGCGCTTGGCTGTGGCAACCTCCGCAGCGCAGCGTCTGGTTCCTGCTGTTGCTGGCTGTTGTCTACATCGTCGCCCTGCGTATACCGGTGAAACATCGTGTAGCGTGGGAACGACTGATTCAGGTAGAGCAGGGTCAGGCTGGCAGGGTTATGCGGACGCTTGGCTGGTTTGTGGATGTACCTTCATCCGGACAGAAAGTAAGTTCGCGTCGCTGGCTTAGCAGATTGGGGAGTGGTCTTCCCTGGAATGCAGGTAAAGCTTACCGTTACTTGATAACCAAAACGTTTGTTCGAACCGAAGTGTTCTCAATCGTGTTACGCCTAGTTGTTCTGGGCATGTTACTATCCTGGTGGACAGCAGGCAGCTACTTTGGTGTCGGGGTGTATCTGTTCTTCCTGTTGCTTGCAGGTGTTCAGTTAGGTGCACTGCGTCGCAGTCATAGTGAATCGTTCTGGATTATGATCTATCCAATCTCGGGTGAGAGTCGTCGTTCTCAGGTGTTGGGATTCATATTCCATCTACATGCACTGGCTGCATTGCTCATGTGGTTGCCTATGCTGGCTGCCGGAGCAAGCGGACTGACTGTCACCGGAGTAGCACTTATTTTGGGTATACTGGTGATTGTGATCATGCGGCGTTCGCAAGGTAACAAGTGGTTGAAGGAAGAAGAGGACGAGTAAACGATCGGACACCTGACCAACTCGGATTATTACATTGGGTTCATCAGTGAGAGGTACAAAAGATAACAAAAGAAGGGTATGCCGGGCTGTATCCCGGTATACCCTTCTTTGTGCTGTAATGGAATCTTGCAATCAGATCACTTGATTCTCGCGCAAGTGTGTATTGATACTAACAGAGGAACGATTTAGTGATGATCACGAGCAAGATGAACAGAACGAGAATGGCACCTGTGTTTGTAAATCCTCCGCCGTAACCGCCGCATCCATAACCGCCTCTTGTATCTTCAACTCCAGACATGGTCATTCCCCTTTCAAGTGGTTGTTTGGCACGCCCTTGCGTACATCGTATATTATGTGCCATGGGGGTAGGCTGATTGGGCCGATGCCCGGTAAAGCCAGAAATTAAAGCTTTTGGGCTGATAAAACACAAAAGAACCCTTTGTATATTCAGTGACATGAAGCGTCGCCGTTATACAAAGGGTTCTTATAACATTCAGGGTTCAGGTATGATTTAACTCGTCCGCAGATCCTGAACTCCACGATAGATGGTTTCATACAGATCTTCCAACCCGGATTCTTCAATACAGGAGAAGGCGATTCGCAGATCCGATTCACCCAGCGCGATTGTACCCACACCATATTTGTGCAGCAAATGGCTTCGAAGTTCTTCAGCGCCAACTTCTTTCAGCTTCAGGCACATGAAGTAACCGGAGTTGAACGGATAATAGTCCCATGCATCTCCATACTTGCCGCTATCGAGAATGGTTTTTACCTTATTGGCACGGCCTTTCATAATCTCGAACTTCTCCTGTTTCTGTGCTTCAAATTCCGGTGCTTTGAGCGCATCCAGTACAAAAGTCTGGGAAGGATGCGGGCCACTGGAGATCGTTGCCCGGATAATACCGAGTGTTTTTTGTTCCAATGCATGCAGAACGGCTGCATCTTCATGGGCATACGTAATGAATCCAACGCGGAAGCCCCATACGAATTCTTCCTTGGTTGCACCATCCACTTTTACGGTCAACACACGTGGATGAATGTTGGCAAGTTTGCCAAACAGGGATTCATGAATGGAATCTTCGAAGAACAGTCCAAAGTAGGCATCATCTGTTACAGCAACCACGTTAACGCCGGCTTCAGCTGCCTGAAGAATCGTGTTCACAATGGCATCTGCTTCTTCGGCTCCAGGCGTATAACCTGTAGGGTTATTCGGGAAGTTGAGCAGAACGATGGCTTTACCTTTGTCCTTTTGATCAAGCAAAGCCTGAAGCAGACCATCACTGTTGAAGTTCAACTGATCATCGAACAGGGGATAATGAACCAACTGGCCATGACGACGAATTCCGAAGGTCAGCTCGTAATTTTCCCAGTTTTTATCTGGATATATGACAGCGTCCCCTTCATCGGCGAACAGGTCGGCTACGATACTAAGTCCATGGGTTAATGCATTGGTTACAATCGGATTGCCAAACGTTTTGCCTTCCAGAGAAGGTGTTTCCTTCAGCATCTTGTCTCTCCAAACGGTCCGCAATTCAGGTTTGCCTGCAGGTGGAGCGTAAGGATACAGATCCTTTGGTTGGAATGCAGACAGCTTCTCCTGAATAACCTGAAGATGCATCGGCACACCACCCTCCAGGGCGATACCAATCGTGGCATTATGGGTCTTGGCCAAGCTTGCTGCTTCAGCAGATTGACTCAAAATCCCCTCTTTAGGAAAATAAATTTCTTTGCCAAGCTGTGACAGCATGGAGTAGACGTGACTGCTGCCTGTCTGAATACTTTCGTTCAACTGTTCAGCCAGTGGATTCATTCTTTTCATCCTTCCAAGTCTTTGTGATTCAACTGCCTAACATTATATCACCTTGACATGCCCCCGTCACGGAAATTACGCAATATGACAGTTATATCACTTTACCGCGTTGTTGCAGAGGGTTTTCGGGTGGGTTATCGTTGTATTCGACCTTGGAGTAATCCTCAAGAAATGAAACTTATTGCTGATGAAATGGACAGTATTTCCGCATCATTTCAGCAGTTTCGGCATCTCTTCCTTCATTGCGCTGTTCCAGTTCACCACGGATATGATCGAATCGTTCACTCGAGAGGTTTTGTCCAAATTTAAACTTGGCACTGATCCTTTCAGGACTAATTCGGACTACGGCTACAGCTTTGAGGTTTCCTGTGTAACGCGAGTCAGTAGCGTCAATGGGTACATATCCGCCTTGCGGCTGGAGTTTCTCCATGAATCGTTGCAGTACCTTACCTTTGATGTCCAGATCTTTAACCGGTTCAGCCTGACCAAAGGCCATAACACTTTTGAAGAAAGAAGTCGCTGGACAAGCAAGCTCAGGATCACTGAAATAAGATGGAATCAGGGAGAACTCTTCAGCTACTGTGAAACTGACCGACGAATCCTGTTTGATCTGTTTCATCTTCTCGCCAGCCAGACTGCCGTGAAAATAAAAGCAACCGTCCATATATACGAAATTCAGCGGTGTAACCCGTGGTTGTCCGTCCGGACTGACCGTTCCCAGAAACCCGAAGGAGCACTGATCCAGAAATGCGGTAATTTCCTGTTCTTCATCTACTGTGAATTCTTTCCGTCTCATGTGTATTCCCCCATCATTGAATGTATAATAGAACGCCATATCTTATGGATAACCATAGTTCATACATTGACAATGAAATAGATCCAATTTACATTCACTTTAGTAGGCCAATTAGTCGGGGATCACAGATGAATACAAATGAAGAGAGGTGCATGATGGAATTGTGGCTGCCGATGGATACCTATGAACTTCAGCATCGATACAAGTATGAGGCCTTGTACCATGCGTTACGTGATGCCATTCATGCAGGCACATTGGTGGGAGGCACGCGGCTTCCTTCCACCCGTGAGCTGGCAAAGCAATATGAGATGTCACGTGGTTCGGTAGCTCAGGTATATGACATGTTGCTTGCGGATGGTTATGTCCATGCACATCGGGGAAGAGGTACATTTGTCACCGAAACATTATCCACTCAGGAAAATGAAAAACAGGAAGCCGTTCTCAAGTTGTCTCCCTGGGGCGAACGAGTACAGATGTTGAATACGCAACATGAAATCCTGCGGACTCAGATGTCTTCACCGAAGGCGTCCGTCATTAATTTTCAAATGCAGCGCATGCCTGCAGAACATTTCCCGTTAGGGGAGTGGAAGAGTGCACTCGCTGCGGTTCATCGCAGTGGTTGGCGAGAATCGAGCGGTGTAGCAGGTGATCCGGAGCTGCGTGAGGCCATCGCCTCCCATCTCAGATGGACACGTGGTATTCAGGCTGAACCCTCTCAGATTGTATTGTTCAGTGGTTCAATGCAAGGCATCACCTTACTATCCCAGCTGTTGATCACAGAGGGGGCAGCAGTTGTATTAGAGAATCCGGGGTATCCGGGCATCGCTCATGCCGTCAAGTCCTGTGGTGGGCATATCATCCCGGCAGAGCTGGATGCCGCAGGCATTATTCCTCAGCCTTGGGAGGCACAGACGTTATTTGTCACCCCTACCCGGCAGTTTCCAACAGGGGCCGTGCTGGGATTGGACAGAAGACGTGCCTTGCTTGCGTGGGCCTCAAAGCGGAATGCGGTCATCATTGAAGATGATTACGACAGTGAATTCCGATGGGGTGGAAGACCAATTGAACCCCTCAAAGTGCTTGATCGTGAACAGCGCGTCATCTACGTTGGTTCATTCTCACAAACGATGGTTGCTTCGTTTCGACTTGGCTACGCCGTACTGCCACCTGGTCTGGTAGAACCTCTGCTTGCCGCCAAGGCGTTGTATGAACCGGTACCTCCGGCGCTGTTAGAGCAGCGCGCACTGGCAAAATTTATGACCAGAGGAGGTTACCTGAGGCACTTACGACGGTTAACCCGGTTATATGGGGAACGGCATGATTTTTTTGTCCGCGAGATGGAACTACAGTTGCCGGAGGCATTCACAATGCAGCTTGGTGATGCAGGACTGCATATCTACGCTACCTGGAATGGCGATGTGGACAGTTATCAGCGATTTAAAAAGCTTGCTCAGGAGGATGGCATATTGTTCCGTGATGCAGAGCGATATCGGTTGACTTCAGGTCATCCGGCGGCCTGTTTTGCTTTTGCACATCTGGAGAAAGAAGAGATGACAGAGGGAATCCGGCGAATGCGGCTAGCCTGGGAGAAGTGCACATTTTCGTTTCGGTGAATTCCGCTGTATAATGGGATAAGACATTTCGCTCCTGTAGGGGCAGAGATTATATATGAGCAAGTTGGATTGAATCATGCAAGATACTGAAATACATATGGCCTGGATTGAAGAAGTGAGATTCAGATCAGAATGATGCCATATGCAGAGAGATTAACTATCAAGGGGGAGTGGCGACATGCTGCAGGCATCGCCGTCATCATTTGTTATTTTGCCCGCTGTCGCCAAAATTGTCTGTGAACCGGGCTGGAAGTGGCAGAAACGGGAAAAACCGATGCAAAACTATGATTTATTTTATGTATGGAGTGGTGAAGGAACGCTTGTACTGAATGACCAGTCGTATGAAGTTGGCAAGGGTAGTTGTTTTTTGTTCAGGCCAGGAGATCATCCTACTGCAACACATAATAAGCAAAAACCGTTGGTACTTACGTATATTCACTTTGATGTGGACGTGCCTGTTGCTGACGTTCCCCAGTCCTATCGCGAGGTACAGGAAACGGTGGAGTTTGAGCACTTGCTGGCACGTTATGTAAGACTGTTCTTATCGGATGTGTACGGACGTGATGAAGAGAGCCGATTGATTCTGAAACAATTGATGATTCATCTGCTGCGCGCCGATACGGAAGAACCTGTGGAGAAAAAGGTGAGCAACCAGTTGTCCGATGTCATCCAGGAGGTCGCCAATTATGTGCGTCAGCATCCCGGGATTACGCATCGGGTGGAAGATCTGGCTGCGCGGGCTGGCTTATCGCCCCGATACTTCTCGATCAAGTTCAAGGAACTGGTGGGATCATCGGTGCAATCTTATATTATCCGCATGCGTATTGAACGGGCGGAACATCTGCTGGTGCATACCGGCATGAATGTGACCGAAGTGGCGGATGCTCTGGGCTACCGGGATATTTTCTTCTTCAGTCGTCAGTTCAAGCAGTATACCGGCAAAAGCCCGTCCGAGATTCGTTAAAATTCTAATGAGAAAAACAGGAAACCGTTTCAAGTCTGGAATGCAAGGGTAATTATCTAGCATTCCAGATGACCAAAAGGGGGAACTTATGATGAACGGAAAACGTCGGGTCCGCAACCGGGGATGCTCTACGAAGGGATGCAATATTTTCCGGAACCGTCTGCGTCGCTTCAAACCGGCAGAGGACTTGCAAGATGTGTGGTTTTGAGGAGAACTCAGCAGACCAATAACGACGGAGCGAAGCTTCGTATTGCATGTATATATGGATGAATATGAATTCATAAAGAGGATGGCGCAATACCTGGTTACAGGTGCTGCGCCATCCTCTTTATTTGCGTATGGACTCATTAGTTCTTCGGTTTTAAACGACCAAGCAATGCTCCCATTTTGACGGAATCGCCTGGCTGTAAGCCCGGGTTTGGTTCGAATGTGCCACTCTGCGTCAGCAGAACAACGGTGGAACCGAATTCAAAATAGGCCAGATCATCGCCTTGTGCCCAGGTACTTATGTCCGTATCAGCATATTGTATGCTACTCACGTTCATCGCACCTACTTTGACAACCGCCACTTCACCGTAATCATGTGCGATATACGTAATGAGTCGTTCGTTTCGACTAAGCACGGATCTCATATGGGTCAGGCCAAAGTCATTCACGGGATAAACTTTGCCTTTGATGTGTTCGCTCTCTATCTTGCGGCCGCTGACAGGTGCATGAATGCGGTGATAGTCGCGAGGGCTGAGATAGAGGACGAACCCGTACCCGTGCTTGTACTTCTCCAGATGGGGAGAATGGTTTAATAATTCAGCAAGTGTATAATTTTGTCCCTTAACATTCAGGAGTGTCCCTGCAGATATTGGACCGGCTGCCGTAATCTTGGCATCTACCGGGCTGATCAGTGCATGCTCTGAAAGTTCCAACGGGCGCATGCCCGGCTTTAATTTGCGGGTAAAGAAATCGTTCAGTGAACGGTATTCCTTCCAGTCTTTCTCGGCCTCCTGAACAGGGATGTCGTAGGTCCGGACAAAATAAGGGATAAATGCCTTACTTCCCCGGCTTTTGGAGAAGGCTCCCACGGTCCGGGAGATCCATTTGCGCGAAGAAAGCTCGGTCATTAATCGCAACAGCGTTTTTGCCATGAATATCCCCCTTAGGGTTAATGCGAACTTCAAGGCCGGCAAGACCGGCCGTTCTGCATAATATTGACACAGAATGCACACGAAATCAATATAGTCTCCTATCGTATGTCTGCGGTTGTCTCGGAATTCTCGAATTCTGTTCCAGCAGCAGACGCCCATAAGCCATCGGTTTGCTGTACGTTGCCTTCCAGTGTTCCGACATTCCCGCCTTGCGAAAACCGTAACGCTGATCCCGTCCATTGCATTCAATAAAATAGATCTGGCCGCTGCGCGTTATCCCGAGATCAAGACCCAGATCAGCCAGATGTGGCAGACTGGCCGCCAGGTTCTGGGCAATTCGAAGTGCAACGAGTCCGATTCTGTATTCCAATTGGGCCAGGTCAAAGCCAGATTCCCCTAATCCAAGGGCCTCTGCGAGCTTCATGACTTTACCGCCCTGGGCGATATTGCTGACAAACGTATGGGCAGGAGCCGCTTTGGCAAACATGCCTGTTATTCCCCAAAGACCATCGCTGCCACGTTGTACAGATACCCGCAAATCTACCGGCCTGCCCTCATAACGTACCAGTGGGATACGCTCTTCAATGAGGTAGGCATGGCGAAAGATCCGCCTTAGGGTGGCGGAAGGAAGCTGTCCTTTGCTCAATCGGAAGGTAGCCCACCCTTTGCGTGCCGCCTTCGTCTCACAGGTTAGTTTCCACTGCCCATCTCGCTCGAAGACTCGCATAATCCCATGACCGATGCTACCGCTGCATGGTTTGATGACGAGGTCATCATATTGTTCCATCATATAGGCCAGAGACTCTGGCGTAGCTTTGACTGCACGGGGCAGGTGTTCTCGCAAGGCGAGGTCCTGATGAAGCATGTCATGAATGTGATCTTTACGGTACCGGTTGCGAACGTTGAATACCTGGATACCCTGCAACATCAGCTTGGTAATCTGATGCTGTTCCGTCCGGCGAAGCTGGAGTGAGCGGTTATGAATGACGGAGGGCAGTGGCATACGCTCGCGAACATATCTGCCTTCTTTTTTAACATAGGCAAGACATGTTTTTTGATCCGAATCGATATCTTCCAGCCTCAAAAAGCAGGGGGTTAATCCATAACTGGCCGCTGCCTGTTCATAATTCGCGAGTGATTCCTGACCGGTCCTTCCGGCCGGTATCCCCCGGTACATGCGTGAATCGAACATAATGCCGATCGTTTCTTGGAGCATGACCGTTCCTCCTTCGATGTTATCGCGACCATGGATCGTCCATTCATGGAATGCCGGCCTGTCACCGCATGGCTCAGACATCGCGATAACGCAGACCGGTGTGTAAGATGCATCGCCAAGCACTAGTGCTTGCTCAAGGCGAGTCTAAAACTCTGAAGGAAGCAGGTTTTGCCGAATCTTCGTTCCAAGCAAGGAGGTTTTCCGCAGGCGTGCCGGGGCACGGCTAGGGAAAGTGACACAGCAGGGGGGCGAAAAGACGGTGAAAGATGCACTTCAGCGAGTTTTCAGACACGACCTAGATATAATATCCTATGACATGACTGGGACGGGGGCGTGGACAGCCGCCTTTCCTCTGCAGCCCTGACACGCCTATTTCCACGAAGATCATCGAACCTTCCTGTCTTGACGCCTGTACATTCGTGCTCTGGAATCCGCAAAAGTCATAAATGAAGTGGCAGATGCCCATATGGAAGCATATGATGCCGGAGACGAACGTTAGAGGAAGGAGCAAGCTGCATGAGTAAAAATGGCAAAAAGAAGGTTCCAACGCCGAAACTGCGGCATGTGAGCCCGAAATACAAAGAATTGGAACTGACTGATCGCCGGGCAGACAAGATGAACTCAGGTTTCACTGTGAATAGGGAAGAACGTTTGAATACGAATAAAAGGGAATCAAGGGCTGTTCAGGAGTCGGAAGAATTCCTATTCGACTCAATGGAGCTACCTGCTTCAACAAACGAGCTGGAAGAGGTGGAGATCGAAGCCGAAATCAAGCCGGAACCCGTAGAGTCTGATAGCAAGGAAATCGAGACAGAAGATAGCTCGGATAAACAAATTCAGGTTAGCAGCGTGGCTCCGCCTGTTCTGGAAGAAGAGGTGGATATCATCAAGCAAGAAACAACAAGCAAGGACCGGCTGCAGATCCTGAACCAGAACCAGATGCCGGGTCATACCGGACATTACATCTACACGGACGACTTGAGTGAATTTGCTGTTACGGAGAGCAAGTTGGCTCCTTTCTCTGTAGATGCCTCCAAGCTGAAACCGGATGCGGTTGGCAGTGAAGCATTGCAGGATTATGCGGTGACCAGCATTCACATTGCAGACGGGGCCATCGTTTCAGCGAAACTTGCGGAAGCGTCTGTATCTGAGGAGCACCTGATTGACGGTTCTGTGTCTGGTCACAAAATACGAAATGCTTCTATTGCCGGTGAGAAAATCAGAGATGGCAGTATTACTTCTCAGAAGCTTGGCAACCAGGCCATCGATTCGGCCAAAATTGCCGACGGTTCTATCAGCACAAGACATCTCAGCCGGATGCTGGTAACGGAAGAATTAATCAAGAATCATGCCGTAACTGGAGACAAGATCGCGATTAGCGGGGTGGATACAAGGCATCTCACGGGAGGAGCTGTGAATACCTCCAAACTGGCTGACGATGCAGTGACTACAACCAAAATTCGTGAAGCTGCTGTCACAGGCAGCAAAATCGAAGAACACTCCATCGAGTCCCACCACATTCAGGCAGGTGCTGTTAAACAGACACATCTGGCAGAAGGGTCTGTCGGTCGTTCCCAACTATTAAGTGGCAGTATTGGAAGTGACCAGATAGAGGATGGATCCATACAAACAAGACATTTAGCTGAGGGTTCACTAACTGGAAGACATCTCCTGGACGGTTCAATCGGATCAAACCAGATTCGCGCTCATTCCGTTGGCAAGGAGCAGATTGGCAATGGAGAAGTGGGCAGTGAGCATTTGACGGAAGGTGCAGTAACCAGTAGCAAACTGGCAGACCAGTCTGTTGGAACAGCAAAATTGCTGGAACAGTCCATTACGGCATCCAAGATCTCTGATCAGAGCGTCATTTCTTCCAAAATTGCGGATGAAGCGGTACAAGGTAAACATCTTGCCAAAGGGTCCATTCGTGCGGAACACATTGCAAATCGGGGAATTACGCCAGTACATGTGGACAATTCCGCAATTCACTCTATTCACATTGCAAGTGGAAGCATCGAGGCAGCTCATCTATCTGCCGGAAGTGTGTCCGGAGACGCTCTTGCAGACGACGTGGTGTGTGAGCGGCATCTTGCAGAGTCGGCCGTGGGTACGTATGAATTGCAGGATGGTGCCGTTACAGACGTTAAACTTGCGGATGGAAGTGTGACAACAGAAAAGCTTGGAACGGCATCGGTGAGTAGCAGAGCGCTTGCCCCGGGAAGTGTTATATCCTCGCATCTTGCGAGTGGTGGAGTCACAGGGACACATCTGGCTCCAGGCAGCGTGGGTTCCGAGGCCCTGAGACCTTATGCAGTGAAATCGGAACATCTGACAGAACACGCCGTAGGTGTACCTCATCTTCAGCCGGGTAGTGTTGAAACGGATGCGATTGCACGGGCCGCGGTCACAACAGACAAATTGGCTATTGATAGTGTAACTTCAGCCCAGCTGGCTGGCGGGTCCATTTTTCCGCCTCATCTAACAGATCATGCGGTTACCTCCCCCAAGCTTTCACCAGAGAGTGTTGCAACAGATAAACTGGCGGATTTTGCTGTCACGTCAGCTAAACTGGCAGACGGCAGCGTGACTTCTTCCAAGATTATGGCAGAGAGTATTAACGCCAAACATATTCCAGCAGGAACCATTCGCGGATATCACCTGAAGCAGCATGCCGTTTCCCTGGAACATTTGTCGGAAGAAATACGCTCGCCCGAGTTATTTGCTGATGGCAGTATTACCGGCAACAAACTTCAGCATGGCTCCATAAGTGCGGACCATTTGACAGCAGACTCGGTATCCGGGACAGAACTGCAACAGGCTGCTGTAGGTAGCGAGCACTTGCAGCCATCCGTTGTACAATCCGTCCATCTGGCTGAAGGCAGCGTGAAATCTGACCATTTGGGGACTCAAGTAGTGAGCTCACAGCATCTGAAGCCAGACATCATTCATGAGGAGCATATTGCTGAACAGGTGGTCACATCGCATCACTTGGCACCTGGATCTGTCGAAACAGACCATCTGGCACCTTTATCCATTACAGCGGCTCACCTTCAGCCAGGTTTGATCAGTGGTTTGCATCTTCAGGCAGAGTCGACAAGTGCTGTTCACCTGCAGCAAGGAGCTGTGCATTCCCGTCATATTCAAGATGGTGAAATTCTTCCTCATCATATCCATGAACGCAGCATCGGAACATCTCATCTGGAAGAAGAAGCGGTAAGTACGATTATTTTGCAGGATGAATCTGTAACACGCTCCAAACTAGCAACGGGTAGTGTGGATGGCAGCAAATTAGCTGCAGGAAGCGTATCGGCTACTCACCTTGCCAATGAAAGTGTGCAAACCCATCATATTCAAGAAGGAGCAATCCTTGCTGATCATATTCAAGAGTGCAGTATTGGCTCAGTTCATCTGGATGAGCAGTCTGTAAGTACAGTTCATTTGCAAAATGGATCTGTAACAAGTGCCAAACTGGCGGATGGCAGTATCAACGGCAGCAAATTGCTTGAAGGAACCGTATCGGGGGTTCATATTGCGTCCGAAAGTGTGCAAACCGGGCATATTCAGGCAGGGGCCATTCATGCTGATCATATTCAGGAGCGGAGCATCGGCACAACCCATCTGGAGGAGGAAGCAGTAAGTGCGATTCACCTGCAAAATGGGTCTGTCATCAGTGCCAAACTGGCCGACGGCAGTGTAACCGGCAGTAAGTTGATCGAAGATGCAGTGTCGGGAATCCATATCGCTTCTGAAAGTGTGCAATCCCGCCATATCCAGGCAGGAGTAATCCTTGCTGATCATATTCAGGAGCACAGCATTGGCATGCTTCACTTGGAACAGGAAGCAGTAAGTGCCATTCATCTGCAAAATGGATCTGTAACAAGTACCAAGTTGGCCGACGGCAGTGTAACCGGCAGCAAGTTGCTCGAAGGAGCAGTATCAGATATCCACATTGCAGATGATAGTGTGCAATCCAGTAAGATTCAGGCAGGAGCCATTCATGCTGATCATATTCAAGAGCGGAGCATCGGCACAGCACATTTGGAAGAGGAGTCTGTAAGTGCCATTCATTTGCAAAATGGAGCTGTAACGAGTGCCAAACTGGCGGATGGTAGTATAACTGGCAGCAAGTTACTCGAAGGTACGGTATCCGGGATTCATATCGCATCGGAAAGTGTGCAATCCGGGCATATTCAGGCAGGAGCTATTCATGCTGTTCATATTCAGGAGCGAAGCATCGGCACAGCCCATCTGGAGGAGGAAGCCGTAAGTGCGGTTCATCTGCAAAATGGGTCCGTCACAAGTGCCAAATTGGCTGACAGTAGCATTAGCGGCAGCAAATTGCTCGAAGATACTGTATTGGGGAGCCATATCGCGTCGGAAAGTGTGCAAACTCGCCATATCCAGGCAGGAGCGATCCTTGCTGATCATATTCAGGAGCATAGCATTGGTACGTCCCATCTGGAAGAGGAAGTCATAAGTGCGGTTCATCTGCAAAATGGGTCTGTAACGAGTGCCAAACTGGCGGATGGCAGTGTGAGCAGTGACAAACTGCTAGAAGATGCGGTGTCGGATGTCCATATTGCCAATGGAAGTGTGCAATCCCGTCATATCCAAGAGAAAGCCATACATGCTGACCATATTCAAGAGCGAAGCATTGGAATCTCCCACCTCAAAGCCGAATCGGTAAGTTCGATTCATCTGCACAATGGTTCCATAACAAGTGCCAAAATGGCTGACGGCAGTGTAAACGGTAATAAATTGCTTGAAGGTGCGGTATCGGCTATCCACATAGCAGACAAAAGTGTGCAAACTCGTCATATCCAGGATGGAACCATTCTTGCTGATCATATTCAAGAACGCAGTATTCGCACAACTCATCTGGAAGAGGAAGCAGTAAGCGGGGTTCATCTGCAAAATGGGTCCGTCACCAGTGCCAAATTGGCCGATGGCAGCGTGAACGGCAGCAAACTGAGTGAGCAGAGTATTACCTCTAATCATTTGAATGCGGGGATTGTAGGTCCAGCGCATCTGAGCGAAGAGATATGGAATGCGATTCGTCAGTTCAGTGGAGAAACGCTGGAGCAGCTGGCAGCTATCAAAAGACAAGAGGGATTGCTTCAACCAGAAAATGAGGTTGTACAGCAATCACAGCAGGTAATCGTCGAGGCATTACCGAGTGCTGGTCTGGAGCAACAACAAGAGCTGGTATCCCAAACAGATCAGCTTGGCGAACTACCGGCAGCTTTGTTCACAACTGAGCAGGCAGTGCAGGCAGATCAGGAAGATCAGGCTCAGCAACCACAGCTTGAACAGTCACAGGAGATCGCTGGAACTACGGAGTTTATGTTAAGTGAACAATCGATTAAACAGGAGCATCTCTGTGATGATACCGTGGGCAGCAGCCAGTTGCAATCGGGGGCAGTTCAAGCCAAACATCTGGCCTTCCAGCCCGTTCGCAGCGTAAGCAAACAACCGGTTGTACAACAATTCGGAATGGAAGCTTTTGTACTGCCAGAGAGTGAAGTATGCACAGAGGTAACTGTTGTTTTTGAAGAGTCATTTGCTTCAGAACATTATGTGATTGTGGGCATGAGTAATGATCGGGGATTCCAGATTTCCTTGCTCTCGCAGAGTGAGGATGAAGCGGTACTTGAAGTGTCACGTACAGCAGATTGCAAGCATACGTACGGATTGTTGTCATGGATTGCTGCGGGACCTTCGCAAGGATAGTGCAGGATTGTATCCGTAATAAACAAATGACAAAAGCGGTGTCCAGAGTTGTCCGGGACACCGCTTTTGATTGATATCAGCTTAATCCGTTCGGACGGTGAGGGGTGTCTGAACGTTTTGTTACCATTAGGATGAGTACATTATAAGTTGAACTACAATAAAATAAGATTTTACAGGCCTACAGCTTGATATGCTTTGGTAATAGCAGTAGCTTCAGCGGAAGTTGCTCCGTACAGATCTTTGGCTGCTTGAATGGTAGCTGTTTTGGCAGCGGCAAATTTGGACGTTGGTGTCAGGTAATTCACCAGTGTGCTGTAGAAAATCTGGATCGCTTTATCCCGACCGATTCCGGTAACAGTCACACCATTATGTGTTCCGCCTTGAGCAGCAAGGAAATAGGCTTTATTGATGATACCACTGTTGATATGGACACCGCCGTTGTCCTGTGAGCCTGTGTAGCGATCGCTGTATTTGTCAGGTTGACCATACAATGTAGGGTTGGAGAGGGAGCGTAGCGCATCTCCTGGAGTGTTAGGTGTGTAGATATCATCACCGAGCAGCCAGTTTTTGCTTTGGATCGTATTACCGAAAATATCGGCAAAGGCTTCATTGAGTGCGCCTGGTTCATTGCGATATTCCAGATTGGCTGTATATTCAATAACACCATGCGTCAATTCATGGCCCACAACATCCAGATCACCAGACAGGGATCGGAACATCGTTCCATCGCCGTCACCAAAGACAATCTGTGCCCCGTTCCAGAAGGCGTTATTGTAATTGGAGCCGTAGTGCACGGTTGATCTGATCAACAATCCGTTACCATTAATACCGTTACGGTTGAATTTGTTTTTGTAGAAATCATACGTAGCAGCGGCATGAGCGTGAGCATCTACACCTGCACGATCAGTCCATACATTATCCGAATCTGTGAGCAAGCTACCAGGCAGTGATGAGCCATTGTTCGCCGTGTACGTTTGGATGCCATTGCCGCGAGTGGTGTCTTTCAGTTGGAAGGTGCTGCCGGATTGGGTGGTTGTCAGGGTTTTGGTATCTCCAAGTACACCTGTACCTGTTCCGGTGGCAAAGTTAATGAGGTCAAACTGGGATACGATACTGCCATCCACTGCGTTAATGAAATATTTGGTCCGTAGAGGGGCAGGTTCGAGTACGTTTACTTCCGTAATGTAAACCAGATACGTCTGACCATCTTCTTCATGATGATAGATGTTCAATTCAGCTTGAGGTGTGATTTCCGCGGCGCCAAGCTCTCCAATCCGGGAGGTTGCTTCTTCGGTTGCAATCTGGATCGCGTCTTCTCCGCTGATCTCGGCTACACCATCATTCGGAATGGCCTGCTCTTCAATCGGTGGAAGATCGCCAAGTGCGGAGCTCACGGCTCCGGTTTTGTCCAGGTGGACCGTCTGTTCTGCACCATAAACCGGGATACCTTTAATATACTGTTTCAGGCGGAAGTGTCTTACGCCAGATGTATCTGTGTTTCTTTTGACAATTTTGAGTTGGGATTTCACATCGGAATTCAGGAGTTGTTCCTGCTGTCCAAGATAATTAAAGATAGTGTCATCTGTTCCACTGTTCAATG
Organism: Paenibacillus sp. FSL H7-689; assembly: GCF_000517905.1. Classification (NCBI taxonomy): domain Bacteria; kingdom Bacillati; phylum Bacillota; class Bacilli; order Caryophanales; family Paenibacillaceae; genus Paenibacillus; species Paenibacillus sp. FSL H7-689. The sequence continues at coordinate 207,830 of NZ_ASPU01000002.1, forward strand.
GAATACCCTCCTCAGAAGCATAAGGGGCCTGAAGTGGAATGGATTGATCAGACACTGGAGCTGCAGTAGCAGAGGACACGGAAGCGAGCAAAAGAGCTCCTCCAAGAATTGTTGGCATAACTTTGGCAAATTTCATAGTAAACTCTCCCATTCTTAAACTTATTTTTTGTTGGAAAATGTTCATGCCAGTCTCGGTTGGAATTCCGTCTGCAACTTGGGCAGCGCGGAGCGTGGGGCTAGACCTGAAGCGTGGAATGAGACAAGAAACGATTGGAACAAAATCGGCTTGGCCTTAGCTCGGGAAGTGTTAAGCACGACACCAAACAAAAAGGATAACCGTTTATTCAGTTCAACCGAAGGTTGAATCGTCTATTGTGTTCCTCTTTCAGAAAGCCGGGGGTTGTCCAATTGCGCAGGTAGAAGATACGTTCACGGAAAACTGGGGTGTTCAATCCGGGTTTGCGTAAATGACAAAGGCAGTGTGTTCTGAACGGCATCACTCCTCTCAAGAGTAGAATGTATCTGCTTAACAAGATCTGTGAATGAGGTCATAATCTAATCAACCTAAGGTCAATAAATTGATTTAAAAAATATAGGGGAACTTATGTTCACCACAAGGTTATTTTTGTAAATAAAACTGCTTGGAACGTATATTATCACAATGTAAAACTTTGGAAAAGATACAATTTTAGATTTTTGTTAAATTTGTGTCTGAAGTAGGGGAGAGGTAGCGTTTTTCACATATTTTGACGTATTTTGTCTAAAAGCAAGGCCTGTACCCTCGTGTTCACAGGGAGAACCTGCTTAGTGCAAGGACAAACGCCGTTTCCACTGCTCCACGAATACATAGAATAACGTGTACTCCCTTGGCATGCCGATGATCGAATGCGGGAGGTGAAACTGTTGCGCAAAACCCGTACCACAGCACGTTATGCAACCCGAACCAATGTGACACGAAGAAAAACAGTGCTGAAGAAACGAAGATGGAAGTCTGGACACAAAAAGGGTACAAAGGCCTATACGTTCGTTATTCCATCCAAACAGCTGATGTCACAGGCTAAGGATGGAGTAGAGAATGGCGCGGAAAATGGCATGAGTGATGCTCCTTCACACAGGGGGGGTTCTCAGCGACCGATGCTCTCGGTCATTATCCCTGCTATGAATGAGGAGAAAAGGATTGGTGCAGTTGTCCGTGAAGCGCGGCGGATATGCCGTGATGCTGAAGTGCTTGTCGTTGTGAATGGTTCAACAGACGGTACGGCAAACGCAGCCAAACGGGCTGGAGCACGCGTGCTCACGTATGCCGAAGCACTGGGGCATGATGGAGGACGAAAAGTAGGCGCAGCGGAGGCGCGCGGTCAGGTATTGTTATTTACTGATGCAGATATCGCAATTCCCGCAGAGCACCTTGCACCTTACGTGAAGGCTGTGCTGAAGGGAACGGATGTGGCACTTAACGACTACCATGGGCCGGTCACTCATCATCCCGTTCATCCGGTAGTGGAGGCCAAACACATGTTGAACAGCATACTCGCAAGATCCGATCTCCGGGGGGCATCCATGACAGCAATTCCACATGCAATAAGCCGAAAAGGGCTTGAGGTCATGGGGATATCCTCACTGGAAGTTCCGCCACTCGCACAAGCGAAGGCAGTGATCGGCGGACTTCGGGTACGCGCTGTCCATCACGTACCTGTGGGTAGAATGAATGCAGTACGAATCAAGAAGCGAAGCGGACCTGATCCGCTAAGTCAAGTGGTACTGAATGATCATATGGCAGCGATCAAGTGGATTACGGATACGCTCGGTCCCCGCGGAGGTTATACCGATCTGCAACGTGTTCGCAACCTGGCGAGGTAAGCATGTCGCATCGGATGATGCAACATGCTGGAGGTGAGGAAATGAAGGGACGTTCAGGGGTTGCCCGCCGCAAGCGGACAACAAGTAGACAAACGACAGCAGGAAGAACAGTAATGAACAAGCGTCATAGGAACAAGAAACATGTAGATATTCAAAAAAAAAGAAGAAGCCGAGCAAAGTCTGGCCAAGTAGATCTACACTTGATGTGGAAAGCGGGGCAAGTTGCAGGAAGGGAGGCAAAGGCAAACAACACAGTATCAGAAGAACATGCACGTCTCGTATGGAATGCACACGCGGTGAATGTTGCGGAGCTAAGCAACTTCGAGCTAGCTCTGAAGGCAGGTAAGGCATTTATGCAAGGTTATGCTCAGGCCTCGGGGCATTCATTCCAGATCGTGCCTCTACCTCTTCGTCATTCGGCTGTTGCTGTTGTCTGTGCCTGTAATGAGGAACACACACTGGGGCAGGTGTTATTGCAACTAAAGCGGTTGCCTCTGACGGATATTATTGTGGTACTGAATGGAACGACAGATGACAGTTTGAAGCAGGTACTAAGGCAGCCGGGACTTACAGTAATCTATGAACCGGATCGGGCAGGACATGATGTGGGCCGGGCACTTGGAGCCAAGATGACGGATGCGGAGACGGTACTTTTTGTGGATGGGGATATGGTCGTCTCGGCTGAACAGCTTGCACCCTTTCTGTTCGCGGTTGATCGGGGACAGGATGTGGCGTTGAATAATCTGACGTCTTTGCTGCCTGCGTTTGCAGGCCAGGATGAGGTAAGCCGGATCAAAGCATATCTGAACCGGACATTAGGCAGGGCAGATCTTGGTTCCAATTCCATGACAGCCGTGCCTCATGCATTGTCTCGTCGTATGATTCAGACCGTGAAGTCAGCATCACTGGCCGTTCCACCTAAGGCACAAAGTCTAGCTATTCAGCATGGAATGAACGTCTCGGCACCAAGTCAGGTGGATGTTATTCGTTCCAATCGGTTGCGTCCTGGTAACACGGGAAGTGGGAATGATGTCGCCAAATTGATCATCGGAGATCATCTGGAGGCACTGGCTACATTGCTGGGTACAGGTTGGAATCCAGCCCAAGCACATACACTCTCCCGTGTAGAAGTCGCTTACAGGAGGAACGCCTAATGACACTGACGAGTATGATTATCCCAACTTACAATGGGCTGGATCTGATCAGGCCCTGCATCGATGCCATACGTCAATACTCGGGCGATCCTGCGTTATATGAAATTATCGTGGTAGATAACGGTTCGACGGATGGAACGGCTGAATATTGTGCGCTGGAGCGAATTCGATTTGTAAGGTTCCCGGACAATCGGGGGTTTCCGGCAGCGTGTAACGCTGGACTTCGTGCAGCTTGCGGGGATGAGTTGTTGCTGTTGAACAATGATGTTACGGTCACGCCCCGTTGGCTGGAGAACCTGCGAACGGCTCTGTACAGTGACGCAAGTATTGGGATCACGGGTCCTGTTACGAATTATGCAAGCGGCATCCAGCAGATTAAATTGCAGTTTCGGGACATGGAACATTTTCAGGAGTTGGCCAATTCCAATAATGTTGCGGATTCTTCAAGGTGGAGGGAAGTACGCCGGATCGTCGGTCTGTGCATGCTGATGAAACGAGATGTCGTGGAATCAGTTGGGCTGCTTGACGAGGCATATTCTCCGGGACACTATGAGGATGACGATTATTGTTATAGAGCAAGATTGCAGGGATATCGCCTGCTGGTATGTGGAGATGTTCTCGTGCATCATCAGGGAAGTGCCAGCTTCCAGAAGACAGATCCGGTAGCGTGGAAACAGCTGCTTGAGCGTAATCGTTCGATTTTTATGAACAAATGGCATGTCGATCCGCTTGAATATATGGACATATCCGATGAAGGAGGGAACGTGGAATGAAAGGTGTAATTCTTGCCGGCGGAACAGGAACTAGACTGTATCCGCTGACCCGGCTCATTAACAAACATCTGCTTCCAGTCGGTAAACATCCGATGATTATGTATGGCATCGACAGGCTCCGCCAGGCAGGCATTGATGAACTATTGATTGTGATCAACAAACATTCCGCCGGGTTATATACAGAGTATCTTGGTGGCGGAGCAGATCATGGGGTCAAGTTGACTTATCGCATTCAGGAAAAGGCAGGCGGGATTGCGGAAGCATTGGATCTGGCAACTTCTTTTATTCTTCCTGGCGAAAAATTCGTTGTGCTTCTCGGTGATAATCTCTTCAGCGATGATCTGAAGCCTTATGTGGACCGTTACATGCAGCAACCTGCTGGTACAGCGCGAGTTCTACTCAAAGAGGTGGATGATGCACGACGTTACGGGGTGCCTGTTTTTGATCCAAAGCATCCTGAGCGAATCTCGTACATTGAGGAGAAGCCAAGCCAGCCGAAAACCTCTTATTGTGTGACGGGCATATACATGTATGATGATCATGTATTTAACCTGATTCGCAATATTGCGCCGTCTGCGCGCGGAGAACTTGAAATTACGGATGTGAATAATCACTACGCGTCTGCTGGCGGACTGGAATACGACATTTTGCAGAAATACTGGAGTGATGCAGGTACATTTGAATCGCTCCAGGAAGCAGCTGTCCGTATGAAAGGACAATTGCCCTAAAATATATGCGACTGATGCTGCCGCTGTGCGGTGCCCCATGGGAGCAGAACACTCTGCGCCGGAGCTGGAAGGATGCTCCGGCGCTTTGCGCAGCGACAATCCTCGTGCATGCCAAAGGAGGGAATGGCGTGAGAGTAGTGACACGCACCGGGGCCGCTAGGGCCTCCGTGTCGGGTAAACCCCGGGGCATCCACCCGGCCGTATTTATGGGCAGTGGCACTCCGGCAGCAGCAGGTACAGGGTCTGCTGGAGTCAAAGGTGTGAAGTCAGGGAAACGGAGTACCCTGACCAAAGCGGGTACATCTGCCGGCGCATCGCATAAGGCTGCTGCAAGGAAAGCCAGCAGCACAGGCAGTGCTGTTGGCAGAGCAGCAAGAGCCAGCCGCACCGGCAAAGGCAAAGCCGGCCTGCGCCGGGCCACTGCTGGGCGCAGGCCGGCATCAGCGCGGGGCCGGCGTGCCGCTGCTCGCGCCAAGCAGCGCACGGCGATGCGCCGTGCGCCCATGCCAGCACCGCAAGCCAGCACGCCACAGGCGATGCCTGCCAGCGGTGCTGGCCCCGCCCCGCGCCAGGCGACACACCCGAAGGGTGTCGCCCCTGCGGGGCGGGGAGGCGCTGCCGGCGCGAAGGGCTTGCCGCCTCCGCCCGCGGAGCACGCAGTGCAGGCGGAGGCCGTGCCCGGCGGCTACGCCGAGGGCTACCGCGACGGCGTATTCGCCGGCGGGGAGGCGCTGGTGGCGCAGCACATCCCGCCGGATCACATTCTGCCTGCCGTGGCGGCGGCAGATCTGATTGCGGCGGGATTCCGCCAATATGCGCCCAGCCTGGCCCGGCTGTCCAGCCCTCATGAGATGGCTGGACACATCACGGCGGCGCTGGATGCGCAGCGCCCCTTGTCTGTCGTTCGCCTCGGAGATGGCGAACTGCTCACGCTGGCAGCCGATACGGTGCTGCCAGGCCACGAAGTGCAGGAGCTGGCACCGTTTCTGCCCTATGCAGGGGTGCCCTGCTCAACCCCCGACATCCGCGCGATGCTTGCGGAAGCCATACAGGCCGCCGACTGGGTTGGCGTGCCGATCTCGCGGGCGCCGACATTCCAGGGGTTGTTATTCCCGGTATTACGCCACTTCGGGATCGACTGGTCCCGGCTGAAATTGACCAGTTCCACGATCAATTACAGTCTGCATCAGTCTGGCCTGGTGTTGCCCTTGATGCAAGGACGGCGGGTTCTGCTCATAGGCAGCCAGGCACCAGAGCTTGCGGCACTGCTGCATAACCGGGGGATTCATGTCACAGGTATCATTGGTTCTGTGGCGGGAGTTATGGATATTCCGAGGGTGATGCAGCAAACCTCAGAACATGCTTTTGATATCGCGTTGGTGGCGGCGGGAATTCCGGCGGTCATTCTGTGTCGGCGAATTGCAGGTGAACTCGGCAAGGTTGCTCTGGACTTTGGACATTTGGCTGACAAACTGGTAACAGGAGAGCTTCAACTCTAGTGGACGTCCGGGGGCTGGTTATGTGCGTGTTAGCCTCACGGACAAGTGGAAATGGAGGGAGCAACATGAGCACACCCGATCAACAGCGCGGGGAAGAACGTCATAGCCGCAGCAACAAGGTTAAGGCTCGAAACGTAGTCCGTCGAAAGGGTCACAGTCATCTGAACATCATTCCAAATATCAGCACTCGCAGTGACAACAGCCGCAGTGAAAACAACAGGAATGGCAGCATAAGCAACGAAAAAAAAGCGGCCCGCCGTGCCACACAACACGATGCCTCGCGATCTGACATGGCAGTCCTGCATGCAGCAGGTCGTCGCTCAATACGGAAATCCAGACGTAAAGGCAAAAGCAGGCGCACACCCAAAGGCGCCAGGCTCTACAAACAGGGGTATACCAGAGGATACAACGAAGGTGTCCGCCAGGGACAGAACTCGTTTGGTCTTGTTTTTGAAGGGGTCAGCATCATTATTCCCACGTACAATCAGCGGGAGTATGTGCTGAAATGTGTGTCCAGTATCGAAAAACATACCCCTGCCCCCTTCGAAATCATTGTTGTGGATAATGCCTCCGAGGATGGAACTGCCGAGGCCATGCTCCGCAAAGGCGGCATGGTGAGGGTGGCTGCCCTGGATAAGAACCGGGGGTTTGCCGGAGGTGTCAATCATGGGCTGATGATGGCGAGAGGACGACATATCATCGTGCTGAACAACGATACGTTGGTTACTCCGGGCTGGCTGGATAACATGATGACTTGTCTTGCCGGTGATCCGAAGATTGGTGTGGTGGGCCCGGTGACCAACTATATTGGCGGGGATCAGCAGATTCAGGTTCCGTACCGTGAGGTAGAAGAGATGTGGTCTTTTGCCGCCACACATAATCGTCCGGATGCAGACAAACATCGAATAACCGATCGCTTGGTCGGATTCTGCTGGCTGTTCTCACGGGAGCTGCTGGAACGGGTAGGTTATCTGGACGAAGGGTACGCGGTGGGCAATTTCGAAGATGATGACTGGATCATCCGGGTGAAGCTGGCAGGATACCAACTTGCGGTAGCCGGGGATGCTTTTATCCACCACTTCGGAAGTGTCAGTATGAAAGCCTTGGGTGAGCAAGACTTTGCTGTAGTGAATAAGGATAACGAGCAGTTTTATAGCCAAAAGTGGGGAGATCCCCATGCGCTGGTTGCCGAAACCTCCCGCTTAGCTAGACAACAAATCTCTGGTACCCCATCCGGTCAACAAGAGGAGGGTGATACCAACCCAATGGATCCGCGTCAGCGAATCTCAACGCAGGGCAGCCAAGATCCGACATTACAGTTCAGACACAGTTATGACTTCTACCCGGAAGGTTCGTTCCTGTCCGATGCCAAAGGAGATGTCTATACTTTAACTGGCGGTCGGCGGCGGAAGCTGAATATCCCTGTACCGCGTGGAATATCACCTGTTCAGGTTGCCAAACCTGACCTGCTCGCCATTCCTGCCGGAGAAGCACTGATATCAGCGGGGGACGTGCAAGGATGGCCGAGGGAATCACAACAGGTGCATACGACAGCGGTTCATGGTTCTCACAATGGCTGGGCAGAAGGAAGTATTGTTGCCGTAGTGGATGCACCCGAGATTCGATATCAGATCAGCGGAGACAAGCGGAGACGATTTGTATCGGTCTATGCGGCAGAACGTTGGGGTGTACATTCTGGTCATATTATCAGCGTGTCTGCGGACCAACTGAATGCGATGGAAGAAGGCTGGCCCATTATCGCCCCACCTCAGCTCTTGAACCCCGATCTGTAATGTCAGGCGATCTGTTTATGCGAATCAGCAGTATGATGCGGAATGGAAAATGTAGCGGTACCCTGTGTAATCGCTCTGATTCATTCCGCATCCGAATATTACATATGAGTTGGTAGCTAGACTACTGAAGCAGTGCGATTCATTCCTGTAAAATAAGCCATCTTTCAAATTTATAATTTAATCTTTCTATTTGGTTATAGGTTTATTCTATTAGCAGATCCATTGACGCAGGAAGGGCACAGGAGTACATTTAGAGCCATAATTCTTATTTAACATATGGGAATTAAAGGTCTAGGGCGTTCATATTCAATCGCACAGATCTTGATCTTAAAACTAATCAGGAGGTATGTCGATGTCATCATCAACCAAAAAAGTCGTGCTGTGGAGCAAAACAGGCTGTCATTTCTGCGGGGAAGTGAAAGCATTTCTGACAGAGCGAAACCAGCCTTTTGAGAACATTGAAGTGCAGGGCAATGACGTGCTGCGTGATGTGCTTGAAGCAAAATATGGCATTCGGCATGTACCCGTTATTGAAGTGGGAGGGGACGGCAAGTTTGAAGCCTTGCTGGAACCTGATCTGGAGAAGCTGGCTGAACTTCTGGCACGAGCGGACGAAGCGGCAGCAGTCTAACGGGAGTTGATATATACCTTTGGAGCAAGCCGTTCCGGTTGCTGCATGATGCAAGATCGCATTTGTACAGCAGCCGGAACGTTCAATAAGTTATAGCTCTCTTGGGATGTAAATGGTCTTATTTACATCTTCAATGTTCATATAGAAAAAATCTATTAGTCACGCTGTTGACCCTTTTACGGGGCAGTGATAAGATTTGTGAAATTAAAACAAACCAAACTCATAGGAATAGTTAACTTTTAAGTTATTTCGCATACGTAATCAGTTCAGTTGGCCCTTGATCATTCTTTTGAAGATTCTAATCCAAGGAAGGCGGAGTGCATATGACAGCGAAACGCAGTTTGAAATTTGGAGCCATTATTCATGGGGTTGGAGGAAGCAACACCACATGGAGACACCCGGAGGTTCTGTCGGATGCCAGCGTTAACTTTGGATTCTACAAACGTCAGGCACTGAAAGCGGAGGAAGGCAAGTTCGATCTGGTCTTTATCGCAGACGGTCTGTATATTACCGAGAAATCCATTCCGCATTTCCTCAATCGCTTCGAACCAATCAGTATCCTCTCCGCTTTGGCTGCCGTTACTTCACATATTGGACTGGTAGGCACCCTCTCGACATCCTATAGTGATCCGTTCACCGTAGCCAGACAGTTCGGTTCCCTCGATCAGATCAGTGATGGCCGTGCAGGCTGGAACGTCGTGACTTCTCCGCTGGAAGGTACAGCGAAGAACTATAGTAAGAGCAGTCACCCTTCGCATCCGGAACGTTATCGCATTGCCGCGGAATATTTACAGGTAACCAAAGGGTTGTGGGACTCTTGGGAAGATGATGCCTTTGTAAGAGACAAAGAGAGCGGCGTATTCTTCGATCCATCCAAGCTGCACACGCTTAATCATGAAGGAGAGTTTTTCTCCGTACAAGGTCCGCTCAATATTGCCCGTTCACGGCAAGGACAGCCGGTGATTTTCCAGGCAGGTTCATCGGAAGATGGCAAAACGCTGGCGGCGCAAGAAGCGGATGCTGTCTTTACCGGACACGATACGATTGAAGATGCACAGGCATTTTATAAGGATGTCAAAACACGGGCGGCTTCCTATGGACGTTCTGCACAGGATATTGTTATTCTGCCAGGCATCAATCCTATTGTTGGACAGACGGAAGAGGAAGCTGAACAGAAATATCAGGAGATCGCAAGTCTGGTTACCATTGATAAAGCGCTGGATTATCTGGGACGTTTCTTCGAACACCATGATTTTTCCCAATATCCGCTGGATGAACCGTTCCCGGAGCTGAATGGCATTGGAAGCAACAGTTTCCGCAGTGGAACCGACAAGATCAAGAAGGATGCCAAAGAGCAAGGATTGAGCTTGCGTGAAGTGGCTCTGCGGGCAGCAACACCACGCAGCAAATTCTTGGGCACACCGGAGCAGGTCGCTGACAAGATTCAGGAATGGTTTGAGACGGAAGCGGCGGATGGTTTCATTATTGCTTCGGAGCTGCCAAGTGGATTGTCTGATTTTGTGGAACTGGTTGTTCCGATTCTGCAAGAACGCGGCCTGTATCGTACGGACTATGAACACGATACATTGCGAGGTAACCTTGGGGTACAGATTCCGGTTAACCGTTATACGGCTGCGAAGAAGCAAGTTGTATCTGATTTGGCATAACGGATAGGGAGCGAACGAGCATTTGATTTTGTCTGTTGTGTTCTCCAAACGGTAATAAAGTAATTACTACGTTTCGTACTATATTAAAACCAACTTAACTCATAGGATATATAGAGTATTGGTATAAACATCAATTTAATGACACCTGTATACACAGAGGGGGAAGCGATATGAACAGGTCTATCTCATGGATGAAATATATGGCATTGGCAGCAGTATTGGTGATGGTATTATCCGGTTGCGGAGCGGCGGGAGGCAGCACGAACAGTACGGCACAGGCATCAGGCGGGGGGCAGGCCGGGCAAGCCGAAGGAGGCAACCTGACTTTTGCACTCGCCACTTCACCGGATACACTGGACCCTCATCGCAGTGGGCTTGCTGTAACGGTACGCGCCATCCGAACGATCTACGACAATCTGGTCGTGCAGCTGCCTGATGGTTCTATCAAACCTTGGCTCGCCACGGAATGGAGCGTATCCGAGGATGGCAAGAGTTATACGTTCAAGCTGCGTGAAGGCGTGAAATTCCACGATGGCAAACCGTTTAATGCGGAAGCCGTGAAATACAATCTGGACCGGGTGATCGACCCGGCCACCAAAGCTGCCAATTCTCTGGCCCTGATTAGACCGTATAGCTCCTCCGAAGTCATTGATGAATATACGATCAAGGTAAATCTGGAATCACCAGCGCAAGCCTTTCTCGGTAACTTGAGCCAGGCACTTCTGGGGATCGTATCCCCAACAGCTGCCCAAAAATATGGTGACCAGCTAGGTAAAAATCCGGTGGGCACAGGTCCGTATACCTTTGTAAAATGGGATGAAAATGCGGATATCGTCGTTGCCAAAAACAAGGATTACAACTGGGGACCTGAGACAGTTGAAAATAAAGCCGCGCCCCATGTGGATACGATCACATTCAAGATTGTACCGGAAGAAGCAACGCGTATCGGAAGTGTACAGAGTAGTCAGGTACTCGCTGCCGAGACGGTTCCACCGCAAAATATCGCTGCATTAAAAAACGATCCGAACCAGCAATTGTTACAGGCCAATACGGTTGGACTGCCGTACACACTCTTTTTCAATCTGCGCAAAGCGCCTTGGGACGATGTGAAAGTAAGGCAGGCAGTACAATCCGCTGTAGATGTGGAATCGATTGTCAAAACATTGTATCTGGGCAACTACGAACGTGCGTGGTCCGCACTGTCTCCTGGAATCCTGGGTTATGATGCATCGCTGGAAGGAAGCATCAACCCGGACATCAACAAAGCCAATCAACTGCTCGATGAACAAGGCTGGGTGAAAGGCGCTGATGGAATTCGTGCCAAAGACGGCCAGAAACTGACCCTGCGGTATGTCGATGGTTCGCCCAATCGGGAGAAACGCAATGACATTGCTGCCATTATCCAGCAACAGTTGAAACAGGTTGGCATTGCGGTTGAAGTGGAAATTACAAAAGACGTAGCAACGGTTATCTATCAGAACTGGGATTATGATCTCTATGGAAACAGTCAGGTCAATTCTGACCCAAATGCCTTGTACGCTTTCTACCATACGAGTGCAGAGGGCGAGCGTCCCACATTGTCCGGTTTGTCTGATCCAAAGATCGATGAACTGTTAGAGCAGGGAGCGGTCGAGACGGATCCTGATAAACGTGTTCAGATCTACAATCAAATCCAGCAATACCTGATTGAGCAAGCGGTAATTCTGCCGATCTATGTATTCCCGTATACCGTCGCTGCATCCAAAAAGGTCGAAGGCATCAAGTTTGATTCATTGGGTTATCCACTCTTTAACGACGTCCGCATTCAGCCCTAACAGAGGTTGTTCAAAAAGTCCACTTTTGATTACGAGTCATGCCTAATGGCATGATCAGCATCGAATATGAAATTCAGCCGAAATAAGCGGGAGGCTTACGAAGTATGTTTCCTTTGGAAACATTGTAGTTGCTCACGTAGTTTCCTACGCTCCGCTACTCCATTTCTAGCTTCATTCCATCTTCTCGGTACTGAAAACTGGTCTTTTTGAACACGCACTATAGGAACGGCCAATCCAGATTGAGGAAGGAGATATCCCGGTATGGTTCAAACGATACTGTCACGACTCGCAACATCGCTTCTGGTTATTTTCGGAGCTTCGGTGCTGGTGTACTGCATCATGTATCTTCTGCCGGGTGATCCGGTTCTGCTCATGCTGGACCCGTCCTCGGCTACCCCGGAGATGATCGAGAATCTGCGGGTTCAGCTTGGACTGGATCAGCCGTTTTACATCCAGTTTGCGAACTATTTTGGTGATATGCTGCGTGGGGATTTCGGCAAATCAATGATCAATTCGGATCCGGTATTGCCCAAAATCCTGGAACATTTTCCAGCGACACTGGCTTTGACCGCACTCAGTTCAATCATTGCCATCACGATTGGAATTACACTTGGTGTACTGTCTGCGATTCATCGCAATGGCGTGATTGATTTCGTCGCTAGGCTCGTTGGACTGTTCGGTATCTCCATGCCAACCTTCTGGACGGGGATACTGCTCATCCTGTTATTTTCAGTACAGCTTGGCTGGTTCCCTGCGATGGGTTCCGACGGATTCAGCTCACTGGTTCTTCCGGCGGCTACGCTGGGTCTCGTTGGTGCAGGGTTTATCGTACGAATGGTGCGGAATAGCATGCTGGAAGTGATCAATGAACCGTTTATCGTGGCGTTACGGGCCAAAGGACTTTCGGAGCGTGCCATCATGTATGGTCATGCACTGCGTAATGCGCTGATCCCTGCCGTAACGGTAATCGGCATGCTGATCGGTGATCTGCTTGCGGGAACGGTTGTGGTGGAGACCGTCTTCTCTAGACAGGGGATCGGCCGAATTATTGCGGATGCACTAATGGCCAAGGATCTGCCAGTGGTGCAAGGGGTTGTTTTCTTTACATCCATTATCTATGTGGTCTTGAACCTGCTGGTGGATATCTCGTATTCGTACATTGATCCCCGGGTTCGGCGTGCAGTCCGAACATGATATCGGATAGAACAGTCAGAAGTGTCCTGACACGGAGTATGAAAGGAGGAGTTGTTGCTCATGAGCATGAAACCTTTGGCTGGTGACAAAAAAGCATGGGCCGGCAGTGTAGGACGTATCCATCTGTGGAATCGCCGCCCTTGGCGTTATCGCGTCTCATTCGCGGTATCCCGATTATTCTTTTATGCAGCATTGCTGGTGGTGGTGTTTACCGTGGCATGTGCAATTGTACCGGGCTGGATTGCGCCCTATGATCCAACTCAGATGATGACGGATGCCATACTGCAGGCTCCTTCTGCTACGCATCTGTTCGGGACGGACTATTTTGGCAGGGATATCTTCAGTGTGGTTGTGCATGGAAGCAGGGATTCGCTGCTCATTGGATTTGCTTCCGTTCTAGTGGGCGGTATTGTCGGTAGTGCGCTTGGTATTATCTCCGGTTATGCCGGAGGAATTGTTGATACTGTCACGATGCGGGCTGTCGATATTCTGATGGCTGTACCCGGCGTGCTCCTTGCATTGTCTGTTGCAGCTGCTCTTGGGCCAGGACTGATGAACATTGCACTGGCTGTTGCGGTTTCCTCCATTCCGGGCTACGCACGGGTGATGCGTGGGCAGGTCATATCAGTTAAAGGTCTGCCTTTCATTACAGCGACACGTTCACTGGGCGGTTCCAATGCACGTATTTTCTGGAAACATGTACTGCCACATTCGTTGTCACCCTTGCTGGTCATGGCTACGCTGGGCGTAGGGACATCAATCCTGACGGGCTCCGGACTCAGTTTTCTGGGACTTGGGGTGTTGAAGGAAATACCGGATTGGGGCGCATTGCTCTCACAAGGTAGAGGTTATCTGACGGTTGCCTGGTGGATCTGTACGTTCCCGGGTCTGGCGATCACGTTGTTTGTACTGGCGGTTAATCTGATTGGAGACGATATTCGCGATCGGCTGGACCCCAAAGTAAAAGGAGCGGCTTGACCGCTATTCCAAAATATAAGAATTTATAAGTTTCACCCTATCCATTTTTATATTTCACTGCGAAACGGTAGCTGTGCCACCAGAGGACGGCGACAGCCGTTTACGCTTGAGGAGGAGATATTCATGTCACATGTTGTCATTATTGCCGGATCACCTTCCAAACGTTCGCGTTTGACAGGTCTGACGGATTACAGCAGCCAAAAATTAACGGAGGCAGGCATCACTGTTGAAGTTATTCACGTTGTGGATCTGCCCGCTGAGGATCTGGTGCAAGCCCGGTTTGACAGCTCATTCATTCGTGATGCACTTGCTGTCGTGGAAGCGGCGGATGCCGTTATTGTGGCAACACCGGTATACAAGGCATCGTACTCGGGAGTGCTCAAGCTGTTCCTGGATCTGATTCCGCAAGAAGGATTACGGGGTAAGTTGACACTTCCGCTCGTTATCGGTGGCTCTATAGCTCATCTGCTCGCCATTGATTATGCATTGAAACCTGTTCTGGCAGCCCTTGGTGGAAGACATATCTTGGGTGGCGTGTATGCTGTGGATCAGGGAATTGAACGACTGGATGATGGAAAATTTGTACTCTCGGCAGATGTGACTACACGTTTGGATCGCTCGCTGGATGAATTGATATTGACACTGGAAAAGGATGGGATTACGATATCATAAAACCAAGTAAGTATATTGGATAAATCAATATAAGATCAAACGTCTGCGGACGTGGATACGGAGGCGCTCATGAATATCGAGAATATTGAAGCATTTGTATATATCAATCATTATGGAAGCTTCAATAAGGCTGCCGAAGTACTCTTCTTGTCCCAACCTTCGGTCACAGCTCGCATTCAGTCACTGGAAAGGGAGCTGGGCTGCAAGTTGTTTGATCGGCTTGGCAAACAAATTGTGCTGACAGAGGAAGGTCGTAAATTCCTGCCGTATGCGCAGCAAGTACTGCAAGTGATTCAGAAGGGCAAGCAGAAGATTCAGCAACGGCGATCAACACCGGATGCTCTTCGACTTGGTAGTACAGTATCGGTATCCAACTATGTCATTCCCGATTTTTTACCCAAGATCAAGGAAGCTTACCCCGAAATTAATATCAAATTGACGACAGCAACGACGGATCAGCTGATTGCCAAACTGCTTGGTCAGGAGATCGATCTTGCTTTTGTGCGCAAGGTCATGCATCCTGCGATCCGTACGGTTGCTTTTTATGAAGATCCGATCCAGCTCTATGTGTACAAAGGACATCCATTCATTGAGAGCGGGCATGTCAGCATGGAAGCCATCCGGAATGAGCAACTGGTCTTTTTTGAATGTGGTTCACTGGACTGGCTTCGCATTCACCGGGCTTTCGACTCGCTGGAACATCCGCCGAATATTACATACCATGTTGATAATTCGGAGACGGCGAAGAAACTGGTTATGCAAGGGGCAGGCATTGCCTTTCTCCCAGGACTTACGGTGAAGAAGGAAGTGCAAAATCAGGAGCTGTTCCCCATTCAGGTACATGAGGTAGCAGGTGTATCGTTGCAGATCAGCGTCGTTACTTTAAAGGAAGAATATTCGCCATTGGCAGAGCCCTTCGGGGAACTGCTGCGGCAACTATAAAGCGTCTAACGTTGAATCTGACTTTTACACCAAAACGGAGAGTGCAGAACCAATCTGAAGAAGCATCTCCAGTTCAACTTAATAATGATTCAAGAACAGCGGTTCAGCACAATCAAGGAGGAGAAGGATATGAGTATTCGTGTTGGCATTTTGGATCAGACTCCCATCTATGAAGGGGAAACGGCGGTGGATGCTTTTCGCCATACGATTGAGCTGGCACAGCGTGCAGAGCAACTTGGATTCCATCGATTCTGGGTGTCGGAGCACCATGATTCAGGGCATGTTGCAGGTTCCTCCCCGGAAGTACTCATTTCCCACTTGCTTGCGCATACAAAGCGGATTCGGCTGGGGTCTG
The DNA here is from genome assembly GCF_000517905.1 of Paenibacillus sp. FSL H7-689. Lineage (NCBI taxonomy): Bacteria > Bacillati > Bacillota > Bacilli > Caryophanales > Paenibacillaceae > Paenibacillus > Paenibacillus sp. FSL H7-689. Next base: position 223,890 of record NZ_ASPU01000002.1, read on the forward strand.
GCGGAGTAATGCTCCAGCATTATAGTCCATACAAAGTCGCCGAGAATTTCAATATCCTCGCCGCGCTCGGACCAGGAAGAGTTGACCTGGGAATCGGTCGTGCACCAGGCGGGTTACCACGTTCGACACAGGCGTTGCAGGAAGGTATTCAGGAAGCCGCATCTCTTCAAGAGAAAATTGTTCAGGTGAAACGATACATCCACAATGAGTCGCTTGAAGATCCATCACATCCACTTGCAGGTCTCAGCGCTTCGCCTGTGTCGGATATTCCAGCGGAGCTGTACGTACTTGGAGCAAGTGTCGATAGTGCAGGTATGGCTGCGGAACTGGGACTCCCATATGTCTTTTCACTGTTCATTAACAGTAATATAGAGGTAGCGCTTGAAGCGATCCGTGTATATCGTGAACAATTTGATCGTTCCCAGGGACGAGAGCCCTACGCTGCACTGGCCATATCGTTAATTGTGGCCGAGAGTGAGGAGGAAGCGGAAGGACTTGCGAGCGAGCATATGCTGGTGAAGATTCATCTGGAGAGTGGTAAGGTGCTGACGGTTGGTTCTGTGGAACAGGCGGAAGAATTCGGGCGTCAATCAAACGAAACCTATCGGATCGAAATTTTGGAGCCAAGTGTGACCCGGGGGACGAAGGAAAGCGTAGGTCAGGCACTGCTGAAGTTCCAGCAGGAGTTTGCTGTGGAAGAGTTCATTGTGACTACAGCTACACGGGACTTTACCAAGCGAATTCGTTCATTCGAATTGTTGCGTGAGATTCTGGCAGAGCAGGGACTCAGTGAGTTTGCACTGGAATCCAAGGAACAGGAAGCTGCAATCGGATAGAATTAGGCAGTTAATATAACAGTGAATATATACGAATGGGAGGCCATGTGATGAAAAGTGATCTGGAACAACCCAAGCAGCATTCTGAGCAACAAGCACAGGGCCACGAGCATGAACTTCACGGTGAACGGGCGGAAGAATTTGCGGAACGTTTAATCACCATTCGACGACATCTGCATCGTAACCCGGAATTGTCCGGCGAGGAAAAGGAGACGACGGCTGCCATTCGCAGTTGGCTGGAAGAGGAAGGCGTCCGTATTGCAGACGAATATGCGCTGCGGACAGGGCTTGTCGCTGAAGTGGGTCAAGGGGCCGGTCCTGTTGTCGCCCTAAGAGCAGATATTGATGCGCTGCCCATTCAGGAAGAGACAAAGCTGGAATTCGCCTCCCAGGTAGATGGAAAGATGCACGCATGCGGACATGACGCACACACGGCAATTCTGATCGGTGCTGCACGATTACTGAAACAGCGCCAGTCCATTCTACCGGGAAAAGTACGGTTGATATTCCAGCCATCGGAGGAAAAATCAACGGGTGCTCGGCAATTGATCCAGAGCGGCGCATTATCCGATGTTCGGGCCGTATTTGGTTTGCATAACAAGCCTGATCTCCAGGTAGGTACGGTGGGCATTCGAGAAGGCGCATTGATGGCAGCAGCAGACGGTTTTGTTGTCAAAGTGGAAGGTGTAGGCACCCATGCAGCCGTGCCTGAAGCCGGCATTGATCCAATCGTGGTTGCCGCACATATTGTTACGGCATTACAGGCCATCGTAAGCCGCAATGTGGGAGCACAGGAGAGTGCTGTAATCAGTGTCACCAAGCTCCACAGTGGCACAGCCTGGAACGTTATTCCGGATGAAGCGATCCTTGATGGCACAGTGCGTACCTTTGATGAGAAAGTGCGTGCACGGATTCGCGAGCGTTTCAATCAGGTAGTCGCCGGTGTGGCGGCAGCCTATGGCACACGGGCTACGGTCCGCTGGATTCAGGGACCTCCTGCCGTGGTCAACGATGAGTCTCTGGCATCTGCGGCAGAGCAAGTTGCAAGTGAGATTGGATTAAACAGTGTTAGACCGCTACCTTCTCCAGCAGGTGAGGACTTCTCTTTTTATCAAAAAGAAGTTCCGGGCCTGTTCCTCTTCCTGGGCACCTCTGGCCCGCATGAGTGGCATCACCCTGGCTTTGATGTGGATGAACGGGCTCTGTCGCTGGGAGCACATCTTCTGGCTGCACTGGCTGAGAGAGCACTGCACAATGTGCAAGCACATCAAGCGTGATGAGTACAGTGAATCACTGGATCATATCCAGATCGAAACGGTTCCGTTCGACGGCAACCGTTTTTCGTATTCCCTTTTTTAGTGAGAGCGAGGTAGGAACGACGATTCGTTGAATCTTATCAGATGGTGTAATTATGGCTAGGGCTGGCGCAGAAGCGTCAGCTCTGTTTGGGTTTTCTTACAGGAGGTGCTGCTAAAGGTATTATGAAATTTTATTTTTTTAAATGGAAATATTTGTTGACGCTCCCCAAAAAGATGTGCTATATTTTTCTCGACCTTTAATCGTAATTATTACTATTAGATAAAAAGAAGAACAGGAGTAGTCGCTGCGATGAAACAGGAGATCGATTTTATCAAGTTCAGTCCCACCCAAAACATGACGATTCTGGTTAAAACGGATCATGCAGCAGAGAAATACAATCATATTGCAACTCGTCTAATGTCGTATGATAACGTTTACGCTGAACAAGTGGGATTCATTGAACCAACGAGGAGACCGGAAGCTGTGGCCCGCCTGGAAATGGCCGGAGGAGAGTTCTGTGGCAATGCCTGTATGGCACTTGCAGCACACCAAGCATCTGAAGCAGGACTGGCACATCAGGAGTCTATGGACATCATGCTGGAGGTTTCCGGAACCGATCAATTGATCATGTGCCATGTGAAGAAGCAGCAGAACGAATATGACTGCCAGGTAACTATGCCGATACCAAAGCAGATCGAACAACGAACAATCCGATACGAAGGCATCGAACTCGATATGGTGATCATCCGGTACGCTGAGTTCATCCATATCGTGATTGAAGTCGATGACTTCGACGATACGATGAAGAAGAGGGCACAGACCCTTGCAAGATTACTGGGACTAACCCTGGGGGATAAGCTGATTGGTATCTTGTTATATCAATCACACTCGGAAGAAATGGCCCCACTCATCTATGTTCCGGAGCTGGATAGTCTGATCTGGGAGAGAGGGTGTGGCTCGGGTACGGCCTCCGTGGGAGCGTATCTCGCATGGAGCCAGCAGAGGCAGATTACGCAGTACATCAAGCAGCCTGGTGGTGCGATCAAAGTGGTAGCCCAGTGGGATGGCACAGAACTTGAGAGTATTACGATTGAGGGATCTGTTGGCATCGTGGCTCAGGGCAAAGCCTTCATAGATGCTCCAGCAGAATGGAGCGTTGTAAACGCATGAGGTACATGATACATGATCGAGACAACGTATAGGGGGAAAAGAAATGATCACATTGGTCCATTTTCAGACATGTTTGAGTGAATTTGCAGAGAAATTCGATAAGCTCGCGAGCAAGTATGATCATACGATTCAGCATAGTGCAGAGCTGGAGGCTGTGATCAATGACTATTCCCGCTTTGTGACTGATCAGGACAATAAGGCAGCCTGGGAACAGTTGGAGCATTCGGAGTTGGAAAAACTGGATTCGCTTGTGTGGGAGTTAAGAAATAAATCCGCCCAGTGTGTGGCGATCATGGAGAAATATCGTGCATTAAAGTTAGAGAACGGGGATGTGCAGATTGCCGATTATTTCAAAAATATAGAAGAGTGTATCGATAAAGAATTCGGCAGCTTCCATGTCACCTCCGATTCCAGAGTGTTGTTGGTAGGCTCCGGTTCATTCCCCATGACACCATTACTCATCGCCAAGCGAACAGGTGCACAGGTCGTCGGGATCGATATTGATGAAGAATCCATTAGACTCGGGCAGAAGGTGTTGGAGACGCTGGGCGCGGGCTTGAAGATACGTTTGCAGTCAACCTTGCTGGAAAATCTGGAGTATACCAAGGAAGCAACCCATATCATTTTCAGCTCTACGGTGGCCCCTAAATATGAGCTGCTCGATCAACTGCATGCCCTGACGAATGCGCAGGTGGTTGTAGCTATGAGATACGGTGACCAGTTGAAGTCCTTGTTCAATTATCCGATGAGAGCGACGGATAGCAGCAAGTGGAAGCTGGTGGACCAGATCCTGCGCCCGGATGATGTGTTTGATATTGCGTTGTATCAAAAAGCATAGGTATGCAAGTGCATCCAAGTGCGTCCAAGTGCGTCCAAGTGCGTCCAAGTGCGTCCAAATGGATTACAGATTGAACATTGAATTAAGGAGGCTTATATGAGCAATCTTCAGCGAATCCTGATACTCGGAACCGGACCTGCATCCATTCAGCTTGCGGTAACGCTCAAAGATGATCTCAACTGCTGTATAGGCATTGCGGGGAGACAATCGGTTCGTTCAGCGTCCGTATTCTCAGCCCTCGAACAGAGCAATGGGCGTATTCAGGTCAGCATTCAAAATGAGAAACATCAATCGCTCGCAGGTGAGTGTTACGTTGATCATGTGTTCAAGGGATATGACACCATTGATGGTAAATGGGACACACTTTTCTTGGCTGTAACTACGGATGCTTATATCAATGTGTTGGAACAAATGAATGATGAATTCATCAAACAACTGAAATGTATCATTTTGATTTCTCCAACATTCGGGTCCAATCGACTGGTAACCCATTATATGAGAGAGCGGAATGCAGCGCCGGAAGTGATCAGTTTCTCTACCTACCTCGGAGATACTCGTTGGATGCACGAACATCCGTCGAATCATGTGATTACTACAGGGGTCAAGAAAAAGGTTTATATCGGTTCCACTCTTTACCCGTCTGAACAGGTCAGTAAGTTATGCCAAGTGTATGAGCGTTTGGGTGTTGCGCTGGAAGTGATGCGATCCCCACTGGAGGCAGAAACGAGAAATATTTCGTTGTACGTGCATCCACCTTTGTTCATGAACGACTTCTCATTAGAAGCCATCTTTGGAGCATCGAATATTCAGAAATACATATACAAGATGTATCCTGAAGGTCCGATTACACAAGTTTTAATACGGGAAATGCGGGCACAGTGGCAGGAGATTATGAATATTACGGACCGACTCCATATCCAGGGAGTGAACCTGCTTCAATTCATGACGGGTGACAACTATCCGGTTCGATTAGAGAGTATATCACGCCAGGATATCGAGAATTTCAATCAGCTGCAGGTCATTCATCAAGAGTATTTATTATACATACGATACACCTCATTATTGATTGATCCATTCTCGGAACCCAATTCGGAAGGGAAATATTTTGACTTTTCAGCAGTCCCATTCCGTCAAACGTTCATGAACCACGAAGGGGAACTGGACATCCCCCGTATGCCCAAGGAAGATTACTACCGCATCAAAATCATTCAGGGCATAGCCAGACATCTGGATGTAAACTGTCCAACCATTAATCAATTTATCACCAGATATGAAGCGAAGCTTCAGGAAGTGGCTGACGCACACCCGGATCAGCGCTTGTCCAGCGCCTTTTCAATCCAATCCTTTGAAGAGGATATCCGTATGATCTGCACCGGACTTTGAGTAATAGGGTCTAGTTACATTTAAATAATGCAAATTAAATTTTGTTTTACACAGTAACGGAGGGGGCAGAAAGAACCTGAAGAAGCGAAGCGTTCCCCTTTATCCCCGGATTTTCTCTTTAGAAAAGAGAATCAAAAAAAATCTGGGGATAACAGGGATCAGAAGGTTGTTCTGACCACGTAGTGGTCTTGTGTAAAGTCTGAATTTGATTTGCTTATCAGGAGGAAATGTTGTGAAAAAGGGTCTTACTTTTACATCCATACTATTGCTGGTGTCTGCCATTGCGCTGTTCGCCGGATGCGCTCAGAACACAAAAGAGAAAGAGAGCGCCCAAACGGAGCCTGCGAATAGCCAAGTACAAACAGAACTTATCTATGCTTCTGCCAAAGATATTAATGATATGAACCCACATCTGTATACAGGCTCCATGCCTGCGCAAGGGATGGTATACGAGTCTCTTGTGGAAAACACGCCTGACGGAATCAAGCCATTGCTGGCGGAATCATGGGATATTTCCGAGGATGGCAAGACGTATACCTTTCACCTGCGACAAGATGTGAAATTCCATGATGGGGAGCCGTTCAACGCAGAGGCAGTTAAACAAAATATCGAGGCAGTACAGGCGAATGCCGAAAAACATGCTTGGATCAAGCTGTCTACCAAAATCACAAGTGTAAAGGTTATCGATGAGCATACGGTGGAGCTGGAGCTGTCGGAAGCTTATTATCCGGCGTTAGTAGAACTGTCCATGACAAGACCTTACGTCTTCATATCACCCAAGGATTTCAAGGATGGCGGAACCAAAGACGGAGTGAGTGGTTTCCACGGGACAGGACCTTACAAGCTTACAGCTCATAAAGTTGAAGAGAATGCCACGTTTGAAGCCAATGAAGACTATTGGGGTGGTGCACCTGCAATCAAGAAGATCACATCCAAGGTTCTTCCGGCTGGAGAAACAACATTCCTGGCATTGCAAAAAGGAGAGATCAACTTTGTGTTCACCGATGACCGGGGAGCAGATAGTATCGATGTCGAAGCCATGGACCAATTGGCTGAATCCGGTGATTATCAAGTGGTTCGAAGTGAAGCGATGAACACCAATATGATCGTAGCCAATAGCAGTCGCGAGAATAGTCCGGTTCAGGAAACGGCAGTGCGGGAAGCGCTATGGGTGGGCATTGATCGGGAAACGATCAGTAAAGATATTTTCAACGGAACACAGACTGTAGCGGACACGCTATTTTCAGCCAATGTCAATTACGCCAAAGTGGACCTTAAAAAACGGGAGTATGATCCGGAAATGGCTAAAAATCTTCTGGAGCAAGCTGGCTGGACATTGGCAGATGGTAAAGTGGTGAGAACGAAGAACGGTCAGCCTTTGGCCATGAAACTATACTATGACAGCAACTCGTCTTCACAGAAAATACAGGCTGAATTGATCCAGTTTTCCATGAAAGAATTGGGTGTTCAGCTTGAAATATTGGGCGAAGAGTCCACTTCCATTGCGAATCGGAGAGCTACCGGGGAATATGATCTGCTCTTTAATCAAACCTGGGGACTGGCCTATGATCCACAGAGTACCATTGCTGCATTTACGTCAGATTCGGCATACAGGCATACGACAAGCGGAATTGCCGAAGCAGATGAACTGTATAAGAAAATCGATGCGGTCATGGTTTCCACGGATGAGACATCACGCCAATCCCTATATGCCGACATTATGAAGATTGTCCATGATGAAGCAGTCTTCATCCCGATTACCAACGGACGTGTCACCGTAGTCGCTCCTGAGAATCTCGATGGAATCTCATTCAAGCAGACTCAATATGAACTACCTTTTGAAAAAATGAATTTTAAATAGAGCGGAGATGGATATGGGAAGTTATATCTTCAAAAGGATTATGTTAGCGATCCCTTTACTGATTATCATTTCATTTATAACGTTTGTCCTGATTAATCTATCTCCCTTGGACCCGGCGGTTGTTGTGTTACAGGCACAGGAAGTTCCACAGATCACAGAGGAATTAATTGCCCAGACCAACAAGGCATTGGGATTCGATCAGCCGTTCATGATCCAGTATGCGAACTGGATCATGGCTGTTGTGCAGTTGGATTTCGGCAACTCTTATGTATCGGGTGAACCCGTGTGGTCTTTGATGGGGCCGGCTTTTATGAACACATTGAAGTTAACACTTGTCTCATCGGTATTCATTATTGCGCTGTCCATCCTACTGGGTGTGATCTGTGCCATGAGAGAAGGCAAGTTGCTGGATCGATCGGTCAGAGGCGTATCATTTTTCCTTACCGCCATGCCATCCTACTGGCTTGCAGCCATGATGATCTGGTATTTTTCCGTCAAGCTGGACCTGTTACCTACCAGTGGCATGGACTCGTATCGAAGCTACATTCTACCGGTGATTGTAATCACGGTGAGTTATACGGGCATTTACTTCCGAACGGTTCGAAGTTCCATGCTGAGCAATATGAATGAGGACTATGTGTTATATGCACGGGCAAGTGGCCTGAGCGAGAAGAAAGTCACCCTGCATATTCTAAGAAATTCATTACAGGTGGCCGTGTCCATCTTTTGTATGGCGATCCCGATCGTGTTGGGCAGTACGGTAGTCATTGAAAATGTATTTGCCTGGCCGGGGCTCGGTAGGCTCAGCGTGAAATCCATTTTAAGCAGGGATTTTCCGATTATTCAGGCGTATGTTCTGATGTTGGCTGTCACCTTTGTGTTGTTTAACACGTTATCCGACATCATTAATGCGGCGATGAATCCCCGGTTGAGAAAGGAATTCTGATGCGAATACTGAAAAATCTGAGCAAAGACAAGCTTGCGATGACCTCTTTGGTAGTGATTATGTTCACGCTTATGGCGGGCATATTGGCTCCGCTTATTGCGCCGCATGATCCTGGACAAGTGAACATGAAGCTTCGATATGCCTCCTCGTCCTGGGAGTATCTATTAGGCAATGATCATCTGGGCAGATGTGTATTATCCCGGCTTATCTATGGCATCCGTCCAAGTGTGTTATGGGTTCTGGTTGCGCTCAGTCTATCTGTTCTGATCGGGGCCATTGTTGGATTCATCGCAGGTTACTTAAAGGGGAAAGTGGATGCATGGATCATGAGAGTCTGTGATATCATGCTGTCTTTTCCCGGATACGTGATGACACTGGCGGTGGTTGGCATTTTGGGTGCAGGACTGGAGAATATACTGATTGCCTTTGTGTGGATGAAATGGGCCTGGTTTGCCCGTGTTATTCGCACATCTGTGATGCAATTCTCTGATATGGATTATGTAAAATTCGCCAAAGCCTCCGGAATACCCAATCTGAGAATTATAACCAAACATATTGTTCCGGTTACCTTTGCCGATATTGCCGTCATTGCGAGTGGTTCCATGTGTTCAATGATGTTGCAGATCTCCGGCCTTTCCTTTCTGGGGCTTGGCATTCAGGCTCCGCATGCGGAGTGGGGTATGATGCTCAATGAGGCGAGGGAAGTCATGTTCTCCAGACCTGAATTGATGTTGGCACCGGGCCTGGCCATTGTGGTTGTGGTGTCTGCTTTTAATTTTCTATCGGATGCCCTTCAGGTGGCTCTGGACCCCAAATTGATGACCTCTCAAGGCAAGTCTGACAAGTCTTACGAAAGTGAGGTGAGAAAGACTACTTATGAATATAGTGGAGGTTGAACATTTGAAAGTCTGGGACACCAATACAGGCAAAGTGATCATTCATGACAGTTCATTCGAAGTTAAGCAGGGAAGCTGCATGGCCATCGTAGGGGAAAGTGGTAGTGGGAAGTCCGTTACGTGCAGGGCTATCATGCGACTGAACAAGCCATGGATTCGTCAATCAGGCAGGCTGTTATTTCAGGGCGAAGACCTGAACCAGCTTTCGGAACCGGAGATGCGGCGTAAGCGGGGCAAGCATCTATGTATGATTTTGCAAAATGGCATGAGTGCATTTGATCCTTCCTGTGTCATTGGTGTTCATATTCGGGAGACGCTTCAGCAGCATTTTGGCTGGAATACCCGCGAGAGTGAACGGAAAATCATCAATGCCATGGAAAGCGTCATGCTCAGACATCCGCGCGAGATTCTGAATCAATATCCACATCAGCTGTCCGGTGGGATGCTGCAACGAATCATGATTGCTCTGGCATTGGTGCTTGAGCCTGATCTGATTATTGCGGATGAGCCAACAACGGCGCTGGATACGATCTCTCAATATGAAGTGGTGGAGCAATTGATTCAATTACGCGAACGCATGGGTTGTTCCATGATGTTCATCTCCCATGACCTCGGCGTCGTTCAGAAGATTGCAGATGACGTGATGGTCATGAAAGACGGCAAGATCGTAGAGCATGGCAGCATGCATTCTGTTTTGACAGAGCCGAAGCATGCCTACACGCAGTATCTGGTCTCTACCCGACTGGAGCTAAGCAATCATTTTAAGGCGTTGATGCAGGGGGACTCATAGATGCTAAAGGTGGAAGGTATCGAAAAATCATATAACCAAGGCGGACTGTTCTCCAAGCACAAACAACAAGTTTTGAAACAGGTTACCTTTGAATGCCAGCAGGGCGAGTGTCTCGGTATCATCGGTGAAAGCGGAAGCGGTAAATCTACGTTGGGCCGTCTGATTCTGGGCATTGAACGCCCGGATCGTGGAACGATCTCGCTGCATGGTAAAAACGTACAGGATCGGCGTGTACGAATGGGCAATCTCAGCGCTGTTTTTCAAAATTATACGTCCTCCATCAATCCGTTTCTTACGGTTGAAGCTGCCATTAAGGAACCGATGCAAGCACAGCAAAAGCTTCGAAAGTATCAGGGCAACTCTGAGAAGGTAGATCTGTTGCTGAACCAAGTTGGACTGGACCCTTCCTATAGATCCAAATATCCGCATGAACTATCCGGCGGGGAGGCTCAGAGAGTGTGCATTGCCAGGGCCATCTCGACAGCCCCAAAACTTATTGTGTTCGATGAAGCGATCAGTTCACTGGACGTGTCTGTTCAGATTCAGGTACTGCAATTGTTGAAAGAGCTTAAGGAAATCTACAAGCTGAGCTATGTCTTTATCACACATGATATACAAGCGGCAGCTTATATCTGTGACGGGGTGATCATTTTCAGAGAGGGGCAGGTTGTAGAGATCGTTCCTATTGAGCAGCTAAAGGATGTTCAGTCAGACTATGCGAAGAAATTATTGAAGCATTTAATTACATTTTAGGGGGAACACCCATTGTGAGTGGAGCGATGTCTTGGCCTTTTCTGCGCTTGTACATACTGGTTCTTCTATATTTCAGTGCCAATGCCATTCTTAACGTGATCATCCCATTGCAAGGGGAGTCTTTGGGTGCGAGCGGTACAACGATTGGACTGATCATGGGCGCTTATATGTTCACAACGATGTTTTTCAGACCCTGGGCAGGTCGGATTATTCAAAAGCACGGTCCGATCAAAATATTGCGTTTGATTCTGATCATCAATGGATTTGCGCTGATTTTATATACCTTTACGGGACTCGGAGGTTATTTGGTTGCTCGTATTTTGCAGGGGGTATCGACAGCGTTCTTTTCTATGGCTTTGCAGATTGGCATTATTGATGCACTTCCGGAGAAAGATCGGTCACAGGGGATTTCGTATTATTCGCTATTCAGTTATATACCGGGGATCGTGGGGCCAGTTATCGCATTAGGAATCTGGCAGACGGGTGGCATGGATTATTTTACAGTGGTTCTGATCGGCATTGCCGTCTGTACGGGTGTCTTCGGATATACCGCCAAAATGGAACCAAACAAGGAGAAACCTGCTGAGAATCTTTCGGAGCAGAACGTGAGCATGTGGGAATCCTTTGGTCAGTTGGTGAAGAATCCACATTTATTTCGTTGCAGTGTGTTAATGCTCGCCGCTTCGGTTGTATTTGGCGCGATTACCACCTTTATTCCGCTGTATGCGAGTCAAGTACCAGACGGGAATGCGGGTGTATATCTGATGCTTCAGGCAGGAACAGTGGTGTTGGCTCGAATTATGCTCCGAAAAAGGATTCCGTCCGATGGCAGTTGGCATTCTCCTTTCATCATGGGTACGATGTGTCTGCTCGCCGTAGCTGCGCAATGTGTCAGTTTTGCCGTGACAGGCGGGGTGGTCTTTTTCTATGCGGGCGCTGTATTCATGGGAATCGGTCAGGCGATCCTGTATCCGACACTCACGACCTATTTATCTTTTGTCTTGCCTAAGCTGAACCGGAACGTCCTGATTGGGTTATTTATCGCGATGGCGGATCTGGGGATTTCTCTGGGTGGTGTGATTATGGGACCCGTCGCTGACTTCTCTTCCTATTCATTTATGTACATGATGTGTGCTATCCTAGGAGCGGTAATGATCGTTTTTGCCTATGAACGGCGGAGATCCGTTACAGGTACATCTGTGAGTTGACTGCCAGAAGAGAAAGTGGTGACGAACGTTTGAAGTCTTCAATGACGGCAACATCCAATGGAAAATTAAATCCGGTATCCTTTTCGTTTATCCGGTTTTATATGCTGGCCTTTTTATTTTTTGCGGCAAATTCAGCTTTGACAATTATTCTGCCTTTGCGAAGCGAAGCCGCCGGATTGAACCAGGCTGAGATTGGTCTGATGATGGGGGCATATATGTTCACCTGTATGCTCTTGAGACCTTTTGCAGCACAGCTGCTGGGTAAGCATGGGCCACTTCGAGTGATGCAATGGCTATTGCTTTTGCATGCGGGCACGTTACTGCTGTTTGTTGTTTTTGGTGTGGAGACGTATCTATGGTTGCGAGCCCTGCAAGGGGTGGCTACGGCCTTTTTCTCCATGACGATGCAGGCAGGCATTGTGGAAAAGCTGGAGGACAAAGACCGGGCACAAGGGCTGTCCATGTACACCCTGTTTACAATGGTTCCTTCTCTGGTCATTCCGATCCTTGCCATACAAATCTGGGAAAATGCCAGTGATCTGGCGTTTACGCTGCTGATGATCGGACTGGCGGCGCTGCCACTTCTGATTGGATATAATGTGGATCTGCCGCGGAGTACCGTGCAGAACAAATCGTACACCTTGGGCGATATGTTTCGTTCATTCGGCGGTATCTGGCGCAGTACGCCACTGCTGATTAGCAGTGTGGTGATGTTGTTTGCGTCCTGCGTTTTTGGGGCAACAGCGACCTTTCTTCCCCTGTATATGGTATCCACCGGACTGGCGAGTGCAGGCGTATTTCTGACGATTCAGGGATTAGTTGTAATCCTGTGCAGGTTTATTTTGCGCAAAAAAATTCCGTCCGATGGTAGCTGGAATACCTGGCTGATGGCAGGGTTAATGCTATGTGCTGCACTGGGAACCCAGTTGCTCAGTCTAATGGAGACCATCGGGCCGCTAGTGTATTTATCCGCGGTGTTTAGCGGTTTTGCCCTGGCACTGTTGTACCCGACATTAACCACATATCTGTCTTTTGTGTTGCCTGCGGATTCCAGATATGTATTCATGGGGATCTTCATGTCCTCGTATGACCTCGGATTCTCTCTGGGTGGACTGGCGATGGGGCTCATTGTGCAAGTGAGTTCGTATTCGACCATGTTTATGATCTGCACCTTGCTGTCTGTTGCAGCGATGGTACTGGTGTTGGTGTTCAGGCAACGGATGGAAGCGGGCAATAAGGCCAGATCTGGGGTGACTATATAAATTGAACTAAAGAACATTTACAGAGGAGGTTTATGACTCACTTCTTGCCAAAACGTATCCTCAGGATGCGAAAGTGCAAGGGTCGGCCATCAGCCTTTTTTTGTTTTTTTTGCAGGTTGAAATCAAAAATAGTTTGACAACGACCGTGCAACAGGATTATAGTCATTGTTGTTAATCGTAATAATTACTATTAAAGTCTAAATTACACAGACTGCAAATATAAGGAGTAGATTTCTATGACACAAAAGCAAGTTCCGGTAACCGTACTAAGTGGTTACCTCGGTTCAGGGAAAACGACGGTTTTGAATCATGTGTTAAACAACAGACAGGGGCTCAAAGTTGCGGTGATCGTTAACGACATGAGTGAGGTTAATATTGATGCTGCGCTTGTTAAGGGGGAGGCAACCTTGTCTCGAACGGAAGAGAAGTTGGTGGAGCTGTCCAACGGCTGTATCTGCTGCACCTTGCGGGATGATCTGATGCAGGAGATTGAGAAGCTGGTGAACGAAGGCAAGTATGATTATATTTTGATCGAATCCACCGGCATCAGTGAACCTGTTCCAGTTGCACAGACCTTTACATACGCCGATGAAGAGTCGGGTATTGACCTGACTAGTCTGGCCCGATTGGATTGTTTGGTAACGGTAGTAGATGCCAATCGATTCTGGCATGATTTTGGATCAGGACAGAGTCTTCTGGATCGTAATCAGGCGACCGGAGATGAGGACACCCGTGACGTTGTAGACTTGTTGATTGATCAGATCGAAACCTGTGATGTGCTGCTGCTGAACAAATGTGATCTGGTCGATGACACCGAGCTGAACAAGCTCGAAAGTATCATCCGCAAGTTACAGCCTAACGCCAAGATTATTCGTACCGAGAATGGACAGGTGAATCCGTCTGAGATTCTGAATACAGGCCGCTTTGATTTTGAGAAAGTGAGCATGTCCGCTGGATGGATTCAGGAACTGGAGAAGGAGTCGCATACACCGGAAACCGAGGAATATGGCATTGGTTCCTTTGTATATCGCCGCAGAAAGCCATTCCATCCTTCCCGTCTGGCTGAGTTCATGAGTTACTGGCCGGAGGAAGTGGTACGTGCCAAGGGCTTAGTATGGCTCGCGGCTGAAGGGGATGTTGCTGCAAGCCTCAGTCAGGCAGGGCCATCCATTCAGTTCGGTCCTACGGGACATTGGGTCGCGGCGTTGCCGGAAGCGGACAAGGAAGAAATTTTACGTAACGAGCCGGATGTTCTGGAGAAATGGGATGCCCAGTGGGGAGATCGTCAGACGGAGCTTGTCATGATTGGGATCGAAATGGAACGTGCAAGCATTGAAGATGAGCTGGACCAGTGCCTGCTCAGTGATGAAGAAATGCTGGGAGACTGGGGCCATTTCGACAATCCACTGCCATGGCCTGTGGAAGCCGTGTAACTCGGAGGTTGATGTTCTAAACATAAATTTAATGGATAAAGGAGCTGTATTTCATGGCTAAAAAATCAAAAGTGGTACGTGAGAAGCAACGTCAGGCGATCGTGGCAAAATATGCGGACCTGCGCCGGGAACTGAAGGAGAAAGGGGATTACGAGGCATTGCAGAAATTGCCGCGTAATGCATCTCCGACCAGACTAAAGAATCGTTGTGAAGTGACAGGTCGCCCGCGGGGTTATCTACGCAAGTTCAAGGTATCTCGGATTAAGTTCAGAGAACTGGCTCATCAAGGACAGATTCCTGGTGTAACAAAATCCAGCTGGTAAAATGATCAAGGGATGTAGCTGACCACCTTTGCATGGAGGCAGGTTGTTGTGTGCTTGGAGCTGCATGTGGTGCGTAGAACAGAGGTGGTATTTTGCTGAAAGGATGTACATACTTCATGCTGGACTTGTTTACGTTACGAAGAATTCAGTCCGTAATGAACGGATATATTCACGAGAAGGTACCCACGCCACTACTTACGATGGTGAAGTTGACATATGAGATGAATGATAATGAATTGATCTTGACCGAAGAAAGACCCGCCGAGGAACGGTATCAATGGGATAAGCTGCATATTGCCCGATTTTACTGGGAAGAAAATCAGTGGAAAGTGTATGCCAGAGATGAACAGAGCAGCTGGAATCCGGTAGATGTTATTACACCTTGTTCTGATTTTGAGAATGTGCTCGAGCAGGTGGAACGGGATGAGGCGGGACTGTTCTGGCGTACGTGAGCGAGATCGGTTAAGAGTATATTTCATTCGTGAAAATTAATGTTAACTCAGACAAATATGGCGTATATGCAACCGAGTTCGAAGCTAGCGAAACAGTGGCTAGCATCGGGCTTTTTTTGTGTCAAAGAATCATTGAAGCAAAGAGGGGGGGAGATCTTTTGGACTGCCTTCCTTAATGTGCAAAAGAATAAATAAAATCTGTTTTGCAATAAAAATTTATTGTAAAACGATAAATATCATGATAAATTCATATCACTTAAAACAAGTGAGGTGCTTTTTGTGAAGCGAGGTACAACCATCTTTTTAAAATTGGCTGTGTTGCTTATTGGTGTTCCCATTCTTGCCTTATGTATATTCGGCATACCCTGGTTAGCAAACAATCCGGTGAATCCGAATTATGCAGGTGCACTATACCCCATAGTGATTATTATGTATGTGTCCGTTATTCCGTTTATTGTTGCACTGTACCAGGCATTCCGTCTGCTGAGCTACATCGACAAAAATGAAGCGTTCTCTCTAATGTCAGTGAAATCCTTAAAAACAATAAAATATTGTGCTATTGTAATCAGTAGTCTCTATTTTGTGATGTTGCCATTTGTTTATGTTGTCGCAGAGAAAGATGATGCCCCAGGCCTCATTCTTATGGGGATGGTTCCTGTTTTTGCTTCATTGGTCATCGCAGTATTTTCCGCTGTGCTCCAAAGATTGTTACAGGAAGCGATTGATATCAAATCAGAAAATGACCTAGTGGTCTGAGGTGAATATATGGCCATTATAATCAATATTGATGTGATGTTGGCAAAGCGGAAAATGACGGTTACCGAGCTTGCAGAGAGAGTTGAGATCACAATCGCCAATATTTCCATATTAAAAACAGGAAAAGCAAAAGCGATCCGTTTATCCACTCTGGATGCGATCTGTAAAGCACTGGATTGTCAGCCTGGAGATATATTGGAATATAAGGCTGATGAGGACGAAGATACAAATGAACTTATATAAAAAATGAACGAAAAAGACTCTGCATGTTATATGCAGAGTCTTTTTTACATCAGCTTGTTCAAGGAATACGTCCCGTGCCCTATAACGAATGATTGTGCATCATACGGAATTGCATAGGTGTTACGTTTTCCTGGGTTTTAAAACAGCGGATGAAGTAGCTTGATTGAGAGAACCCCGTTTCCAGCGTAATTTGTTTAATGGAAAGGTTGGTTGTTGCGAGCAGCTGTTTCGCATGTAATAACCTGGATTCCAAGAGGAATTCCGGGAAGGAGATGCCAAACGTCTGACTGAACTTGCGGCTAAAGTATGTTGTACTGTATCCGGCAATTCCGGCAGCGTGATCAAGTGTGATGTGCTCATTACTATGAGAGCGAATATAATTCCCTGCTTCACGAATTCGCTCTGAAGTGTGATTTAAAGAAACATTGATTTGACTCGCTGCGGATTGCAATCGGGTCAGAAGTTCATATAATGTTGCTGCCACACTGTGCTCGTCCTCCACCTGATAGCCTCTGCCTAGCTCCAGCAATCGATCCATGAGCGCGGTAACCACCGGAAAGTTGGAACATTGAAACAGCCAGGGCTCGTCAACGCCTTTTCCATTTAACAGTTCTTCGAGACGAATGCCGTAAAAGTGAATCCAACGAATACTCCACGGATCATCCAAATCTGAGTAGTACGTTTGTCTGAGACCGGGACCATAGAGGAATCCCTGCCCACCTGTTAACTCGTAACAAGCGGTTCCTGTGTCCAGAAATCCTTTACCTTCAAGTACAAGGTGCAGATTATAGCATTGATCCAAGTTGATTTCGGTAGTGCCATATTCTCGATGTACAAGGTGCTTCGGAAAATCACTGTACCCTCCAATAAAATCGGGAAAACATACATGTCTGGGGAAAACCGGCTTGGGGAGAAAGATGTGTTCTTTCACGTGCATCCTCCATTTAAACGCAATATTTTTATGTAGTGAACTGAAATAGACTCAGCCTACTGTTATTTGGATCTTGGACAATGACAATATTTTATTATAAGTCGCATAATCTTGTCATTTATTATATGTGAAGGTTCCAATAGAATGGAGGCAATATGGCAGGTTAAGGGGGCAATTAAAGGTGGCAAAATCAATCCAATTGGATGAATTAAAAATGGGGGTCTGTTATTACCCTGAGCACTGGTCGGAAGCGTTGTGGGAGGACGATTTCCGTAGAATGAAAGAGATGAATATCACAGTTATTCGGATGGCTGAATTTGCATGGTCCATCTTTGAACCGGAAGAAGACCAGTTCGATTTTAGTTTTTTCCAGAAGGCACTGGATCTGGCGCATCAATACGGTTTAAGTGTTATTTTGGGAACACCTACTGCAACTCCACCAGCGTGGTTAACATCCAAATATCCTGAAGTATTAAACGCAAATAAGGACGGGGTGTTGTATCAACACGGCATGCGGCGTCATACCAACTACAGCAGCCCAATCTTCAGACAGCAATGTGAAAAAATCGTGCGCAATATGGTGATTGCCTATAAAGATCATCCGGCTCTTATTGGATGGCAGATCGATAATGAATTCAATTGTCATATGGATGTTTTTTATGCTGAGGCAGATCATGTCGCCTTCCGTGAATGGCTCAAGAATCGTTATGAATCGTTGGAGAATCTGAACCAGGCATGGGGGACTGTTTTTTGGAGTCAGACCTATACTGACTGGGAGCAAGTTCACCTTACCCGAAATATGGTCAGTTCATCGCCCAATCCTCACCTGGCACTAGATGAAAAGAGATTCATCTCCGCCAATACCATTTCATTTGCCAAGCTTCAGGTGGACATCATTCGGGAACTGGACCCGGAACATTGGATCACAACAAACGGTACGTTTGGACACTTGGATAATCATGAAATGACAGAGGAGCTATTGGATTTCTTCTCCTATGATTCGTATCCGCAGTTTGCCACGATCTTCCCAGGGACAGACGATAACTCATTACAAGATCGGGCCTGGAGCATGAAACTGTCGAACGTACGTAACATGTCACCGAACTTCTGCGTCATGGAACAACAGTCTGGGCCAGGAGGCTGGGTCGACAGTATAGGCATGGGTACGCCAAGACCGGGACAGATCCGATTATGGTCGTATCAATCTGTTCTTCACGGAACAGATCTACTCGTCTACTTCCGCTGGCGGACGGCAACATTTGGCACGGAGATGTACTGGCATGGCATCAATGATTACCATAATCAACCCAACAGAAGAGTACGCGAGGTTGCACAAGTAGGGAAAGAGTTTGCCAAGATCGGGCGTGTTATTGCGGGCACTACATATCAAGCCGATGTTGCGATCCTACAGGATTACGATAACATCTGGGATGGAGAGTTGGATGAGTGGCACGGCCCGCTTCAGCAACAGAGTGTACGCTCCTGGTATAAACAGCTCCAGTATCGTCATATTCCGACGGACATGGTTACACTGCAACCAACGACAACACTGGAAGAGTTATCCGATTATAAGGTGATCATCTATGCTCACCCGGCCATCATGACAGACGAGACAGCAGAACTTCTGCAAGCCTATGTCAGTCAAGGAGGCACTCTGTTTTTCGGTGCGCGCACTGGATATAAGGATCTCAGGGGGCATTGTTATATGAGACCGTTCCCTGGGGCTGTCGCTGAGTTGTGTGGTGTAACCGTAGAGGACTTTACCTTAATCAAAGGAACCGTTCCCGCAGCCGAGCTGCAATGGAATGGGACGAGTGAGCGGCTTCAGGAGGGAACGCCAACGGCCGGGTTTAACGAAGTTCTTCATGTGGAGCATCCCGACGTACAAGTCGTAGCCGAGTATACATCCGAATACTATGCAGGTAGCCCTGTTTTGACCAAACGTGAGGTAGGTCAGGGGCAGGTATGGTATTATGGGGCAGCTTACAACGAGCCGGTGGTAGATGCTCTACTAGATGAAATAGGGCTATCTTCACCTGTGAATGACCTGATAGAGGTACCGTCCGAAGTTGAGCTTGGTATCCGTTCCGGTAAGGATAAAGCTTATGTATTTTTACTCAACTACTCGGATCAACAAGTACCCATGAAGCTTAAGAAGCAAGCAAAAGAGTTACTGTCAGGTACAACACTTCAGAATGAGATCAACATGCCCGCGTATGGTGTATTCATCCTGGAGATCGATTTGCCACATTAAAAAATTCAATCATCCATATCATGCATTATTTATAGAATGAAACACCAAAAGCGCCTTGCAGCCATTGCAAGGTGCTTTGTATATACATGATGTAATTGTGATGCGCAACATCCATTAAGCATGGGTGTTTTTGGCTATATCTCGTATAACTATGCTTCGTACAAAATTTCACCTGTTCGCGATACATCATATCCCTCGAATGATTGCAGTTCCTGCCTGAACTCCGGCGATTGGAGAATCCGCAGGACCAATTCGGTCCAGGCTTCATTACCTTGCTTCCTCAGCATGACCAGATCATAGCGCTCCTGAGTGAGCGGGACAAAATCAACCTGACCCACAAGTCGTGCAGCTTTTTCAATGCCAACTCCGACATCAGCTTCACCTGAACTGACTTTGGCAGCCACGCCCATATGACTGGTTTCCTCGGTTTCATATCCGATCAGACCTGCGGCAGGAATTCCATGCAGCCGAAGTTGCTCATCCAGCAATACTCTCGCGCCAGAACCTTTTTCCCGATTAGCTAGTCTCAGTTCAGGCTTGCTCAGATCGGTCCAATTCTGTAAGTTCTGCGGATTACCACGCTGTACATATAGTCCGGCAGGACGTGACAGCAGGTTTACCACAACATAGGACCGCCCCGTCAGAATTTTGCGAATATACGGCAGATTATACTCACCGGTATCTCCGTCGAGCAGATGGGTGCTGACCAGATCGGACTCACCGCGATACATCGAGATAAGCCCATCCAAACTACCCATGAACGAACGTAGCGGACGAATGTCCCGAGTTTGTTTTTCCATATGGCGCATTAGAATATCCAGACTGACATCCTGACCTGTTATGACCAGATGCCGTGGTACAGCAGTCATTGCATGAGCAGAACTCGCTGGAGTAATCGCATGCGTAGACCCAACGGGTGTAGTCCATTGTAAGGAAGTTCCCTGAAAATCACCCTGACCTGGCTGGGTCCCTGATGCCGAGGTCTGATGAGGAGTCGGGATACGCTGCGCTGAGGACTGAAGTTGTTTGGAGCGACGTTTATATGCCTCCAGATCGGTTGCATCAATTCGCATTTGTTTACCCACACGGTATGCGACGAGGTCTCCTTTTTTGATTAGGTCATAGACCGTCAGTTTCGATATTTTGAGCAGCTTGGATATTTCTTCGGTTGTGTAGGATTGCTCCTCCGTCATAAGTGAAGATCCTCCTTCAAAGGTATAGAGCAATTATGGTTTTGTTATGAATGTTTCTTGTACTATATCATTAATTGAGGGATGCCATAAACCTGAGAACACGCAATAAACGCATAGGACAGATAACAAAAATCAAATGTGATCTTAATCACCTTCCCATTTTTTTTGTCTTGTGTATAATTAGATATAATCAATTATAACTAGTTATATCTAAAGATAACGTTGGGGGAGAAATGAATGAGAAAGAGAATCGGATATGTGTTGGGAAGTATGTCACTGGGACTGGCTCTTGTATTGGCTGGTTGCGGCGCAAGCACGGGCACTACGGATACATCCACAGGTGCAGAACAAACAACCTCAACGCCAGCGGCATCAGGTGAAAGTTCATCAGCAGGAAATAACGATCCGCAGGAAACGGTAGATCTGACAATCTCTGCGGCAGCAAGTCTGACCGATGCGATGAAAGAGATTGAAACCAATTATGAGTTAGCTAATCCTTATATAGAACTTAATTTTAACTTTGGGGCCTCGGGTGCCTTGCAACAGCAGATTGAACAGGGTGCCCCGGCTGATGTCTTTGTATCGGCGGCAACCAAAAATATGAATGCGCTAGTGGATGAAAACCTGATTGCATCGGGCGATCAGAAGAATTTGCTACAGAATTCACTGGTGGCCATAGTGCCAGCAGATGGGACCCACACAGTAACCAGTGAAACGGATCTCACCACCGACTCCATCAAGACGGTAGCCATTGGGATTCCGGAAAGTGTTCCTGCGGGAACCTATGCCAAGGAAGCTCTGACCAATGCCAAGCTGTGGGATGAACTGGAAAGTAAGCTTGTGCAGGGGAAAGACGTTAGACAGGTTCTTCAATATGTAGAGACAGGTAATGCAGATGCAGGATTTGTATATAAAACGGATGCTCTTACTTCGGATCAGGTGAAAATTGCGTTTGAGGTGGACAAGAACAGCTACACACCAGCCAATTATCCAATAGGCATTATTGAAGGAACCAAACACCGTACAGAGGCCGAACAATTTTATGCGTATTTACAAACCCCTGAAGTACTGGATATCTTCGCGAAATACGGATTCACAATTCCGGAATGAATGTGAACGCCATAGACTGGTCCGTATTCTGGTCACCGGTGCGCTTGTCACTTCAGGTTGCGCTGTTATCCAGCGTGGTGGCCACTGTGCTCGGAATTGCGATAGCCTGGAAGATGTCACGTTCTTCATTTCGGGGAAAGATTCTGCTGGAAACGGCATTTATGCTGCCGCTAGTCCTTCCTCCGACGGTGGTTGGATTTCTGTTACTTGTCATACTGGGGCGTAAAAGTCTGTTTGGACAATGGATTGAAGCCATATTCTCCGCACCAGTTATTTTCACCTGGTGGGCTGCGGTGATTGCTTCGGTGGTGGTTGCTTTTCCACTCGTGTATCAGACGATGAAATCGGGATTCAGTGGTGTGGATCGTGATCTGGAGGATGCGGGTCGTTCGATTGGGGCGAATGAGTGGCAGGTCTTTCGTTACATTTCCTTGCCGCTCGCAGGCAGAGCATTGATGACCGCCTTCATCCTGGGCTTTGCCCGGGCACTCGGCGAATTCGGAGCGACACTGATGATTGCAGGCAATATTCCGGGCAAAACACAAACGGTACCCACGGCAATCTATGTCGCTGTGGATTCGGGCAATCAGACCATGGCCTGGGCATGGACTGTTTCCATTATTATCATCTCGTTTCTCATGTTACTGATGACCAGACAGCAGCGAGATAGAAAAAATGACTAATTTGATATGTGTTGATATTATATATAAAATGATGAAAAATCCGTTTTGAGGAAAGAACTTTTTTCCTTAACGCGGGTTTTTATTACCAATTTCATATGTACCAATATCAATATCCTGCCAAATTGCTCTTAATGGAAATGTAAAGCTGTTTTAACATAAAAAAATAAAAATTTTCCCGAAATTTAATCGTTCAGTACTCGCTTTCAGTGGGCTTGTTCCTGTAAGATAGAAGTAATGGATTCCAGCCAAGTACTGAAATAAGGAGAGACGACGATGAACACTAAATCTGATTGCGGCGTTTCGTTGCAAATTGATGACTATCTGGATCTTTTGCATTTTGCCATCCAAATTCAGGATCAGGAATGGCAACAATCCCTTATCCGCCAACTCAAAATATTTCAGACGGCGACGGAGCAGCAACGCACACCTGAAGAGGAACTATGGACACGGTTTGATTACATCAACAGCAAACTGACAGGTCTGTGCCACCAGATTCATGCCGCTCATTCCATGGACGAACGCAAGAAGTTCGAGGAACGGATCGGTCTCTTACAATTACAGCGAGTGGAAGTTGCACGTAAAATTAAATGGGCGAGTCGCAGATAGATGAGTAGTGTACACACCAAGTGATGCACCGCCAAAATGGTATAATCAGTATGAGTCATACAAGAAGAAGCCATCCGCCAATCGATATGGGGGATGGCTTTTTCTTGTACTATAGAGAAGTCCTATAACCATATCAGGATGTCCTATTAGTTTAGTTATTGCCCTAAGATGACTTGTAATGATATTCTTTGTTCAACCTAATTCCGACTATACAAGTAAGAATGGTTTGTTAATAGGAAGAGGAATGGGAGTACACATCATATTTGCTGTGATAACAGCCTGTGGAGGAGATTGGGAATGGTTAAAAAACGGGGGATTCAAAAATTCCGGACAGCACTGCTGTTCATTACAATGCTGGCGGTACTGGCTGGATGCAGCACAGGAACTGCAAGCAATGATTCAGAATCTGCTTTGGCAGCAGGCGACACCAAAGTGAAAAAGATCATTGTAGGAACAGGTACACAGTTCCCAAATGTCTGCTTCATTGATGAGAATGGCAAGTTAACAGGTTATGATGTGGAACTGATCCGGGAGATCGACAAACGTTTGCCTGAGTACGAATTCGAATTCAGCACCATGGATTTCAAAAACCTGCTGCTGAGTCTGGAAACGAAAAAAATTGATCTGATCGCTCACCAGATGGAAGTGAATGATGAGAGACAGGCCAAGTTCCTGTTTAATGATGAAGCCTATAATATTTTTCCAAATAAAATTGTCGTAAGTCAGAAAAATGAGGAAGTAAAATCGATTGAGGATCTCAAAGGGAAAAAACTGATTGTTGGTGCTACGAGTAACGCGGCTGTACTTGCTGAGAAATGGAATGCAGCGAACGGCAACGGGATTGATATCGTTTATTCCGGAGCGGGTGAGGATACCATTACCCAGATCAAAACAGGCCGGGTGGATGCCACCATCAGCACGCAGTTTGCCATTGATTATCAGAATAAGGCGGTTGATGCTCAGTTGAAAACGGTAGGAGATGCCCTCTCCAACTCCAAAGTGTACTTCATTCTGAACAAGGATGAGCAGGAGCTCAAAACCAAAGTGGACGAAGCGCTCAAAGCGATCAAAGAAGATGGAACGTTAGGCAAACTGAGCACAGAGTGGCTTGGAGCTGACTATACGGTTGAAGAGTAGTCTGAGAAAGGTGTGCAGCGGTAATGGGAAAATCATTTGATCTGTCATTGGTTCTGGATTTCATCCCGGAACTGCTACGATATTTGCATATAACACTGATTGTACTGGGTGGTTCCATCGTGCTCGGACTGGTGGGCGGCGTACTTCTGGCCGTTCCCCGGCTGTATCGGATTCCGGTACTAAGCCAGTTGGCTACCCTGTACGTCTCATTCATGCGGGGCACACCGATCCTGATCAAATTGTTCCTGGTGTATTACGGACTTCCCGAGTTGCTCAAACCCATTGGCATCGACCTGTCGAGAACCGACCCGTTGTTATTTGTCATTGTGACCTATGCGCTTAGTGACGCGGCATCCTTTGCCGAGATCTTTCGCGGAGCGGTGCGCAGTGTGGATAAAGGTCAGACGGAAGCAGCCTATGCTGCCGGTATGACCACATTCCAGTCTTTTCGGCGGATTGTTGTTCCGCAGGCACTGATTGTTGCTTTTCCGAACATGGCTAACACGTTAATCGGTTCATTAAAGGATACGTCTTTGGCTTTCTCCATTGGTGTCATGGATATGGTGGGCAGAGGGCAGACGTTAATTTCGGCTACATCGCACGCACTTGAAGTGTATATCAGTCTGTCTGTAGTCTATTATGTCATTGTTATTGTGCTTGAAAAAGGATTTGCCTTTGCAGAACGCAGACTCCAGCGTCATGAACGCAAAAGAGTCGTACACAAACCGGCAATTCGAGCAAAACGCCTGAAAGAGGTTGTTCAAAAAGTCCGCTTTTGATTACGAATCATGCCTGGCGCATCGGTACTGAAAACCAGACTTTTTGAACTCTCACTGAAACGAATAGCGGGGTGAGCATATGTCGATTGATCTCCAGTTTATCTATACATCTTTTTTTCAAATCCTGAAGGCATTGCCACTGACACTCGTCATTACGATTGTTCCGTTGATTGCAGGCTTCGGAATCGGTCTGGCTACAGCTCTGATCCGTATCTATCGCGTGCGGTGGATTCACCGCATTGCTGACTTCTACGTTTCATTCCTGCGTGGAACACCGATGCTGATGCATCTATTCCTCATCTATTACGGTATTCCGATGATTATCGATAAGCTGGCGGAACGTTACGGTTGGGCTTTCCAATCCTCGTCGATTCCAATTCTCGTATTTGTACTGATTGCTTTCTCACTCACTGCGGGCGCCTATATGTCCGAGATTATCCGTTCAGGCATTCTTGCTGTGGATATCGGCCAGCTGGAAGCGGCTCACGCTGTAGGCATGAGCACATTCCAGGCTTTAAGGCGCATCATCATCCCTCAAGCGATCGGGGCGGTATTGCCTAACCTGTGCAGTATGTTTGTTGGGTTCCTGCATGGATCAACACTCGCATTTACCGTGTCTCAGATGGACATTCTCGGTAAAGCGGATGTGGTGGCATCCGTCAGTCTGAAGTTTCTGGAGGCCTTTATCGCCGCAGCGTTCATCTATTGGGGGCTGACCATCATTGCCGAGCGGATCACTGCTCTGCTTGAGCGTCGGGTTGCCGTGTACAGCAAAGGAGGCGTGTCATGATTACACTAACGAACATACACAAAACTTTTGGTAAGCAGGAAGTATTGAAGGGAATTGATCTGACCGTGGAACAGGGCGATGTCGTAGCGATCCTTGGACCGAGCGGATCAGGTAAAACAACGCTGCTGCGCTGCGTCAATTTTCTGGAACGTGCCGATGAGGGCGAGGTTCAGATCAGTGGATTAACCGTCGATTGCAAGCATGCACGCAAACATGACATTGTGCAGTTGAGACGAAAAACGGCGATGGTGTTCCAGCATTATAATCTGTTCAAACACAAGACGGTGCTGGATAACGTCACGGAAGGTTTAATTATTGCCCAGAAAATGTCCAAAGCCGATGCCCGCACGCGTGCCTTGCGAGTGCTCGAACAAGTCGGACTGTCTGCCAAAATCAATGAGTATCCAAGTATGTTGTCAGGTGGACAACAGCAACGGGTGGGCATCGCCAGAGCATTGGCACTGAATCCCGAAGTGATTTTGTTTGATGAACCGACCTCTGCGCTGGACCCCGAGCTTGTGGGTGAAGTGTTGTCTGTCATCCGCTCCATTGCTCAAGAGGGGATTACCATGATTGTAGTCACCCATGAAATGGGGTTTGCCCGTGAGGTGGCAAATCGGGTTGTTTTCATGGATGGAGGTTCCGTTGTGGAGGAAGGAACCCCGGAGGAGGTGTTTGTACGTCCCAAGCAGGAACGTACTCGCCAATTCCTCAGTCGATATTCTTCCGACTGGAGTTATGTCATCTGACGATATAGGCGCAAGCTGTAGTAACTGACGATCCCGGCCCGGCATATGCTGTAACAGGCAAATGCAGATAGGCCGGGTTTTTGTATGGGTGAAGCAGGCCGTGACGGTAAGGAGGAGGACCATGCAGAGCAAAATCGATGAAATAATCACACATATTGCACACTCTCACCAGCAGATCGCACGTGTGCTGGATGCCAAACGCCAAGTCGCTGTACGCATGTCTGAAATCATCAATCATTTGCCAGATATCGAACCGGAGTTGGATGGCGTTGACGGTCTGCTGGATAGCTCTGGGCAAATCAACAAAAGCATTATCTCTTACTTGGGGGGCCTTGCAGATCTGGAAGAGGCTGTAGCCGAAACGCTGACCCAAGTCATGCGGGAGATCGCGGTTCAAGAAGAAGAATAAGCCCGGAAGGCGGGTGAAGGAACATGAGTAGAGAACAGAGCCTCATTCTGATGCTGGACGCAGCAGCCAAAATGCAGTGGAATATTGCCCTGATCTTGGAGGCAAAAGCGATTGAGGCCGAGAAGGTACGGAACTGGACGCTGAATCATTTGAATGGGGATACCTTTCTGACGCATGGGGATCAGGTAGGCGAGCCGCTCAAGATGCATGATCAGCTGGTGGAATTGCTGGAAGGATTAACCCGGATGGAGACCGGACTGTGCAACAATCTCAAAGCGGTGATGGTGCAGAACGATAGCGAAGATGGCGGCGGTATGGACGGCGGCATGTTTGGCGGCATGGATCTGGGAGACATGGGAAAATGAGTCTGATGCGGCGTGAGCAGGAAGCCAAACTGGCGCTCATTGAATCCATTGCACACAGTCAGCAGGCGCTGGCACGCATTCTGGACAGTGTAGCCAGTGTAACCGCTCATTCGGAAGTATCCGCCCGCAGTCTGGCCGAGAACATTCGTTTGCTGAGTCGATATCAGGCAGAAATGTCTCGTATGGTTACGGGAATCAGGCTGGCCCGAATCCAGCATGGGGAGCCTGGCTTGCCGTGGCTCAAAGACCCCGGGTGTGCAATTCGTATCGTTCGGGACATACAGGAGGAATGTTGACATGTTAAAGAAGAAGAAAATACGACTGAGAACCAAAAGAGCTTTGTTAATCCGTGGAGCCCGTCTGCGCAAAATTCGCAAACTGCGTGCGCTCAGAGCCAAACGTGTTCTTCACAAACGCCCACTTAAAGGACGCAGTGCGTGGCTCAAAAAAAAGAAACGTGCGGTACGGCGGCACCGGAGTCCAAAGCCCGTACAACCAGTCGTCCCGGCTACCCCTACCGATCCGAACCCGGACGGTGCGTACAGTCAGGGATACAACGAGGCGTACAACGAGGGATTCAACGCGGGTTTCGCCAAGGGATTCGAGGACGGACATCAGCTGGCTTACAAAGCACAGTAACCGAGTAGATAGGATTATTCCTGCATGGAATGATACCTGTATACAGTTAGCCCGGGGGGACAGATCCCTCCGGGCTATTTGCATCGCCACAAAAGCGGACATGCCCGTACAGGCGGATGTGGAGGGCATGCGCCAATTTTACGCCTTGCAGGACACCCGTCCATGATGCATCTGACCCCGAGGCATATCCTTTAGAGGGAAGACCAATCTCGGGGAGAGTCTGGAAGTGAGATCTCCTGAAGGAAGACAGGGTGAATAATGTGGCAAAACGAAGGCACCGTCCGCTGACCGAAGCGGAAACGGCTTACCGCGGCGGATATGCAGAAGGCCGCAGATTTGGCGGCTGTCAAGCCATGATGGAGCGGGTGCAGATGTTTGAACCGACCCTGCGGGACATGAAGGTGTTATATATCCCGCAAGGATTCGATGCCATCGATGAAGGTGTCACCTTGGCTCTGCAGCAATCTGTACGTGAATGCGTTGTTGGATCGCCAGCAGCGATGTTGCAGGAAGCCAGTCAGCATCGGCCCGATGTTGTGCTCGTTATGAATGGTCTGCATGTATTTCCCGCAGATCATGTAGAGCAGGTGAATGGCATACGTGCACTCGGTATCCGAACTGCCGTGTGGTTTGTGGATGATCCGTATTTCACCGAAGATACAACGTCCCTTTGCCAGCACTATGATGTCGTGTTCACGCATGAAGAGGCCGCCGTACCCTTCTATCTGGGACATGGAGCGAACCAGGTCATCTATATGCCACTCGCGGTGAATCCAGGCATGTTTCAACCGCGGCGCGCCGCACCGCAGCATCAGCACGACATTTGTTTTATCGGTACCGGATTCTGGAATCGGATTGCCTTGTTTGATGAGCTGGCCCCTTTTCTAGCGGACAAAAAGGTATTCATTGCGGGTAGCCAGTGGAATCGGTTGACACGCTATGATGTACTAGGCCGTTTCATCCACGAAGGATGGATTGCTCCTGGAGAGACAGTAGATTATTACAATGGCGCCAAGATTGTCATTAACATTCACCGGACTTGCGAGAATGGGGAAGACAATCGCAATACACATCATCTTAAAGGTCACTCGATTAATCCACGAACGTATGAGATCAGCGCCTGCGGCACAATGCAGATTACGGATGCACGTGCAGATTTACCCCGTTATTATAAGCCGGGATATGACATCGAGACGTTCACCAACGCAGCAGAACTTCAGCGCAAAATCCACTATTATCTGAAGCATGAAGAAGAACGACAGGCGATGGCGTGGCGTGGACTTCTCACCACGATGAACCAGCATACATTCACTCGCCGGATCGGTCAGTTGCTGGAACATTTGTAATCCCCGTCTGAAGTGCAGCACCAACATGAACACTATCCCAAAAAATAAAGGAGTGGCGGTATGTCTCTCAAACACCGTAAAACTAAAAAGATTCATGCACCCGTACTAAGCCTGGCTGATCAAGCACGCAAAAATGGGCAACATGCCGGATATGACGCAGGTAAGGAAGAAGGATATCTGCGCGGTCGCGCCAACTATATTGTGAATTGTGCACAGGAACCGTTGCCTTTCCGACAGCTTCACGTGCTGTATGTATCCTCGGGTAAAGGCTTCCCTTACTCCCCGTTGGATGAGGCCATTATGGCCACGCTACAGGGTATGGTAGCTCAAGTAACCCTCTCTGATCCGCGTCAACCGATTTCTGAAATTGCGCTGCAGACGCATCCTGATCTTGTGCTTGTGCTGGATGGAATGGATATCCCCATCGAGCATATCGATGCGATTCGCCAAGCGGGCATTCAGACGGCGATCTGGCTCACGGATGACCCGTACTATACAGATATGACGCTGGATATTGTGACACATTTTGACCATGTCTTCACGTTGGAACTGAACTGTATCGATCTATATCGACAAATCGGCTGCGCGTCCGTTCACTACCTCCCTTTTGCCGCATTTACTAATCATTACTTTCCGATTACAACGCCTTCCCCGTTAAAACGGGATGTCAGCTTTATCGGCTCGGCCTACTGGAACCGGGTATACTTCTTCAATCCGATCATGCCTCAGTTGATGTCACACAATACGGTATTTAACGGAATCTGGTGGGACCGTCTGCCTGACTATACTGCCTATGGCGAGAAGATTGAGCTCGGGCGCTGGATGAGTCCGCCGGAGACCAATGATGTGTACAATGGCACCAAAATTGTCATCAACCTGCATCGATCCCACGAAGATGATTCCGTCAATAATAATCACCTCAAAATTGCGCCAGCTTCACCGAACCCGAGAACGTTTGAAATTGCCGCGTCCACGACGCTACAGCTGACCGACGCCCGGGATGACATTGCGCGTTTCTACAAACCGGGTGTGGAGATTGAGACTTATTCCTCGCCGCAGGAGTTACTCGACAAAGTGGAATATTATCTTACTCATGAAAAGGAACGTCGTGAGATTGCACTTCGTGGACTTGAACGTACACTGAAAGACCACACGTATGGCAAAAGAATTAATGAAATGTTAACCATCATATTCCCTTAATTCTGGCCGGGAGGAGGTGTGCACAGTACCCTGTATCGGATAATCGTGTACAGGGTCCGTGCGGCCATGGCAACGAAACCAAAGATGATGTTATTTTCACATGTGTGTAATACTCGCAGCATTACAGGCGCCGAGAAGCTGCTGCTTCATTTTATGAGAGAGATCGGTACGATCTTTGAATGTGTGCTCGTAGCCCCTCAGGAGGGGAAGCTTGCGGGGCTTGCGCGAAGATTCGGCATTCAGGTCAAAATATGCACTCTGCCGATGCTTCACGGTGTGTACACACCTTACCTGGGCATTGCAGATGATGCGGAGCATCTTCGCCATACACCGGCGTATCAGGAAGCAGTCTCCCTAATACGGGAGACTGCTCCCGATATGGTGTTAACGAACACCTGCGTTAATGTGATGCCGGCTGTAGCGGCAAAGTCCCTTCAGATTCCGGTCATCTGGAAGATTACCGAGATCATTCATACGAATGAACATACAAACGAGGCAATCCAGATGATTGGGCGTTACGCGGATTGGATTATCGGTATATCCGAGACAGCGGTAGCCCCATTCCACGAAGCCGGCATAGGTGACAAAGTGACCATTATCTCCCCAACTTGGGAACCCGCGCTACCAGCACCGGACCGCTGGGTTCATCTGCGCGAACGCAAGCGTAAGGAGCTCGGTTTCAAATCATCGCAGACCTGTATCGGTTATATTTCTTCATTTATATATGATGCCAAAGGGTTGAAACCTTTTGTAGATATGGCCTTGAGGATCTGTGAAACACATTCGCGCTGTCGCTTCTGGATCATCGGGGCAGCATCGGATAAAAAGTATTACGACGAGTGTGTATCACGGGTGAAAAAATCCGGGTATTCACGCCGGTTTACCTTCACCACATTTGAAGAGAACGTATCTCTGGCGTATACCGCGATGGATATCCTGGTCATCCCAAGCATGGTCAAAGAAGGGTTTGGCATGACCGCACTGGAGGGTCTCTATTTTGCCAAACCGGTCATCGCTTTTGCTCAGGGTGGACTGAAGGAATTAATGGAATCTGTAGGCAGTGATGCATTTCTGGCCCCGCCGGGTGATACCGAAGCGCTTGTCACCTTGGCAACAACCTTGCTGAATGATGCAGAGCTGGCCTCGAATACGGGGTGGCGTAATCGGACAGAAGCGGAAAGGCTCTACGGCGTTGAAACCTACCGAACGAAACTGCATACGATGGTGACACAGTGGTTATTGCGTTTTCCCGGATGGTTTGCTTATATCCAACCTCCGAATGGACCTGTGTATACCCATGGGGAGGGAGGACTACGCACTGTACTGGTTCTGGAGCCGACTACGGTTCGAGCACTATTATTCCCACTGACCGTCATACAGGCGTTGCCACATTCCTCATTACCTCCAATCGCATTGGGTCACGATGCTCCTGTTGCCTCAGGTACTGTCCCGGCTGCAAAGCCGATTCAACAGAGGGGCAAAACGCGGAAACGTCGTCGCAAGCCACTTGCACCTCATTCTCGCCGAGACCGTGAGGGGCTGAAACGTACTTCCGGAACTGGCAGACGTAAGGGGAGAACCCGTACAACCAAGGGACCGCGTCCACATATGGGGAAATCGGCTAGTCGCAGACGCAAATCTACCAAAGCGGGACGTAGCCGAGCAGGGCGCAAGGGTTCCAATACAAGATGAAGGCAGGGATTACGATGAAGATCATGACGGTGCTGGGTACGAGACCTGAGATCATACGGCTCAGCCTGATCATCTCCAAGCTGGACCAGTACGCGTCCAAACATATTCTGGTGCATACGGGACAGAACTTCACGGAAAGTCTCAGCGGTCTCTTTTTCAAGGAAATGGGCCTGCGCGCACCGGATTACGTTCTTCAGGATGAAGCGGCCACTCTGGGACGACAGCTATCCTCGATGTTTACGCAGATGGAAGATCTGATATTGCAGGAGAAACCCGATAAATTGCTGCTGCTCGGCGATACCAATAGCGCATTATGTGCAGTATTGGCTGAGCGCATGGGTGTTCCTGTTATTCATATGGAAGCAGGCAATCGTTGCTTTGACCTGGATGTGCCTGAGGAGAAAAATCGTAAGGTTATTGATGCCATCTCCACCGTTAATATGCCTTACACGGAACAGAGCAAGAAACATTTGGTCAGCGAAGGGGTACCAAGCAGGCGCATCGTGCTAACGGGCAATCCCATCTATGAAGTCATGCAGCACTACGACGCGCAAGTAAGTTCCAGCAAAATACTGAAGAAGCTCAAGCTGAAGTCTGGGCAATACTTCCTGGTTACTGCCCATCGAGCTGAGAATGTGGATCATGCCCCTCATTTGCTGGAGATTATGAAAGGACTGAACCAGGTCGCAGAGGAACACGGGTTGCGTGTGATCTGCAGTATTCATCCGCGTACAGCGATCCGGATTGCGGAGCATCTGCATCTGGAGATGAACCCGCTGGTGGAGTTTCACGAGCCGTTTGGATTCTTCGACTTTGTAATGCTTGAACGTCATGCACGCTGTGCACTTACGGATAGCGGTACCGTGCAGGAGGAGTGTTGCATTATGGGCGTGCCGACCGTAACGATGCGTCGAACTACCGAGCGGCCGGAAACGGTCGATTGCGGCAGCAATGTAGTCTCCGGTCTGGATGCCGCGCGCATCGCTGATTGCGTGAAAGTCATGACAAAGATGTCTAGCGACTGGGATTGCCCGCAAGGTTACAAAGCCACAGATGTATCCAGTAAAGTGGTTAAATTTCTGCTTGGAGGGAAAATGCATGTTTGAAAATAAGCGTATACTCGTGACTGGCGGTACGGGATCATGGGGTTATGAACTTGTGGCTCAACTACTGCCCCAGCAGCCCAAAGAAATTATTGTATATTCCCGGAACGAGTCTAGCCAAGTGGCTATGAGTCGTGAATTTGAAGACCCGCGTCTTCATTTCCGGATTGGAGATATTCGTGACAAGGACGCCTTGACGGCGGCTTGCCAGCATGTGGACTATGTATTTCATCTGGCTGCGCTCAAGCATGTTCCGGTGTGTGAAGACCAACCGTACGAAGCACTCAAAACCAACGTGATTGGTACACAGAACGTAATTGAGGCTGCTATTGAGAACAAGGTGGAAAAAGTAATCTATATCTCGACTGACAAAGCTGCCAATCCGTCCAACTTCTATGGCATGACAAAAGCGATCGGCGAGAAATTAATTGTATATGCAAACTTGTTACACAGCGATACCAAGTTTGTTACGGTACGGGGCGGGAATGTACTGGGAACAAACGGAAGTGTGGTACATCTGTTCAAGAATCAGATCCGCCAGAAAGGGCAGGTCTCCATCACGGATATGAGTATGACTCGATTCTTTCTTACGCTGAAGGATGCAATTACCTTGCTGTTCAAAGCTTCGGTGGAAAGTGTCGGCGGAGAGATCTTTGTCATGACGATGCCTACCTGCAAAATCGTTGATCTCGCGGAAGTACTGATTGAGGATTCCGGTGTGGAGAATGTGAGCATTGTAGAACGGGGCATTCGTCCAGGGGAGAAAATCCATGAAATATTGATGAGTGAATTCGAGAGCATGACCACCGTTGTCTACGATGAGCAGTACCTGGTAATTCTTCCTACCCTGGGCATACCGGGCCTGCGTGAACATTATACCAATTGTCCTCCGGTCTCCTTTAACAGTTTCAGTTCTGAACACCAACTCATGACCAAAGAGGAGATTCGTGAAATTCTGAAACGCGGAGGATTCTTGTCATGAAACTGCTGATACTTGGTGGAAACGGAATGGCCGGCCATATTTTGGTCGACTATTTCCGCCGTCAAGGTGTACACAGCGTCTTCTACACATCTCGGGATGTAACAGACCCCAATGGTCTGCTCCTGGATGTGAACGACAGCTTCATGGTTGATCGATTGGTAGAAGCTGTGCACCCGGATGTGATTATTAATGCTGTAGGTGTGTTGAACAACTTCGCAGATGAGGACAAAATTACTGCATATCATATTAATGGTTTCCTGCCACATCGTCTGCGGCGGGTTGCAGATACGATTGGTGCACGCCTGATTCATATCAGCACGGACTGTGTGTTCAGTGGAGAACGGGGAGCATACCGGGAAGATGATGTTACGGATGGGACTTCAGCTTACGCTATCACCAAAGCACTTGGCGAAGTTCAGGATGAAGGTCATCTGACGATCCGTACGTCCATCATTGGACCCGAGATTCGCCAGGGCGGCATTGGTCTGATGCAATGGTTTATGTCCAGCACAGGTGAAGTTGGGGGGTATACCCGCGTATTTTGGAACGGTGTGACCACCCTTGAGCTGGCCAAATGGGTAGACCATTACCTGGCCTCATCGGTTAGTGGTCTGATCCACTTAGCTCATCCGGCACCTGTCAGCAAGCATGACCTGCTTGTATTGTTCAAGCAGACCTGGGATAAGCAGGATGTGACGATTGTGCGTGATGACAGTGTAGTGCAGGACCGTACGCTGGTGTCCACTCGCGAGGATGTGAAGACAGACCTGCCGGATTATTCTACAATGCTGAAGGAGTTGGCATTATGGATGGAGCAGAGCTGAGAGGCAAAAAAGTGCTGATTACAGGCGCTTCCGGTTTTACCGGGCGACATGCCGTATCTTATTTTCGGGAAGCGGGTGCAGTGGTTGCAGCGGTAGTCCGGAGGCCGGATGTGTATTCATTCGGTAAAGGTGCACAAGTCCATGTCTGTGATCTGAACGATAAACAGCAAGTACGTCATCTGATCGGCGAGGTGCAGCCCGACTATGTGCTGCATCTCGCTGGCAAAAATTCAGTGCCTGATTCGTGGTCTGATCCACTACTGGTCCTGGAGACCAATGTGATGGCCGTGCTGTATCTGCTGGATGCGCTTCGCAGTTGTCCGACAGCACGAACCGTTATTGTAGGATCGCGGTTAAAATATACGCCGGAACCTGGCCAGATTCCCCAGCCTCCGCATCCATACAGTCTCAGTAAAGCGCTGGAAGAGATGGTGTCCTTGTCGTGGATGTCGCTCTTCGGACAACAGATCATGCTGGCGGAGCCAGGCAATCTGATTGGTGCGGGTCCTTCCACAGGCATCTGTTCACTGCTTGCACGCCATGTTGTTGCCTGTGAGCAGGCGGGCAAAACCGAGGCATTCCGTCTGTCCGGACGGGACAATACCCGTGACTTTCTGGATGTGCGGGATGCCGTCAGAGCGTATGCGACCCTCCTGGTACACGGGTCCAGCGGTACAGTATACCCGGTGGTGTCTGGAGTTGAGCGCAGTCTTGGTGAAATTGCAGATCTGCTGTTATCCATGACAGAAGCGGAAGTTCCTGTTCGCTGGGATGGGGCATCTTCTGGTCCAGATGGTTCGGGGAAACAGGAGGAATTATCACTGCTGCGCAAGCTTGGCTGGCAGCCGATGATTCCATTTGCCACATCACTTCAGGATATCCTGAGTGATGTTCGTGTCCAGCAAGGGAGGACGACAAGTTGAATCCGAGAGTATCCATTGTCATTCCATTCTACAACTGCCCTTATGTGCCTCAGGCGATTCAGAGTGCGCTGAACCAGACGTATCCCGATGTGGAAATCGTTGTTGTGAATGACGGTTCAACCCGGCATGCAGAGTTGCTTCAACCCTATCTTCCTTATATTAATGTGCTTGGCAAAAGCAATGGCGGGACGGCTTCGGCACTTAATCATGGCATCCGCCATGCCTCTGGTGATTATGTAGCCTGGCTCAGTTCGGATGATTATCTGTATCCGGATAAAATTCGTTATCAGCTGGAGTTTATGCAACGCGAGAATGTGCTCGTCTCACATACAAACTTTCACTATATCAACGAGCATTCGGCAGTTACCAGAATGCATGGTGGGCCTGAACCGATGTCGGATATGGATTTACTACGACGGTTTGTTAACGGCAATCCAGTGAATGGTTGCACGGTCATGATTCGCAAGGATCTCTTTAGCGGAGTGGGGCTGTTCGATGAACTTCTTCCCTACACCCATGATCTGGATCTCTGGATGCGTATTGTACTGAACGGTCATCGGTTCCCATACCTGAATGAACCGCTTACTGCCTATCGGTGGCATGGGGGAATGGGATCGGTACGTCATGCGGATGTCATCGGCAGAGAGGCATCCATGGTATGGTCCAGATATCGGGAACCGCTGTTGCAGCGAATAGCGACGCTTGGCGGGTAGCGTAGGGAGGGCAGTTAAGAAAGCCAAAAGATGGCTGATTAACGCCCTCTTTGCGCAGCATTTTACCTAAGACAGTAAGAGGAGGGGAAGGCCCGAATGGAGCCAAAAGTATCGATCGTCATTCCTTTTTACAATTGTGCTTATATCGAGCAGGCTGTTCACAGTGCCATTCACCAGACGTATCCGCATATCGAGGTCATCGTGGTGGATGATGGGTCAACCGAGCACGTGGAGCGGCTACAGCCATTCATGGATTCCATCCGCTATATTCGCAAAGAAAACGGTGGAACCGCGACAGCATTAAATGAGGGCATCAAGCAGGCAACAGGGGATTACTTTGTTTGGCTCAGCTCAGATGATGTGATGCTGCTGGATCGGGTGGAGAAGCAACTGAAGTTTATGCGCGAGGTTAAGGCTTCATTCTGCCATGGTGCCTACCATTATGTGAATGAGAAGAGTGAATGGTTGGATACGGTGCATCCGGAAGTGGGAAGTCGTCTGGAGATGTTGCAGGTACTGCTGGAAGGTTGTCCGATCAACGGCTGTACTGTCATGTTAGAGATGGAAGCATTCGAGCGGTTTGGACTGTTCGACACTGATTTTCGCTACACCCATGACTATGAGATGTGGATGAGGCTGTTTCCAATGTATGAGCTGTTCTACTACAATGAACCTCTGATGTGTTACCGATTGCATGAGTCAATGGGAACCAAACGTCACTTCAAGGCACTGGTTGCCGAGATGGAAAAAGTTCAAGAGAAGCATCGGCCTATTCTGTTTAACTTACTTCAGGTTGGCGGGTACTGGAAGTAGATGGATTTGGCAACGATGGCTGAATGGAATAGGTGTTAAATGGACAGGAGAGCACCCTTATGAAACGCTTTTTAAGTGTTATAAGTGGAAGCTCTTTTTTTGCTTTATGGACAGATACGTGGACACAAAGGGTGATCGATTGCTGAAGTCTCTGTATAATGAAATGATTCATACACGGAAGGGACTGGACTATGCGCAGATATCAATATCTTAAACCCAACTATTAATAAACTAATGGAGGTAAGAGTATTGATTACAGAGTTATACACAGAACGGTTATATTTGCGAAAAATGAACGTATCGGATGCGGCCAGCTTGTTTAAAATTTGGTCTGATCCGGATGTAACTAGATTTATGAATATCACTCATTTTACGGATGAAAATCAAGCTATAGCCATGATTAATCTTCTGAATGATCTTGCTCAGGAAAACAAGGCCATTCGTTTCTCTATCCTTGTGCAAGAGTCCAACGAAATCATAGGTTCATGTGGTTATAATGCACTGGATTTTGACAATCTCAAAGCAGAAATTGGGTATGACATTGCCAGATCACACTGGGGGAAAGGATATGCTACGGAAGCGATCTCTTCTTTATTAGCTCATGCATTCTCGACTATGAAGCTGAATCGTATTGAGGCAAAGGTTGACCCCGATAATGTGAATTCTATCAAGCTATTACAAAAGCTCAATTTCACATATGAAGGTACTCTCAGAGCATACGAGAGGGTAGGCGAAACGTTCAGTGATCTGAATATGTATTCCAAGTTGGCGACAGATTAGAGAGATCTGTAGTAGCGTGTCCTCGGTCTGTTAGAACACATTTGAAGCGAACAAGGGGTGTCCTCAGTCATTCATATGACAGATGGGACACCCCTTGTTTGATATTTC
Organism: Paenibacillus sp. FSL H7-689; assembly: GCF_000517905.1. Classification (NCBI taxonomy): domain Bacteria; kingdom Bacillati; phylum Bacillota; class Bacilli; order Caryophanales; family Paenibacillaceae; genus Paenibacillus; species Paenibacillus sp. FSL H7-689. The sequence goes on from NZ_ASPU01000002.1 coordinate 262,468, forward strand.
GATATGTTATATGAAGACGGCATGTCACTGGACGACTCAATCTTTTGAATTCATGATTGCCATCGATGCAGGATCGGGAAATATATATCCTTTAGGCAACTTTTTCATCAATTCATTCATTACAGCGTAATCCACGTTGATGTGAGGTGTGGAAACTGGAGTCGAAAACCAGCGATTGTATAGATCACTTGGTACAAGTAACGTCATATCGTATGTCCTCCTCTGTAAATGGCTTCTTGGTAGACTTGAAATGTACGAAATCCCATCACTTCCAGTGAACGGTGTTGTTCAGCCCAGGCTTTCGCCGCTGCACCCACTGTTCTTCGGGTAACATCATCCTCAAGTAGTGCATCCAACAGTTCACGGAGCGAGTCGACATCCTGCGGAGGAACAACCCATCCCGTACGTCCAGGTTCAACCATCTCGGGCATGCCGGCTGTGCCACTGACGATAACAGGTATACCCGCGAGTTGCGCTTCGGTAACGGAGAACGGCTGGGTGTCCTGCAGGCTGGGTTGGACATAGATGTCTGCATGGCGCAGGAAGGAAGGAATATTGTCCAGCTTGCCCCAGAACACAACATCGGCTCCAATACCCGTTGACGCGGCCTGTGACCGCAATTCGTCGGTTAGATTGCCTTCTCCTGCGATCCAGCAGACCCAATCGGAACGTTTATTTTTCAGACTGGCTAAGGCCTTGATTAACACATGAACGCCCTTGATGTATTCAAGTCGTCCGGTAAAGGCAATGACTTTCTTGCCCGCAGGTGGTCGCTGGCGGAACTTTACAGCTGCTGAGGCACGGTAGGCTGGGAGATCTACAGCATAGGGAATCTGTCTGAACTTTGATTCAGGAACGGCAAGCTCTGTAAGCGTACTCTTGATCCAGTGGCTTGACACGAGAATGAGCTCGGACTGTGCTGCACTTCGCTCTTCCAATGAGAGAAAATAACGCCCACGCTTGGATTGCAAATATGAAGGGAGAGTAAGCTGTGGGTTGGAATTTTGAGCATCGTAAAAGGCTTCGCGTGCAAGAGCGCCATGATAGCTTGTAACCAGTGGGATATTGCGGTTCAATATGCGTTTTATGGCTACGGCAGCTACCGGATCTTGCGCATGAATAACGTCATAGTCCTCCACCCCCAGATAAGCGGCTGCCATCTCGAATGCATATCTATTCAGTTCATAATAAGCGAGGAGAGGATCGGCAGTGAATTGTGGCAGATCAGTCGGATTGAGTTTGGCTTGCAACATGGGCCACACCTTATCCTTGGAGAAAGCTCGGTTCAGATTACGAACATATACTTCGTTATTGGCACCATTTGTGCCCATGATATCAACCTCTACACCAAGTGCGATTAACCTGTCGGCCAGTTGTTTAACATATGTCCATATGCCTCCCATATGTGTAAGCTCCCAATACGTAACGAGCAGAACTTTCATAGCTACCTCCTTGTCACGGCCTGCACCGGCCGAGCTTCTATCCTTTTATTCTATGAAAAAAGAGGACCGGAAGGTCGGGCATTTCCGTGTAATTGGTCGAAAATGGGTGAATGCAAATGGCAATGGACGAGAGGAAGCATATCCTATGTACAGGAAGGTTCGTGTGCTCCGAAGGAGGGATCTACAGTGGCGGTATATTTACTTGAGATTCATGAGAATCTGTTACAGACATTTGTTCCCGTCAAGTACATGGATGTGGAGTTGGCCTATGTGGGCGGCGAGGAAGGGACGGATGTATTTGTTGGTGGAGCCAGTATTCACGGAGAACTGTATCGACACCTTTTTCACCTAACGCCAAATTCGGGGGGAGCGGGCGGTAATCAGGTCATTCATAATCTGGATGTGTCATCCGAGCCTTATGAACTGAGGATCATCAGCAACAGTTCTTCACCGAAGCATCTGGTTATTCGAATATATTGCAGAAGTATTCACGGTCAGACATTGGGCATACTGTCAGAATATCAGATGATGAAGCTTGCAGATTGATATGGACATCATTGCATAATCATGATTAACCAACGTGTGGAGCAGGGAAGGTGCCTGTTCCATTTTTTTGTGGTGCATCCATAGTAGAATTGTCTGAAAAAATAGCTTGACAGCAAAGGTATTTTCATTAGAATTAGATCAGTATTAAATGAAAGTTTAAAACGACGATTTAAAACGATAGTTTGAAATTAGTCGTCAATATAGGCTGAGTGAGACGCATGGCTAAACCTGCGATCTTCTGGCTGGAAAAGAGTGTGGAGAACGTGAAAGAGCAAACAGCAGTATCCCAGGAGCCCGCAGAGTTTTCAATCAAAACAATTATACTGCCACTCCTGGCTATTATCGTCGGTATGATCATGGTTATACTGGACAGCACGGTGGTGAACGTGGCCATTCCGAATCTGGTTCAATATTTCGAGACGGATCTTAAAACGATCCAATGGACGGTTACGGGTTATACCCTGGCTTTGTCTGCAGTTATTCCACTGGCAGGCTGGTTAACGGACCGGTTTGGTGCCAAAAGAGTATTTCTTTTCACGATTGCCATGTTTACCTTGGGTTCTGTATTATGCTCGATCGCTCAATCACCTGAGCAATTAATCATTTACCGTATCATTCAAGGCCTTGGTGGAGGCATGGTTGCTCCTATTGGTATGGCGATGGTCTTTCGTCTGGCTCCGCCTGAGCGAAGAGGTTCCATCATGGGGATGCTGGGAATTCCGATGCTGCTTGCCCCTGCATTGGGTCCGGTGTTGTCCGGGTGGTTTATTGAATCACTGAGCTGGCACTGGATCTTCCTGATTAACTTGCCCATTGGTATTGCAGCTTTCATTCTATGTATCAAGTTTTTGCCGGATACAGATCGTGGACGCACACCTGCACTGGATCTCCTCGGCATGATTCTGGCGCCAATTGCGTTCTCGATGCTGGCTTACGGTGTGAGTGAGGGTGGAACGAGCTGGACGTCTGCAACAACTTTGACGGGTGTCATTGTGGGTGGTGTAGCGCTCATTTTGTTCATTATTGTGGAGCTTCGTCATCAAAATCCTTTGCTCGAACTCCGGGTATTCAAATCATCTGATTTCTCACGGGGAATTATTCTCGCATGGGTGTCACAAGTGGCGCTGTTCGGTGCGATGATCCTGATCCCGCTTTATTTGCAGCAGATCAAAGGGTACACTGCACTGGAAACAGGATTGATTCTACTGCCACAGGCGTTGGCTTCCGGAGTGGGTATGCCTCTTGGTGGTCGGTTGTTTGATAAAATCGGTGCTAGACCTCTGGCCTTCGTGGGTCTGGGTATTATCTCGGGAGCATTGTTTATTCTGTCCTCCATCACGGCAGAGACAGGTCTTGGCCTGATTATAACGGCTCTGGTCATGATGGGGCTGGGTATGGGCTTGTCCATGATGCCACTCAATACGCATGTATTAAATGCTGCACCGCGTAAGTTGGTTGGACGGGTGACACCGCTCACGGCGGCTGCACAGCAAGTGGTCGTGTCCTTTGCGGTTGCAGGGCTTACAGGCTTCCTGACTTCAAGAATCGCAGACAATACAACGAGTACAGAGCCGACCGCTATCGTGCATGGTTTGGTGGCTGGTTTCAATGATACGTTCTTCCTTGCCGCTTGTATTGCATTGTTCGGATGTTTGCTCAGTCTGATTCTGCGCAAACCTAAGCCGATGCCGAAAGAAGAGCTTCAAAATGGCGATAAGCCTGATCCCGCGATGATGATGGGACACTAAGACTCTATAAAAACCATACTAAGGCAGTTCAGAGAAATTTTGCTGAACTGCCTTTTTGCTATGCTCAATGGAAAATTCGCAGTGCTGTCATCATTTCACGGAAAGAAATCGCATATCGATCTGGTGAAAAAGACAAGCTCATATGCTGTCTGCCCTGAATGCGAATATACTCACGCAGTTTCTTGTTATTCATGAGGTCCCTTGCTTCGGCTACAGCGGCCTCTACATTTCCAATTGGATAAAACTTCCCAGTCTTATTATGTGTGATAAATGAACGCACACCATCCGAATCCGTGCTGAGCACCGGGCAGCCACAAGAGATGGCTTCAGCGACGGCATAACCGAATCCTTCAAGCAGGGAAGTGGATAACATGATGCCCCCTGAAGCGGCAATCATGGAATAATATGCAGGCATCTGAGAATGAGGAACATTGATAAAGATGCCAATCCGATCCTCAAGCCCGTATTCTGCCAGCATGTGCCGGAACATGACTTCATCTTCTGGATTAGCCAAAGTTGGATCGTGGAATAACCATAGTCTGGCTTCCGGATTTTTTTTGACGATTTCACTCGATATGATTAGATATTCACGCCAGTTTTTGTTGTGTTCAAGTCGTCCTACCCAAGCCAGCACCGGATAGGGTGGGGTATCCACCAAGATTGGTGCGAAGGTGTCCGTATCCAGCATGTTGGGAATAACAAACCGATGAAGCCAAGGGCAGATATGAATGAACATATCCAGCAGGTGGTCTGTGGGAGGTATAACGGCAGCATCACAATGAGCTTGGAGGTATGGGACACCCATCTGTATCGTTTCCAGAGCTTGATCGCGTGCTCCGAGTCCCTGCGCTTCAAAAATAATTCGTCCGGTATAACCAAGTCCTCTCAAACGGCCGGGCATAGCGATGTCTGAAGTGGCAATGATGGCATCATAATGATGAGTATGGATGATATGATGGATATCCTCGTCACTGGACGCGGTGAAAATGGGTGTATCACTGTTGTTCTGCAATCCCGAGCCTGTGCTGAGATACAATAGGTGCGCTTCAATGCCATGGCGTTTCAGAACAGCGGTGCGCAGTCGATTTAACGTATCCACGCCACCGCTCGGAACATAAAACGTGAATAATACTTTCACACGATTCACCCTCTGACTTTTGGTCAGGAGCACATTCTCCTGTACTCTATGTTACGTTGGCTTTAAGCGCAGGGTGTGGGTGTTGGTCAGAATGTTCACATTTTGGACAAAAATTTTTAAGCTGTCTTTTAAGTGTCATTAAGCTGAGGCTAGGATAGCTCACGTAATATACAAGGAACTTCCCGTGCCCATCATCTATTACATAAGTTCAACGTAACATTTACACGATAACGGAGAGGGCAGAAATAACTTGAAGAAGCGAAGCGGTCACCTTTATCAGCGGATTTTTCCTTCTGAATGAAGGAATCAAAAAAATCTGGGGATAACAGTGATCGGAAGGTTATTCTGCCATCGGAGTGCAAGTGTAAATATTTTCAGTTGAATTTATATAACGAACGATGCTGCACGGGTATTTTAACGGGAAAGGATGAATGATGTGCTCGAAGTGAAACAGGTCAGCAAAGTTTACGAAGGGCAACGCGGCGTACATCAACTGGATTTCACCATGGAACGTGGTGAGATTGTTGGCTTTCTCGGACCCAATGGTGCCGGAAAAACAACAACGATGCGTATGATTACGGGTTATGTGCATCCAACCGCGGGTTCCATTATGGTGGATGGGGTATCGGTGCATGAGCAGGGTCAGCGTGTTCGTTCCAAGATTGGGTATCTGCCTGAAACGCCGCCACTCTATCCGGATATGACCGTGCAGTCCTATCTTAAATTCGTAGCCAATTTGCGAGATGTCCCGGCACGTGAGGTTAAGCTGCGGATCAGTGAGATGGTTAGCAGACTGGGACTTCAGGGTCGGGAAAGGCAAATGGTACGTGGGTTATCCAAAGGATACAAGCAACGCCTCGGGTTAGCAGGAGCCATTATTCACAAGCCGGATCTGCTGGTTCTGGATGAGCCAACATCGGGCCTTGATCCAAATCAGATTATTGAGATCAGAGATCTGATTCGAGAACTGGGGGAGAACCATACGGTGCTACTCAGTACGCATATTTTGCCTGAAGTGAGCACGCTCTGTAATCGAATGTTGATCATCAATCAGGGACAGCTCGTGCTGGATGGTTCACCTCAGCATTTCGGATCAGCAATGGGGGATCAGTTCAAGGTATCGATAGAAGTGAAGGCCACTGCGGAGCAATTACATAATGTGCTGACACCATGGGAGAAGGTGCGGAGTGAAGTCATTCAAGCATTGGATGTGAATACCGCCAAAGATACTTCACTTACTTCAGATTCAGCGGATACGGTTAAAATGCTGCTTACTGGAGAAAACTCGGAAGATTTCCGGGAGGAGCTGTTCTACCTTTTGTCAGGTGCAGGATTACCGATACTGGAGATGAAGAAGGAGAACCTGAGTCTGGAGCAAATCTTCCTGAAGCTGACCACAACCGAGGCAACAGACACAGACGCAAATTCGGACATCGACTCGTCGAGTATATCGGGAACATCAGTTAGTACAGCAGCCGATGCTTCGCCCCAAGCTCGCAAAGGGGAGGACTCCAAATGAGACGAATGATGGCGGTATGCAATAAAGAGCTGCAAGCTTATTTTCTGTCACCAACGTCCTATTTTGCTTTTGCCGTATATGTACTGATGACCAGTCTGCTGTTCTATTCAAGCTTTGTATATTACCAGCCGAGTATTGTTGATTATCGTCTCGTGTTGGGCGATACGTTGTCCATGCTGCTATTTGTCGTGCCATTGTTAACGATGCGACTGGTTGCAGAGGAATTTAGACAGGGAACGGATGAATTGTTGCTGACTTCTCCGGCACGAGTAACAGAAATTATTTTTGGCAAATATCTTGCTTCTCTGGCCATTCTGGTCGTGCTCATCCTGTGCAGTCTGGTGTACCCTTTCATCATGTCATTCTATGGGACATTGGATATGACGACGGTATGGATGTCTGCGCTGGGGTTATTTTTCCTGGGCGGAAGTATGATGGCGATTGGACTGTTCGCTTCTACATTATCCCAGCATCAGATGGTGTCTGCGGTGGCGGGTTTTATTATTTTACTCGTTTTGTGGATGCTTGATTCATTCGCAGGCAATACAGGTTCTGCTTTGCAACAGTGGCTGGACCCGTTTGCTCTGACCAACCGGTTCGACAGCTTCATGAAAGGTGTGCTTAGTGGGCCGGATATCTTGTATTATGTCACCCTTTCGGGTGTGTTTCTGCTGTTAAGCATTCAAATTGTGGAACGGAAGCGGTGGAGGTGAGAAGATGAAAAAATGGTTAAGTCATACCAACAGTACCGTGCTGTCCGTAGCGGTGATTGGCATCTTTATTTTGCTAACACTGTTCCTGAATTCACTTGGCGGCTTCCAGCTGGATCTGACCTCGAACAAACAATACACGTTATCTGACCAGTCCCTTACTGCGATCAAAAATGTGAAGGATGACGTCAACATTCTGGTGTTAACGGTTGAAAATGCCAACAACGCCGTCCTGAACCGTGAGGTCACGGATATGGTTGAGGAATACACGAAACGCAATAGCAAGCTGAAAATAAAACAATATAATCTGACGCAGGAACCTGCGCTTGCATCCAAATATGGCATAACAGGCAGCTCCATTGTGCTGGAGCAGGGAGATCAACACAAAGTGATTGATATCGCCAGTCTGTTCACCGCGACAGGTGACGGAAGTGATGGATCATATCAGTTCACAGGTGAGGAAAAACTTACGCAGGCGCTCATGAACATGTCATCCACGGAGATGCACAAAATGGTCTTTTTGACTGGACATGAAGAGTTGAGTCTCGCTCAGATGACTACGCTGCAATCCTCCTTGGAACAAAATAATGTGCAGACGGAAGAGTTACAGCTGAATCAAGCTGGCAAGGTTCCAGAAGATGCAGATGTACTCGCCATTATTGGTCCACAACGTGATTTCAGTGATACGGAAATGAAAGCCATTCGCACATATCTGAGTAATGGAGGCAAGCTGTTATTATCCCTCGGATTTGTAGAAGATATGAAATCCAGTTGGAAAAACATCGATGCCCTCATGGCTGACTATGGCGTCGTTGATGAGCATGCGGTCATGGTGGATAATCAGCAAGCCAGTACGATGGGGCCACTCTGGGTGGTGCCGGAGTATGGTACACATGCAATTACGGACAAACTCGCTGCGAGCCAATTGTATCCGATGTTGTCGCTGTCGATTGCGTTGACCAGCAAAGAACAGGATAAATATACCCTTTCACCGTTAATTCATTCTTCGAATGACAGTTATGGGGAGACGAATATCGGCGGCTTATTGCAGAATGAAACAACCAAAGATGCCGAAGAGGACATTCAGGGACCCGTTGAATTAGGATATGCAGCCGATACGACGGATGGTAAACCGAAGGCGGTTATTCTGGGCTCGTCCATTTTCATGCAGGATTCGGAAATTGCGAATGGCGGCAATCGGGACTTTATTTTGAATACGGTAAACTATTTGAGTGAGAAAGAAAATGGTTTGACGATTCGCCCACGGGTGCAAGCCGGGTATGAGATGGCATACCTGAATGGCGAACAGGCCAGAACGATTTTCTTCGTGGCTATTGTAGCATTCCCACTCATCTTTGTTATCATTGGTGTACTCTTATGGTGGAGGCGCAGACGAGTATGAGAAAATGGGTCCCAACGATTCTGGTGGTCATCGTACTAATTGTGGGCTGGGTGTACGCGGCCAGTCAAAATTATTTTCGGGAAGAAGAAGCGGTTCAAGCCAAGTTGCTTGGTATTCAATCCGGGGATGTTCAATCTATTACAATACATGACACAACGGAGGAGACATCCGATGTAGCAGCAACTTCGACTTTAACGCTTGAAAATGGCGTATGGCAGATGGTTGAGCCAAAAGCCTATCCTCTGAACGGTTACAGTGTAAGCAGCTGGCTGGATGCTCTGAGTGATGCAAATCAGGAACTGGTGGTGGAAGAAGCGCCGAAGGATCTGAATAAGTACGGATTAGGAACAGATGCTAGACGTATGGATATCAAACTCAAAGATAATCGGGAGATCAAACTGGCTATTGGTGGCCAGCTTCCAGCAGATGATGCACGTTATGTGCGTGTTGATTCGGGCCCTGTGGTTGCCGTGCAGACAGAGGCGATTACCAGCATAGCTTTGTCTCGTCGTGATTTGTTGGACACTACACCTTTCAATATGGATGAGACAAATGTTGGGTCTCTGGAGTGGGAGGGTGAGGCAGCTACCTGGATGTTAAAAACGACATTGGAGAACGATGCGGCAGAACAGACCTGGACACTGAATGGAAAAACGATTGAAGCCACAGATGCCGTATCTCTTATCGGCAAAATCAAAAACTTGTCGACAGCAGATGATGTGCGTAAAGCGTCTGAGCTGAAGAATTCGGTTCCACGATTCACCCTGTCTGTTGAACAGACGGTCAATGGGCAACAAGTTCGAGATGTGTATCGGGGACTTACGGTGCCATCCGAACCTAATCAGATCTGGGTCATTACGCCGGATGGTCAATGGGCATATGGCATGGATACGACAAGTCTAACGGAAGCCGAGAAATTTCCGGATACAATTAAAGCATCTACAACTTCTTCGGAAGAATCATCGAGTTCTGCAAATGACGAAACATCAACAGACGGGAAATGAGCGGGGCGGAAGATAAGTGATATTGTTGTGTTGAAATGCAAATATGATTTCGAGGCAGTGCTGCGAACAAGCAGCACTGTTTTTTTTATTTTATATAGCGAAGAAACTCACGGTCCACAGATCAAAACTAAAGATCAATAAACAAAGACCGAAACCAGAATACCTGAATCTACAGGGTAAGGTACCATATCCTTTCAGCATATCGGTACGTATAGAAGCGCATCCTATCTTTGTGACCAAAACCAACAAACATTGGAGGATGAGTACATGCCAGCAGTCAAAAAGGCAACAGCTATTACGTTATCATTATCTACTGCAATCTTTGTAATGGTCGGTTTGACAGGTTGTGGCACGAATCGGGATACCAACAATATGCATACGCAAAGTGTTCGTCAGCAAGCCAACGGCATTAACCGTTATGGTGTGGAAACAAATGGCATGGATGGTATCCGTGCGAAAAGTTATCGCATGCACAATGTGACTGACCTGAAATCCAGTGAAGAGCTGGCAAAACGTATCACGGAGATGAAGGAAGTAAAATCCGCCCGTGTCATGTTAACGGATCGTAATGCTTATGTGGCTGTTCGTTTGGCAGATGGTCATGCAGGCAAGTTGGAAAGCAAGTCCAATGGTCGTACGAGCATGCTTAATGGAACGATGCGTAATCATGCCAGTGATACCATGCGTGGAGGCAACATGAATCACGATATGGGTGGTATGCGTGTGAATGGCGGTACGGGTACAATGTCTCCGTACAGCACTAGCGGAATTGCTCCAGGACTGAACACAAATTCGGCAACGGATCGTAGCCATATGGGGAATGACCGCAGCATCTATGGAACCATGGGCACAGGCGCCGTTGGCATGATGCGTGGTCTGACAAATAGCGGTAAAGCACGTGGGACAGACGATGGGCATTATGGTATGAAAAGTGAAGGACAACGTGTAGATAGTACGGACGATAACACATCAGCTGAGATTAAGGGTAAGATTTCAGCCAAAATCAAACAGTTTGCACCAAATATCGAGAATGTATATGTATCAGCCAATCCTGATTTTGTGGAGCATGTCGAGAACTATGCCACAGATATTCGTAACGGTAAGCCCGTTAGTGGTATGATCGATACGTTCCAATCGATGGTAGAGCGCATTTTCCCAACGAACGGAACAGATACGAATAACCGTGATGGCATCCTTGACGATGGCCTGATGAACCGTAATCACAACGGTGGTGTCATGAATCGAATGAATCGGTAGTTCTGAAGACAGATGAACAAGTGTGCCTTTGCGCAGATGGTAACATCTGTTGCAGGGGCGTGTTTGTTTTACATGATCCAATACATAGACAATTGAATACGTTCTCTTCGGACAATGAATCACATGTTTACTGCCCATTTTTCTTATAAAACTGAACCAACGCCCTTGACCTGACATAAGATGAGTTGACTGTATCCCCTTAACCTTGTTACACCAACACAACCCGAGCAAGGAGGGGTGAACATTGAAGGGTATCGATCATAAAAGCAAATTTTTGTTGACCCACCGTGAACGCGAAGTATTCGAATTACTGGTTCAAGACAAAACAACGCGTGACATCGCAGGGCAGTTATTCATCAGCGAGAAAACGGTGCGTAACCATATTTCGAATGTGATGCAGAAACTCAATGTTAAGGGTCGTTCGCAGGCAGTTGTCGAGCTGATTAAGCTTGGAGAACTGAAGATTTAGTTGCGAATTACAGTTAGGATTAAGTAGCAGCATGAAAGCCTTTCTCTATTCTTTGTCATGAAGAATGGGGCAAGGCTTTTTTGCTGCTGATTTATAGTTTATTACATCAGATGATCCGCTGTTCCGGGATGGAGTCACCCAACCATGGTGTACAAAAATAAGCCACGCAACGACAACCATCAAAGGTTATCATTACATAGCTTATGTTGAAAATTGAACATCCATTAATTCAAAGTCGACTTTGCATGAGGCTCTCATCATAAAATCAATGCCAATGATTCCGTCAAAACCATAAGGTTCTTGAATTGAACCAAGTTGAATTGGAAAATTAGTCAAAGCAATATGCTCAATATGAAGATTGGGAATGTGCTGTTCATAGCAGATTTCGCTCGTTCCACCTACCCCATACATTCGCTTAGCTCGTCCATTAATAAAATCAATCTGTATACCTACTGCAGCTAATGCATCGGTATCAAACACAGTTGCTGCACAGCCTGTATCAAATAAAATATTATGCAAAATGATAGTTTGTTCATTGTGGCTTATGGTCAAGGATACGATAGGTAAGCCTTGCTGTAGTTGTAGTTTCATGTTCGTTGCCGCACTCCTGAGAAAAATTCCTCTACAACCTCAACATCGCTTCTGCTCGTATGAAATACATATAACTCGCGTGTCGGATGGAGCTTGTGCAGTTCTTTATAACCGCTCCAGGCTTCTTGAGGATTATCATAGTTTTGAATAACCGCTATATCCTCTAGTTGACGGACACGGTTGCTGGAACTTGCCTTGATTGCTTCCACAAGCACAAAACGATCTGGGTGTAATTCAGTAATCTCTCCCCATTTCATCGGCGTCACCTCGCTTGGATAGTCGTATTTTTATTATAGCATAGTTGTTTAAGGGTGTAGGAAGTAAGCACGTTATTTGTAATTATGTGGTACCTTGTAGTTATTGAGAGACCTATATAGCAACAGGGCGGGGATATGAATATCTCGTTAAAGTTTTTGGGCCCAATTAATTTATGGTTTGAACAGACAATTGAATCTTAAACTGTATTAGCATGAAAGGATGAGCTGAATGGATCGCTTTTTTAATAAATTCGAAGACCAATTTCGAGCGGGGTTTCTACCCGATCTGGAACAAACGCTGGCAAAAGTAGAGCAGGAGAAAGTATATGCTTGTGTATTTGGAACAGACAGTGATTGGGTAACGCTGTTCATGGCGGTAAATACAGAGGAATCCCTGACTAGGCATATCACCAATATGAAGGAACAGGGGTTGTGCGACAGCGAGCAGGACGAGATCTATTACAGATGGGGCTGCTCCGAATATCAATATGGCGAGGATACGCACTTTAACCACATCAGCCGATTGTTGTATGCAACAGAAGAAGTTCAGGAGTATAAAGATGAGATCATTCGAATCATTGCGAAAGTTGTGAATGAGACAGCAGATGACGTTTTCGCCCGATATGGACAAACCAAAGCAGATATTACGTTCTTCGTTTCTCTCACAGATGACGATCTGGCGGAGGAGATTGAGAATCAATCGGTTCATCAAATGACTGTCCCCAGCTTAGCCAGCAAGTTCTTAAAACGATATGATGGCATCAATTAGAACGAGCTAACTTGAATCAAAATGAATTGAATCGTTGTACCGCGAAAGTCTTTCCTATTCTTTATCCAAAGAAGGGAAGAGGCTTTTTTTGTTTTAGCGTGAAAAAATGAAACAACCGAATTTATATCACTTATAGATTCCTATTCATTTGAGTGAACATCCTCCATCTTTTCTTCGATAAAGGCTGATAAAAAAGCTGCTCCAATTCCTCGAACTATGCTTCGTTCAGATGAAGATGGAGTTCTTTTTCGCAATTTTGGCGGCAGGCTGGGAAGAAAATTTTCGGCCTCCGGCTTTTCGTTTGATCGGAATATGAAATTGCAGCAGGTCTTCGAGCTGATTCCAGCCTTCCCAACTCAGCCGACCTCCGCGTTTCCAGTCGATAGCATAGAGGGCATAATAGGCGTGTCCTTCTGTTTGTTTGGAAGCCATAATCCAGATGGAAGGAATGAGCTTTTCCCGTTGTCTTCGATTCATTAGAATTGCACCCCTCTCGATTCTCAATATAAAGGACATCAACTATGCGTATCAAGCAGGTGAGGGTCTATACACGCTCAGATCATTGCAAAAGTCATGTTAAATTTCTCTTGATTTGCAGGATCGTCTTGATTAAAATGAAGTTATAAAAATAATTTTCTTAATTTATTAAAAATAAATAAAAATAATTTTCATAAAGTGAGGACCTCATGGCAGCCATATTACGTGCGTTGCAGCAAGAACTGAATAACCTTCCGTCTCAGGAGCGACGTATTGCCGAAGTCATTATGCAATCTCCATCGGACATTCCCGGCTGGACGATTAGTCATCTGGCAGAGCAGAGTGGCACAAGTGCGGCGACGGTAACACGCTTTTGCAAGTCGTTTCATTTCAAAGGTTTTCCCGATTTCAAAATGAAACTCGCCGCAGAATTGTCCCACGCATCCGATGAAACGGCGTATCAGGATATTGTAGCGGGCAATTCCCTATCCAAAATTGTTGAAGCTATCGAAGCCAACCACCTCGCGTCGATTGCAGATACCACCCGTTTGCTGGATTTGGGCAGATTGGAGCAAGCAGTGCAATTATTGTGCCAGGCTCGCCGCATCGATCTTTATGGTGTGGCGACCTCGTCGATTGTTACACAGGATTTCTATCAGAAATTGGTGCGGATCGGCAAAAGCTCTACGGCTTTCTCCGACTCACACATGCAGATTACATCCGCATCTTCGCTCGCAGAGGGAGATGTGGCGATGGCTGTATCCTATTCAGGCGAAACACCAGAGACCATCGATGCCCTGCATTGTGCCAAACAGGCCGGAGCTTCTACGATTTCACTGACTTCCTATGGCAGTAACAAGCTTGCAACTGTATCCGATATCCCACTCTTTACGTCCTCTCTGGAAGAAGGCATGAGGCGTGGAGATATGGCTTCACGTATTGCACTGCTGCATGTGGTCGATATTTTGTTCACAGGCATGGTAAGTGCCGACTTCGACCGTTTTATCCCCAGACTGGAACAATCCTATCACAATGTGCAATCTTATCGAGTCCAACACAACGGAGGTGCCTGACAGATGAAGATGAATATACGCATTTTTGAAAATGAAGAAGATTTGAACGCTACAGGTGCTGGCCTCATTGCCAGCTTGTTGCAGACCAAACCACGTGCTGTATTGGGGCTTGCGACAGGAAGTTCTCCTGTAGGCATATATAAACAGCTTATCACGCTATATCAGAAGGGGCTTGTCAGCTTCTCACAGGCTTCTTCTTTTAATCTCGATGAGTATGTCGGACTTCCAACAGAACATCGCGAAAGTTACCGCAGTTTCATGAACCAACAATTATTCAATCATATCGATGTAGATATTGCTAGAACGCAAGTGCCTGATGGTCAGGCTGCAGATCTGGAACAGGAATGTAATTCCTATGAACAACGGCTGGACGATCGTGGACCGGTAGATCTTCAACTGTTGGGTATTGGACATAATGGTCATATTGGCTTCAATGAACCGGGAACTGAACTTACAGGACGAACGCATGTCGTGGATTTGAAAGAAGAGACGAGAAAGGCAAACGCACGCTTCTTTGACAGCATTGATGAAGTTCCGGCTCAGGCGATTACAATGGGTGTCGGTACCATTCTGAAAGCCAAACAGATTCTGCTCATTGCCCGTGGCGAGGAAAAAGCCGAGATTATTCGCGAAGCTTTTATGGGCCCAATCACAACGGCCTGTCCTGCATCGCTTTTGCAATGTCATCCAAATGTGGTGGTGTTGCTGGACCGTGCGGCAGGGAGGCTGGTGAGATGACCGAGGAGAATAGCCGTGAACCTGGGAGCCAGCGTGATGAAAATATTTCTCTTCTTCGAGGCAGGCTGCTCCTTTCAAATGAGATATTGGAAGACGGTGTATTAGCTTGGAGGGATGAGAAAATCCTCTATGCTGGGTTACCTGAAGGTCTGCCCGAACAGATTCGGCGAGAGGCTTTGCCTATAACTGTACCGGAAAACAGCCTCATTGTGCCTGGATTCATTGATATCCATGTGCATGGTGGGAACGGAGAAGACTTTATGGACGCAAGCCCGGAGGTGTTGGACAAGATCACTTCTTTCCATAGTACGCAGGGCACAACAGCGATGCTTGCGACGTCCATGACGGCTCCGAAAGAGCGACTGGACAGCGTACTTGCTGAAGTGGACCGCTACCGTTCCGGTGAAATGCCATATGCACAGCTTGAGGGCGTACATCTGGAAGGTCCATTTTTCAGTCCGAAATGGCCTGGTGCGCAAAATCCGGAACATATCATACTGCCTGATGTATCCTGGCTCGAAGCATGGGAGAAGCAATATCCTGGCCTGATCCGTCAAGTTACGTTGGCACCGGAACGTGAAGGCGCGCTGGAAGTCATTTCATGGCTGCGAGAACAACGGATTACAGCGGCACTCGGTCACACGGATGCGACCTATGAAGAGGTGGAGCGGGCAGTTGAGGCAGGACTACATCATGCAGTACATACGTTCAATGCCATGACACCGCTGCATCACCGGCTACCCGGGGCTGCCGGAGCCGTGCTGAGTGATCCACGTATCAGTGCTGAGGTGATTGCCGACGGAATTCACGTGCATCCTGCGGCGATCTCAATCTTGGCTCAGCTGAAGCAACATGATGATCAACTCGTGTTAATCACAGATGCCATGTCTGCTGCGGGACTGGATGATGGGGAATACAAGATCGGCGATCTGCCCGTAATCGTGAAGCATGGGGAGGCAAGACTGAAGGACGGCGGCGCACTGGCGGGAAGCACGCTGACGATGATACGTGGTTTCCGTTACCTGGTACAGGAAGTGGGCTTGAGCCTGAACGCTGCATCACGTGCAGCAAGTCTGACCCCGGCACGCCTGCTCGGCATTGATCATCGGACAGGTTCCCTGGCTCAAGGCAAGCAGGCAGATATCGTTTTGCTGAATGCGGAGTTGGATATTGAGGGTGTGTGGGTGAAGGGCAGACGGATCGGCGAGTCATATTAGATTTAGAAAATTAGTATCGAGCTAATAACTCTCATTTGTGATGCATCAGCCTTCGGAGTTAAAACTTGGCTTTTATCTGTGGAGAGGCAACACCTTGCGCAATATGTTAAAATAGATCTCAAAAAGACGGGATCTGCGGATCACGCATAACGGAGGCGTGAAACATGGAACGTAACGCTATGCTCGAACATGATCCGTTCATCACAGTGTTGGCGGAGAAGTTGCACATACACGGATATTATGCCTTTTATGGCGAGCATTACAATGAGACCGATATGGAGCTGTACCGCAGGCATCTGTTCACATCATTCAGCAACATCGTATGGGTAGAGCTGGATGCACGCAAAAAGTATATGATTGTGGATCATCGTGGACGCAACACAGTCATGAAACTGATCGAGGGTATGCTGAATACCCGTAGAACGCTGCGAGCAAATCAGGCAATGACAGGTACGGACACCTCTGGAGTCCAGCAGGAGATCACACATTTATCCAAGCTTGTGCACATGCTGAAGTTCACAACATTCCGCACTTAAGCGAAGTGTGATATGTAGGCTGTAATAAGCGGCGTGAGTAGTGCTAACGAATCTGTGAAGCCTTATTCCAATGATTTGGCAGTCATAGAAAATGTAACGAATCTCAGACACGCTATTTAATGCAATTTAACGATATTTCGTTACTTAAACATGTCTAAAGCGCAAATAAGATGTCTACGATTCGTTAGATTTTCAAACCTGCGAAATTTCAAGTAATAAGGTTTGTGAGGTTCTTTAGACGACAGTTGGCAATCTCGATGAAAGCTATGGGTTGGACTTAGATAGTACACGAGTAAACGAAAGAGAGAGTCCTGTCATAGCTGACGGAACTCTCTCTATTTTCCTTATACAACGACTCTTCAGTTCAGCAACAACCATATTCACTCATTAACTCGTTCAACGGGGATGCAAGCTTCTGAAGCTAACTCATGTAGTAACTCATATCTTACTAACTTGGCACAATACATAGAATTAAGATAACAAAGCTTCCTAAAGATCACAAAGTTACTCACCGAACTCTACAGATATCTCCAAAGATCTATCCCCATCCACAGATCCATCCAACATTCCTTCATTCATCTAATGTCTGAATCCTCTTTGAAGTGGTCATCTAAACGAAGTCACAAAACTACTGAACAGCGTCCGAACATCATACTGATACTTATTGATCGGCTCAATTGGCCGGTTCTCTCCGAGAAGAGTGTATACGGCGATCCGTGCTGCCCGGACCGAATATTCTTCCGTGAATACCACGTCATCGGGAATTTCGCAGAATTGGCTGATGAAGGCCAGGTTGGTGGAGCCTTCAGGCACAACCTTTGGTCTGTCGCTGTTCAGTCTAGGCATGAATTGGGCTGTAATGTATGGCATCATGCAAGGAATGCAGTTGGCGGTGGCCATGATGGCCTCTTGATGTTCCTGGAAATGAAGATGGCCGATCAACTCCTGCATAATCTCTTCCCCTGTACAGTCGCACATTCTTTTCTTCACGTAATCGCCCACGTTATCCGGGGATAATCCGTATCCCCAGAATACGTTGACATGCTCCGGCTGACCACGGAAGTGCGGCTGGAAGGCGAGAACGACAGACATGAACCAGCTGGAGTCCTTGAAAGTAACCAGAGCACCGGTACCTGCCCGGTTGCGTGTGAATTTCTCCATCAGATCGAAGAAGACCGAATCATGGAAGGTGACCGTAAACGATTCCCATTTGGACTCATCCACATGATCATTAAAAGAAGAAGGGTTGCCCAGCAGCGGTTTCTTGGCGGCAATGTTCTCCCACAGCTTCCATGAGCTGCCCTTGCCGTTCAGTTTCGGTGCGGAAGTCATGGAGCCGATATCGGCCCCTTCGGTCATCGAACCGTTTGTGACAATGACGAGATCACCTTCGAGGATGTCAATGACTTCCTCTTCACCTCCCCTGAGCACATGCATCCGACTTACTGTAATGCCGTCACCGTCTTTGAAATCCAGATCGGTAACCGTACATTTCAGCGTGAAATCTACGCCAAACGGCTCCAGGTAGTTATGCAATGGCAGGATAATCGAGTCATATTGGTTGAACGGTGTGCGGGTGACGCCTTCCAGCGTTTGAATTCTTGGGAATTCGTGAAAAAAGCGAAGCATGTATCTTTTGAATTCCACGGCGCTATGCCAAGGTTGGAAGGCGAAGGTGGTCGCCCACATATACCAGAAGTTCGTTTTGAAAAAATGAGGGCCAAACCAGTCGTTGATTCGTAATTTACCCAGCGTGTCTTCAGGAGTAATAATCAGTTTGCCCATCGCCAACCGGTCCGCCATATCAAAACCCATGGAGAGCACATCTTCGACTTTACCGTCACGGTTGATGAGCCGTGCATTGGAATGTGTGGGATTGGCATCGTCAAATTTGGTGATTTCCTGTCGGACAGATATGTCCGGACGGTCGATGGAAGGGATGGAAGCCAGCAACTCCCACAGATTCTCATAGGCCTCGTCATTGAGCATCCGTCCGCCGCGGATGATATATCCTTGATCGGGATTACCAGCACCGTCATTGCTGCCGCCGAGAATCGGCATTTCTTCGATAATGTGAATATGTTCTCCGGGAAAGTCACAATCTCTAACCAGATAAGCTGCACCCGCCAAAGATGCAATGCCGCCGCCTACAAAATAGACCTGTTTATTACCATGTTCTTTCTTCACGATCATTCGCCTCCAAAAGTTACTGTAATCACATCCCTAATGTAAACCTTGCAGGTTCGGTAAGGTATGATTAAAAGAACGGGAGTGTCCAATTTTTGGTCACTTTTGGAAAAGTGTCTAAAAATCAGGCTTAGATCACATGCGAAAAAAGCCGCGCATCCTTAAGTGGATGGCAGCTTATTCTCATACCTGTGCAGTGCTCTCAGGACATTGCCTTCGATTAGCTCACTGAGCTTCTCAATAATCTGTTTTGGCGGTTCTTGCATGTTGCCCCTCATCCATTGAATGATCAGCCCAGTGAAAGCCAGGGTATAGAAGTTGGCAACGAACTCTTTGTCTTCTCCGCGGACCTTAATCCCGCAGGCGAGTTCATCAATAACACCCATGATCAGATCATGGGTTACTTCATAGAGGTATACATCCAGGTGGGTACGCCCGAGCGAGTTGAGTGTGTTGCAGCAGAACGTTTTGTTGTTCTCGATGTAACAAAAGATTTTATAGAATCCGTCCGTCCATGTGCTATAGCTTCGGTACTCCGTAAGACTCTCCACCGCTTCAGTCTGATAGATCCACCCAAGCAGCGCGTAAATATCCTGAAAATGATAATAAAAGGTTTGCCTGTTCACGCCGCAATTCTCCACCAGATGTTTGACCGTAATCTTGTTCAATGGAGTATGCTCCATCAGTGATTTAAGCGAGTGAGCCAGCGCATTTTTGGTCAGGTGAGAAGTAGACACAACATTCACCTCATCATTTTGGATTAGCTTGCCGGGGCGCAACAGCACGTAAACACTCATGGCAAAAGCCCCGCGCCGAAGTCGCTAAGCACAAACAAGTCAAAATGCAGGAATCCCGAAAGACCCTCCCATCCACAAAACCCCTTTAACTATCAACATCTTCGTTACCCGATCCACATCATGCTCCATAAGGGCGCATTCTACATATCAATCGTTTCAACCAAACAGCCGAATACCACCGCTTGAGTTATCTCTATCAAAACCCTTAAAAGTTAGCCGTCGTCTAAAACCAGTCACAATAAAGTAGCCCAGTCAGGGTAAAAGCTGAAACCTAGTGAAGGATACCGATCAATCTTAAAAAACGGCCGATAAGCCGTCGCGTATGTTATCTCCCATACACTAAACCATTAAAACCGAGACTACGTCTATAAAATCAGTCATAGGAACAACGATAACGAAGTTATCGAGAAAAAAATCTAAAAAGCGTTCAGTAGCCCATCGTTAAGGTAATCTATCACACTAACCCATCAAAGTGAGACCCAATCCTTCGAAGCAGCCGCGATAAGGCTACAACGTAACGATCGCGACAAAATCCAAAGAAACGGCCTATAAGGTCACCATGTTGTTATCTCCCATACACTAACCCATTTAAAAGTAAGTCTTCATCGTCTCCATCATAAAAAGCAGCCATCAAAAAAACTACAATTTCACCAAAGAAACAAGAAACAAGAACCCAAGAACCAAAGAACCCAAGAACCAAGAACCAAAGAACCAAGAAACAAAATCAAAAAAACAAAATAAATCAAAAAAACGACCCGAAGGCCGTCCTTTTGTTCTCCTAATTACACTAACCAATCAATAGTTAGCTCAATCTTAAAATCAGTCATGCGAGAAGCTGCAACGTAGTGGAGGGGACGAAATCGATTCTGAAGAAGCGGAGCGTTCGCCTTTATCGTCGGATTTTACCCTTTGAGAAGGGGAATCCAAAAAAATCCGACGATAACAGCGATCTAAAGAACGATTCGGCCCCGGAACGTCCACTCAGCACGCCCTCATGAACTGGTTTTAACACGATGAGCCCTAACTATTACAAACTCTTCAAAAATTGAACAATCGTCAACAACCCTTTATCAAAGTTCTCCAGGTTGAAATGCTCGTTCGGTGCATGCAGGTTCTCATCCGGCAAGCCAAAACCCATCATAACAGCAGGGATTTCGAGTACACGTGAGAGCTTCTCAACAATCGGAATGGAGCCGCCATCTTTGGTGAAGAGGGCACGAACGCCATACACGTGCTCATACGCGTCTGCTGCTTTTTGCAGAATTGGATTCGAAGGATCCGTGTTGAAAGCAAAAGCTTTCTCGATTTGTTTCACATGCAGCGTTGCACCCGGTTGAACGTGAGCGCGCAGATGTGCTTCGATACGATCCAATACATGTTGTGGATCTTGATCCGCGACAAGGCGGCATGTAATTTTGGCATGAGCTTCCTTCGGAATAACCGTTTTGCTGCCTTCGCCCTGGAAACCACCCCATACGCCGTTGAGTTCCAATGTTGGACGAGCGCCTACACGTTCCACGAACGAGTAACCTTCTTCGCCGTACAATTGCTCCAGCCCAAGGTCTTGACGAAGCTGTTCTTCATTGAAGCCCTGTTTCACAAATTCTTCTCTCATCTCAGGAGACAGTGGCAGTACGCCGTCGTAGAAACCATCTACACTTACACGGCCTTGCTCATCATGCAACGAAGCGAGCAGGGACACGAGTGCATGCAGTGCGTTTGGTACGCCGCCGCCAAATGAACCGGAGTGCAAGTCGGTATTGGCTGTGTTCAGATCCACATGCATGGAACATAGGCCACGTAGGCCAGTGGAGATAGCCGGTTTACCTTTTTCAAGCAGAGATGTATCCGAGATCAGTATCATGTCTGCACGTAGCTTGTCTGTATGTTCATTCAGATAGATGGGCAAGTTCGGGCTGGAGATTTCCTCTTCGCCTTCGATACAGAACTTGATGTTAACTGGAAGTTCTTTGTTTTCGGCGAGAATGGCTTCTACTGCCTTGATATGTAGGAAAATCTGTCCTTTATCATCCGTTGCACCACGGGCATACAGCTTGCCATCACGAACGGTCGGTTCAAAAGGAGGTGTCTCCCACAGGTTAAGCGGATCAACAGGTTGTACATCATAGTGTCCATAGATCAGAGCCGTTGGTTTGCCGGGTGCATGCAGGTGATCTGCATAGACAATTGGATGTCCAGCCGTTTGAATGACCTCTACGTTTTCCATGCCTGCACGTGTGAGCGCATCTGCTGCCCATTGTGCTGCACGATTAATATCCTCTTTATGCTCTGAAATGGCAGAGATACTTGGAATGGACAACCATTCATTCAGTTCTGCCAGGTGTTTTTCTCTATTTTGTTCAAAATAAGTCTGTTCTTTCATTAAAAAGGCCTCCTTCATGTTTGCTATATCTCATTGTAATCCATTTTGTCATGTTAATAAAACATTGGTTAAAAAAATGATCGGTTACAGATCGTTTCATTCACCTGAGGATTGTGCGTATAATACAAGAAAAGGATTTCATCCATATATTCTCAGGGGAGTTGAGGAAGTTTCCATGACAGTCAGACTCGATGCAAGCAGGCAGGTGAGCAGCGATGGAACCGACTAGGAGCGATCGAATATTTGGCAGATTCAAGCGGTTATCCGATTTGAAGGCTGGAAGGCATAAAGGACGATTTTATCGAAACAGCCTCATGCTTATTTTACTCATTGCCAGCATTCCCGGACTAATCACAGGTATCGTCATGTATCAACAGGTTGTTGGCCGGATGGAAACCGAGTTCAATCAAATGCACCAGAACCAGATCGAGAACCGGGCACGCAATGTGGATGACCAGCTGGCTTATCTGGAGATGAACTTATCCCATTGGGCTTTTGAACCGAGGTTTGGCAATGCACTGCGAACGCTGGATTTTGTGTACTATTTTAATGAAACGCAGGAGATTGTGACTACCTTATACGTATTACAAGGTTCCCATCCACTGATCAAGTCAGCACAGCTGTATTTGCAGGAACCGAAGCCAATCTTGTTTAATCGGGATTATACCGAATTGAACGATGAAGCGAAAGTACAAGCCTATGATCGATACCTTTCCATGGGGAACCACGTGTACTGGACAGACTGGGTTTCCAGCACCAACAGAGATACCGAACTTTCGACCAACGATAGTCCACTGCATACGGATGCAGGCAATGCACTTGTTCTAGTACATAAGATACCAGGGGAGAGCATTAATCCGTTTGGTGCACTGATCATCACGCTGGATAACGAGAAAGTCGCCAGTTTATTGAAAACGCTTACTCCTTATGACGAGGGGTTAACGTTCCTTATGGATCAGGAAGGAAACACACTGGTTACCGGGAATCCGGGAACGGCGGGAGAGACTTCTGCTTTTGAGCAGCAGCTAAAAGAAGAAGTAGCCCTACATGCGGGCAGCCGCTCATTCCTGTTCCGATATGAGGATCAGACCTATTCTGTCTCATACGGTTCATTGAGTCGGATCGATTCGGACTGGACTTACGTCTCCGCAGCACCTTTGACCTCAGTCACTTCGCCAGTCAAACTGGTATCCAAAATCATCGTCATTGCCAGTGCAGGTAGTCTCATCCTGGGATTATTGTTATCCTGGTTTGCTTCCCGCCGCATCTATTCGCCTATAGCACGGATGCTGCATCTGCTTACGCCTGGCAGAAACGAAACAACACCAACGGATGCCAAACTGGACGAGTTTGAGCTGCTGGAGCAACAGTGGAACGAGCTGACCTCTCGCAGTGTCACGGCACATCGCCAATTGCAGGAGCAGCTTCCCCATCTGCGCGACAGTTTTGTCTTACAACTTGTACAGGGGCACCTATATGCCTATAACGAGCAGGATCTCCAGCAGCGGATGCGTAATCTTGGCTTTGAACTGGAGGGCCAGCAGTTTTTGCTGGTGCAGATGTATTATACGGGGTATGAGCAGCTGCAAGGCAGATTTGGAAGCCAGGACACGGGATTAGTCACCTTTGCAGCAGTGAATATCACTCAGGAAGTGGCGAAAAATTATTTCAGGCAGATCAGTGTCATGAACTTTCATGACTTGTCTTCCGCCATGCTTGTGATTGCTCCCCAGGACGAACCTGTGAAATCACAAGCGCTGTTATGGGGACAGGAACTGGTGGAGGTCATTGGACGGACGCTCAAAATGAAGGTGACCTTGATGGTCAGTCGCCCAGTAGCTTCACTTCAGGAACTGCCCGGACGATTCGTCGAGATGGAACAGGCCGTGGTTTATCGCAGTGTGGAGGAAGGAAGTCAGATTCTCGATCTGGAGGATGAGGCGTGTTTCCGCAGAAATGAAGCAGCTTCCTATCCGCTTGGGCTGGAACGGGAATTGTTACAGGCGGTCAGGCTGGGCAAACAAACCGAAGCGGAACGTGTGCTGGAACAATTCATGAGTGAGATTACGCGGACGGGCAGTACCGAATTTCAGGTGCAACAGATGATGCTTCAATTGCTTGGCAGCATTCAGCACATGATGTTGCAAACGGGTGTCACACCTTATAAGCTGTTTGGTGGTTATAACATGTATGAGCAACTATCCGGTATTCGTGAACCTGTACAGATGAAGCAATGGATGATGAATGAGGTACTCATACCTTATATACAAGAGGTTGAGGTACGATCGCAGGAACCGCTGAAACTGGTGGTGGAACGAACGATGTTGTATATCGATACACATTACCGCAGCGACATTTCGCTGGAAAACTGTGCTGACGAGGAGCAGATGACACCCTATGCACTGAGCAAGGCATTCAAACAGGTATCGGGCATCAACTTTATTGATTATCTGACACGTGTGAGAATGGATGCGGCGAAGCAATTGTTACGGGAGACAACGATGAAAATCAATGATGTTGCGGCGGCTGTGGGATATCAGCATAGTTATTTTAATCGGATTTTCAAGAAACAGGAGGGAGTTACCCCGAGTCAGTATCGAGATCAATGGTTCGGACAATAACCGTTTATATATTTGTCATTTCAAACCGGCATTCGGCTTTAGCGGATGCCGGTTTTTTCTTTTTTTTACCGTGATACAAAGAAGGATAAACCCGCAAAAATGTGCAATTCTACCTGCTACGTTATGTGCAATTTCTTGTGAAAATGGCGTTATAGCGGGCTTTTCGGCCATCATGTCGCAGCAATGCAAAAAATGAAGGTTGCCGGAAACTAGGCGTCTGTATAGTCTGAATAACAGATGAATTGATAACGCTTACATCGTTGAGGGAGGGGAGACATGATGAACGGGAAGACGGACTGGAATACCAACGCCACTGCAACCACCCAAGCGGATAGGGCCACAAGGCCCATGAGACGAGAGTCTAACTGGAAAAGGCAGATCAAACGAAACAAATGGTTATATGTGCTTGTGCTTCCCGGCTTTTTGTACTTTGTCATCTTTAAATACTTGCCCATGTGGGGGATCATCATTGCCTTTCAGGACTACCAGCCTTTCCTGGGCATCCGGGAGAGTAACTGGGTGGGGCTAGAGAACTTTACGAACTTTTTCTCCAATCCGGACTTCTTCCGACTATTACGCAATACGCTGGTTCTTGCCCTGTATGATCTTATCTTTTTTTTCCCGGCACCGATCATTATCGCCTTGTTATTAAATGAAATTCGGGTCGCTTTCTTCAAAAGAACGATTCAAACGCTGGTCTATGTACCCCATTTTGTATCGATGGTTATTATCGCGAGTATCACGTACGTGTTCCTGACCCCACAGGGTGGGGTGTTATACGACCTGATCGCCTGGATTACAGGCAAGCCCATTGATGTACTCTCCAGTCCGGGTTCGTTCCGTCCGCTCATTATTGTACAGATGATGTGGAAAGAGATGGGATGGGGCACAATTATTTTCTTGGCAGCCCTCGCAGGTGTGGATACGGAACAATATGAAGCCTCCATTGTGGATGGTGCAGGACGGTTACGACGAATGTGGCATATCACACTTCCAGCCATTCGTACGACCATAGTCATTTTGCTTATTCTCAGACTGGGGAACTTCCTCGATACCGGATTTGAGCAGATCTATCTGATGACCAACTCCCTCAACCGGGATGTGGCGGACGTATTTGATACGTATGTGTACACGGTAGGGATTACGCAAGGTGCATTCAGTTACAGTACTGCTGTTGGACTATTCAAGTCTGTGGTGGGGGTCATTCTGGTGCTTGGCAGTAATAAACTTGCGAAAAAATTCGGCCATCCCGGAATTTATTAAGGAGGAGCGCCCATGAACAGCCGTCTATACAACAGCCCTGCCGGCAAGGTATTTGATATCTTCAATTACGTCATGCTGGGGATTCTGGGCATATTAACCGTCCTTCCGTTCCTGTATATTATAGGGAATTCTTTCGCAACGGAAGCCGAGATCACCGAACGCAGTTTTTTCCTCATCCCGAAGGTATTTTCCTTTAGTGCATATGAGTATATTTTTTCCTCGTCCACGATCTTTCGCAGCATTGGTGTATCCATTTTCATCACGGTGGCAGGGACACTGGTCAATCTGTTCTTCACGCTAACGATGGCCTATCCACTATCCAGAAGTGACTTCTGGGGCCGTAACGTCATGATGAACATGGTGATTTTCTCGATGTTATTTGGCGGTGGCATGATTCCAACGTATCTCGTCATTCGTGGACTGGGACTGCTCGATTCTTACTGGGCCCTTATGCTTCCTGGCGCGATCAGCGCTTTTAACTTAATCGTTGTCAAAAACTTTTTTCAGCAAATGCCGCCCGGGCTGGAGGAAGCGGCCCGCATCGACGGCTGTTCAGATCTCGGGGTGCTGTGGCGAATTGTTCTGCCTTTATCAAAGCCAGTCATTGCCACGTTTGCCTTGTTCTACGCCGTAGGCCACTGGAACAATTTTTTCTCGGCACTTCTGTACATTTCCGACAGTGACAAATGGCCGCTGCAAGTCATGCTGAGACAGATCGTGTTACTTTCGCAAGCCAGTGTCGGAGATATGGCTAACATGGACCCCAATTTTGTGCAGCCACCAGAGCAGTCAATCAAAATGGCGGTGATCGTTGTAGGTACCATTCCGATTTTGCTGGTGTATCCGTTTTTGCAGAAGCATTTTGCCAAAGGTGTCATGTTAGGTTCAATCAAAGGTTAAAGCCAAGGGGGAGAACGTATGGGACAAAAAACGGGATTCAAAAAAGGTGCACTGTTACTCTCTGCGTCACTGGTATTGAGTACAATTCTGGGAGCATGCTCCACGGATAAAACAGGTTCAGGGAGCGCTGCCGGTGGCACAGACGAAATTACCATTATGCTTCCGAACTTCGAAGCGGAGAATCCGCCGGAGAACAGCCCGGTCATCCAGAAGCTTGAAGAACTGACCAAGGTGGATGTGAACCTGCAGTGGGTGCCAAGCAGCTCGTATGAAGACAAATTCAACATTACACTGGCCTCGGGAAAGCTGCCTCAGATTATGGTGGTGTTAGGGAAGTCCCCAAGTTTTATTAATGCGGCCCGAACCGGAGCATTCTGGGAGCTTGGTTCTTATCTGAAAGATTATCCGAATCTGAGTCAACTGAATGAAATCATCACCAACAATGCGTCAATCGATGGCAAAACCTATGGGATCTACCGGGCACGGGCCCTCGGACGTAACGGGGTCACAATCCGCAAAGATTGGCTGGAGAATCTGGGTCTGGAAGAGCCAAAGACGATTGATGAATTTTACAATGTATTGAAAGCGTTCACGAAGGATGATCCAGACGGTAACGGCAAGGATGATACGTACGGTCTGGTTGCCAGCAAATTCACGGGCCCGTGGGATAACATGCAGGTATGGTTCGGTGCGCCCAACAAATGGGGAGATGATGGCAGCGGAGGCCTGATCCCGGCGCATGAGACACCAGAATACATGGAAGCCCTGAAATTTTTCCGGCAAACCTATAGCGAAGGTCTGGTGAACAAGGACTTTGCCGTGATGGATGCAACGAAACTTCCTGATCCTTTTGTGAATGGTCAAGCAGGTGTCATGGTGGATGTAGCAGATAATGCACAGCGCATGGATCAGAAAATACTCGATAAAGACCCCAATGCGACGGGACGCGTGGATGTGCTGCAAGCGATGGAAGGTCCAAAGGGATTGCGTGATATGCCAACGTCCGGCTACTCCGGCCTGATTGCGATCTCCAAAAGCAGTGTCAAAACGGAAGAAGACCTGAAGAAGGTACTGAGTTTTCTGGATCAGCTGAATGAACCGGAATTGCAGGCATTGTTGTACAACGGACTGGAAGGCAAGCAGTATGAGAAAAAAGAAGACTACATCATACCGAGCACTGACAAGCTTGCGCTCCGCGACCTGCAGGGTTTAAATCAGATTTTGATGTTTGTGCCGGAAGACAGAACGCTTCGTGTCCAACAGACACCTGTCCGTGAAAAGGTTGCACAGGTGCAGAAAGCCAACGAAGAGATTGTCATTGCCAATCCTGGCGAACCGCTGATCTCTGATGTTTACGCTCAGAAAGGACCGCAGCTGGACAATATCATCAACGATGCACGGATCAAATATATCGTAGGTCAGATTGATGAGAAAGGATTCGAAGATGCTGTTGCCCTTTGGAAGAATAATGGCGGAGACGATTATGTGAAAGAAGTTAATGAACTGTACGCTGCACTGAAGTAGTCTTATAAGCCAAAGCCCGGTAGCCGTGCCTTCAGTGTAGGGGAAACAGCCGGGCTTTCCTTATCGCTGTAATGGCTTGATTCGCGAACAAAATTTCATCCAACTTTCTGGAAATTATGACTTCCTGAATATGGTTTTTGATGTATAATCAAAACAAAACAAACCTATATGAACTGAAATGAACGTTATTGGTAAAGCTGGACACCACACACTCTTGGACACGCAGGGAGGAAGGCAACATGTGGAACGGGGATGCTTTTGAAAATCCCGAGGCGCAGTACCGGGTTCATCCCTTTTGGTTCTGGAACGGGGATATGGAAGAAGAACAGATAAAGCGGCAAGTGGCTGAGATGGCGGCGCAAGGTGTAGGTGGATTCTTCATCTGTCCACGTCAGGGACTGCAAATTCCCTATCTGTCGGAAGCGTGGTTTGATAAGGTGCGGATTGCAGTGGAAGCGGCGGCTGCTCACGGCATGCAAGTATGGTTATATGACGAATATCCATATCCAAGTGGGATGGCTGGTGGGGAAGTGACCCTTGATTTCCCTGAAGCGAAGCAGCGACAGCTCGTACATCATCAGTTGGTGGTTCAGGGCGGAGAAGCTGTGGATCTGGAGTTACCATGGGGACGAGTCTTGGTTGCCAAGGCGATTCCCAAGGATGAACAGGGCAAACGGTTGTGGCATGAATCCATTGACTTGCGCAGCAAAATCGGTAATATCCAGACCGATCAGGTGTATCAGGAGACCGGACTCACATCGTATAACCGCAAGCGGTTCTTCACCTACCGAACAGCGTTCCGCTTGTTGTGGGATGTTCCCCCGGGTGATTGGGAGTTGATTATATTTCAAGAAATGGAGATCGACGATTTCAAATATTACGGCAACTTTGTTGATCCTTGCCACAAGGAAGCGATGAGTAGATTTATTGAACTGACACATGAGCGTTATAAGTCAGCGGTTGGAGATCAATTTGAAAGCGTAATCAAAGGTATGTTCTCGGATGAGATTGCACCGCTGGGCCGTATCCCCTGGTCACCACAGCTTCCCCGTTATTTCAGAGAGCGTTGTGGTTATAGTCTGATCGATTCCCTACCGGCCCTGTTATATGGTGATGTTCCGGACGCGCATCGGATTCGGTATGACTACTATCAGTCCCTACACCTGCTTCTCCGGGAGTCCTATCACAAACAGGTGCATGATTGGTGTGAGGAAGCAGGAATCCAGTATGCGGCTGAAGTGCCTGGTGTACGGATGACGACCCAGTTGTTCAGCCATATGCCAGGTGGTGATTCAGCACATGAGAAAATTGGACGATCCTTATCGTGGATTCTGGAACGATATGGTCAAAAGATGCGTGACAATCCCAAGATGGTCAGTTCGCTTGCCCGGCAATTGGGCCGAAGCCGCAATCTGATTGAATGTTTTCACAGTGTAGGCTGGTCCATGACGCTACAGGATGCCAAGTGGATGATTGATCGAATGGCCGCCATGGGCACCAATTTCTATAACTTTCACGCCTTTTTCTATACGATTGGTGGGCTTGCGAAGCATGACGCACCGCCGTCTCAATTTTTGCAGAATCCCTACTGGAAGCATTTCCGGCAGTTGGGGGATTACACCGGACGTTTGAGCTATCTCATGAGCACTGGAGCAGCAGACATTCGAATTGCTGTACTTGACCCAACGACGACATTCTGGAGTCTGATGGGTAATCCACTGCATGGATTTGAGTATAGCGGCGAGGACGAAGCAGAACGGGTGCAACTGGAGCGCCTGACGAAGGACTGGATGAGGATCACGACACATCTGCTCGAAAACAGACGTGACTATGATCACCTTGATCCCGAATTGTTGGCTGAAGCTGACTTAACGGATGGTATCATTCAGATCGGCGTTGCCCGTTATGACGTACTGATTCTGCCACCGATGCTGAATCTGGAGGCCGCGGCCTGGGAACAGGTGAAGCGATTTGTTCGGCAGGGAGGAACTGTTATTTCTGTTGGGATGCCTCCGCATATTGCGATTCAGCAGGGAAGTCCGGAGGGGGAGGAAGCTGCCGAGTTCTTTGGTGCGGGCGAGCAGCCGCAAGAGGTGTACTGGGGCCGTAGCGTGACAACAGATCACGATAACCGTGAAACCATGTGGCATCAGGGTGAGGGGAATGCCTATTTTCTACCCGCAGGAACAGGGCAGGGAGATGACTTTTCGCTGGAGCTAATCTCTCTCCTGCTCGATCAGGTATTGCCGGAACCCATCTGCTGGATCATGGAGGAGGAAAGTGCCTCTCTGCTGATGCACACCCGTGAATTGTCGGCTGGGGAGCATATGGTTTTTTTGACCAATCAGGAGGGTCAGGACCTGAAGGGACAATTGAAGCTGGTCACCAGGCAGTTGTGGGATGGAACGGAGCTGACAGAGGGTGCTTGTATTGTGGCAGAACGACTTGATCTGGAGACAGGGCGGCTTCAGACATTGCCGTATACGAGCAGTGGTGGGGAATGGTGCATTTCACTAACACTTGCGCCTTATGAAGCGCATGCTGTTCGTCTTACTTTACAACCTGCGAAGGAAGAGGCATTAACAACGAAGGTGGATGTAACAGACAAAACGGGTTCGGCGTTCGTAACGGATGTATTGGCAGGAGCTAATCAAGCCTGTAAGATCATGGTCCCTTCGGAAGGGCCATGGCGACTCGAAACGGTGCAACCTAACATTTTGCGAATGGGACAATTCCATCTTCAGGCTTCCAATGTTAATGGTGTGATTCTGGAAAGCCAGCATGTAGCTGTGAAACCGTTTATTGATCAAGCGGCAGAATTATCGGAGCAGCAGCATCTGCCAATCCAGTTTAATCAGGTATTTGGCACACCGAAAAAGGCATCCTTAGCCTATCCCATCGAATGTCGATATACGACTACATTTGAGCTGAGAACGGCATTGCCTGCATGTTTGTTATTTATGGACAGAGCGGCGATCTCGGGCAGTTGGTCCATGGAGATTAATGGGCAACCACTTGGAAAAGAACAATTCGATCCAATTGAAATCACCGATCACAATAATATCGCTTGTGATATCACGGAGTTGTTGCACAGCGGTCTCAACGAAATGGCGGTGATTGTGCAGGTAACGAAAGATGAGGATGGCATCGTGGATCCCTTGTATCTACAGGGAAGATTCGGCATGGAGTTCCATCATGAAGGCATGGTTTCGCTTGTACGGGAACCGGACACGGCCCTTTGCATCGGACCTGAACCGCAGCCGCTGTATCCCCATTTTGCCGGGGAAATGAGTTATAAACGCACGTTCTGGCTGGATGAGCCAGGGGAAGATATTACCTCGTTTGAACTAGAATTTAGCGATTGGCGTGTGCAGGATGTGGTGGAAGTGCGGGTAAACGGACATAGCCTGGGTGTAAGATGCTGGTCTCCGTATCGTTGGAAGGGAGAGACCTCCTGGTTGCGTCCGGGAGACAACGACATTGAAGTGCGGATTACCAACACATTGATCGGCCTGCTGGAAGGTACGTATTTTGATTCGGAACATCATCGATTACAGGATGCAGGTCATGTACCTGTTGAAGAATTGGGATAAAGGAGTGGAAGTAAGGAATGGGACATCGTATTCAGTTTGACCGCTATCCAGGTGGTGTGATGAAAGCGTTAACGCTCAGTTATGACGATGGAGTGGTGCATGATCGCAGACTGGTGGAAATCTGTAATCGGTATGGTCTACGGGGAACCTTTAATCTGAACTCCGGTACCCTGGGTAATCCAGGCCGCATTGAGGCTGGGGAAGTCGCTGAACTTTATACGGGGCATGAAGTAGCCGTTCACACGGTTACTCACCCTACGCTGCCTTATGTTCCGAATGAACTATTGACCGAAGAGATTATCGAAGACCGAAAAGCATTGGAGCAGCTCGTCGGTTATCCGGTACGAGGCATGGCTTATCCCAACGGAGGGTACGACCGTGCGTTAAGTACAAAGCTGGAGTGGCTTGGCATTGATTATGCCCGTACCGTTGAATCACATGGCAGATACACGTTGCCAGATCGGCCGCTTGAATGGCATCCGACGTGTCATCATAACCATGATCTGGCGGGGCATGCCAAACGTTTTATCCAACATTCCAAAACAGGTACACCACTATTACTCTACGTCTGGGGTCACAGTTATGAGTTCAATGACAACGACAATTGGGAGATCATCGAACAGTTCGGTGAGCAGATTGGCGGCAGGGACGATATCTGGTATGCCACGAACATCGAAGTGATTGCTTATTGGAAAGCGGTGCAACGATTGGAGTGTTCAGCAGATCGCTCCATCATCCATAATCCGTCTGCCATCCCGGTTTGGTTCACGGCAGATCAGCAGGTTGTTGAAGTGCAGGGCGGAGAGACATTGCGGCTAAGCGAACGAATCAAGGTATAAGGGAAGGGAGCTGACGATCATTCGTTATTTTCATGAGAACGAGGCGATTGCAGGCAAGGTGTACGATTCAATTCCGGATATATTGACAACGGTGGCTCAGCGTTATATTGGCGATCATCCGAAACATTCCTTTTTGTTCAGAGCTTATCATCAGGGAGGTTTTCGCAGGCTAGGGGACTATCGTTACAACCTGAATCTGAATGAGAAATGCGTTGGGGCGCATGCAGGGCAGTACGTGTATGTATGGGGCAAGTTATGGAGCGAGCAGAATACAACGTTAAATACGGGCTTGAACTGTTATAGTCCGGTGACGATTTACGTGAACGGTGAAGAGGTATTCAAGTCTGAGCTGTTGCAGGAATTATTTCCCGAGCGAAGAACCCAGATTCCGATTTCCGTGAACTATGGCTGGAATGATGTATTGCTGTGTTTTGTCAAAACAGAAGTGGGATTCGGCGGTATCTACGGAACAGCCTCGTTCAAAAATTTCCCGCTGCACTTCCTCACTCCTGGGGCAGATCGTCAGGGTCAGGAGGGCTGGTTATATTCGGAACCCGTCGATGAACCTGTAGTATCTCTTCCTCGTGACGGCATGACGGAAGAAGAAACGGGTCTTACCTGGTATCCGCGCAGGGGCTGGACAGATGAGGAGCAGAGCATGGGTTCTTTTGCCCGCATCTTTGGTACAGAAAAGCCCGCTGTTGCCTACGCATGGTCCAGATTGGATGTAACTTTGCCAGGAACATCACCAGTTATTTTAAAAGGTCGTCATGATGGAGCTTTGACCCTGTATGTGGATGGCACGGAAGTATACTCTGCTGGAAGCAGCGGTAATTTTCACGTTGAACTCCCGCGCCGTTACGGTTCCTCGGATTTGGTGGCGAAAGGTGAAATCCAGGCAGTCGGCGGCTCATGGGGATTCACGTTGGAAGATGCCGAGCGTTCGGATTCCAAAGGCTGGAGACTGAAATCGCCTCATCCGGTTGCGGGATGTTCTAACCCCTGGCTGTACACGGGTGTGTTTGCTCCCGGTGCTGAAACATCGCATGCCGACATCGTGCGAACAGATACCGTATTTGATGATGGCGCACAAGGTGTGTATTGGCGGGTAGATCTTCCCGACACCCATGTCCGTCCTTACCTGGAGAATACACATTACGGAAAGTGGAATTATCCGCTTGGCGTTACCCTTCTTGGACTGCTACAGACGGGACAGGAATTGGGACGGGATGATTACATTCAGTATGTGCGGCAACATATTGAACTGAGTACTTCATTTGACCGCTATGGTCTGTGGGATCGGGAAGGGTACGGTGCTGCAGGGATTAATAATCAGCTGTCTGCCATCGACAGTCTGGATGATTGCGGTTCGTTTGGGTCTACGCTGCTTGCTGCGATGGAGTTCGGTGATATTCGTGGGGGAAGAGATACTGCGGATCGGATTGCGGGCTACATTACGGATGAGCAGGAACGTTTGGAGGATGGTGCCTTTTACCGGGTTCGCGGCAGTGGGGAGATGCGACAGGAGACGATGTGGTGTGATGACTTGTACATGAGTACACCTTTTCTGATGCGTTATGGTCAGTTGACAGGTGATGCGACGTATTGGGATGATGCGGTCAATCAGTTCCTGATGTTCCGTAAATACCTCTACCTTCCCGAACAACAGATCATGTCCCATGTGTATGATTTTGTGCGTGGTCGGGCGACAGGTATTCCATGGGGACGAGGGAACGGCTGGGTGCTCTTTTCATTAACTGAATTGTTATCCATCCTGCCACATGATCATGTGAAACGGTCGGAACTGCTAACTTTCTATCGTGATTTAAGTGAAGGTTATCTGGCGCTGCAAGGGGAAAATGGACTATGGCATCAGGTGCTGAACCGCCCGGATTCGTATGAAGAAACCTCCTGCACGTCGATGTTCATCTACGCTTATGCCCGTGGTATTCGGGAAGGCTGGCTGGAACAGCCAGAGTCCTATCTGGAGGCAGTGCGCAAAGGATGGGAAGGCATGACACGTTTGTCGATTGACTATAAAGGCAATATATACGGGGTATGCCGGGGCTCCGGGTACTCGTTTACCGCCTTGTATTATCGCGATGATCTGGGCTGGAATCTGAACGATACCCATGGGATCGGCATTGTGCTCTTGGCAGGCATTGAGGCTCATAAAATGAACCAGAAGCTACGAGAGGTGTCTATCAATTCTTCGGTTACAGCCGCGCAGCGCTGATGTTTGACACAACGGAACGGATGTATGTGGATAGCCTTCTAAAGGTAGATTACCAGCTAAAGAAAGCGGCAATGCCCTCAGGCTTGCCGCTTTTAGTTTTATTCCAATCCCGAATCTGATCTGCATAAAGCAATATATAAATACACTTACCTTCACCCAATAATATGAATAACTCCGTTTTTAGCACGCATTAAAATAGCTCCAGCTGCTCCGGTCCTTCTTCCTTCTCCGGTTCAGAACGGTCAGGAAAAGGCTTCACCGGCTGATCCAGCAGGTCCATCATCATCTGGGCATTCGCTGCTGCATCGCCACCGGAGTTGTTATTAAAAATAACATAGACATCCTTGCTCTGCTCCTGCAATTGCTCCAGATACCCTTTCCATTCCAACAATTCTTCCTTGTTGTAACGGTACAGGTAACGGGTCTCGCGCCAATTAGGCGCACCATTCTGATGCCACCCGGACACATTACGTCCGTGCATGCGAACCAGTGTCATCTCGGAATCCGTCGCCTGTGGTACGATGGGGATAGAACCTAGACCTGCCTGAGGTTCGTCACAGACGCTGTGAATCCAGCCTTGCTCTTTCAGGAACGAAAGCGTCCGCTCGCGCATGTCACCTTCATACCAGCTACGATGACGGAATTCCAGGGCACACGGAATGCCCTCCATTCGAAGTTTTACTTCACGAAGCTCTTTCACGTTGTCCTTATTGCACTCAAACCAAGGCGGATATTGAAACAAGGCTGCCTGCATCTTGTCGGCTTCAATGACCGGTTCCAGTGATTCCCGAAAAGCCTTATACATCTCCGACGTGCTGGTGAAGTAGGGCTTGCCCCGCAGATGTCCGGTCATTCCCTGATAGGCTTTGATGATAAAAGCAAAGGATTCGGGCGTCTCTGCAGCCCACCGTGCCATTCGATCCCGCGGCTGAACGGCGTAGAAAGAACTATCCACCTCCACGGTGGAGAAGTACTGTCCGTATAGACTGAGCTTGTCTTTGGCTTTGGTACGGTTTGGATAGAGATCTTCCTGATCCCCCCATCCGGTAAGTCCGATGCGAATCATCAGAACACCTCCTGTTGCTTTTTGAACAACCTCTTATAATTAACCGATTTGCAGGCATATGTCTAACATTATATCGTGTGCATTTTGGCTCTTCAATGTTGGAAAATTACTGGATTTTTTTGAGTTTGCAGAATAAAGACGTTACAATACATTAAAGCTAGTGGAAATGATCAGGCCTGTACATAGCGTACTACAGATAGAGAGCCAGTGACCAAGTGGAGGGCGAGAATGGATGACGGAATGGTATAAAAAGAGTTTTGGAGAAGATTATCTGCTCGTATACAAGCACCGGGATGTGCAGGGTGCCCATCAGGAAGTACATAAAATGATTAATTGGTTGAAGCTTGAGCCCAATTCTGAAGTATTGGATCTATGCTGCGGTATGGGACGGCACTCCATGGCACTTGCTGACGCAGGATTGCGAGTGACCGGAGTTGATCTGTCCGATGTGCTTCTACATGAAGCGCGCCTAATGGACACCGAACATCGAGTATCGTGGTGTCATGCGGACATGCGTGAACTGCCGCTGAAAGGTGGCTTCGACGCTGTAGTTAATCTGTTCACATTGTTTGGTTATTTCCTGGAGGACGGAGAACAACTGAAAGTATTACGTGCCATTCATCGCATGCTTCGCCCGGGTGGCAGCTATATTATTGATTTTATGAATACAGCTTTGATGTCCATGACAGAGGACATACACCGCGTCAAAACTAACATGTCGTTTCCCTTGCGATGGGTCAATTTATGTGTTGTCTGAACCGAATGGAACGATTACCAATATAGATCCGGGACCACGTAATAGAAGAGAGCAGATGATTTTGTCATCTGCTCTTTTCATCCAGTGTCCATTAAAGCGTGTTATTGTACAATACAGCTATTAGAATTTTCTCCACTTAAACTCTTTCTTAACTTCTTCCACTTCATCAGGATAGGTGTCTTTCAATGATCCGATCGAGCTTCTCAGCGTATTAGCCACGTTCTTATTCTTCTTAAGAATATCAAGTGAAAGAATGGATCTCTGATCTTTCAGAAGTAAGAGAGTGTCTAAAGTTTCTTTTTTAGGAATATCAAGATCATCTCTGGTGCGTGCAGCTTTTAATAAAGCAAACATAGTCCATTTGTCCATTTCTTTTATGATTTTTAAAATGGATTTTTGGAACCAACTATTAAGTTTTTGTTCATCAACTTTTTGGATAGTTGTCATTACTATTTTCTGAGAGATATTATCTTTAAAATTCCAGGTGCTGAGTTCGTCTATATATTTCAAACTTGGTTTTATTTCAATCATGTTTGCTAGTTCGATGCCAAACTCATTTCGACTATCAATAGAATCATATTTTTCCAGATAGGTCTTTCTTTCTTCGAGATTAAAGAAATCCCATCTACGGATAGCAATATCTCGATGATATTCACTTTCTGAATTATGATGTGTAATGAAAAAATCAATATACGTCTCATTATCAAGTTCTAATTTTTTGCCTAATGTAATTAGTAATGAATCCATTGTATCAGGATCAAGATGATCTATAAGTTTTTCTTGAATAGCCTTTTCTAAGAAGGATTTCCAATCAATTTGTTCACTATTTAATAATCGATTTAGTATTAGATTGATGTAAATGGTGTGATTGTTTCGGTAGTTAGTATAAGCAACTCCTAAAAATCCATTTCGTACCTTCAATAAATCAAAGATTGAGAGTACGGTCCAATCAGCAAGGTCATCATTGATTTTTAGAAACGATACAAGCAGATCAGCCCTATCCTCTGCTACGATCGGCGGCCATTGAAGCCAAATAGTTGTTGCATCTGGAGGGAAAAATTCTGCAATTAATGATTGGAGTTTTTCTGCCCATAAAGAGTCAGTAACTAGCAGATCTATTATAGTATTTGCTGTGGTTCTTCTATGATTATTTGAAGCATCGGTTAGTTCGCCTTTGATTATAGTAACAATACTATCAAGTCTCTTCTTGATAACTGCGGAACGTCTCGATATAATTTCTGTCCCCAATTTCAATATTTTCTCTTCTAATGCAAATGAAAAAATATCACATGCAAAACTTGCAATCCCGGGGGCATCCGACCATTTATCCATTAAACTAAATGTTTTTTCTTCATCTTCTTTCCACCATGAGGAGAAAATGTTACGAACACGGCTTGAAATAGCTTTGTATTCGAGTTCATCAAATTGACTTGCAATGTAATTAAGATCTTCCTCAGTAAATCCAGAAAAATTTATTGAGTCCATCAGATCTAATATTGAATTCATGTCTGCTTGCTTAGAATCAGATACCTCATATAACTCACACCATAAAGTACCAACGCCCTCTAAGTAGGTAGGATTCTTGAAATTAAATGCAGCAAGCAGTTCATTTATAATAGATGTTGTCAAAAGTCCCTCAGTTTTTTGCGCCCATATAGGAAGCAAAGTAGCCAATGGAATATCCGGTAGGTCGTCGGATGTAACTGCATTTAAAATAGTATTGATCCAATCAAATGTTTGATTCCTTAAGATTGAATTATTATGGCTAATACTAGGTAGTTTATTGACAGCAATATGGGATTTATTTTCACTCTTTAACGTAGATATAATGCCTTGGCCAATTTTAGATAAGCCTAGGTTGGTTACATAGTTTGGATGTTCAACCCATAAATTGAATATTAATTCATGGTTAACTTCATCAGAAATCGCTTGGCCATAAGTTTTCCACACGAAATCTCCACATTGTAATTTCTCGAGACCTAAGCAAATGTCTAAAGTAGCAAGCTCAAAAAAATCATCTGTGTGTGTTATATTCTCAACTATAATTTTTTCCCAACGGTTTAGATCTATTTCTTTTATGAATTTTAAGGCTTCTTGATCTGCAAAAAGGACTTTTAAGACATTGCCAGCAAAGATGTTACTTGTAGTATCGATGTCTTCTAATGTTGAAGACAAGACAATTTGCATATCCTCGAATGAAAGTTTATAAAATTCCTCATGAAACTCATCATCTTGTCCATTCAGAAGATATTCTTTCGTATTTTCAAGTTCAGGTCTTCCTGTTAAAGGATTGAGTAACTGATTGTTGAAATAAATGAAAGGACGAGGATCAGCGGGCATATTACCTTTAACTCGGGAAAGAAATGCCTCGAGATCATGAGTTGATTCGTCAGAATTTTCGTTTTCTTCAAGGGGTGGTTCATCTTGATAATAGATTTTTCTGATTTGATCTTTTATAGGTTTTTGAATTATAAATGGATTTTGACTAACTGCATGATAATAGTTTGGGAAATCGGTCTTCAAAACAGTGAAAATGGCAATATGATTAGAATGTTTACTAAGAAATTCTACGCCAGCTTCAGCATCACGTTTAAGTGCTAAGTACCAGTCAAAAGCATAGGCATTTAAGATCTTCTTTACTTGTCTTGGAGTTCGGACTCCAGTGTGAATTAGTATCCCTAATAGCCTGTCCACAGGTATGTTTTCATCTAGCGTCCACTTCACCTGTTGTTCCGAAAGTATGTTTTTTGCATATGTTCTCATATTGACTTTTTCTACATGTGGTAGATGGAGTTGTAAATCAAATGTTTTATTTAAGAATTCACTTACAGAAAGATTAGACATCTTTTTTTCATTGAATGCGGAAGATATCCCTTCTAACAAGACCTCTTCATCACAGGGAACAATAAAAGCACATTGATTTGAACGTAAGAAGGTTTTAATGGTATTTAAAGCAGCAACGAGTTGCTTTGGAGGAAGCCTATCTAAATCATCAAAAACCAGAATTAATTTCTTACCTTTATTGGCTTTAAGATATTCACTGACCGCACTTTCAAAGCGATGCTCAAATTGATCTCCATGCAGGAGAGCTAGTTCTTTTTGTTGCGTTTGATAAGTAAGTTCTAACCCATTTTTGTTTAGAAGGTTATTCGCAATTAAAATGGCCAATAAGGAAGTTGTGCTTGTAAATGAAAGTGCCCAAGGGTCTTTGAAATTGAACAACCATTCGTACAGAACAGTTACAATAATGAGTGTTATTACATATAGAAGTATAATTATTCCATGCTTTTTCCATAACTCTTTCTGAAATATTGACCATACTCCAGATGTTTTTTTTATTTGTTGTATAGTAGTTTCGTGACTTATTCCTTCTTTTTTTTCCACTTTCAATTCTGCTTCTACTTCTCTTACAATCTTTCTATGTAAAGAAGGAGCATCATCTGCAAATTTCCACACATTGATAAACTTCAATAAGTATTTGCGTTCGCTTTTTCTCTCGGCATTTACCTTGGTTTCAAGCAGCCGTAAGACTGAGGTTTTACCTGTTCCCCATGAACCCATTAAACCAATGTGTAAGGGGAGTTGCCCTTCTTCTAATAGTTCGTAAATGATATCGGCCATCTGACCATACTGGAACTTATCTTCTTTTCTATTGGTGACTGGTGAATCTTGTAAATATAGAGGTGTTTTATTTACTATTTTCTTCCGTCCGACAGGATTCTGAAAAGGAAAGCTTTTAATTATATTTTTAATAGTATTTTTCCTCATTTTTATGTGCCCTCTTTTTTTGATAGTGGTAATTCTCAATATTACCATTATATTGTTTAGGTTTGCCGATATCATTATTTAATTTTGCTAAATGGAAGTTAGCTGCAAGATAGATGCAAAATAGATGCAAAATTAGATTTACTCATTCACTTTTATTTTTGTGTTTAATCCACTAGAATATGTATAAAACTATTAGGAGGGATTGTGTGTTCGATACAAAAGATCTGCTGATGAGAGCAGTCCATGAAGGTGTCTTTGATAATAAAACTATTAAGCGCTTCTCAGGTGAATATAAAAGAACCTACAGATTATTGATGATCCAGTGTTGGTGTTCAAGTTTCTTTAATGATAGGTCAAAGTTTTATGAAGCGTTCCAGGAAATTAAAAGGTTATATAGAGCACTGAATACTAGTACCGTAGGTCAAATAAATAAACAAGTCTTAAGTCAGATAAATCAAAATTGTGCAATATATTTAACTGATAATTGTGGTATGAAAATAAAGGATAAAGACAAAACATATGAGGACGATTACTTGCTTGAAAGCAATATACAGCAAGCAGCAGATTTTTTAATCAAGTACAAAGATAATTTAATGCAGAATAAACCAATAACATTATACAGATATTCAGAGATTAGTTCATTCTGGGATTTAAGCGATCAATATAAGGAAAATAAATTATTAGAACATCATTGGTTTGACTTTAGAGCGTTTGAAATGCCTCAACCAATATTCACTTTTCCTGAATATTTTGCTTATGCTGATTTAATTAATCTTTGGAATGACACCATTAAAAAAATGAATGACACCCTGACTAAAGGATATAATTCAAAAGTAGCTGAAACTAGAGAACTAAGATTCTCATATTTTTCTTCCTTGCGAACGGTAGCTATTTTAGGTGTTCATTTTATGGAAACTTACCTATATTATCTGTACTATAATTTAAGGAGTCTTAAAAAGTTTCCAGAAAACACATTACTCAACAGGAAAGATATTAGATCAATAAATGATAAACAGATTATTGAGGAATTGTTATTCATAGAATTTCCCTCATTACAAGCGAACATTGTACCGTTATATCAAAAGTATCAAGAGACACTTAGAGATAGAGATGCATTTGTACATATTTCCGCATTTACTGAGGATCATTCAGGTGCTTCAAAAATGCAAAGGCTAGTGAATATAGATATCAACGATGTAATTAATGATTTAGACAATATAATTAACATGATTGAATTAATTGAAGCAGGTATTGGAGAAGATAGTATTTTATTTTGGTGGGACTTATTTGAAAGACCTGTTTTTAAAAGGAAAACTTATATCAGTCCTCTTCGTAAATAGAACAACTGATCTACAATTAGTTTTTAATTATATAAGGAGTGGTTTAATGTTGAAACCCGGTGAAATTGTTAAATTTAATAGTATGAAGCATTTCAAACACATATCGACTTTAGGATCTGGTGGCACAGGTGATGCACATTTATTTAAAGATGAAACCACCGATATGTTGTTTGCTTTTAAAAAGTATTCACCTAAAGGCAGTAATGATAATGATGATACATTTAAACGTTTTGTGGACGAAATTAAGATATTATTCACTTTGTCTCATGAGAATATAGTTAGAGTATACAATTATTATTTATACCCTGAAGCTAAGTCTGGATATCTTCAAATGGAGTATGTAGAAGGAGTATCAATTGATCAATTTGAACCTTACCATAGATCCTTTTGGGAAGATATTTTCAAGGATGTCATATATGTTTTTGAATATTTGGAAGAGAATCAGATATTGCATAGAGACATACGACCTTCAAATATTCTGATAGATAAAAATGATAAATTAAAAATAATTGATTTCGGATTCGGAAAAAAATTAGAAATTGAAGAAAGAGAAGGAAGAAGTGTCTTCCTTAACTGGCCTGTTTCACAACTACCAGTGGAAACCCAACTTGAAGGAATATATAGTCACCAAACTGAAATTTTCTTTGTAGGTAAATTGTTCCAAAATTTATTTAAAAATAAGGGCATAGAGGATTTTAAATATAATTATATCATTGAAAAAATGATAAAAATTGATCCGAGTACTCGTTATAGATCTTTTCCTGAGATTGCTCAAACCATATCTGCAGGGGTAATGAGTGAGATAAATTTCACTACAAGGGAAAAAGAAATTTATCAGTACTTTGCTGATACTTTATTTAGTCATATAAGCTCTTTGTACGATAAATATGATCCCATAATTGATATAGATGTTATCTTAGACAAACTAGCTAACTTAATACGAAACAGTTCACTTGAGACATATATACAACATAATTCACAATTAATTAATTGTTTTATTAAAGGTGTTTATAAGTATAAAAAGAATATTGATATTCAAGTTGCTACTGTGAAAAAATTCTATGAGTTTTTAGTGAAGTTAGATAGCGATAAACAAAAAATTGTAATCGATAATATACGTACGCGTTTAGCGAATATAAATATTATTATTACTGATGATCTTCCTTTCTGATCAGATGTAAGATAATAAATAGAAAACAACCTACCTGAATTTATCTAGGTAGGTTGTTTTCTATTTATGAGAATCAATTGTGTTTAAAACGTTACTTGTCAACTGTTGAATCATCTGAATATCATGAAAAATATGATTCAGTAAATCATAAAATATAAAAGGTACTAATACCTTAACGGCTAAAGTACCGAATTTTTTGTTCCTTTTTTAGAGGGGATTCGGTTCCTTTGCCGTATTAACATCTATATTATCTTTTAAGTCGGTTGAAGGTTGTACTCTCAACCAAAAGGATTTTATCCATATTTTATAATCATATAATTGACTTTAAGGTAATGATCAATCTCGTTAAAAAGGAAAGATAGAATATAGTTCTTACATGTGATAAATTCAAATGATATTATAGCTAACCAATATCATTAACTTAGGAAAGGAACATTACTCATGAAAAATCGGATGTTAGACGGAAAAGAAAAACAGAGTATAGTCAAACTCTTAAAAAGAGACAGAAATGAGCAAATAGACATTCTAGATTGCATCGAGGGTCTAAACAAAGATG
Organism: Paenibacillus sp. FSL H7-689; assembly: GCF_000517905.1. Classification (NCBI taxonomy): domain Bacteria; kingdom Bacillati; phylum Bacillota; class Bacilli; order Caryophanales; family Paenibacillaceae; genus Paenibacillus; species Paenibacillus sp. FSL H7-689. The sequence goes on from NZ_ASPU01000002.1 coordinate 306,362, forward strand.
AACGGGATTTGTTACTAGCGAATGATGAGTTTCTTCCATATTTCACTTCAGGGGAACATTCTCAATCTAGATATTACGTTAGTGATGAAGCAGAGGTATTTGTCTGTGAAGCGATAAAGCAGTTTTTGATTCAACGAAAATTGCCTGACGATATAAGTCAGGTGAATATTTTAAAGCTCCTTTCAATTCTTTTCTCAAGAGATCATACAACATCATTCACTGAGTATAGAGACATTATTCTTAATGTTAGTTACACCGAGTTCAGAAAACTTACACAAGAACGTAAAGAATTTTTACATAAACTCCATGAGAAATATAAAAATTATTACAATCAGAATAGGGAATTATACCAAAATGTACAACATCAATATCAAAAAATGCTAATTAAAAATAACATGGATAGTTTGACAAAGTTGAAAAAAGCTTCAGAAGAACAATTAAAAGAGAATAAACTTATATCCCATGTATCATGGAAGTTGTCAAAGTTCAACGTACGTCAATATGATTTTCTTAACAATGATCCTTATTTCGCACCAGCAGAGTTGTACTCACCAAAAATTCTTGATCAAAGGTTTAGATGGATGCTACATTTGCCCCCAGCTGAATATTTTAAGTTATTGTCAACAAATGATATATCTGTTTTAGAAAAGGACATACCTGCGTCGATGAATTATTTAGAAGAATATCTTAAAGATAATGAATTTAACCTAGAGGTTAAAATTCACGTAGAAGCTATAGTTGAAGCAATTGATTCTTATAAAATGGGATTCAAAAGAGCAGCCATAACGTTAATGCTCCGTGAAAACGAAGGACTCGTTTGGGACTTGGCTCGCCAGATAGCAGATAAGAATAACATAAGTTTTAGTAAGGAAAAGAAACAAATTAAGATAGAGCAGTCTGCTTCTCCTAAAAATATATCATCATTGCCGATGTTGTTAGCTATTACAGAATGGCCTAAAATTTTTAAAGATCCACTAAAAGAAGGTGGGAAATTGAGGTTGGGTGAACGATTAGGGTACCTATCTATTGATTACTCGCATGAACGAAATCTGATCGTACATGGAATTAGCGATGATTATTATAGTAATTGGAAATGGTTTGAACTTCTTTCAGCGTGTGTAGACATATTACAAGCATTTGAAGAACTTGAGGAGGAGAATTAGCAAGGAACTGAATTTATTAAATAAGAAGGTGGCCCAGAATAAAGATTCTGGGCTACCTTCTTTATTTGAACGTTCTTCTTATTAATTGAATTGATTAGAGTAATTATTACTCAATTATGTACATTTCTTAAGTTCCCAATGTTAATTATGTACATCTCAATAATATTGTACAATCTATAGACTGATATTTCCTCTTAGAAAATCAAGAGAAAATATAAAATTCTAATTATTGTACATATGATTTTATGCAGATACAGGTGGATATTGAAACAAGGCTGCTTGCATTTTACCAGCTTCAATGACGGGCTCCAGTGATTCCCGGAAAGCCTTATACATCTCTGACGTGCTGGTGAAGTATGGTTTGCCTCGCAGATGTCCGGTCATTCCCTGATAGGCTTTGATGATAAAAGCAAAGGATTCGGGCGTCTCGGCAGCCCATCGTGCCATTCGATCCCGCGGCTGAACGGCGTAGAAGGAACTATCCACCTCCACGGTGGAGAAGTACTGTCCGTATAGACTGAGCTTGTCTTTGGCTTTGGTGCGATTGGGGTAGAGATCCTCTTGATCCCCCCATCCCGTGAGTCCAATCTGAATCATGAATAACACCTCCTGCTGCTGCATCTGATGTCAGCATATTGCGTCCAACGATTTCTAACATTCGTTGGTTTGACAGCAGCATGCCTGTATATAAAGCTTCTACATATAGTTAACCGGTTTACAAGAGTGTGACTATGTTTAACATTATATCGTGTGGTTTCTGTGCGTTCAATGGAGGATAAGAGGGACCAATCTTTGAGTTTCAAAGGTAAAGACGATACAATCATTCTAAGATTAAGGGAATCAATCAGTAATGAATCAGTAATGAATCAGACCTTTATAACAAGGGATTACGGATAGCTGGGTTAGTGACCATCTGGAGGGCGAGATGTAATGACGGAATGGTATGAAAAGAGTTTTGGAGAAGATTATCTGCTCGTATACAAGCACCGGGATGTGCAGGGTGCCCATCAGGAAGTACATAAAATGATTAATTGGTTGAAGCTTGAGCCCAATTCTGAAGTATTGGATCTATGCTGCGGTATGGGACGGCACTCCATGGCACTTGCTGACGCAGGATTGCGAGTGACCGGAGTTGATCTGTCCGATGTGCTTCTACGTGAAGCGCGCCTAATGGACACTGAACACCGAGTATCTTGGTGTCATGCGGACATGCGTGAACTCCCGCTGAAAGGTGGCTTTGACGCTGTAGTTAATCTGTTCACATCGTTTGGTTACTTCCTGGAGGACGGAGAACAACTGAAAGTATTACGTGCCATTCATCGCATGCTTCGCCCGGGTGGCAGCTATATTATTGATTTTATGAATACGGCTTATGTAACTCGTCATCTGGTGCAACACTCCGTTCGAGAGGATGAAGGACAGCGTATTGAGGAGTATCGCAAGATTGAGGAAGGGTTTGTGCAAAAGGAAATTCGTATTACGGATACTGCATCCGGACATGAACCGCGGGTATATCAGGAACGTGTGAAGTTGTATACAAAGGATCAACTGAGTGAGCTGTTAAGTAAAGCTGAACTTCACGTAGATCAGGTACATGGCGGCTATGACGAAGAGAAATATGACGAGCAGACTTCTCCGCGCATGATTTTTGTTGGTCGTCGTCCTGTGGAGTGAACAGAGACAGTCTGGAAGGGGGATAACATGAAGCGCACAGAAGAGATGCCCATGACAGAGGGCATGCACCGGGTCAAGATCAGCATGTCGTTTCCCTTACGATGGGTGAACAGTTATGTGTTATCAGAATCGGATGGGAAGATAACTATTATAGATCCGGGACCGCGTAATTCGGAAACAGAACAGGAGTGGAGTGAAGCGCTGGCAGATCTCGGCCTGACCTTTAGCGATATTCATCAAATTGTACTCACCCACCATCACCCCGATCATCTTGGGTTGTCGGGTTGGATGCAACAGATGACGGGGGCACCCGTTCGAATGTCCACACGCTCCCGCCAAGAGGCCGATTATATGTGGGGATCTGATTCACGCATCAATACAATATTACCTGATTATTATGGTCGTCATGGTATGCCGGAAGACAATACTGAGCAGATACATGAACATATGAAGGCATTTACTTCGCAGATCACACCACTTCCGAAGGTGACACCCATTGAAGATGGCGAGTGGCTTAATATGGGCGGGAAACGTTGGGTTGCTGTGGAGACGGGTGGACATGCCCCAGGCCATTTATCCTTTTATGCGCCGGAGTCCATGGAGATTCTGTGCGGAGATGCAGTTTTGCCACAGATTTCACCGAATATTAGTCTGCAACCCGGCAGTGACCCTCAGCCATTATTATCTTATATGGAAGGATTGCAACGTCTCGGGGAGCTGAATGTCAAACAGGCGTATCCAGGGCATCGGAATCCTTTTGCCCAGTTCACCGAACGGACAGTTCAATTGCTGGCTCATCACGAGGAACGTCTTCAGAAGATGACGGAACGAATTCAGGAGTCACCGGCGAATGCTTATGACATCTGTGTGCACATGTTTGGCAATCGGCTGGGTACCCATCAACTGCGGTTTGCCATGAGTGAGACGTTAGCCCATTTGCAGGAGTTAATTCGACGCGAACTAGTGAAGCAAGAGCAGCAACCGGATGGCACGTTCTATTTTCAAATCTAAACGGAATGATGATATCGATATGAAATGATAATACGATCTTATATAGAGGCTCGGGACAGGAAATTCACCTGTTCTGGGCCTTTTTAGCCTCTCTTAACGGTTCATTCATCTATTTTTAAGCCAGCGCGCCTATGATACATCTATGAACTTCGCTAGGGCATGTCTTGAGACACACCCTAAAGAAAGCAGGGAAGAGCGATGACCAGAAGAAAACGGAATCAATGGAGAAAATGGCAAGCTTCAGCGGCAGCAACGTTGACTGTGGCTGCACTTTTTCAATATGTAAGAACTTCGGATGCCTTTGATGTGGCCTATGCAGCAGCAAATGGCACAGATACAAGCGTTACTGCTTCAAGCCAAGTGGATACGCATGATGATGTGATGGATGAATGGATCAACAGTACAACGGACAGCAACAACTGGAACACGCAGGACAATGACAATAATGATAGTCAATATAATGGAACATCCGATAGCACACAAGCAGCTCGGCCAGATCAGAGCTCGAGTAACGAGGGGAATTATTCAGATTCTCAGCGTATCGGGCAAAATAACCAGGGTACAGACTCCGGATACAGCAGTGGCAACTATCAGTCACGTACAGGTGCATCATGAGCCGCACGGAGCAAGTTGCTCGTCCGCTCCGATTTCAATTCCGTGCGATGAACACGGATGTTGAAGTGCAACTGTCAGCTGGGCGGGAAGAAGCTGAACATGCAGCAACCGTGGTGAAGAATTGGTTTGAGACGCAGGAGCAGCGCTTCAGCCGATTTGTTGCAGACAGTGAACTGAATCGTTTGAATGCTTCAACCGGATGGATGCCCATCTCCGCTGCGATGGATGAAGTTTTGAGTTTGGCCTATGGATATATTGGCCTGACCGAAGGGATTTTTCAACCGGGTATCTCGCAGGCTCTTCAGGCTTCGGGATATGATCTAAGCTTCGAGAAGGTGCAGCAACGACAATTGAAACGTCCATTAATTGAACGTGTATTGCGAACGAGAACACCTGAATCATCAGGCTGGATGGAAGATCGATATGACCACAGCCGTCCGAGCTGGATTCAGCGGGAAGGTAGCCGGATGGTTCATCTGGACCCCGGAGCTGAGTTGGACTTAGGAGGCATTGTTAAGGGCTGGGCAGTAGAGCGTATCGCAGACTGGTTGCAGCGAACATTGCATATTCCAGCGGGTTTGATTAACGCGGGTGGAGATATTCAAGTATGGGGTTCACCAGACCATTCCCAATGGACCTTGCAAGTAGCAGATCCTTTGCAGAATCAGGGTGCTATGTCGGGAGCGATCCGTTTACAGCGAGGAGCTGTTGCCACTTCGGGTATTTCCCGCAGACAATGGCAGAATACGGATGGAAGCTTTGCACACCACCTCATTGACCCCCGGACGATGGAGCCGGCAGATACGGACGTATTGCAGTGTACCGTTCTGGGACAGCATGCTTCGCAATGCGAGATCATTGCCAAGACGGTATGCATTCTGGGGAGTGCCGAGGCGGTGGGCTGGTTAAACCGACATTACGATCGGCATGACGTCCTGTGGATGACACGGGATGGGAGTAATTATTTTAGAGGGAATACGGATACGCTTGCTGAGCACTGGCCCGGTTTTGATCCGGATCATCGCTTCAGTCTATTATAAACGAGGACAAGTCTAACAGATATGGGGGAGCCGGTTATGGTACAATGGATTGTAGATTACCTGCCAACGTGGAATATCATTCGAATTAGTGGAATTGCTGCTTATGTGTTGCTCTTTGCCGGTGTGTTTCTGGGTATTGCGCAAGGGATGCCTATGGCCAAAGGCAAACCAAAAGCAGCCATGTTCAAATGGCATACCCGAACGACCTGGCTCGCCTTCGGACTTGGACTCGTGCACGCATTAACGTTATATATTGATCATTACAGCCCATTTACCTGGGGAGAACTTCTGATTCCTTTTACCGCCTCCGTACATCCGATCGGCAGTGGTCTGGGAACGTTAGCCTTCTACGGATTAGTGATTGTCCTGTTATCCAGTGATCTGCGGAACAAGCTGGGCCGTAAATGGTGGTTCATGTTCCACATGTTGTCCTATCCGGTGTTCATTGGTCTGCTGGTTCACGGCATGGTTACCGGAACGGATTCTGGCAACATCATCATGCGGATGATATATGTATTTACCGGACTCAGCATTCTCGGTATCACCGTGCTACGTGGCATGTTGCGAGAGCGTAAAGGCCCGGAAATCACGATTGGACCGAAACGTGCAACATCTGGTTCACCTTCCGAGCAGAATTGGGTTGAAGGTTTTGGTTTGGTGGGAACGGTACGACCTAAACATCTGAAATAATAACATGTGGATTATCCAATATGTATCGTTACACATGCAAAAAAGCGGCCATCAGGCCGCTTTTTCCATGAACAGTTATTTCCATGAACAGTCATTTCACGAAGCATCCATACACATGTCCATTATTCCACATGACCTCAGATATGAAACGAGTTACACATTATACAGCGTCATCACTGACAGGTTTTTCTCCCAGTGCTTCTTCAAGCTCGGATTGTTTGCGATGGGCGATCCGACTGCTCGCTGCTGATGCAATCGCACCGACAATATCATCGAAGAACGTGTGGACAGGGCCTAGGCTCTTGTCATTCAGTCGTTCAAGCACCCCTGGTTTCAGCTTGTCCACATAACCATAATTCGTAAATCCAATGCTGCCATATACATTGACGATGGAGAATGCCAAAATCTCATCCACGCCATACAATCCTTCATCGTTCTCAATCATCTCCTGCAAAGGAGATATGAGCTGCCCCTGTTCTGCCAGAATATCAAGCTGAATTCCGGTCAAAACAGCGTTCTGTACCTCACGTTTACGGAGAACCATCTCCACATTTTCGATACATTCTTCCATCGTAAGACCTGGATAATATTTTTGTTGCAATAACATGACCAGCTCTGCGATCTCAGGGATCGTGACGCCCCGCTTATGCAGCCATTCCCTTGTTGCCTCCGCCACCTTGCGGCTATTCAGGCTGTAAGGGATTTTTTCTTGCTCAGGATGTTCCATGGGCGATTCCTCCTCTGAAGTTAGCAATGTCCCTACTCTTGCTTCCTAATACGTTATTAACCTGGTTTACGTTTCTTTAAGATAATAAAATTATAAGTTTCAGTGAAGTTGAACAATTCGATTAACACATGAAAAATTTCAGCTAAAAACGGTCTGCCTTCCGTGAAAGTGCGTTGATAGACATTTTTCTTATTATCTTTTAGTTATTTTTTGGACAAAGGCTCGTATACATGGTAGTACAAACTGTAAAAATGATGAGGGGGAACGTGATCATGAGAAAGATCCATTCTTTGCGTACGGTATCGGCAGCAGCGCTGCTGAGTATTCCTATGGTATTGTCAGGCTGCGGCATGTTTGGAGCACAGTCTTCCGAAGCTGTTGATCCACCACCGCCCATCCAGGAAGCAGCTATGATTCAAGCGGCCGAAGGGAATGGAGCACTCGCAATGCTCCCGTTAACGACGGTATATCTGCAAGACCAGCAGGGGCTGCTCGCTCCGGTATCCCTGACACTTCCTTCTGGAACAGACGCAAGCAGTCCAAAGACAGCTCTGGATACACTTGTCACAGGCGGGGCCTATGCGGGTATGCTGCCTGAAGGATTCCAGGGCGTTCTCCCGCAGGGAACGGTTGTGCAGAATGTAACGATTCACGCGGATGACAAGCTGGCGGTTGTTGAGTTCTCGGGTAATTTTGCCAAGTATGATGCAAAGGAAGAACGGAAAATGCTAGAAGCTGTCACGTGGACATTGACGGGAACACCTGATGTGGAGAATGTGCAGATCTGGGTGGATGGCAAAAAGTTAACGCAAATGCCGGTAAACAGCACGCCGCTGCCTGAACCGCTGAATCGGGCTGTGGGAATCAATCTGGATCTGGGTGATACGTTTGTGACCAACAGCAGCCCGGTCACGGTCTATTTCTCCGCTGCTTCACCAGCAGGCATCCAATATTATGTTCCGGTGACACGTCTGGTTACACCTGGTGAAGATCGGGTGCAGGCAGCATTGAACGAACTCATCAAAGGACCTGACAAAGATGGAGAACTGGAAGAGGTCATGACAGGCGGAACGGAGCTGCAATCGGTCAAAACGGCAGAGGATGGCACGGTCACGGTTGCCTTGAAAGATGATATGTTTGCCGAAGGGGATATCGTGCCAAGCGAGCTGTTACAATCTGTCGTATTAACCACTGCGGAGAACACAGCCAGCAAGGATGCCAAAGTACAGATCGAGTGGAACGGCCAAAAAACGGTCATGGGTGACGACAACAGGGATTACAGTGCGCCGGTTTCCAAGCCTGAATATATCAACGAAATTCCGATTTAATGAACGAAGAATGCTTAAGGATGCTTTTAACCGAACTCTTTGGTAAAATATAAGGGATTCGTAAAAATACGTGTTCAAAAAGATCGGTTTTCAGTACCGAGAATATGGGATGAAGCTAGAAATGGAGTAGCGGAGCGTAGGCAAACTACGTGAGCAACTACAATGTTTCCGAAGGAAACATACTTCGTAAGCTTATGCTTATTAGGCTGAATTCCATATTCGATGCTGATGATGCCTTAAGGCATTTTTCGTAATCAAAAGCGAGCTTTTTGAACAATCTCTAAAAGTGTGAATAAGTTCAACATTACAGGATGCTTAAGTCGTAGGAGGCAGAAAATATGAGATCAAACGGACGAACCAGCGAACAGCTGCGCCCGCTGAATTTAACAGTGAACACGAATAAATACGCCGAGGGCTCTGTACTGATTGAAGTTGGAGATACAAAGGTGATCTGTACAGCTACAGTAGAGGAACGTGTACCTCCCTTTATGAAAGGGCAGGGTAAAGGCTGGGTAACAGCTGAATATTCCATGTTGCCACGTGCAACACATACCCGGAACCAACGTGAAGCCAATCGTGGCAAATTAACTGGACGCACCATGGAAATCCAGCGTCTGATTGGTCGGGCACTGCGCTCGGTAGTTAATCTGCAGGCTCTTGGTGAGCGTACCATTACCTTGGACTGTGATGTTATTCAAGCTGACGGAGGCACACGCACAACGTCCATTACCGGTGCATTTGTAGCGCTGGCACTTGCCGTGAACAAGATCTCCCAACAGCACAAACTGCAAGTATTCCCGATTACGGATTTCATTGCCGCAGTAAGTGTGGGTGTTGTGGGTGAACAGCCTGTACTGGATCTGAACTATGATGAAGATTCCAAAGCCAAGGTAGACATGAACTTGGTGATGACAGGTGGCGGTAAATACGTCGAGCTTCAGGGAACAGGTGAGGAAGCACCATTTGATCGCCGTGAGCTGAACGCCATGTTGGAACTGGGCGAGCAGGGGATTTTGGAGATGATTGAGCGTCAAAAAGAAGTGCTTGGACCGATTGCGCTCAAGATCGGCGCGCGTGGATTAGGGGAAGCCTAAGATGAGTTTGGACAGCCCAATCCTCATTGTTGCAACCCGCAATGCGGGTAAAGTCCGTGAATTCGCTCATGCTTTCGCACCACTTGGCAAAGAGGTTAAGAGTATGTTTGACTATCCGGAGCTGCCGGATGTCGTAGAAGATGGCGTAACGTTTGCGGAGAATGCCTGGAAGAAAGCCAAAGCGGTTGGTGATGCGCTTGGTTTGCCGGTTCTGGCAGATGATTCAGGTTTATGTGTAGACCTGTTGGATGGTGAGCCGGGAGTATATTCAGCGAGATATGCAGGCGAAGGAGCAACGGATGCACAGAATAATGCGAAGTTGCTGGAGACACTGGAATCGTTGAAATCCGGTGAGGACACCGAGCAGCCGCTACTAAGTCCGGCTCGTTTCGTTTGTGCGCTGGTCCTGTACGATCCGACAACAGGTGATAAGTATGAATCAGAAGGCACTGCGGAAGGCTGGATTACGGCTCAAGCTGCAGGTGCTGGTGGTTTTGGATATGACCCACTCTTCTATGTACCTGAATACGAGCTGACGATGGCAGAGCTGACGCTTGAGCAAAAGCAAGCGATTAGCCACCGTGGTCACGCGCTGAGAGCGCTTGTATCCAGACTTGAAGGCTGAGACTAAACGAAACATCTTGATTTAACTTCATGATATGTGAACATCAAAGCGTTAATGGAAGGACAGAAGCATTCCGATGGGATGCTTCATCCGCCATTAACGCTTTTTCTATGAATTGAAGTGTTGATCGGGTTTAGTGAAGGTCCATCCATATACCTAATTGAAGATAGCTATTTCTGCGACTATACATCGGAACGTACGTTCTTGTACCTACATGAGAAATGGTTTACATTGCACGATTGGGAATCTCATTGGGACTGGAGTTGGAAGAAGTTGCAAGCCTTGTGTGGTATGGGTTAACATTCAAACTAACGAATCACATATGAACCTTAAACGGAGGGATCTACTCATGCAAGAAGTGAAGCTTGTTGTATCTTACGATGATTATGAGGACGGCATTCGTATGGAAAAGTTAATTAAGGAACTGGCAGCTAAACCGGAGGCTAGCTCATTGGAAAGTCTGGTCATCGGAGATTGGGGACAGGCTTATGAAAATTCGCCTGACGAGTTCATAGGTACGCTTGTCGAGTCTGCTCCAAGCTTTCCGTCATTGAAGAAACTGTTTATTGGAGATATGGGATTCGAAGAATGTGAAGTATCGTGGATTATCCAGACAAATCTCACACCACTGTTAGGTGCCTTTCCAGAATTAAAATCATTCTCTGTAATGGGCAGTAGCGGCCTCAGTCTGGAACCACTCCAGCATGCCAAGCTTGAAGAATTGATTATTATTTGTGGTGGTCTCCCGAAAGAAGTGTTATCTTCAATCACCCATGCCAAGTTGCCTGAATTGCGTAAACTGGAACTGTACCTGGGTGTGGATAATTATGGTTTCAATGGATCACTTGAAGATGTGCTTCCTTTGCTAGAAAAAGGATTGTTTCCAAAGCTGGTTTACTTGGGTCTGAAAGACAGTGAAATTCAGGATGAGATTGCCAAAGTAGCAGCTGAAGCACCTATTCTGGATCAACTTGAAGTACTGGATCTATCGCAAGGAACGTTGTCCGATGAAGGGGCTGAGGCGTTGCTTGCCAGTGACAAGATCAAGAAACTGAAACATCTTGATCTAAGTTACCATTACATGACCAATGAAATGATCAGTCGATGGAACCGATCGGGTATATCTGTAGACGTTAGCGACCAGCAACAGAGTGATGAGGATGACTGGCGCTATCCATCGTTAACGGAATAGTCGATGTCAGGTGTAAAGGAAATGAATGAGAGTTTGCATCAACCAATAGATGTACCTGATCTAACGCAAGATCAGCCCTTTTTATTGATCGGAAACCCTGATAACCGACGAACACAAGGGCTGCAAGAGGCTAGGCATAGATTGGGTTTGAAACCTGCGGTTGTACTGCCATATGCTCAATTGCTGCAGAATTGGAGACACGGACGAACCATCGCTGATACAGTAGATTTCAATCTGCCTGTACCCCTGATTCGGATTGATGCTCCTGGTGAGGATTGGGACGTGGAGCGTGAACTACTGTTCCTTGGAGCTATGAATGATTCGTCAACATTAACGGCTGGGATGGGTACAGAAGCATTTTCCGCAGAACAGGCACTTGCGCTGGAACAGGAGTGGGGAAGAATCTACGCTCCCGCCCAGTGGTTTCGTGGCTGGAAAGCATGTTTGGATCGAATCGGCCGTGAGTCTCGGGAGATATGGTCTGAAGTCCGATTCATGAATGATCCCGCCGATATCCAATTGATGTTTGACAAGAGAACTTGTCAGCAACATCTATCTTCACATGGAGTTGATGTACCTCCGGCGCTGCAATTTTCGCAGCCAATCCGCGATTATATGGACCTGCGTAGCTCAATGAAGTCTGCCGAGATGCATCGTGTGTTTGTGAAGCTTGCGTACGGCTCCGGGGCTTCAGGAGTTGTTGCCTATCAAGTCAATCCCCGAACGGGTGATGAAATTGCTGTAACAACGATGGGAATGGAACAGTCGCGGGGCAAGACGATTTTCTTCAATGAAGGACGTCTACGCAAGTATACCCGCAGTGAAGAGATTGCTACGCTGATGAACTGGTTATGTGTAGAAGGTGCACAGATTGAACGATGGATGCCCAAAGCCACGCTTGATCAGCGGGCCTATGATATTCGCCAACTGGTTGCAGGTGGACAGGCAGGTCATGCGATTATGCGGCTGAGCCGTACCCCGATTACCAATCTGCATCTGCGCAATGAGCGTATGCTGCCTGCTGAAGCAGGCCTGGATGAACAGCGGATGTCGCTGGTACGGTTGGCAGCGCAAGCAGCCATGTCTGCATTTCCCAACTCGTGGTCAGCCGGGATTGATGTGATGCTTACTAGTGGTTCGAATCCGCGTGCCTATGTGCTGGATGTGAATCCATTTGGAGATCTGTTATACAGGGTTGAGCATCATGGCCTCGGAACCTATGAGTGGGAAATGGAACTTTTACGAAAGGAGCCTATTCAACATGCCTGATATGAACACCATTGTGGGCTCCCATGATCTGTTAATGATTACGCTGGATACGCTACGCTATGACGTAGCCAAGCTGGAAGAGGAGAATTGTCCTAATCTGTGTGGTTCGGGTCCGTGGGAGAAGCGTCATACCCCAGGCAGTTTTACATATGCGGCACACCATGCTTTTTTTGGTGGTTTTATGCCGACTCCTGCCAATACAGATAAGGCATCTCATGTAAGGCTATTTCATTCCCGAAATACTGGGCTCAAAACACATCCGCACACCTGGCTGTTTGATACACCGGATATCGTATCTGGGTTCGCGGCTGAAGGTTACCGTACCATCTGTATTGGCGGCGTCATCTTTTTTACGAAAAAAAACCCGCTTGCGAAAGTATTGCCTGGCTATTTCCAACACAGCTACTGGAGAATGAACTTTGGGGTAACCAACCCCAAATCGACAGAGCATCAGGTACAGCATGCATTAAAGCTACTTGAACAGACAGCGCCGGATGAAAAGATATTTATGTTTTTGAACGTGTCTGCCATTCATGGACCCAATCGTTACTTTGTAGAAGGAGCGAAGGAGGACTCGGTGGAGACTCAACGTGCTGCACTTCGATATGTAGATGAGGCTCTTGGACCATTGTTCGAGGCGATGAGGAAACGCGCCCGGCCTGCGTATTGCCTGGCTTTTTCCGATCATGGTACAGCTTACGGTGAAGACGGGTATCAAGGACACCGGCTTGCGCATGATGTCGTCTGGACGGTGCCTTACCGTGAATTTTTAGTATAGAATGTATTGATCTTATGAGGACAACAACCGGAGACAGGAGGAAACCGATGGAGAAACATATACAACATACAACAACAGGCCATTCCACACAGTCCGGATCCAATATAGCTACAAGTCTCAGTGAAGTACTGGCGTTCCCTTATCGTTCTTACTTATACTCGTACCCACACAAGACCGCCTATCGGGAGCTTGATCCACCACTGCCACTAGGGCCACTGTGGGAACGAGAGAATACCGATACGTATTTTTTATATATGCATATTCCCTTTTGTGCTGCTCGTTGCGGATTCTGTAATCTGTTCACACTGCCGGATCGACGGGATGATACGCATGAACGCTATGTAGATGCGCTGGAACGTCAGGCGAAGCAGTGGGCACCCATTACATCTCGAAGACCGTATTCGCGGTTTGCGATTGGTGGGGGAACGCCTACATTATTAAATGAGGTTCAGTTGAATCGTCTGTTTGATATTGCTGAACATGTGATGGGGCTGGACCCTGCGCAAGCATCGATTTCGGTGGAAACGTCGCCGGATACCGTTACGGAAGCCAAGCTGGCCATCATGAAGGAACGAAGTGTGGATCGTGTCAGTATGGGTATCCAGAGTTTTATTGAAGCTGAAGCATCTGCCATCTATCGTCCACAAAAACCGCAGGAGGTCGAACGAGCACTTGAGAAGCTTACTCGTTATGATTTCCCATTGTTGAATCTGGATCTGATCTATGGTCTGCCAGGACAAACGGTTGAATCGTGGATCTATTCACTGGAACGAGTGTTGGCTTACGAGCCGGGCGAAATCTTTATCTATCCCTTGTATACACGGGAAAATACAATCGTGAAGCCTGATGATATTCGCCGTCAGGGACCTGACATTCGGATGGAGCTGTATAAAGCTGCACGTGAGACTTTAAAAAGTAAAGGTTATGTGCAATATTCGATGCGCAGATTTGCCAAAGAACAGTCGTCCTCCAAAGTGCTTCTGCCTTATAGTTGTCAGGAGGAGGGCATGGTTGGTCTGGGATGTGGCGCACGCTCTTATACAAGTGAAGTACATTATGCTTCCAAGTATGGCGTGAGTTACAAGGCGACGCAGAGCATCATTGCCGACTACGTGGCGACCGAGCGCTACGATGTGGCGGACTATGGCATCGTGTTAAGCCGTGAGGAACAGAGACGTCGCTTTATTCTGAAAGCCTTGCTGCATCGGGAGGGATTGACACTGTCTGACTACCAACAGCGCTTTGGTACCGATGTGATGTCCGACTATGTCTGGTTGGCAGAACTGTTGACAGAGGGCATGGCGGAGTTGGAGAGCGATGAGGGCAAGCAGGTGCTGCGTCTGACAGAAGAAGGACTGGGCTACTCCGATGCGATTGGAGATTGGCTTATATCTGCCGAAATCCGTGAACAGATGGAAGGGTTTGTTTTCTCATGAGAGCGACTTTGTATTATCGGGGGAAGTTGTCTTCCTGTAATTACGACTGTCCATACTGCCCGTTTAGCAAAACCGTGGATTCCAAAGAGACGTTGGAGGTGGATGAACAACAATTGCGTCAATTTGTGATTTGGGTCAGGGAGCAAGAGAGTGCCGGGCATCAATTTTCGATTTTCTTTAATCCCTATGGTGAAGCTTTGGTGCGTCGGTGGTACAGGGAAGCGATGGTTGAGCTGTCACATATGCCACATGTGGATAAAGTTGCAATTCAAACCAACCTGTCCGTCAAACTGGATTGGGCGAGGGAGTTGGATGCGAATAAAGCGGCCTTTTGGGCGACGTATCATCCTCGTGAGACAAAAGAGGCTTCTTTTGTAAAACAATGTCTGACCTTGCGTCAGATGGGACTTGCTTTTAGTGTCGGTACTGTCGGACTCCGTAGTGCTTTCCCCGCAATTGAGTCCATGAGACAGGCTTTGCCGGATGATGTGTATATGTGGGTTAATGCCTTCAAAGATCGGCCCAAGTATTACACGCCGGAAGAGATTCAGTTTTTACGTGGGCTTGATCCGCTTTTTGAAGGTAATCTGCAGGATTATGAGAGCTTGGGCAAACGATGTGCTGCCGGTTCGGAAGTATTTTATGTACAGGGGTCCGGGCATGTGAAGAGATGTTACAAGGATCGACGAATCATTGGACATCTATATCGCGATGGTTTGCAGGCTTTGTCTGAGGATCGGCCTTGCCGCATGAAAAAATGTGGCTGTTACATCGGTTATATCCATATGGAGGATTCCCCGTTCAGAGAAACGTTTGGCAGCGGGCTGCTTGAACGAAATCCGGTATTGATTCGTTGACCGGCATTTCATATTTAGCTATTCCACTGGGGAGCTGGAATAGGTTTATTCGTTCTAGACCACATATCAGCGTAACTTCAAACGCATCTTTTAGTATAGGCAGGATCAGACCTTTGGTTTGGACTTGCCTTCTGGAAGATGTTTTTTTGTTTTACCGGACTAGAGTTAGTGTTTGTGTTCTTTATTAAAAGGGCCTTGACAATTTTGAAAAATAATATTTTTAAGTTTATGATTCAAATTTTATATTTTATGGGTTAGTATGAATAGGAAAAAAGACCCTGTTATGAATAGTATTTGTACATATAATCGCGAATTATATTTTTAATTGGGTCTAAAGTCTCAAATTGATTGAAAGGAGGGTGGATGTTGGAAGTATCATGCACGTTATCTGAACTTTCGGGGGAGTACACATGAAAAAAATCTCAATTAGCCGTAAATTACTTATGGGTTTCTCATCTGTGCTGTTATTATTGGTGGCTATAACGGTTATAACATATACGCAGTTTATAGCCGTTGAGAAAACGTATACAGAATTAATTAATGATAGAACAAGCAAACTATTACTCATTAAAAATATGTCGATTGATCTTAAATCACAGCAGATTGCTTTGAGAAATTATATTCTGGAAGACAGTGCGGAGAACGAACAGGCATTTAATAAAGCTTATGAAGATTACATAGCATTAAATGAAGAATTAAAATCAACAGTTTCAAGTTCAAAGATGAAAGATTACCTTTCACGATCAGATGAAGCGATGAGCCAATATTATGAACTTGCGCAGCAGATTATGACATTGACAAGACAGGGGAATAACAGTGAAATCTCAAGATTACTGAAGGATACAGCCCCAAGTCTGATCTCTGAATTTGAAGGCATTGTGGAAGGTATGGAAACGCATCAACAAGATGCCATGAACTCAGGCGTTGTGGAGGCTAATCTTCAGATTGTGCAGGTCCTTAGGTGGATTGCAATTATTGGAGTGGCTTCTCTTCTAATCGGGGCACTTGTGGCGTATGTCATTGGCAGAATGATCTCCTTGCCTGTTGCTGCTATTGCCCAATCCGCGAGCCGGATTGCAGACGGAGATCTGACTGGTGAGCCTATTGTGGTCCGTAACAAGGATGAGATTGGTGATCTCGCCCAAGCCTTTAACATCATGTCTGCAAATTTGCGTACACTCATTCATCAGGTAGGAGACAGTGCAGAACGGGTAGCTGCCTCTTCAGAGGAGTTGACGGCAAGCACCGAACAGACAGCAACCGCCACAGAGCAAGTGGCCATCACAATGGGTGAGATTGCAACAGGTATGGATACACAGGTTCGAATGGCGAGTGATGGATTCCAGACGATGAATGAGTTAACGACAGGCTTTCAACAAGTTACGGAGAACACACTCCATATGTCTGAAGAAGCTACCAAAGTCTCCGTAAAAACAATATCGGGTAGCGAGTCAGTTCAGTCTGCGATAGGTCAAATGAATTCTATACAAGGGACGGTGTCGAATCTGTCGGTCGTGATCCAGGAACTGAGCAGACACTCTCAGGATATTGTGAAAATGGTGGACAGCATCTCGGAAATATCGGCACAGACGAATCTCCTATCCCTTAATGCTGCTATTGAGGCTGCACGAGCTGGCGAACAGGGAAGAGGGTTTCAGGTTGTTGCTACAGAGGTTCGGAAGCTGTCTGAGCAGTCTGCGCTTTCTGCTAATCAAATTGTTCCATTGGTGGCATCGATTGAGAAGGGAATGCGAAATGCTGCTGAATCTATGGTGGTTGTATCCGCAGAGGTTCAAGAGGGGATTACACTTGTTCACCAGGCGGGAGCCACATTTGATGAAATTCGTGAGGCGGTTGGGGGCGTAGCGGGGCAAACACAGGAAGTCTCTGCTTCAATTGAGCAAATGTCAACAGGGGTAGAACAGATTAATAGGTCTATGAAAACAATCATGGAAGTGACCGAAACGGGGGCCGCTGGAACAGAAGAAGTGAGTGCATCTTCAGAGGAGCAGTTGTCTGCGATGCAGGAGATTGCTTCCGCAGCCAATGATCTCTCCTTGATGGCAGAACAGTTGCAACAGACCGTCAGTCGTTTCAAAGTGCAATAAATCAACTGAGTGGAATGTGGATGAAGAACGAGCGCATACGTACAGAGATTCTTATAAAAAAGTAATAAAAGGGTGTCCAAACACAGTAGTTACTGTTTGGGCACCCTTAAATAATTCATCATGTTGAATCAATGCATAACATGATCTTAACGAATAGCGACTTTATATGTCCGCAACCAGGTATTGATCTGAGTCAGATAAGCAAATAACTGGGGACCCGACATTAACTGTCCAAACCAGGGGAGATTGGAAGCTGCATCTGGTGAAGACGCAAGATTCCGGATCTGAGTTTTGTCGATCAAAGGCAAAATCGGCGAAGTGGGATCATCCAGGATATCAAGTACCTGCTGTTTGACCGCGGCCAGATATTGCGGATTATGTGTTTTCGGATACGGACTCTTTTTGCGATATAACACATCGTCAGGCAGGACACCTTCGAGTGCTTTACGCAGAATACCTTTTTCCCGTCCGCCCGTTATTTTCATTTCCCAAGGGATGTTAAACACATACTGGATCAGACGATGGTCACAGTAAGGTACCCGCACTTCCAGTCCTGCCCCCATGCTCATCCGGTCTTTGCGATCCAGAAGTGTAGGCATGAAACGTGTAATATTCAGGTAGGACATCACCCGCATTTGTGCTGCTTTACCTGTTTCCCCCTCCAACAGAGGCACTTCAGCCACTGCATCCGAATAGCGGTCTGCCAAATAATCGAGTGGCCGAATCCATTCCCGAATATCCGGGGATAACAACGCTGCTCGCATATCAGGTGCTACAGACCACGGAAACGTACCGGAGTTCAGCATATCTTCTCGATGGAACCAGGGGTAACCGCCAAACACTTCATCCGCTGCTTCGCCTGAAATGGCAACGGTGGCCCCTTTTTTGATTTCTTTACAGAACAAATAGAGCGAGGAGTCTACATCTGCCATACCTGGCAGATCCCTGACTAACATGGCCTGTGTCAGTGCATGAATCAGTTCTCCGTTCTCAATCTCAATCCAGTGATGGTCGGTCTTGAGTTCATCCACCATTCGCTTAATCCAGGGTCCATCTGCACCCGGCTGAAAGGAATGCGCCTGGAAATGCTTGGCGTTATCCACATAATCGACAGAATACGTACTGATTTGGCCTTGCCCGGTTCGCTTGTAATAATCAACGGCTAATGCAGACAAGGCACTGGAGTCCAGTCCTCCTGATAAAAGAGAGCATACTGGAACATCCGAAGCCAACTGGCGCTCCAGTGTATCTTGCAAGAGAGAGCGTACCTCTGCTGCCGTCTCTTCCAGGTTATGTTCGTGGTTCTGGCTTTCCAGTTTCCAGTAGGCATAGGTTCGGATGCCGTTTCGGTTATAGATCAGCGCGTGCGCAGGCTTGAGTTCGCTTAGTGAAGAGTATACGCCGTGTCCTGGTGTCCGTGCAGGCCCTACGATAAACACTTCGGCCAATCCTTCCGGGCCAACAGCGGCTTCCACGTCCGGGTGAATGAGCAGAGCTTTGGGCTCAGAACCAAATACGAGAGTGTCTTTGTTATTACTGTAGAACAGAGGTTTCACGCCAAGGCGATCTCGTGCGATAAAAACCTGTTCGCGTCCCCCATCCCATATGGCAAAAGCAAAAATACCGTTAAACCGGTCAACACATGCCGGTCCCCACTCAATATAAGAGGCGAGCAACACTTCCGTATCACATTGCGTGCGGAACTGATGCCCCCGCTGGAGCAATTCCTTTTTCAACTCGGGTGCATTGTATAGTTCTCCGTTATACACGACGGTATAGGAGGTATCTCCCTGTAACGCATGCATGGGCTGTGCGCCGTTCTCGGGGTCCATTACACTAAGACGCCGATGTCCAAAGGCACAAGGATTGGAGATCCATGTACCTGAAGCGTCGGGCCCCCGGTTCGACAAGCTATCCGTCATACGGACCAGCAGCTCTGATTCCTGGGTCAAATCCCGATTCCACTGTATGAAGCCGGTAATACCGCACATGGTTTGTTCATCCTTTCTTGGTCGAGTCATTCATCCGTATGGCTGCTTAGTTACTGGCAACCAGCAAATGTTGTCTTTTCGTCAGAGGTCGTAACAAATATATGCCGAAAGCAGGCATAAAATGTCTGTCCTCTTCGGAAACTAGTTCTAGGGACAACGGCCTCAACATGCCTGTGAAGGAGAGAACATGCAATGGACAGTATGAAGTATTATGTGTCTGTCATGGGCCGCTCCGTTATTCCGGATCCGTCGGTAACATCATATGAATGGATCATTCAGGCAACGCCGCAGGAAGCGGAGCAATTACTGGGACTGCTGAGCCTCATGCAGGAAAAGGAGGAAGAGGCCTTTCCTGGCATGGTATTCCCATGGCCAGATACACCGGAGGAGTCCGTAAACCGAGCTTATGAAACGGTATTACAACAGGTGTATCGAGAGATTTACCGATTGGGCACACCAGAGACACGATACCAGATTGAACAAAGTACATGATAAGCACAAAGGAAAAGGAGCGCGATGACGAATGTATGCCATTCAAGATGCCAAAATACGCAGATTAACCGAGGTGGATGGATTGTCTTGTGCAGAGGTTGAAGTGCAGCCTGGAAATGCCGGAGATCCATCGTTACTTGTATACGTGGCTTCAACACAGCCCGGAAATTCGCTGGAAGTTGTTCGGATTGTACGCAATCACTCCGATTCGGCGATCGACTGGTATAACAATAATATGCATACTGCGTTTGAAGAGGCGACAGATACCGCATTTGAGAACAGCGAAGGTATGACAGTAGAAGAAGATAAAGCTCGGTTTCAAAGTGAGTTGTTTTCCTTTGGTTTGCTTGGTCCAACACTTCAGCGTTATCTGATCGGGCAGGCTTAACAGGTAACGCTCCAGCAACACATGTGGCGATAGTGGGATAGAGTTCGATGTTGAGCTATATGTAGATGTGACCTGTTGCTGTTGCTGGTTGCTCTGACTGTATCTGTAACTGGAAAACCCCGCCGTTGTTGAACGGCGGGTTTTGTTATGCGATGGTCAGATCAGGTGGAGATGTGATCAAGCATACTCGCGCAGCACTTGAATCCCTTTAACCACATTGTACACAAAGCTTAATCCGTAAATCACAAAGAATAGAATGACAAACCCAACGGCGGAACCCAGACTATGCGCAGTCACGAAGAAATAAAATAACGGAATGGCAGCGAGAAAGGGGAATACATGTGAGAATAAGGCGCGTTTTGCATGTCCCTCAATGTAATCATCCTTGGCAACAATCCATATAATGATCGGAAACAGGAACGGGGCAAAGAAAATACTGAAATAGGATAGGGCTGATAAAAGCTGTCTCATGACGATTCTCTCCTTCAATGGATCATTGAAATGTATGTATGCAAAAGATTACCCAGCAATTCTGACATTGAAAATGTCTGATGTTAATCTTACTCTAATGTCCCAATCTCCTCAATATAACCTGGTTCAAGCTATCATATTCTCAAAGGGACTGGAGTATGAGAATAGCACGGAAAAGTACATGTTTGAACCCGCATTTAAGTATAATTATTAATTTTTTTATAAAACTATTGAAAAATATAGAAATCAGAGTATAATAAGAACCGCGCCGAAAATTTATTATACATATTTGTCTCAGTAGCTCAGCTGGATAGAGCAACGCCCTTCTAAGGCGTCGGTCGGGGGTTCGAATCCCTCCTGGGACGTAAAAAAGAAGAAGCTTCCTTCGGGAAGCTTCTTCTTTTTCGTTCAAGGGAAGAGAACCCCAGTGCAGTGGTTCGTCGAAGCATCCGCTTCGTTAGCACTTTTATTGGTTATACCTATAAACAATATAGAATTTATATATTTAAATAATAAACAATTCTATGCCACAATGAGGATATCAATAACGAAAGCGACGGTGGTATTCATGAAATCGTTAAATCAATGGCAACCAGATGAGTATGACAACAAACTGGCTTTTGTGTCCGGATACGGCAAAAACCTGATCTCTTGGCTTCAACCCCAAAAAGGGGAATACATTCTTGATCTGGGTTGCGGGACGGGGGATTTGACGCATGAAATTTCTCTGGCCGAAGCTGAAGTTATTGGCATGGATGCATCGACGGACATGATTCGCCGTGCGAGGAAGAAATTCCCTGAACTTGAGTTCGTGGAAGGAGACGGTCATCAGTTTGAGACGAATAGACTGTATGATGCCGTCTTCTCCAATGCAGCCCTGCACTGGATGCGAAGCCCGCGATTAGTGGTGGATAGTATATGGAAATCTTTGAAGCCCGGAGGGCGTTTTGTCGCAGAGTTTGGTGGTAAAGGGAACGTGCAGACCATTGTGAATGCATTAGAGCAGGTTATGGAGCGAAACACGGGCATTCGTGCATCGGAACGCAACCCTTGGTACTTTCCTTCGATCGGAGAATATAGCCATATTTTAGAGCAACGTGGATTTGTGGTGCGACAGGCCTATCACTACGACCGTCCTACGAGACTAGCAGATGGTGAGCAGGGTATAGTAGGCTGGTTGGCTCATTTTGGAGGGGACTATTTTGAGAGTCTCAGTCATGAAGAGATACAACAAATATGCCATGAAACCAGTCAGATCGTGATGTCTCACCTTTGGAAAGATGATGCGATGTATGCCGATTACAAGCGCCTGCGTATTGAAGCCGTGAAGCCAGAATAAAGTAAAATTTCGCGATATGTAGCAATTTTATCGATGTTAAACGAATTCCGGTATTCTTTGTATACTAACCACGCTTCCCCTATACACCAAGAGCCTCTTTCGGATAAAGAGGCTCTTGGTCTTTTTTTTGATGCATTATTTTAAAAATGAAATATTCAAACGACAAATAATTACAAATGGATATTTTTATCATACTCAAGACCCATATAAGTAATTTCTATATCATATTTGTAAGTATTTAGAAGGAAAATGTGGTATTTTGATAGAATAATTTACCAAGGGTCAATCTTCTTGCAGATAGGTGTTGAAATTGGAGTGTGTATTGCAGTACGCACAAACAGCAGGAACCCATCATTTGGTGACGTATTCACATTTAAAAGGAGGGGCAAAGCCTTGAGTAAACGATTGATATCCACGTTATTAAGTGTTCTGATGGTCTTTTCCATTATTCTCCCCGCGGCTGGAGCCGCTCCCGCAGATTCAGTTATTCAGCTTGACAACTTACCCAGTACAGCCGAAGCCAAACAATGGAGAGAGATTCTTGCAGGACGGGAAGCAAAAATTGCCGCAGATCCATTTTTGGATAAAAGCTTGGAAGGTCTGGGTGGAGAGAACACCCGAGTGATCGTTGAGCTTTCCAATAAACCTGTTGCAGTAGCGCAAGGTGAATCAACCCTCTCCGGAAAATCTTTTACCTCCTCTATGGAAACAAAGGCTGTGACTCAAGTTGAGCAACAACAACAGTCATTTGTACATAGCCTCACTCAGAAGAAAATCAAACATGAAGTATTGGAAGAATATGCATATGCCCTTAATGGTGTAGCGATTGAGCTTAAAGGAAACCAGGTGGGACAATTGCTTCAAATACCTGGCGTGGTCAGCGTATATCCAGACCTTGAAGTTACAATAGCGCCCGAGACAGATGAAGTGAACCCGTACATGAAAGACACAGCTCCTTTTATTGGTGCACCTGAAGTATGGGATCTGGGTTACAAAGGAAATGGCATTAAAGTCGGCGTCATTGATACTGGGATTGACTATGAACATCCTAATTTGCAGGAAGCTTACAAAGGCGGATGGGACTTTGTTGGAAACGACAATGATCCGTATGAAACAACATATCAAGAATGGAAAGGATCGGGCGAGCCTGAGCTTAACGAGCTTGGAAGCCCCTATTACACATCTCACGGTACGCACGTAGCGGGTACCGTTGCTGCTCGCGAAGCAGGGGACTACGGTATTGTTGGTGTGGCTCCTGAAGCAGATATCTATGCTTACCGTGTACTTGGACCGTATGGTAGTGGTCAAACCTCATGGGTACTAGGTGGAATTGATCGTTCTGTTCAAGATGGCATGGACGTAATCAATCTCTCGTTAGGTAACGCCGCCAACGACCCGAGTTATATCACTTCGGTTGCCCTGAATAATGCGATGTTGTCTGGTGTGACAGCGGTTGTGGCAAGTGGTAACAGTGGACCTAACCGTTATACACTCGGTTCTCCGGGTGCGTCTGCAATGGCCATTACGGTAGGTAACTCTACAGGACCTAGCCAGCTGATTACAGCCGATACTCACTTCTGGATTGGTGAGGAAGGCGAAGAGGCACAACCTGAACAACAACCGGTGCCAAAGGTTGAACAATCTCCTGAACTGGGGACGGCACCTGGAACAGAAGCACCAGAAGTTTCAGAGCAAGTTGTACCCGCAATTGCTGATGAGGAAAGTGCAGCAGCTGTGGAGGACACAGTTTCTAATGAAGCTGAAGTTCCGAATGTAGGAGAAGCTACAACGGAAGAAAATACTCCATCTGCATCACCTTCTGCACCCGTTGAAGCTTCTCCTGAAGCTGCCCCTGTGGAAGAAGAGTCTGTAATTGCTCCGACTGAAGCTCCACTGGCTATTACAGAGTCGGTTTACCGTCTGGATCTGATGGGATGGAGCCTGTCGGCAGACCCTGAAACTGTTTTGACAGGGAAATATGAGCTTGAATATGCAGCACTGGGTAAGCCAACTGATTTTGAAGGTAAGGATTTTACAGGTAAAGTGGCATTAATACAGCGTGGTGAAATCGCATTTGTAGAGAAAATCGCCAATGCTAAAGCAGCCGGAGCCTTGGCTGTTATTGTATATAACAACATTCCCGGTCCAATCGGTGTAAGTCTGGGCGATAACTTTGAACTTATTCCAACACTGAGCATGTCCAAGGAAGATGGAGATGTGATCAAGGCTGAGCTGGACGCAGGGCAAGCCGTTGAAGTGAGCTTTAGTGATTTTGAACGTTCCCAAACTCCGGGCGATGAAATGAGTTCATCCAGTTCACGTGGACCTGCAAAGGTAACACTGGACATCAAACCGGATATTGTTGCACCAGGTACAAGCATTTTGTCTACGATTCCTGCCTACGGCAAGGATGAGCCAGACGCAGATTACGCACAAGCTTATGATCGTAAATCAGGTACAAGTATGGCTACACCTCATGTAGCAGGTTTGATTGCGCTTCTGATCGAGAAGCATCCGGAATGGACACCATTTGATATCAAAGTTGCACTGATGAACAATAGTAAGGTGCTGGATACAACCAAGTTTGATGTATTTGATCAAGGTGCTGGCCGTATTCAGGCTGTTAATACCATTGATCCTGCGGCTTTTGTCAAAGTGCTTGATGTAACTCAATACACAGAAAGTGGATCTGTTGTTGAAAAGGAGAATATCACCGGAAGTATCAACTACGGTAATTTCCTGAGTACAGATGAAAAGACGATTACCAAAACGGTTAAAGTTGAAGCGCTGAATGGTAGTGGCGGGGATTACACCGTAAATGTGAATCCAACTCGTAATGTGGCTGGTGTATCCGTTGCCGTAGACAAGAGTTCCTTCACACTGAATGGTGAGGAAGAACTTGCAGTAACAATCTCCGTTCCGCGTGGGGTTACTACGACTACAGAAGCACAAGGATACATTGAGTTCTCGAATGGAACCAATACTTTTACTGTGCCATATGTTGCTCATTTCAACGTTACGTTGAGTGGAGTTAAGTATATTGAAACCGTAAAAGGGACTGAGAAAAATCCATTCCACTATCCATTGAAGGCTGATGGTACGTTGGATACGCTGAATGTTGCGATGGAATTCTATAATCCGATGACATTTGCCCTGATTGAGATCTATGATGGTCTTAATCCGGAAGGTGGATATTATCAAGATGGTTATATCGGCTCCATCTTTGGTAACTATTTTAACTTCAATGCCAATGCAAGATACAACCTTGCTTGGGACGGCTCATATGCAGATTACACAACCGATGAAGTGACTGAGATTCCGGATGGTTTATATACCGTAGACATCACTACTATTGGTACGGACGGCAAAACCTATAAGGAAGACACTTCGCCATTTTTGGTGAAAAAGACAGCTCCGGCTGTAACTGCACCAGAAGCGTTGGAGTTCAAAGAGGATGAGTCTGCTGTCCTTAACGGTAGCGTGGAAGACTTGTACTTCCGTGTAGCTCCTGCGCTTGCCAGCGGATGGGACATCACGTTTGATCCGGCCGCTTCTCTGGAAGCAACGTATGTTGTGAAAAAAGAGGATGGATCGGTTTATAAAGAAGGAGTCTTTGAAGTACAAGCTGATGGTACCTTCAACCTTCCTTTGGAGGGAATTGAAGCAGGCGAGTATGCTGTTGAACTTGCCGTAAAAGACCAACAGGGGCTTTCGGGCACAGCCAATACGGCACTGAAATTGGAAGCCGTGGAGACCGAACCTGAAACTCCGGCAACCAAGGCCCCAGGTACGCCTGTATTGTCTCACAATAACTGGGTAGGCAACGGCTTACCAGAGGGCGCGTATATCGTTACAATGAACCTGTGGTGGGGCGAGAACGCAACTAGCTACAAGTTATATGAGGACGGGGTTTTGGTAGATACGCAGAAGTTGACTTACAACGCGCCTTGGGCGCAGTTTGCTCAGACGAAGATCACGGGCAAAGCCAATGGCACGTATACGTACGTGGCTGAGCTGACCAACGACAAGGGAACAACGCGTAGTCAGACGTTGACTGTTCGGGTTACCAACGCAACGCCAGGCAAAGCGGTTATTTCTCACGATAACTGGGATGGCGATGGCCATTATAAGGTGACCATGAACCTATGGTGGGGGACCAACGCTACAGAGTATCGTCTCTATGAAAATGATAAGTTGATCGATACGCAAGAACTCCGTTCGGCTACACCTTATGCACAAAGTGCTGTGACTACACTGTCCGGGAAAACATCGGGCACGTATACGTATCGGGCAGAGTTAATTAACGCAGGCGGTGTTACCAGCACAGACACGATTAAGGTAAAAGTGAAGTAAGTTCATTCCTCATTGAAATTGATTAAAATGGATTCAATTAATGAAGGAATTGTTCTATGCATAAACGGCCTCCATCCTGATTTGCAGGATGGAGGCCGTTTTGTTTTTTTATAAATGAATTGTATGACTAACCGATCATTCTATTTTTGCTGGCCTGAATCCCTGCGATTAACAAAGCGATGGCCAGAATGACCTGTATTAGCAACGGCAGGGTCCATCCTTTTGTCCAGTCATGAAGCATACCGAACAGTAAAGGTCCAACTGCCGCTAGCATATATCCGAAGGACTGGGCCATACCGGACAGGCTGGCAGCTTGTCTGGCATCTTTTGTGCGAAGGACGAAGAACATTGTTACCATGCCAAATGAAGCTCCAGCACCTATTCCTGCCAACGTGACACCAATGGTAACGAGCGAAGCGATGCCACTTAACAATAAAGCATACCCGACAATTAAAGAAGAGCACGTTATCGCGGTTAGAACACGCTGATCTCGCGTTCGGCCGGCGAGGATTGGAACGATAAAGGTAGCTGGTACACTAACCATCTGCATCAGGGAGAGCATCCACCCTGCTGAGGTGGGGCTGAATCCTTGCTCAGCAAGAATTTCGGGAAGCCAGGTAATCGTTGTATAGAATATTAGAGATTGCAGACCCATAAATAAAGTAATGAACCAGGCCAGGGAAGAGGTCCGTAGACGTACAGGTGTCCCTTCACTCTGTGTGGCTATGAATAACATTCGCTGACGTCCTGCGGCGATCTGGGGGAGCCACAAGAGAAGCGCCAATATGGACAACAAGGCCCACATGCCTAACGAAGCGCGCCAACCCATAGATGTGGCTCCTGCTACGGGCACACTCACACCTGAGGCGATGGCGCCAAATATATTCATGGATACAGAGTATAATCCGGTGACGATACCTACCCGCAATGGGAAATCACGTTTGATCAAACTTGGCAAAAGCACGTTGCTTAATGCAATGCCGCACCCCAAAATTGCGGTTCCTGCATATAAGGAGAGAACGGAAGGCAACAAGCGTAATGCCACCCCAATGGTTACAATCATAACAGCCAATAGCAGAGCAGATTCGAGTCCTAACCGCTTGGCAAGACGTGGTGCAAAAGGAGAGACTGCTGCAAAGGCGAGCAAAGGAAGTGAGGTCAGAAGCCCGACCATTGTATGGCCGATACCTGTATCTGAGCGGATCATCTCCACAACGGGACCCGTTGCAGTGATCGGTGACCTCATGGTAGCGGCGATGACGATAATGCCTGCTAATAACAGGCCGAATCTTTTTGATGTCGAAGAATGTTCTTCCTCGGTATGGATAGATGAGTGTTGCTGTATTGAAGATGACATTGATAAAATCTCCTGTTTCCTAAGAAGTTAATATGTATGGATTGTTACATTACCCACTGGGTAAGCATAACATTCTATGTCAATATTGAGCAATGAAATGAAAAAACACCCAATCGACAATGGGTGCCTTGATTAACCTGTGAACTCTAACGAATCCACGAGGTCTTATAATGGGAAAATCGCTATTTTCAAATTCTAACGAACCTCAGCGACGTTAAGCAGGCTATGAAGTGCGAATAACTGGGTTAATACCCCAGAATGGTGAAATAAGCTCTCTAAGATTCGTTAGAGTTCCACAATGCTGAATTGGGAGCAAATAAAGTGTCCTATGTTCGTTAGAACATCGATACTTCAACGTGTTGCTTATAGAATGAGCAAATGCGGACGCTCCAATGCAGCGACATAGAGCATGTAACGAAGCGAATGCTCCGACGAACCATTGGGGTTCTCATCCCCAGACGCAAAAAAACTTCCCGAAGGAAGCTTCTTTTAATACGTCCCAGGAGGGATACTCCTTGCAGTCGAGACTGCGAAGTGGTGCTAACGAAGCGAATGCTCCGACGAACTGTTGGGGTTCTCATCCCCTGAACGCAAAAAAAGCTTCCCTAAGGAAGCTTCTTTTTATACGTCCCAGGAGGGATTCGAACCCCCGACCGACGCCTTAGAAGGGCGTTGCTCTATCCAGCTGAGCTACTGAGACATGAATTTTTTCAAGCAAAATTGATTTTATCATATGCATACAGGAATATCAAGCGTTTTATTTTGAATTATTTTTCGTATATGATATTTAGCGGCAGTAACGTTTTTTTCATTATATTTAAGGTTATGTTAGAATATCAGGAGAACTCAGAAAATAGATCAACAATCGTTTTAATATATACATCTATTTATGTTGATTCCGACTGGAGATTCAGGATATAGAGGAGGTGCTCCCATTAAGGAATCCACGACCCCGGAAACCGAGCATAACAACAATATTGTGCTGTTTCCTAAGACGCTGGACTATTACCAGATTCAATTGACAGTTATGCTTGAAAATGAACGGTATGGTGAAGCGATGAAATTGCTTCACTTTTTGCTGCAATGTCAGGGACAGGAAGAGCGCCATTATGATGAATGGCGGGCTCTGCTCGAATGGCTTCAGGCTGCGTTTCCTCAATATGAAGAAACCTCGCCTGCCGTTCTTGAAGAACGAGAAGAGGAAGAAGAGATTAGTGAGGAAGACATGGCACGGCAACATGCCCGAATGAAGCTTGAACAGGATGATGGTTATGCAGATAAGATGCTTCGCACAGTAATGGAGGAGCCGCTGTCTGAACAGACGATGCTGGCTTTGGAGCAGCTGGCCTATCTTGATCTACCGAAGATTGACGAGGCACTTACGAGTTGGTTAAAAGATAAGTCGCTTCACCCTCTGCTTCAATTTCGGGTGTTGCAAACCTTGCGTCGACGAGGTGTTCAAGGTATGATCCTGTTTACGAGAGGCGAAGAGCAGGTTGAAGTCGAGATCGACACCGTGCCTCTTAGACCAGAGGAATTCCCGCTCCAAATCGTTCAGATTCTGGAACGAGTGGCAGATCAGACGGAGGTTCATGAACCTACGCTCTTTTATTTTGCCCAGGAACTGTGGATACAATATGTCATGGCGGTGTATGGAACCCGTGATTATGTATCGATGCTGGAAGAAAATGATTCCATGACAGATATATGGGCAGCAGCTCTACATATGACCGTTGCAGACAGTCTGGGTGGTTCGCATGATGAGGAAAATACCCGCTCAATGTATGCTGTGACAGGCGCGATGCGCTTTCGACTGGAACAGGCTTATCGTTCCATGAAACAGTTTGTATCTGCCGGTTTGGATGGTTAATCGAGGCCGGAAACGTTTTCCTTAAACTGTATCAAGGGATTCCCCTTGAAAAAGAATCTAATCTTGTTTATACTAAAATGGTTATTTTGTACGTGATTGCCTACGTGAACATGTGAATTTTGGAGGGGAAAGTATACAATGAAAGCAACTTGGGAAAAGATAGAGAAGAACCTTGGGGTTCTTGAGGTTGAAGTGGATGCAGATCGTGTAACTGCAGCACTCGACAAAGCTTTTAATAAAGTGGTTAAACAAGCAAACGTACCTGGATTCCGTAAAGGTAAAGTACCACGTTCCATTTTCGAAGCACGTTTTGGTGTAGAGAGCCTTTATCAAGAAGCAATCGACATTTTGCTTCCTGAAGCTTATACAGAAGCAATCGACCAAACGGATATCTTCCCGGTTGATCGTCCTGACGTAGATGTTGAACAATTTGCTAAAGGACAAACATTCAAGTTCAAAGCAAAAGTAACTGTGAAACCTGAAGTTACTCTTGGTGAGTACAAAGGAATCGAAGTTGCTGTAGCAAAAGGCGAAGTAACTGACGCAGAAGTGACTGAAGAACTTGAGCGTCTTCAACAACGTCACGCTGAACTCGTTGTAATTGACGAAGGTTCCGCTGCTAACGGCGACGTTGCAGTAATCGACTTCGACGGTTCCGTTGATGGTGTACCTTTCGAAGGTGGACAAGCTGAGCGTTATTCCCTGGAACTGGGTTCCAACACATTCATTCCTGGATTTGAAGAACAAGTTGTGGGTCTGTCCACAGGTGACTTCAAAGACGTAGAAGTGACTTTCCCAGAGAGCTACCATGCAGCAGAACTTGCTGGCAAACAAGCGGTATTCAAAGTGAAAATTCACGAAATCAAACGCAAACAACTTCCTGCATTGGATGATGAGTTTGCTAAAGATGTTAGCGAATTCGACACACTTGAAGAGTACAAAGCTGACCTGAAAACACAATTGGAATCCCGCAAAGCTGACGAAGCCAAAGCTGCACAAGAAAATGCAGTTGTAGAAAAAGTGGCTGAAAACGCTGAAGTGGACATTCCTGCTGCAATGGTTGAGAGCGAAGTACAAAACATGATGCGTGATTTCGACAACCGTCTGCGTAACCAAGGTATGAACCTTGAAATGTTCCTGAGCTTCTCTGGCCAGACTCAAGCTGACCTGAGAGGGCAAATGCAAGAAGATGCTTCCAAACGTGTTCGCAACAACCTGGTGCTTGAAGCTGTAGGTAAAGCGGAAAACATTGAAGTATCTGATGAAGAAGTGAATCAAGAACTCGAGAAAATGGCTGAATCTTACAAGCGTCCTGCTGATGAGATCCGTGGCATCCTCGAAGGTAATGGTTCCTTGGACAGCCTTCGCGATGAAGTTAAACTGCGTAAAACGATTGACGTTCTCCTTGAGAACAGCACAGTTGTTGAACCGGTTGAAGCTCCAGCTGAAGAAGTTGTTGCAGAAGCTGACGAAAAATAAGACAAGCTGTTATCAACTTGTCAGTTGAATAAACGATAAGGCACGTGAATTATTGCGTGCCTTATTTTTAAATTATGACATCCATTTTATAGAAAATGAAGTAATTATATGGATGAACACTAATTTTATTGATCCGCGTACACTTTTTACATACCTATGTACTTCATGCAAATAAAAAATGGCAAGACGGCATAGGATGGCTTCAATTTGCACATACATAGAAAACATGGTTAAATATGATCAGGCTAAAAAAGTAAACAAATTGATGTCTCACCCCTCTTGTGAAAAATGACATTGTCACAGGAAAGTGTTAGAATGAATTTGGGTTTGCTTTACAGGTGGCCTATGTCTAATTACATGTAGAAAAGAGGTTGGTCTCATGAGTCTGGTGCCAATGGTTATAGAACAAACCAATCGAGGCGAGCGGTCTTACGATATATATTCACGTTTGCTGAAAGATCGCATTATCTTTCTAACCAGTGCGATTGATGACGATGTAGCCAATCTTGTCATAGCACAGCTTTTGTTTTTGGCAGCCGACGATCCTGAGAAGGATATCAGCTTGTACATTAACTCACCTGGTGGTTCTGTCACCGCAGGGATGGGTATATACGATACGATGCAATTTATCAAGCCGGATGTATCTACCATTTGCGTAGGGATGGCAGCAAGCATGGGCTCGTTATTGCTGACAGCCGGTGCACCTGGCAAGAGATATGCGCTGACAAATAGCGAAGTAATGATTCATCAGCCGCTTGGCGGCATTCAAGGACAGGCTGCGGATATTAAGATACACGCAGAATGGATTATTAAAACACGTCAGAAACTGAATCAAATATACGTCGATCGTACGGGTCAGCCTCTTGAGAAAATTGAGCGGGATACCGACCGTGACTTCTTCATGAGCGCTGAAGAAGCTAAGACGTACGGCATTATTGACCAGGTGCTCAGTAGACCGATCAATTCCTAAAGGGGTGGTTTCATGTTTAAATTTAACGATGAGAAAGGGCAGTTGAAATGCTCTTTTTGCGGTAAATCTCAGGAGCAGGTACGCAAGTTGGTCGCTGGACCAGGCGTGTACATCTGTGATGAATGTATCGAACTTTGCACCGAAATCGTTGAGGAAGAACTTGGTCATGATGAAGAAGTGGACCTGAAAGATATTCCGAAACCAAAAGAAATTCGTAATATTCTGGATCAATATGTTATTGGACAGGAACAAGCGAAAAAATCATTGTCTGTTGCGGTGTATAATCACTACAAACGGATCAACACACAAAGCAAAATTGAAGACGTTGAATTGTCAAAGAGTAACATTTTGCTGTTAGGGCCAACAGGTTCTGGTAAAACGTTGCTTGCGCAAACGATGGCAAAAATTTTGAATGTTCCTTTTGCTATTGCGGATGCTACGTCATTAACAGAAGCGGGTTATGTGGGTGAGGATGTAGAGAACATCCTGCTCAAACTGATTCAAGCTGCTGATTATGATGTGGAAAAAGCAGAGCGTGGCATTATTTATATCGATGAGATTGATAAAGTAGCGCGTAAATCCGAAAACCCATCCATTACTCGTGATGTATCGGGCGAAGGTGTGCAACAGGCTCTCTTGAAAATTCTTGAAGGAACTGTGGCTTCTGTACCACCACAAGGTGGTCGTAAACACCCTCATCAAGAATTCATTCAGATCGATACAACAAACATCCTGTTCATTTGCGGCGGTGCCTTTGATGGTCTGGAGCAAATGATCAAACGCCGGATCGGTAAAAAAGTCATTGGCTTTAATACCGTTTCTGAGCAAAAAGATCTGAAACCAGGTGAATACCTGGGTATGGTATTGCCGGAAGATTTGCTGAAATTTGGTCTGATTCCGGAATTTGTAGGCCGTCTGCCAGTTATCTCCACTTTGGAGCCGCTGGATGAAGATACGCTGGTACGGATTCTTTCCGAACCAAAAAACGCGCTTACCAAACAGTACCAAAAACTGCTTGAGCTGGATAATGTGAATCTGGTCTTTGAACCAGCTGCATTGCTTGCGATTGCAAAAGAAGCAATTAAACGTAACACAGGTGCACGTGGATTGCGTGCCATCATTGAAGGTATCATGCTGGAAATCATGTATGAAGTGCCTTCACGTGAAGATGTTACGAACTGTGTCATTACCGAGGAAGTTGTTGAGAAAAGAGTCGTGCCTGAACTAAGCCAATCGAAGGACGATAAGCAGGAAGAGAGCGCCTAATAAAGGCCTGAATCCCGTTGAACTCTGAAATATAGACTTGTCAGTTCTCCACTTTGGCAGAAGGCGAATTCATGTCTCTGTCAGGGTGGAGCTTTGACGTTGTGGGGAGAGAAATCACTCATGTATTTAAGACAGGATACACGTCCCGTGAAAGTGGGAAACGTAACGATCGGTGGCAGTAACGAAGTCATTATCCAAAGTATGTGTACAACCAAAACGGCAGACGTTGAAGCAACGGTTGCAGAGATTCTGCGACTGGAAGAAGCGGGCTGTCAAGTGGTACGTGTAACGGTGAATAATGAGGAAGCTGCCGCAGCCATCAAGGAAATCAAAAAACGCATTAATATACCGCTCGTAGCGGACATTCATTTCAACTATAAGCTGGCTTTACTTGCGATTGAGAACGGCATCGATAAAGTTCGGATTAATCCAGGTAACATCGGTAAACGTGCAAAAGTGGAAGAAGTGGTTAAGGCTTGTAAAGACCGCGGCATTCCGATTCGGATTGGAGTAAATGCGGGTTCTTTGGAAAACCATCTCCTTGAGAAGTATGGGTATCCTACGGCAGATGCTATGGTAGAAAGTGCATTGTATCACATTGGTATTTTGGAAGAGCTTGATTTCCATGATATCATCGTGTCTCTCAAAGCATCGGATGTGCCGATGGCAATTGAGGCGTATACCAAAGCAGCTCAAATCATTCCGTATCCGTTGCATCTCGGGATTACCGAAGCAGGTACACTGTTCTCCGGTACAATCAAAAGCTCCGCAGGTATGGGAGCTCTATTGTCCATGGGTATTGGTTCAACGATGCGGATCTCACTGAGTGCGGACCCGGTAGAAGAAATTAAGGTCGCTCGTGATCTGCTCAAAACATTTGGACTGATTACAAATGCAGCCACATTGATCTCCTGCCCAACGTGTGGACGTTTGGACATCGACCTGTTCTCCATTGCCAACGAAGTGGAAGAGTATATCTCCAAACTGAAGGTGCCGATTAAAGTATCGGTGTTGGGTTGTGCGGTTAATGGTCCAGGTGAGGCCAAAGAAGCGGATATCGGAATTGCCGGTGCTCGTGGAGAAGGTCTCTTGTTCCGTCATGGTAAGATGATTCGTAAAGTGCCTGAAGAAATCATGGTTGAGGAATTAAAAAAAGAGATCGACAAAATCGTTGAAGCCTACGAAGAGACAGGTGTTATTCCTGGTCGTTCGCACTGATTGATTCATATCTTGTTACAGCAAAAGCTCGCCAGCGATGGCGGGCTTTTTATTTTCTCGCATACAAATTCCGCATCGCCCGTTTACGTCGCGTTGAAAAGGCTATACTACCAAGTATTAGCATGATCTCATATGAGAATAGCGACAAAATAGGAGGATGTGAAGACATGGAATTTGGTATGGTCATCATGTTGATTCAGTTATTTTTTGGAGTGGTGATTGGTTTGTATTTCTGGAACCTGCTGCGTGGCCAGAAAACAAACCGCAGTGCCGTTGAGCGTGAATCTCGCAAGGAACTGGAGAAGCTGCGCAAGCTGCGTTCGATCTCACTCACCAAGCCGTTGTCGGAGAAGACGCGTCCAGCTACCATTAACGATATTGTTGGGCAAAAAGACGGGCTGCGTGCCCTTAAAGCTGCTTTGTGCAGTGCTAATCCGCAACATGTTATCATTTATGGCCCTCCCGGAGTCGGGAAGACAGCTGCCGCAAGGGTCGTTTTGGAAGAGGCTAAGAAGAATCCAACATCGCCTTTCAAGCCAGACGCGAAATTCACGGAGCTGGATGCAACAACAGCCCGTTTTGATGAGCGTGGTATTGCGGACCCCTTAATTGGTTCGGTCCACGATCCGATATATCAGGGAGCAGGAGCCATGGGCGTTGCAGGTATTCCCCAACCGAAACCGGGCGCTGTCACGAAAGCGCATGGGGGAATGCTTTTTATTGATGAGATTGGTGAATTACATTCGATTCAGATGAATAAGCTGTTGAAAGTGTTGGAGGATCGCAAGGTGTTTTTGGAGAGTGCGTACTATAACTCGGAAGACACGCATACTCCTGCTTATATCCACGATATTTTTCAAAATGGCCTGCCGGCCGATTTCCGCCTTGTTGGAGCAACGACACGTTCGCCTCATGAACTGCCACCAGCTCTGCGTTCCCGCTGTATGGAAGTTTATTTCCGTCCTCTGTTGCCTGAGGAGATTGGGCGAATTGCAGAGGATGCTGTTCAGAAAATAGGGTTCAGTCCATGTCCGGATGCCGTTGATGTGGTCAAGCGATATGCAACCAATGGACGTGAAGCGGTCAATATCATCCAGCTGGCTGCTGGACTTGCGCTGACAGAGAAGCGTGAGACGCTTCAGGCATCTGATGTGGAGTGGGTGGCGGGTAGCAGTCAGATTCAGCCACGGCCTGATCGGAAGGTCCCTACACAGCCGCAGGTGGGTTTTGTTAACGGCTTGGCGGTATACGGACCGAATATGGGAACCATTTTGGAGATCGAAGTGTCTGCTGTTCCGGCTCTTAAAGATCAAGGCCGAATCAACATTACAGGCGTTGTGGATGAAGAAGAGATTGGAGGCGGTTCGCGTACACTCCGGCGAAAAAGTATGGCCAAAGGCTCGGTTGAAAATGTGTTAACCGTATTAAAAGCCATGGGTATTCGTCCGAATGATTACGATTTACACGTGAATTTCCCAGGTGGGACGCCTATTGATGGTCCATCCGCCGGGATCGCCATGGCGACTGCCATTACATCAGCCATTCAGAGGCGTCCTGTGGATCATGAGACAGCGATGACTGGCGAGATCAGTATTCATGGTCGGGTTAAACCTATCGGTGGCGTGCTGGCCAAGGTCGAGGCTGCATTTCAGGCAGGAGCGAAGACCGTTATTATTCCCGCGGAGAACTGGCAGTCCATTTTTGAGAATCTGGATGGCTTGCGCGTTATCCCGGTAGATACGGTACAGGACGTATTCCGTGAAGTGTTCGCCTGGGTTCCGGAATCACAACAAATGGAACAAACGAAGCTTGCAGAGGAGACAGTTGCACCTGCACCGGAGATTTTTCCACCGGCATCCGCTTCCTATTTGCGTGCGGACGTGCCTCGTCCAGGACAGGTTACAGATTCGGGAAGCTGCTAAGCGCTTCCCTTCATTGGTTTTTTATGTGAACATTTGATAGAATAATGAATGACTACAACCTGAGAGCCATTGGAGGTGCGAAAGCGATGGGACCGAGCAAAGCGAAAGGTCGTCGTTTTCCTTTACTGCCTTTAAGAGGACTTCTCGTCTACCCGAGTATGGTACTGCATCTCGATGTGGGCCGGGAGAAATCGGTCAAGGCTTTAGAAAAAGCGATGGTAGAAGAACATCTGATTCTCCTATGTTCCCAAGCCGAAGTAAATATTGAAGAACCAACACAAGAGGACATTTTCAGAATCGGAACCGTGGCCAAGGTCAGACAGATGCTGAAGCTTCCGAACGGTACGATTCGTGTACTCGTTGAAGGCTTGGAACGGGCTGAAATTATTGAATATACGGACAACGAGGAATATTATGAAGTACTGGCTAAAGAGCTGCCTGAAGAGGAGAATACCCATCCGGAGACGGATGCCTTGATGCGTACCGTTCTGAACCAGTTCGAGAATTATATTAATCTGTCCAAAAAAGTGACACCAGAGACACTCGCAGCGGTGTCTGACATCGAAGAACCAGGGCGTCTGGCCGATGTCATCACGAGTCACCTGTCCTTGAAGATCAAGGATAAACAGGAAATTCTGGAGACCATCGACGTTCGGGAACGTCTGGAGAAATTGCTGGATATCCTGAACAATGAGCGCGAAGTGCTGGAGCTTGAACGCAAGATCAGCCAACGTGTGAAGAAACAGATGGAGAAAACGCAGAAGGAATATTATTTGCGCGAGCAGATGAAAGCGATCCAGAAAGAACTGGGTGAAAAAGAAGGCCGTGCGGGTGAGGTCGAGGAACTTCGCACTCAGATGGAAGAACTCGGCTTGCCGGACAAGGTGAAAGAAAAGGTCGAGAAAGAAATTGATCGACTGGAGAAAATGCCTGCAAGTTCAGCCGAGGGCGGAGTCATTCGCAACTACGTGGATTGGCTGCTTGGCCTTCCTTGGAGTCAGATGACAGCGGATGATCTGGATATCCAAAAAGCGGAAGATGTGCTCAATGCAGATCATTACGGACTGGAAAAGCCGAAAGAACGTGTGCTTGAATATCTGGCTGTCCAGAAGCTCGTCAAGAAGCTCAAAGGGCCAATTCTCTGTCTGGTCGGACCTCCAGGGGTCGGTAAAACATCACTTGCTCGTTCGATTGCTAGATCGCTGGGTCGGGAATTTGTAAGAATATCTCTTGGCGGCGTGCGGGATGAAGCCGAGATTCGTGGTCATCGGCGCACCTATGTAGGGGCTATGCCTGGGCGTATCATCCAGGGGATGAAAACGGCAGGGTCACTTAATCCGGTATTCCTGCTGGACGAGATTGATAAGATGGCTTCAGACTTCCGCGGAGATCCTTCCGCAGCGTTACTTGAGGTACTTGATCCGGAACAAAATAATACGTTTAGTGATCATTTTGTAGAATTGCCGTTTGACTTATCCAACGTTATGTTTATAACAACTGCCAACACGGTACACAATATTCCGCGTCCATTGCTGGATCGGATGGAAATGCTCAACATCCCTGGTTATACGGAACTGGAGAAGCAACAAATTGCGAAAAACTATTTGTTGCCCAAACAGAAGCAGGACCATGGTTTGGAAGAAGAGCAATTGGAAATCCCGGATGACGCGTTGTTGCGTGTAATTCGTGAATATACACGGGAGTCAGGTGTGCGTAATCTGGAACAGCAGATGGCTTCGTTGTGCCGGAAAGCTGCCAAGAACATCGTATCGGGTGTGGAAGGTCAGATTAACATCTCATCCGATGAGATCAAAGACTACCTTGGACCTGGCAAGTTCCGTTATGGTATGGCCGAACTGGAAGATCAGATTGGTACCGTAACGGGTCTGGCGTGGACTGAAGTGGGTGGAGATACCCTTATCATTGAAGTGACTGTTGTGCCTGGAACAGGTAAATTGACTCTCACAGGTAAACTGGGGGATGTCATGAAGGAATCGGCACAAGCCGCATTCAGTTACACCCGTTCCAAAGCTACACAGCTAGGAATTTCGCCTGACTTCCATGAGAAAAACGATATCCATATCCACGTTCCGGAAGGAGCGATTCCGAAGGATGGTCCATCTGCCGGGATTACGATGGCAACAGCGTTAATCTCAGCCTTGACGAACAAACATGTGTCCAAGGATATCGCGATGACTGGTGAAATAACACTGCGTGGACGTGTGTTGCCGATTGGTGGTCTGAAAGAGAAATCACTGGCAGCCCATCGTGCCGGCTATAAAAAAATATTATTGCCTAAGGATAACGAACGGGACCTGCGTGACATTCCAGACAGCATCAAGGAAGATGTGGAGTTTGTCCCTGTAGCCCATATGGATCAGGTATTGCAGCATGCACTTGTTGAGCAGACAGGAATTCACCTGTAATCCACGTATCCGAAAGGTTCGTATGAAGATTAGACCGTTCTGCGGAGGCTTCGGCGTCCGCTGGAACGGTTTTTTTGGTATGATAGAACAATCCATGGCATAATACCTTCAACAGGTGATGCATAGCACAGGTTTTCAAGAGAGGAAAGATACAATATGAAAGTAAATCAATCTGAATTTATTATCAGTGCCGTTCGGCCTGAACAATACCCCGAGGACGGTCTGCCAGAGATTGCTTTGGCGGGACGCTCCAATGTGGGGAAATCTTCCCTGAT
This sequence comes from Paenibacillus sp. FSL H7-689, assembly GCF_000517905.1. Lineage (NCBI taxonomy): Bacteria > Bacillati > Bacillota > Bacilli > Caryophanales > Paenibacillaceae > Paenibacillus > Paenibacillus sp. FSL H7-689. Next base: position 345,786 of record NZ_ASPU01000002.1, read on the forward strand.
CAACCGATTGATCAATCGTAAAAATTTGGCTCGGACGAGCTCTACACCGGGTAAGACACAGCAACTCAACTATTATAAAATTAATCAGGATCTCTACTTCGTCGATTTCCCGGGATATGGGTACGCTAAAGTTTCCAAAGAGCAACGCTTTGCCTGGGGAAAAATGATGGAGAAATACTTGTTGGGACGCGAGGAATTGAAACTGGTCATGCAGATGGTGGATATGAGACATGAACCGTCCAAGGAGGACAAGATGATGAACGAATGGCTTCGTCATAATGGACTGCCTTTGGTTGTCGTAGCAACCAAGATGGACAAGATTCCAAAAACCCGCAGAGCCAAATATATCAAAGTCATTAAGGAATCACTGGGTCTTCGTTCAGGGGATTTGTTTGTGCCGTTTTCATCCGAAGAGGGATTGGGGAAAGAAGAGTTATGGGACATCATTACCCGCCATGCCCGCATAGATAAGTATGCACCAGTGCTGGATGCAGAGGGTGCTTCTGATGAGGAAGAAACCAACGGAATTAACGGATAACCGAGATAGTATACCGTTTTAGTGCAGGAAAGTGAGCATGCTAAATGAATCTTTAATGAGATCCAGATTAATCCGGTTTTTTAAGGGATTTCGTGACAATTCATCATCTGGGTCTGGAGAAAAATAACGTTAGGGTAGTGTATAATGAGCATAGGTGCATATTGCCAACAGTAACAAAATTACCGGCCATGCCGGCCTGAAGAATTTTGAGATGACTGCTACATGTGCAGGAAGACAAAACAATCGGGAAAGAATTGAGGGATTTGTATGGCTCAGCGGTTAGCCACAGAATACGTTAAGGCCACTATGAAATTGTCAGAACCCCAGATGCATCAGTTTTTGCGCATGACAGAAGACGGCAGGCTTCATCACCGGGTTAAGGTGTTGGACAATGGTTGTCAGGAGGTTGTGCTGGGGGATGTAAGTGGAGAAGAAGTGCATTTTCCTTTTGACCGCATAGAAGGGTTTTATATCTGTGAGTTATCTTGCCGCCTGGTGAATCTGCATCTGACCAACGTTGTCCGGAAGCTCTTTGTGACTTTTAAGGGTGACGGGGTCGTTCATCGGATCTATAAAGGGTTCACCATGACGTATGTTTATGCTCAAGGCACTGTCCGCAAAATTGTGGAGAAGACCGGGGAGAACACCCGAGTGATCTATGAATACAAAAACACGTTGCTTGAATTGCAACATCTGTTCCAGGCCAGAGATGTAGAACGCGAAATCAACCGTGTGTATGCCGAGATTGATTCACTGCTGGATACTAGAAAAGATGCGACTGCTGATCAGCTCCATCAGATTGATGAGACCCTTGCTCGTCATCAAAAACGGTTGTTTGAGCTTGAAGCTTATTAACTTAAAATTGTATGTTTATAAACGTATATGTATATAATGAATTCCCTTGTATCTTCCGGGCAGTGGCACTCGCCAATGTGGAGGTTTCAGGGGAATTTTTTGATGTGAGATCGAATATTCCGAATTGGAAATATTTATTTTACAATCTTCTGGAAAAGGGTTGATTTCACTCTGATTCAATGTTATTTTTAATCTCGTTGAAAACAATATAGGAACCAGGATTCACTCAGGACATTATATGTTGCGAGAGATTTTTCCCTCGGGAAGTGAATGACGTAGGTCCTAGCGGATGAAATTTTTCAAACATTTTATTCCTAGGAAGGGGGGACCGAAGGATGGAATTTTCAACTTTCGGAAGACACGTTGCTGTTGATACTTGGGGTGTCGACTTTAATCTACTGAACAATGCAGAGTATCTGGAAGCCCAAATGGTTGAAGCAGCAGAGGCATGTGGCGCGACAGTGATGTCCGTACAATCTAAGCAGTTTGATCCACAGGGAGCGACCGTACTTGTACTATTGTCTGAGAGCCATCTCTCCATTCATACGTATCCTGAGAGAGGTTTTGCAGCGATTGATTGTTACACTTGTGGGGAGACTGTAGATCCACAGCTTGCTATTGACTACCTGGTATCCGTATTAAAGCCTGAAAAAACGTATGCAAAGAAGTTGGTACGTGGTTTGGGCGAATTGCAAGTTGAAACACCAGACATGAACAACCAGACTGAACGGGCTTAAATAAAAAGTATATTGCATACACAATGTTCACATATCGGGATGGACACATAACCTCCCAAACTCAAATAGTCATGGAATAATTCCATGGCTATTTGTTTTAATATGCGTATCGTTATGAATATTCATAATGGACACTTTTTAACGCATAACGGTGAACTTTGGTGAGACACTACAATAAATGACAGTGCATATGATGATGAACATGGTGATTTCATAAACATTTCATAAAAATGACCCGGTCATGGCTATGATGTGTGATATAATTAACCTTGTCAATCATAAATGGATAGACATATGCAGTAAGCACTTTGATTGGAAATTTATTAGGCAGGTGAACTTGCAATGCACATCGTTGTCGTTGGTTTGAATTATCGCACGGCGCCTGTAGAGGTTAGGGAACGATTCACATTTGCAGAAAAGGATTTGTCTGAAGCGCTGCAGCAGCTCAAGCTGACCAAGAGTGTATTGGAAGGTGTAATCGTAGCCACATGTAACCGTACCGAGTTGTATGTTGTGGTGGACCGTCTTCACATGTGTGGTTATTTTATTCGAACATTCATGGAACAATGGTTTAACGTACCGCGGGAAGAATTTACGCAACACTTATATATATATGAAGATGATCAAGCCATGCGCCATTTGTTCCGCGTCATCTGCGGACTAGATTCTATGGTCATCGGTGAGACTCAGATTCTTGGACAGGTGAAACAGGCTTTTCTTAAAGCGCAGGAAGAGAAATCAACAGGTACCTGGTTTAATATGCTGTTCAAACAGGCTGTTACGCTGGGCAAACGGGCACATTCGGAGACTTCCATCGGGGAGAGCGCCGTATCTGTCAGTTATGCTGCTGTTGAACTCGGTAAGAGGATTTTTGGCATGTTCACAGACAAGAAGGTGCTCATTTTGGGTGCCGGCAAGATGAGTGAACTAACCGTGAAACATCTCTATGCCAACGGGGCATCCGAGGTCATCGTGGCGAATCGCACGCTCGCAAGAGCTGAAGAATTGGCAGCCAAGTTCCGGGGGACACCTTGTACCATGGAACAGGCACTAGATCGACTTAATGAAGTTGATATTGTGATTAGTTCCACTGGAGCTGAACGTTATGTCATGGATGCAGCAGTGGTACGAGAGAGCATGAAGCGTCGTCAATCTCGTCCATTGTTCCTGATTGATATTGCGGTTCCACGGGATATTGATCCGGCGATTGGTGAATTATCCAACGTATTTCTCTATGACATTGATGATCTGGAAGGAATCGTGGAGAGCAACCTGGAGATGCGTAAGGTGGAAGCTGCCAAGATTGAGAGAATGATTGAGCTTGAGATGGAGGATTATTACCATTGGCTCAAAACGTTGGGTGTTCGTCCCGTTATTCGCGCTTTGCAGGAAAAAGGTGTCTCCATTCATGAAGAAACGATGGATAGCCTGTTTAATAAACTGCCTGAGCTCGATGAACATCAACGTAAAGTCATTCGTCGTTTGACCAAGAGTATTGTGAACCAAATGACGACAGATCCGATTAATCGGATTAAGGAAATGGCAGGCACGAAGCAAGGTGATGAAGCTCTGCGCATGTTTACTCAGATTTTCGCTCTGGAAGATGCAGTAGAGATGGCCGCTGAAAAAGTGAGTCAGAGTGATGCTACAGCTCTGGCGAAACCAGCCGCTCACCTTAACGAAAACCGGCAAGACCCCGTGCCGGCTTATGCTCCGGCAGGCGTATAAGGCGGGTGGGCAGCTTGACCCTTGCTGAACAAGTTTATGAAGCTCTAATCTATATGTATGCCCTGAGCCTACTGTTCTATTTCTCGGACTGCATTCGACGCAATGCGGGGGCGAAGCGGACAGGCACAGGGTTTCTTGTCGTTGTTTGGGGATTGCAGGTAACGCATGTCATATTGCGCATGTGGACTGAAGGCCATTTCCCCATCTATACCACCTTTGATTTTTTGTTTATATTTTCATTCAGTATTGTGCTGATGTCTCTCGTCATGACTCGCATCCAGCGTTCCGAATTTGTGATTTTGTTGCTGAATGTTGTAGGTTTTTCCGTTACGGTATTAAACCGACTGTGGTTTACGGCCGGAGAGATATCACTGCATAACTGGCAAACGGTACATGGATTACTCATTATGCATATTACCTTGGCGAATCTTGGTTTTGCGGCGTTAACCGTTGCTACGGTATTTGCCATGTTATATCTGTTCCTGCACCGTAAGTTGAAGAAAAAAAAGTGGAATGATACGATGCGACGGATGCCAAGCCTGGAAGTGATCGGCAAATACATGGATGGTGCTAATTTCATAGGTACACCGCTCCTTGGTGTTTCTGTGATGCTTGCCGTATTATCCATTGTGGCGGAAAGACGCTGGATTCTACTCTTGGATCTCAAAGTTATTGCGACAGGTCTTGCTATAGCCATCTATGTGGGGTACTTCGTATCCAAGAGAAGGAAACAGTTCTCTACAATTATCATGGCAAGATGGACACTGATTGGGTACGGATTTGTCATTATAAGTTTTTTATCCAATGCGTATTCAGCGTTTCATCGTTGGACGGGAGAGTGAAGGGGATGGACCGTTACACGCCGATATTTGTGAATACTTCAGGCAAGAAATGCTGCGTGGTTGGTGGTGGACGTGTTGCCGAACGTAAAATTAAGGGATTACTGCATGCTGAGGCACAGATTACGGTCATTAGTCCGGAGCTTACTCCCATATTAAAACAACTGCATCATGAATCCCGAATTCAATGGATAGACCGGTCCTACCGCAATGGAGATTTGCGGGGGGCCTTTCTCGTATATGCAGCGACTGACCATTCAGAGGTCAATTCAACTGTGGTTCGGGATGCGGAGGCTGCGGGCATATTGGTGAATAACGCAATGTCTTCGGAGCACAGCAGCTTTATTACGCCAAGCGTGGTAAGGCGTGGGAGATTAAGCATAGCGATATCCACAGCAGGAGCGGGACCGGCAGCAGCAGCGGAGATACGTGCCACACTCGAACGACAGTTCGGTGATGAGTATGAGACGTACCTTGAGTTTTTGCACCAGATGAGGACTGAGGTGAAGTCACGCGTATCTTCTTCAAGTCTCAGGAGTACGTTGCTTCGGCAATTAACTGAAATGAACATATTAGAAGATATTCGTACAGGCCATTTTCGGTGGTGGACCGAAGAAGAAATCGGGGACTGGATATCCCGTAATCAGGAGGAAGTGTAGATATGCGTACAATTAAAGTTGGAAGTAGACAGAGCGCGCTTGCGCTAACCCAGACAGGTCATGTCATTCAGGATTTACGCGATATTTGTGAGCGGGAAGGATTAGCTTTTGACTTTGAAGTACATAAGATTGTTACCAAGGGAGATCTCATTCTGGATGTAACGTTGTCAAAAGTGGGCGGCAAAGGTTTGTTTGTCAAAGAGATTGAACAAGCGATGCTTGATCGTACCATTGATATGGCTGTGCATAGTATGAAGGATATGCCCTCCGAGTTACCCGAAGGATTAATCAATGGCGCTATTCCCCGTCGTGCAGATCCACGGGATGCGCTGATATCTAATGGTGGACTAACTCTGGATCAACTGCCAGAAGGAGCTAGAGTCGGAACAAGCAGTCTGCGCCGATCGAGTCAATTAAAGGCCTATCGTCCAGATTTGCAATTGGAATCGATTCGCGGCAATATTGATTCCCGTCTGCGGAAGCTGGAGACCGAAGGATTCGATGCGATTATTCTGGCAGCTGCAGGATTGTACCGTATGGGCTGGGAAGACCGGATCACAGAGTACTTGACGGAAACAGCTTGCCTTCCGGCAGTGGGTCAAGGCGCGCTTGGTATCGAATGTCGTGAAGACGATGAGGAACTGTTGCACTTGCTGCAGCTGTATAACGACCCCGAGACAGCATTTCCTGTACAGGCGGAACGCCGTTTTCTCAGTGTATTGAATGGGGGCTGTCAGGTTCCGATCGGTGCTCATGCGGTGTGGGTGCCTCAGCAAGATGCAGATTCCCTGAATGGTGAAAACACGTTACAATTAACAGGTATGGTCGGCACGCCGGATGGTGGACTGATTCTTAAGGAAGCCATGATCGGCAAGGACCCGGTTCGTCTGGGTGAAGAAGTGGCGTGGAGATTGATCGAACGGGGAGCAGAGCAGATACTGGCAGAAGTTAGGGGATGAAGACATGGTGGGAAAGGTCTTTTTGGTAGGGGCAGGTCCTGGGGATGCAAAGCTGATTACGGTAAAAGGGTGGGAATCCATCGGGAAAGCCGATGCGGTAGTCTATGATCGTTTAGCAAGTCCGAGATTGTTGAAACAAATGAAACCCGGCGCAGTCAAGATTTACGTGGGCAAGCGCCCGGATCGGCATACGATGAAACAGGAAGAGATCAATCAACTGTTGGTTGATCTGGCTCTTGAAGGCAAGGTTGTGGTTCGGCTTAAGGGCGGCGATCCAACTATCTTTGGACGCGTGGGCGAAGAGGCGGGTTTGCTGCACAAAAACGGAATTCCGTTTGAGATTGTACCTGGGGTTACCGCTGCAATAAGTGTACCTGCGTATGCTGGAATTCCTGTGACTCACCGTGACTATGCATCTTCCATCTCTATTATTACGGGGCACGAGAGTCCGGACAAGCTTGATCGCAGTATCCATTGGGATAAAGTGACGAATGCAACGGGCACACTTGTATTTATGATGGGGGTTGCCAAAATTGGATATATCAGCGAACAATTGATTCGTCATGGTCGTCCAGCGCAAACACCGGTAGCTCTAATTCGTTGGGGAACACGAGCGGAACAGGATACCCTTACAGGTACCCTTGAGGATATAGAAGCGAAAGTGATCGAAGCCAATTTCCAACCACCAGCTGTTATTGTGGTGGGAGATGTTGTCAATCAGCGGGAACAATTGAAATGGGCAGAAGCGCTGCCGCTGTTTGGCAAACGAATTCTGGTAACCCGTGCTCGCAGTCAGGCGAGTGAACTGGTGAATCGCATTGAGGAACTCGGCGGCGAACCGTATGAGTTTCCGGTCATTGAGACGGTCATGCCGTCCAGTGAATCTGCCAAGCAAAGTGTCAAAGACGCCTTCAGTGCTTTAAATACCTATGACTGGGTGTTTTTCACAAGTGTGAACGGCGTGGAGTTTTTCTTCCGTCATCTGGAACAGGAAGGCAAGGATATTCGTTCGATTCATCAAGCGAGAATTACTGCCGTAGGACCTTCCACAGCGGACGCTTTGCGCAAACATGGCATCGTAGCTGAAGTTGTCAAAGGTCCTTTCCAGGCCGAAGGCATGCTTGAGGCTTTTGAAAGCGAGCTGAAGGAAGGCCAGAGAGTACTGCTTCCGCATGGTGATCTTGCACGTACATGGTTACGTGACCAGTTGAGAGAAAGAGGGCTTCAGGTCACCGAAGCCATCACCTACGATACGATCCTCGCTGGTGAGGATGATGACGAACTACTCAAGCTACTTGAAGAAGGTGGTATTCATGCGGTGACCTTTACAAGTTCATCGACGGTTACCAACTTCATGAGTATGTTGAAACGTATGGGGTTGCAAGATCCACTGCCTTTATTGAAAGATGTGGAGGTTGCGTGTATCGGGCCTGTTACAGCGAAAACGGCAGAAGCCGCTGGACTAAAGGTTACACTGATGGCAGAGGAAGCAACGATGGATAGCTTGATCACAGTGCTATGCGACTGGAAACGGACAGGAACCAAAGAAGGCGCTCTTCGAAATTAATACACATGTAATCATGTCAACATATGAAGCGTGCTGAATTCGATAGGATACCAGCGCGCTTCCCTTTTTGCTCTATTTAACTTTTTCAAGGAGGTTTTACTCGTATGAGTTTTCCAATTGTACGGCATCGCCGTTTACGTCAATCCACAGGTATTCGCAATATGGTCAGAGAGACCCATCTAACCGTGGATGATTTTATTCAACCAATCTATGTTACGTATGGAGAAAATGTAAAATCTGAAATTAAATCCATGCCTGGCGTATTCCGCTTCTCGCTGGATCGTCTTCAGGAGGAAGTAACGGAAATTGCCGAGCTGGGAATTCCAGCCGTGTTATTGTTTGGTATTCCCGAGACTAAGGACAGTGTGGGTTCATCTGGCTTTGCTGAAGATGGCATTGTGCAGGAAGCGACGAGATTGATCAAATCCTGGTACCCGGAACTGCTGGTTGTTGCGGATACTTGTCTGTGTGAATTCACGGATCACGGTCACTGCGGTATGGTACACACCGTGGAGATTGACGGTCACATCTGCGGAGATGTGTTAAATGACGAATCACTGGATCTACTCGTGCAAACGGCAGTGTCTCAAGCTAAAGCAGGAGCGGACATTATTGCACCATCCAACATGATGGATGGATTTGTACAAGCGATCCGCGCGGGGCTGGATGAGAATGGATTCAGTCACATTCCGATTATGTCTTACTCTGTTAAATATGCATCCGCGTTCTATGGTCCATTCCGTGAAGCTGCGGATTCCACACCACAATTCGGAGACCGCAAGTCATATCAGATGGACCCGGCGAACGCGCGTGAAGCCTTGCGTGAAGCAGAGACGGATGTGCTCGAAGGAGCGGATATGCTAATGGTTAAACCTTCGCTGTCCTATCTTGATGTCATGCGTACGATTAAGGATCAATTTGATCTTCCGCTTGTTGCCTATAATGTAAGTGGCGAGTATGCCATGGTGAAGGCGGCGGCGATTCAAGGCTGGATCGATGAGAAAAAAGTTGCCATGGAAATCCTGCTCAGCATGAAACGCGCAGGTGCAGATATGATCATTACCTACTACGGAAAAGACGCTTCACGCTGGTTGGCTGAGAAATAAAATAAATTACATTGAGGAGGATATTCATGACTGCACAACAAGGTAATCGTCGCAATGATGAGCGCTCACGCAGCGCGTTTGAGGAAGCGAAGCAGTACATACCCGGGGGTGTGAACAGCCCTGTACGCGCATTCAAATCGGTGGGACTTACTCCAATCTATGCAGAACGTGGTGAAGGGTCCAAAATCTACGATATTGATGGCAATGTTTTTATTGACTATGTGGGATCCTGGGGCCCACTCATTATGGGACATGCACACCCTGACGTTGTAGAAGCTTTGCGTGAGACAGCCCTCAAAGGAACAAGCTTTGGTGCGCCTACCTTGCTGGAGACCGAGATGGCAAAACTGGTCTGTGAGCGTGTACCTTCTATCGATATCGTGCGGATGGTTAATTCTGGAACTGAAGCAACGATGAGTGCCATTCGACTGGCACGCGGGGTAACCGGACGCAGTAAAATTCTGAAGTTTGAAGGATCATATCATGGACATGCAGACAGCTTGCTGATCAAGGCTGGCTCAGGTGTTGCAACGCTGGGTCTTCCAGATAGTCCAGGCGTGCCTGAAGGCGTAGCTGTGAATACCATTACGGTGCCTTATAACGATCTGGAGTCCGTGAGACTTGCTTTTGAACGTTATGGTGAAGAACTGGCCGCTGTTATTGTGGAGCCTGTGGCAGGTAACATGGGGGTTGTTCCTCCGGCTTCCGGTTTCCTTGAAGGGCTGCGCAGTTTGACGACCCAATATGGCAGCCTGCTTATTTTTGACGAAGTCATGACCGGTTTCCGCGTAGGGTTGAACTGTGCTCAGGGACGGTATGGGGTTACACCTGACCTGACTTGTCTGGGTAAAGTTATCGGTGGCGGCCTCCCGGTTGGCGCTTATGGTGGTCGTCGGGATCTGATGGAACAGATTGCTCCAACAGGACCAATCTATCAGGCAGGTACATTGAGCGGGAATCCGCTGGCTATGGCAGCAGGGTATACAACGCTCAAATTGTTAACACCAGAGGTCTATGACCGTCTGGAGACATTGTCTGCACGTCTGCAAGCCGGATTCGAGAAAAATGCAGCTGAGACGGGTATTGCGATAACCATTAACCGTGTGGGTTCCATGGTTTGTCCATTCTTCAGTGCCGTTCCAGTAACCAATTATGATATTGCCAAAGAAAGCAATCTGGATCAATTCCGTCGTTATTTTGCGGCCATGATTGATCAAGGTGTGAGTGTTGCGCCTTCGCAATACGAAGGTATGTTTGTCTCTGGTGTGCACACGGAGCAGGATATTGACGATACGATTGAGGCGAATCGTAAAGCTCTTCAATCGCTATGACCATCAAAAGTTGGAAACGCCGCGGGGAATGGCTTGAGCTGATGCCAGGGAAAGCCGTAACAGGCAGTTCGGACAAACCGATGGCTGCAGAGCAATGGTTATTGTCTGAACTTCAGTTTCCGGAGAAACTGCTCCGTCAGCTGAAAGCAAACCGAGGAATACAACTTGCAGGGGACCGGCTTCGGCTGGCCCTTTTTGCGTCCCAGCCAATCGATGTTGAGCCACGCTGGGCTGAGGTAGATGTACTGTATGAGGATGATTTCTGTCTGGTTATGCACAAACCGGCAGGCATGAAACTGCATCCAGATGGAAGCCGTGCTGATCAGGCGATCACGCTGGATCATGTGGTTGCCTCTTATTATGAAATGAACGGAATACAGGCGAGCGTACGCCATGTTCATCGACTGGATGAGGATACAACGGGACCTGTCCTATATGCCAAAAATGCTTTTGCCCTCGCCAAACTGGATGAAGCGATGCGTCGTAAAGAGATTGGTCGCCATTATGTAGCTATTGCAGGTGGACAAATTCCCCTTAAACTCCACAAAATTGATGCTCCGATTGGCAAGGACAGACATCACAAACAGCGCAGGCGTGTCTCGGAAGGTGGACAGGAAGCTGTTACCCATGTGGAGATCGTCGAAGTGTGGGAACGAGCAACCCTTGTACGATTAAAGCTGGATACAGGACGAACACACCAAATTCGTGTACACCTGAGTTACGCGGGACATCCGCTTATTGGTGATGCGTTGTATGGAGGTAGAGCGGATGCCATTGGACGACAAGCACTTCATGGAGAGTTGCTTAAGTTTAGTCATCCTTTAACCGGAGCGATGATTGAAGTGAACGACCATTGGCCATCCGACTTCACACAATTGGCAGAGCGAGAGGGGTCTTACTAATACACTATATAAGTTCGACTAACTATTTACACGAAAACGGAAAGGACAGAAACAACCAGAAGAAGTAAAGCGTTCGCCTAAAAGCTTTCTGAAAGAAAGCTACTTCGGAAGCCTAAGCTATCCCCGGATTTTCCCTTTATAAAAAGGAATGAAAAAAATCCGGGGATAACAGCGATCAGAAGGTTGTTCTGTCATTGGAGTGACAGTGTAAATAACCATGAGTTGAACATATATAGCAAGGTTTTTCAAAAGGTGGCATGCTCCTCTCATTCAAGGCATATAGATGGGGTAACGAAGGATTTGGACCATGGATCAGTCCCATGAGAAGGATCATGGTGAACATATGCCGAAAGGAGGACGCCACCTTTGTTGAATCAACCTTATGGTTTGCGGTTCGATATTTATGAGCGCGTTCATTTGTCTGAGGGAGTTCCTGCGATTGAGGAATTGGAGGAGATTGAACTATACCCACGCATTCAAGTCATAGGGCAGGATGATCATGCCACATTAAGAGGGCATCTTTTACTTACAGGTGCGTACAGAGGAGAAAATGAGGCTTCAGAGGAGCTCAAACATTTCATTCCCGTGGAGATCACAGTGCCGCTGAACCGGGTCAGATCGATTGAAGATATTTCCATCGAGATCGAAAATTTTGACGTGGATCTGTTATCCAATCGCAGTCTGAACATTACAGGCGTGTTGTCGCTACGAGGTATCGAAGGTTTTCCTGTTGAAGAGCCACAAGTGTGGTCAGCAGATGAGTTTACAGTTGTTCATTCACCTGATGCTCAGCAATCCAACCGCTCCGATGAAGCAGCACAGGCAGGTAGCGATCCCAACACATTTGCACAAGAGTACCTGCTCCAGCGGAGTGAGGAAGAGAGACTTGCGAGTGCAGCAGAACTTGCATATGGTGCTCCGGAATTCGCTGACCTGTCCACACGGGAAGAGACATTAAGGAATAGCGAAGAATGGCAGCAGGATTATGCGAATGCGTCATCTGCAGAGCCACTTCAATCTGAGGAGCTAAGTGCGGAGTACGTTAACGAAAACAGACAACCTGATGCAAATGAAGATCCCGCATCTCTGACAGCGAATGGAGATGAATTGGCATCTCATGAGCAATACAGCGAACCTTCTCCGATCTCGTCATTTATGGCTGAGACCGCAGATCGATTAGCTTCTTACCCTGAGTCGGAACCATTGTTGCCTCTGGAAGATGAGTCTTCGGGTTGGTCCGAGCCTTCCGTGGATGCATTACCTGCGAACTCGAGAAGTGCAGATCAAGCAGTCTCAGAGCCTACTGCTCAATCATCTAATGACTTGGCAGCACCGGATGTACCGGACGCACCAGAGGTATGGCACTTCGAATCAGCGAGATCTGTACCTCAGCAGGAGAATCAGGCAGTTGCAGATGTCCCATTTGAATCACAGGCAGAGAACTGGCAAGGTGTATTTGCTTCGTCCGAACCAGGCAACCCTGAGGAAGACCGACCGTCTTTTGAAGCGACTGGGGTAGACGAGTTCGTACAGAACGAAGCATTTGTTCCTGAACCTGTGGCTGAGACGGAAGACAAGCCGGAGCTGAAGGTTGCTTTTGGCAGCAAAAAAGAATCCGCACCACGGCAAGAAGAGGGCGTAGGTATCTCTTCCTTGTTATCCTCCGGTAGAGCGGCACGCGATGCCGAAGTGGAGCGAGGCGATGAGGTTCCTGCGGGTGTAGTACAGGAAGAAACGTATCCAGCGGATGATGTGGAATGGAAGAACCTGTTCCTGGGAACGATCGTGGACCAGACCCCATTCCGCAAGGTGAAACTGTGCATCGTTCAGCGAGAAGATACACTGGATGCCATTGCAGATCGATATCAATTGAGCACGAGGGAACTTCAGTTGTATAACCGATTATCTGAGCAGGTTGTGGAAGAAGGTCAGATATTGTACATCCCTTAATCCGTAGTTAAAGCCTTCGTTACGACCCGTGATCCCCTTGAGGATTGCGGGTTTTTGCATAATTCGTCCTAAACCTGCATTCCAGCGCTCTTTATCCGCTGTTGTCAGGTTGACTATCGCGCACGAGCAAGGTATGATGTGTGTAGGTTTTTTGAAGAACAACGTGGAACGGGAGTAGTAGACAGTATGACCTTTCAGAGAGTGGAATTGCAGCGCTGTGAGATTCCGCAGGAACCAACTGATCGAAGTCGCCCGGGAGTTGCCTGTTTGAATACAAGGGATGAATGAGATTTATCGTCATTTATTACTGAGGTAGGATGGGCCGGTAGCAGCCGTTATCTGCTTGAAGTGTCACGTCATGTACAGAGGGTGAAGTCTATCTTGCTGTAGGCGTGAAACAAAGGTGGTACCGCGAAAGCTAACCTTTCGTCCTTTGATGGATGAAAGGTTTTTTTTGTTTTTTTTGGCGAAGATGATGAAGTAACGGAGGAATGACACATGTCTGAGGAAAAAAAATCAGCTGCAACAGAAATGCCGACCACTTACGATCCTAAGGCGGCAGAGGATAAATGGTACTCCACCTGGATGGAGCGTGGATATTTCAAAGCCGGGCAACGTAAAGATGCCGAGCCGTATACAATTGTAATTCCACCCCCAAATGTGACCGGGATGCTGCACATTGGGCATGCGCTTGATTTTACACTGCAGGATATTCTGATCCGCACCAAACGGATGCAAGGTTATGATGCGCTGTGGCTTCCGGGTTCCGACCATGCAGGTATTGCTACTCAAACCAAAGTGGAGCAGAAGTTGCGTGAAGAAGGTCTGACTCGTTATGATCTGGGACGTGAGAAGTTTCTGGAGAAAGTATGGGACTGGAAAGATCAATATGCCACTACCATTCGTCAGCAATGGGGCAAAATGGGATTGTCGCTTGATTACTCTCGTGAACGTTTTACGCTGGATGAAGGCCTGTCCCAAGCGGTTCGCAAAGTATTTGTTCAACTGTATGAAAAAGGCCTTATTTACCGAGGCAAACGCATCATTAACTGGGACCCGGTGAACCGGACAGCTCTGTCCGACATTGAGGTTGAATATAAAGAAGTTCAGGGTCACTTGTACCATCTGCGTTACCCACTCAAAGACGGAAGTGGCTACGTTACAGTGGCAACAACGCGTCCTGAAACGATGCTGGGTGATACAGCGGTTGCTGTTCATCCGAAGGATGAGCGTTATGCAGATATGATTGGTAAAGTACTTGTACTGCCTATCATTGGACGCGAAATTCCAATTATCGCTGATGATTATGTGGATAAAGAGTTTGGAAGTGGTGCAGTTAAAATCACGCCTGCGCATGATCCAAATGACTTTGAAGTAGGTCTTCGTCATGATCTGCCTCAGATTACGGTAATGGATGAGAGCGGCACAATGAATGCTGAGGCAGGCAAGTATCAGGGACTGGATCGCAGTGACTGCCGCAAGCAGATTGTTGCTGACTTGAAAGAGCAGGGCGTATTGATCAACATTGAGGATCACACGCATCAGGTTGGACACAGTGAACGTACCGGAGCTGTTGTTGAGCCGTATCTGTCTACACAGTGGTTCGTTGAGATGAAGCCACTTGCAGAGAGAGCGATTAAAAAACAACAGAGCGGCGAAGGGGTTAATTTTGTTCCAGATCGTTTTGAGAAAACCTATCTGAACTGGATCGAGAACGTTCGTGACTGGTGTATTTCCCGTCAACTGTGGTGGGGACATCGTATACCTGCTTGGTATGATGAAGAAACAGGTGAAATCATCGTATCTGCTGAAGATCCAACAACGCTGCCAGAGTATGCTGGACGCAAGCTCAGACAGGACGAAGACGTACTCGATACTTGGTTTAGCTCCGGCTTATGGCCATTCTCCACACTAGGCTGGCCGGAAGATACGGAAGACCTGAAACGTTATTATCCGACAAGTGTACTTGTGACAGGGTATGACATCATATATTTCTGGGTTGCACGTATGATTTTCACTGCATTGGAATTCACCGATGAGATTCCGTTCAAGGATGTGCTGATGCATGGTCTTGTCCGTGATGCAGATGGACGTAAAATGTCCAAATCACTGGGCAACGGTGTAGATCCGCTGGATGTGATTGAGAAATACGGCGCAGATGCAATGCGTTACATGATCTCAACCAGCAGCACGCCAGGTCAGGATCTGCGTTTCCGTTGGGAACGGGTGGAGCAGGCTCGTAATTTCGCCAACAAGATCTGGAATGCTTCGCGCTTTGCATTGATGAATCTGGAAGGATTCACCTATGAGGAACGTGACATTAGCGGAGAGCTTGGTACAGCGGATTATTGGATTTTGCACCGTCTGAACGAAACTTCCCGCGATATTACGCGTCTAATCGAAGCGTATGAATTTGGGGAAACGGGTCGTGTGTTGTATAACTTTATCTGGGATGACCTGTGTGACTGGTACATTGAGTTTGCTAAGCTGTCCTTCTATGGGGAAGATCCGGTTGCCAAGAAGAAAACACAATCGGTGCTTGCTTATGTGCTGGATCAGACCATGCGCCTGATTCATCCGTTTATGCCATACATCTCCGAAGAGATCTGGCAGCATCTGCCGCATGAAGGTGAGACCATTACGCTGGCATCATGGCCGGTATATGATCCTGCTCTTGAGAACCCAGAGGCTGTTGCCGAGATGAACCTGCTTATGGATACCATTCGTGCAGTGCGAAACATTCGTGCAGAAGTGAATGTGCCGATGAGCAAAAAGATCGAGCTGATGGTCAAAGCAAATAGTGCGGAGACGTCCAGCATCATTGCGCGTAACAGTCACTACATCAAACGTTTCTGTAATACGTCCGAGTTCGATAGTGGGCTGGATTTAAACTCACCGGATAAGGCAATGACTGCGATCATTACGGGGGCAGAACTATACTTGCCGCTCGCAGGTCTTATTGATATCGAGCAGGAAGTGGCTCGTTTGGAGAAAGAGTTGGAGAACCTTGAGGGCGAAGTTCTCCGTGTAGAGAAAAAGCTGGCGAACGAAGGCTTTGTAGCCAAAGCTCCTGCCAAAGTTATTGAGGAAGAGCGCGCCAAACAAGCAGATTATTCCGATAAACGGGATAAAGTGATTGCACGAATCAAGGAACTTAAAGGTTAATATATGTGGGTCGGATGGAGAGCCATTATGCCATCCGGCCGCTTTTTTCACTCAAACTCGGGACCGAAGGTGAATCAGATGACGGAATTAGACGGGACAGATGCAGCAGCTCCTTTACTTACGTACAACGAGGCCGTGGACTGGATCAATGGCCTTATTCCTTTTGGCATCCGACCTGGATTGGAACGAATCGAGAGTCTGATGTCCATGTTAGGCAATCCACACCAACGTCTCAAATTTATTCATGTCGCGGGAACGAACGGCAAAGGTTCGACTTGCGCTTTTTTGACGTCAGTGCTTCTTCAGGCTGGATATGATGTGGGTACCTTTACGTCGCCTTATATCACCAAGTTTACAAACCGTTTTCAATACAACGGTGAGGATATTCCTGAAGAAATCCTGCTTAAGCTCTCAAATCGATTACATCCACTGGTCATGGAAATGGTTTCCACTCCGCTTGGATCACCCACGATGTTTGAGGTGTCCACGGCTCTCGCGCTTCTGTACTATGCAGAGGAGTGTTACCCTGACGTTGTGGTATGGGAGACGGGGCTAGGGGGAAGGATGGACGTAACGAATATTGTCGCACCTGTTGTGTCCGTCATCACCAACATTGGTATGGATCATACGGATGTGCTTGGAGATACGATTGAGCAGATTGCTGGAGAAAAGGCAGGTATTATCAAGCCGGGAGTACCCGTTGTGACTTGCGCGACTCAACCCGAAGCTGTGAAGGTGATTCAGGAGAAAGCACAGCAGCTTCAATCAAGCGTGTATTTGGCTGGAGATCAATTCTCTTATCATAGACTGGACAGCAATGAGAACGGACAATCTTTTCATTTTACAGGCCCGTTCCGTGATCTGGACGTTCGCATACGCATGCAGGGCTCACATCAATGTGACAATGCAGCGGCCGCACTTATGGTGCTTGAATTGCTTAGACAATACATGGCATTTATGCTGGATGACAACGATATTGCACTTGGACTGGAGAATGCTTTCTGGGCAGGAAGATTCGAAAAAGTCGTCAATGAACCCCGAATTGTGCTAGATGGAGCACATAATCCGGAAGGGGCAGAGTCACTGGCCAAGAGCATTATGGATGTCTATCCGCACAACAAGTTAATTTTGATGATGGGTATGTTGGCAAATAAGCATCACGAAGCGTATTTGCAGCATATACTGCCACTAGTGGATACGCTGATCCTGACCGAGCCAGATTTCCGACGCAAAATGGATGCAGCCGAATTGCTGCAGATTGTCGAACGGGTACGTCCCGCCATTGCGAAGCAGGAACTGGAAATCATCGTCGAGCCCGAATGGGCAAAGGCACTTGATCTATTGAAGTCACGGACGGAAGCGGAAGATCTGGGGGTGGTCTCCGGCACACTGTACCTGATTGCGGATGTGCGGGCAGCCCTTTTGCATCAAACCGATTCTGAAAAAGGTTGGTGAAAGTTTTGTTAAATACATCGGAACACGTTCATTTTATAGGGATTGGCGGATATGGCATGAGTGCCATCGCAAGAGTTATGTTGGAAATGGGATACACCGTTACCGGATCGGATGTCGCTTCACAGGAGTTGACCGAGAAGTTGGCAGCCAAGGGAGCGAAAATATATATCGGACATACGGCAGAGCACGTCACTGGAGCAGATCTTGTTGTCTACTCTACAGCAGCGCCTGCTGATAATGTGGAACGGGTAGCAGCTGCAGAGCTGAACATTCCGATTCTGCATCGTTCCCAGATGCTTGCACGTTTGTTGAACGAACGTAAAGGTGTGGCTGTAGCTGGGGCTCATGGTAAAACAACCACTTCATCCATGATTGCACTTGTTATGGATAAATGTGATACAGATCCGACATACATTATTGGCGGAGAAATCATGAATGTGGGTACTAACGCGAAGGCCGGTCAAGGCGACTGGGTAGTCGCTGAAGCGGACGAGAGCGATGGTTCGTTTTTGCAGTACCATCCATGGCTCGGTATTGTAACCAATATTGAGGCAGATCATCTGGAGAATTACAACAGTGATTTTGAGGAGCTCAAAAGGGCTTATGTGCAATTCCTGAGCCAGATTCGTCCGGAAGGAACAGCGATTGTGTGTTCTGACGACGAGAATGTTCAAGCGATTTTGCCAGAACTCAAGTCACGGATTACAACCTATGGTATTGATCGTGCTGCAGATTATACGGCAACAGATATTGTACTGGGCGATCGCCGTATCTCCTTTACGATGAATCATCAGGGTGCTGCTATGGGCACGGTGGAATTATCAGTGCCGGGTAAGCATAACGTTTATAATGCAATGGCTACTGTGATTACCTGTTTGGAAGCGGGCATTCCATTTGAGAAGATTGTAGCAGCCATCATCCAATTCCACGGAGCCAAACGCAGATTCCAGGTATTGGGTGAGGCGCGCGATATGCTGATCATCGATGATTATGCTCATCACCCGACTGAGATTGAAGCTACCATTAGTGCCGCCAAAGCAACGGGCAAACGCATTATTGCGGTATTCCAGCCACAGCGTTATACGCGGACGTTCTTCCTGCTGGATGCGTTCAGTCGTGCTTTCGCGGAAGCGGATGAAGTGCTTATTACGGATATCTATTCTCCAGCGGGCGAAAAACAGATCGAAGGGGTAACCTCAGCCAGACTGGTTGAACTGATCGTTCAAAACAGTAATGCTTCTGCACGTTACCTTCCTACAAAAGAAGAAGTGGTAGCTGATCTGCAGCATCGTCTGCAGCCAGGAGATCTTGTGATTACGATGGGCGCAGGTGATATTTGGAAAGTCGGCGATACACTTGCCAAAGGTTTGAAATAGATCAATTGAGAAATCGCCTGTCTTCGATACGAAGCAGGCGTTTTTTGCGTTATATGGAATGTATTCTCCGGTCTCTGCATATAGCTTATATAAATGGGACAAAGGAGAGGGTACGGGTGAGCAATGCTAGAATGACGTTTCGCTTCGGGGATCATGAGTCGGACAAGCCTGAAAACAAGAGGATATCCGCGTCCAGTCCATTGGTGACGTTAAGTGAAGAATTACCGCATAATCAACCGCTAACGCCTAAGATGGATACAACCCCATCATGGACGCCTGAGGATATCCCCGGAGACTGGGGAGAGACGGTGCTGACAAGCTCTACTGTACCTGAACCTGACGAGCGGGTGAGTCATGATTCGAACTTGAACTTGGATGAGGCCCATTTTTTTTGGAATCGTTCCGGTTACGGTTATGTTAATCACACCGATAATCCGGAGGAAGGGCGTCGTGATCTGCCCAATACCCATGATGATCAAGGCCACGACTGGCTTGCAGATTCGGAGAACTATTCCTATAAACGCAATCGCCCTCCAAGGGGATGGAAAATGATTGGTTCTGTCACTGGGGCACTTGTTACCGGAGCGCTTTTTGGTATGGTTATTCTTTCATTTTTTAATAAAGAAGGAGCCGCGAAGCCAGGCGATCTTCTGCCCGTCAATCAGGCAGTTTCCACTGTGACGGATCAGGAGGGGACTGCAGGTACAGAGCAGCAGCTTCAGACAGTGGCGACTGGCAGTACGTATTATGCACTTCAATACGGCGTGTTCAGTTCTCCTGAACGAGCTGAGCAGGCCAAGCTTGAGCTGGCTCAGGCAGGTATAGCCGCAGGTTCTGATCCTGAAGATGGCAATCGAGTATATGCAGGCATTTCGGCTGATCGTGAAGAGGCCAAGCTACTTAGCTCCAGGCTAAAAGCCCAGGGAGTTGAACTGTATGTCAAGGAGATTGTGAACCCTGAGATCAATCCGGCTATATTCGGTGGCAAACAAGAGGATGTGCAGCTTTTCTTCACAAACAGTTCTGCACTGGTGGAACAATTATCTACTTTGTCCATTCAGCAGCTGGGACAGTCTGCTCCGGCAGCAGTTTCTACAGAAACGATGACCGCGATTCAAAATAAGCACGAGTCTTGGCTGACGGGATTGAATAGTCTTACACCTGGCCTGACCGCAGATGTACAACCTATTATTGGTGGAATGGAGAAATCAATGAACAGTGCAATTACGGCTATCGCGGAGTACAACAAAAACCCGGATGATGTACACATGTGGTCCGTGCAGTCCGATCTGATGGAATATGTACTGCAGCAGAAAAAATGGCTCGAAGCGATAAAGCAGTAACATGCTCTTTCCCATAACAACGCTTGGAAATACCCATCCGGCAAGGAACTGGAAATAGTTCCCCTTGCCGGATTTGTGTTTGTATTGACGTACAAAACCCCGTATAATAATGTGGGTGTCAAAAAATGGCGAGGGAAGATTACCGATGAAAAAAAACTTCGGCATGTTATTGCTGTTTCTGCTGCTCGGCTGGATGGCCGGAGCGTGGATCGCCAAGGCACTGCAGCCTGTAAAGGCAGTAGCCTTTCTTACGAAAGCCACGACCATACGTTGGTCGCCACAGGCTGATCTGGATATTATCAGTTATAATATTTCACTTCAATTTCAAATGAGCCTTCTGAGTCTGATCGGTATGATTGCCGCTGTGTGGCTGTATCGCAGACTGTAGGAGAATGACGAGTTATGACGAAAAAAATTAAACCAGTGACATCTATTATCGTGATCCGGACAGGATGTTGCCGTGGCATAAGGAGCCGTTCATTTTGGATAACACTCAACAGCGCCCTATTATTCTGGCCTCCACATCGCCTCGGCGCAAAGAACTGATCGCATCACTCCACCTAGCGTTTGATGTAATACCAAGTCATGCCAATGAAGATACACCACCAGAGTGGACACCTGAACAGACGGTACAGGAGCTTGCATTGCGCAAGGCGCTTGCCGTGTATCGCGGGCTTGAAGGCCGCGAGCAGGAAGCCATTATTGTTGGCAGTGACACCGTTGTTGTTCTGGATGGTGAGATTCTAGGCAAACCCTTAGACGAAGCGGATGCTGAACGTATGTTATCCCGGCTGCAGGGCCGCGTACATCGGGTGTTTACGGGCGTCGCTTGTATTGATGCGGGCAATGGACAGTCGTTAGTTCATTACCGCCAGACTGATGTAACGATGAAAGAGCTGTCGGGTGCTACCATCCGTGCTTATGTGCAGACAGGTGAGCCTTCAGACAAGGCAGGATCATATGCCATTCAGGGCATTGGTGCTTCACTGATCGACCGCATTGAAGGATGTTATTTTAATGTGGTTGGCTTGCCGCTATCTTTGCTAAGTGATATGTTGGACGGGTTCGGCGTACATGTGTTGCCACGAACATGAATGAAGCCAAATGTTGTGAAATGAAAAGAGGGAACATATGGAGTCGCCTCAATACATGATGCGCGACATCCCCCAGGAAGAACGCCCGAGAGAACGCATGATGGAATACGGGGCGGGCGCCTTAAGCCATGCTGAATTGCTGGCAATTTTACTTCGAACAGGCACAAGACAGGAGTCCGCAGTGCATATGGCACAGCGGATTCTGGCCGAAACGGGTGGCATTCGCTCGTTGATGGATTTGAGTCTGGAAGAACTGACCGCGATGAAAGGGATCGGCAATGCCAAGGCTGTGCAATTGAAAGCTGGCATTGAGCTGGGTCATCGGATTGCCAAGAGCAGACTCACACAGTCGACTTCAATTCGTACACCGCGTGATGCTGCTGATATCCTGACCGAACAATTGCGTTACTTGCAAAAAGAACATTTTGTGTGTCTCTTTCTGAATAGCAAAAATCATATTATTGCCCAGGAAACACTCTCCATGGGCAGCCTTAACGCTTCGATTGTACATCCACGTGAAGTGTTCCGGGCTGCCATCAAATGCAGCAGCGCATCAATTGTGTGCGCACACAACCATCCGAGTGGTGATCCTACGCCCAGTCCGGAGGATATCCAAATAACCAAGAGACTGATTGAAGCAGGCGCAATTGTCGGCATTGACGTGCTTGATCATATTATTATCGGAGATGGAACGTACGTAAGTTTGAAGGAGAAGGGCTTAGTATAATATAATGGTTGGCGTTGATGTTTTCCTATGAATGTTAACGGCGTTGTCCGTAAAAGATAGGTTCACTTTACAAATGCAAAAAAACAAATGCGAATATTAGCTCCACGTATTGCGTGGGAATATAATTATTACGCTCTGGATCAGAATAGAGCGGCTATATGAGGCAGAAAAGGAGATTATGTTATGTTTGGTGGTTTTACGAAAGATTTGGGTATTGACTTGGGGACAGCTAATACGTTGGTTTATGTACGAGGAAAAGGAATTGTGGTGCGAGAACCTTCGGTTGTCGCTATACGGACAGATACAAATAGCATCGAGGCAGTAGGTGAAGCCGCCAAAAAAATGATTGGTCGTACACCAGGCAACATCCGTGCCATCCGTCCAATGAAAGATGGCGTTATTGCCGATTTCGATACAACGGCAACGATGATCAAATATTTCATCCGTGAGGCACAGAAACAACGCTCCATGTTCCAGCGTCATCCAAACGTGATGGTATGTGTACCATCCGGGATCACGGCAGTAGAACAACGCGCGGTTGAAGATGCAACCAAACAGGCTGGGGCACGTGAAGCCTACACAATTGAAGAGCCTTTTGCTGCTGCAATCGGTGCAGATCTGCCTGTATGGGAACCAACGGGTAGTATGGTTGTCGATATTGGTGGCGGTACAACGGAAGTGGCTGTTATCTCTCTTGGTGGTATTGTAACGAGCCGTTCGGTTCGTGTAGCAGGTGACGAGATGGATGAATCCGTTATCCAGTACATCAAACGCCAATACAATCTGATGATCGGTGAGCGTACATCGGAGCAATTGAAGATGGACATCGGATCAGCAATGCCATTGGAGCAAGTAGAAACGATGGAAATTCGTGGACGTGACCTAGTTACAGGTCTGCCGAAGACAATTACGATTACTTCGGACGAGATCAGTGAAGCGCTGGCTGATACCGTGAATGCAATTGTTGAAGCGGTAAAAGTAACACTGGAAAAATGCCCGCCTGAACTTGCTGCTGATATCATGGATCGGGGTATTGTTCTTACAGGTGGTGGGGCGTTACTTCGCAACCTGGACAAGCTTCTCGCTGGTGAGACAGGAATGCCTGTCATTGTGGCTGAGAACCCGCTGGATTGTGTAGCAATCGGAACAGGTAAAGCGCTTGAGAATATTCATTTGTTCAAAAGCAGAAGCAGTTCGGCAGTTCGTTCCAAACGTTAATTGGTATTTGCCTAACTTGGTATAGCGACCAAGTGGCAAGATATCTTTATAGAGGACCCGGTTAACCCCGGGGATGAGCTATTACCCGCTTAACAGGGGAGGATCGGCTGATATTCTCGCAGGGACTACAGGTCTGACAGTCTCCCCGCCGGGCATGGCTCGGAAGAGAATATGGATGTTAGAGGGTGTTCGAACTGTTTAAACTGCTAGGCAACAAAAGACTTTTTGTTTTGCTGGTGGGCCTTGTTACATTTATCGCGTTAATGGGCTTTACGCTCAGTCCGCGAACCACTCTATCCTGGCCGGAGAAATTCCTGAAGGATTCAGTTGGATTTGTACAATACGTATTTTACAAGCCCGCTTCCTATGTAGCGGGCTTTTTCAAAGATGTAGCGAACATGCGTACGGTATATGAAGAGAATGAAGAGCTCCGCATCGCGATGGGTCACTATACCCGGGATCGACTGAAGTACAATGATATGGAGCAAGTGAATGAGCAGCTTCAGAAAGCGCTCAATTTCACAGAAGAACAGAAGAATCGCTATAATTACGGTTCACGAATTGCTCAGGTTATCAGTGCCAATTCGGATCCAAATAGCAGAACCATTAACATTGATATCGGTGAAAATGCGGGAATCAAGCCGGGGATGGCCGTTACCTCCCAGGAAGGGCTGGTCGGCGTGATCAGTCATGTCAGCTCATATACATCAACGGTTAATCTGTTAACGTCCATGGACGCCAATGAT
Organism: Paenibacillus sp. FSL H7-689; assembly: GCF_000517905.1. NCBI lineage: Bacteria > Bacillati > Bacillota > Bacilli > Caryophanales > Paenibacillaceae > Paenibacillus > Paenibacillus sp. FSL H7-689. Next base: position 370,081 of record NZ_ASPU01000002.1, read on the forward strand.
CCGACATCCAATGCCATTGCAGCAACGGCGGTAGGTAAAGAGAAAGTGTTTGGTATGATTGAGAGCTACGATCCGAAGACGGGCATGCTCAAGATGACCAAAATCTCGGAAGATTCTAATATCCAAAAGGGTGATGAGATCATCTCTTCGGGGATCATCAATAACTTTCCCAAGTATATGCGGATTGGTGAAGTGAAGAGTGTCGAGAAAAGTGAGTATGGTTTAACCAAAACAGCTACAATTGAGCCATATGCAAGTTTCCTTGACTGGAAAGAGCTGATTGTCATTATCCCGCCTGAGGTAAAAGAGTAATGGTGACACGCAAGCAAGTTTTGTTCCTGTTACTATTCGTTTTGTTCATTGCGGAAGGCACAATTTTACCGCTGCTCATCCCTTCTGGCTGGCAGATGCGTATTTCTGCCAATCTGGTCTATATCGTAATTTTGTTTATCGCTGTATATCATCATCGACACACGGCACTAGTACTCGGTATATTTTTTGGACTATTGCATGACGTTGTATTCTACGGCGAGATGATTGGACCTTATGGATTCTCGATGGGATTATCGGCATATATGATGGGACTCATTTTTCAAGCACCTCGTGCACCCTTGCCGGTTATGGTATCGGTTGTCATTTTGGGAAGTCTGCTTAATGACACCATGCTATTTTTCCTGTACAAGCTCTTCCAACTTAACCACGTGACCTTTGACTGGGCGTTGATTGAATACATGATTCCTAATTTGTTCATTCATTTTGTGTTTGCCTTGATCATTTATGTCCCCCTTCGGAAACAACTGGAGCGGATCGGCAAGAGACGGAGCAAGACAGAAGAAGCTTCCTAAATACATTTATGGAGCGCAAAGCAGGAACTTGGGGCCCCGGGCACGAAATGTAATGAGATGGGAGGGACAGGCTTATGACGGTAAAATCGAATCACGTAACGATTAAAGGCATCCGAGACGGCCTGGTTTTCCTGTTGGACGATCAATGTGAATTCGAGGAATTGCTCTATGAGCTCCGCTATAAGCTGGAACACAGCCATCAAAATATTTTGACCGGACCGATTGTTCATGTGGATATCAAGTTGGGTGCCCGCGAAGTGACAGAGGAACAGAAAGAAGCAATCCTCGATATATTGAAGCAAAAAGGGAATCTGCTTATTCGATCCATCGACTCACCTGCACTCCAACCGGAGGTTAAAGGACCACCGCCGATTGTAACCATGTGTGGTATGGTGCGTTCAGGTCAGGTGCTTCATCATGAAGGAAATCTCCTGTTTCTTGGGGATATCAATCCGGGGGGCACAGTGACGTGTACCGGAGATATATATGTGTTGGGTTCACTCCGAGGTATGGCTCATGCCGGAATTGGCGGGGACGAGGAAGCAATCATTGCCGCTTCGGTATTTGCACCGACGCAGCTACGGATTGCGGATATCATCAGTCGTCCTCCCGATGAATGGGAGAGCCGAGAGACCGGAATGGAATTTGCTTACTTACAGGACAATCAGATGCAGATAGACAAAATGAGCAATATCGTTCGGTTACGCCGAGATTTTAATGTGTTTAAAGGAGTGTAGCTCATGGGAGAGGCGATCGTGATCACTTCGGGTAAAGGCGGCGTGGGTAAAACAACCACCTCGGCAAACATCGGGACAGCGCTGGCGCTGCTCGGCAAAAAGGTTTGTCTGGTAGATACCGATATCGGCCTTCGTAATTTGGATGTCGTGATGGGACTCGAAAACCGTATTATTTACGATCTGTGCGACGTTGCGGACGGCCGCTGCCGTCTGAATCAGGCTTTGGTCAAAGACAAGCGTTTCGAAGAATTATACATGTTGCCTGCGGCGCAGACGAGAGACAAAAACTCAGTGTCGCCAGAACAGGTCAGAGATATTATCCTTGAATTGAAAAAAGATTTTGAATACGTCATTATTGATTGCCCAGCCGGCATAGAGCAGGGTTTCAAAAATGCGGTAGCAGGAGCAGATCAGGCCATCGTGGTCACTACACCGGAAAATGCTGCAGTACGTGATGCGGATCGTGTCATCGGCCTACTGGAGAGTTCGCACATTCAATCACCAAAGCTGGTGGTGAATCGAATTCGCAATAATATGGTTAAATCGGGTGACATGTTAGATATCGATGGTATTTTACAAGTACTTAATATTGACCTGATTGGCATCGTGCCTGATGATGAACTGGTCATCAAAGCGGCCAATTCAGGAGAACCTACGGTCATGAATCCGGATTCACTTGCGGCAATTGCGTATCGCAACATTGCACGACGCATTCTGGGAGATACGGTCCCATTGATGCAGCTGGAGCAGAAAAAGGGCGCTTTTACTCGTTTCAAAAAGTTCTTGGGAATGGGTTAACTCATTTAAATGGACTTATTCATTATCTAATTACATGACAGCCGTGGCTTATAGCCCGGCTTTTTTTGTTACCTGCGGGCAGGCTTGTTCATATTATCAACCACCTCTTCATAGGATGTAGTAAACAAGCCTCGGCGGGAGGACATTCCATGAACACGAAACTCAGAATCAAGCAGAGACGAGAAGAACGTATCCGGCGACTGATGGATGGTGCCACTGTGGAGGTCTTACAGGAGCAGAAATTAGGTTCACTGTTGGACAAGAATGAGATCATACACCCAAAACCATTTACGCCTAGTGAGGGGACACAGGAAAGAGATCCGGAATGGTTGTGGAAAAAAGAGAATGGTCATTTCGTTCCAGGGGGGCATTCGAGATTCAACCTGTTCAAGTCACTTCTCAAACGGACGGTTATTAGCGCTTTGATATTTGGCGGAGTATGGGGTCTATTTCAGTTGGATACATCGTGGACGACATCACCCAAAACAGTAATTGCGGATGCACTCCATCGGGATATGGATTTTGCCTCAGCATCGGCTTGGTATGAACGGCATTTTGGAGGAACGCCTTCGTTTCTTCCGGTCCTCGGACATACGACGGATGCTGTGAACGGATTGAAAGTAAGGCAGTTACTGGGCAAACCGATCTCAGGCACAGTGGTTCAGCCATTCGCGCTGAGCATGAAGGGAATTGAGATCGTACCGGATGCCGCAGGTGCAGAACTTATACAGGTCGCAAGTTCTGATGCTGGGCGTGTCATGGAGGTTATCGGAGATGCAGCAAGTGGATTCACAGTTGTCATCCAACATACAGGCAATGTCACGGCAATATACGGTCGGCTGAACGAAAGTGAAGTGAGCGTGAATGATTGGGTGGAAGCGGGGAATCCAGTGGGGAGTCTCAAGGCTAAGGGTGGTGAACAACCGGCTACGCTCTATTTTGCAGTCAAAGAGGGGGAGGAGTACGTAGACCCGGCGGAAGTTGTTGCCCTTGATTAGGGTGTGGGGAGTCCATATTACGTTTCATCCGTTTTTTGTAATTATCATGATGGCCTCCCTTCTGACTGGACATTTTATTGAGCTTATTACGTTGTTTGCCATCGTATTTATTCATGAATGTGGACATGCTGCGGCGGCAGCACTTCTGGGCTATCGTGTCTTGTCGATCCAGATGCTTCCTTTTGGAGGAGTTGCGGTTATCGAAGATGGAGGTACGATCACGGCCTACCGGGAAATCATGATTGCTCTGGCTGGTCCATTACAAAACATCCTGATGGTTGGCGTGGTTATGCTGTTGCAGTATGGCAATCTGGGCGATCCGGTATTTCTCAACTATATCATTCAGGGGAACCTGCTCATTGCCCTATTTAATCTGTTGCCTGTACTTCCTCTGGACGGAGGTAAAGTTGTTCAGGCACTTGTCAGTCTGTGGGCACCTTACTATACAACATTAATGTGGACTTACAGAATTAGCATTCTGTGTAGCGTAGGGGTTATTTTATATGCTATCAGCCGATGGTTTACTGGAGACTACGGCCTACCGCTCAACATTCTGTTAATCGGCCTTTTTTTGTTCTATTCCAACGTAACGGATTACCGAAATGTGCCCTATCGCTTTATTCGTTTTCTGATGAATCGAGAGGGTGCGTTTGCTCGTCACGCGGCTACTGGCAGTTTGGCGCAGCCAATAATCTCATTCCCGGCGAAACCTTTGGACACTATTTTGCGTCTATTAAAGAGAGAAAGATACCATATGGTATACGTGATGAACAGACAGGGTCGAATTATGGCCGTATTGCCTGAGCAACGGATTATCGGTTCCTATTTTCAACAAAATGGTAATAAATTGTAGTGTTCTGGTGGACCTGTTCTGAAATGGGTTAATATATGTACAATGAGAATTGAAAAGATACTGAAATGGATGTGGATGATTTGAATTGTCTTCTAGAGGTGAAGCCATGAAACAAATGATAGTACATAATGAACATAACCTCATGCAAATGGCGCTTCTGGAAGAAGGCAAAGCTGTGGAATTTACGGCAGAGCGTACACGTGATCGTGGACTGCTGGGTTCCTTTTTCAAGGGACGGGTCGTGAATGTGTTACCAGGTATGCAAGCTGCTTTTGTGGATATTGGTCAGAAAAAGAATGCGTTTCTCTATGTGGACGATGTGTTGCATCCCCATCTGGAGAAACAGCCCAAGGTGAAGCCTTCCATCTCGGAGTTGCTTCGTCCGGGTCAGGAAGTCATTGTTCAGGTTCTGAAAGAACCGGTAGGAGGCAAGGGAGCCCGGGTGACGACTCATTATTCACTCCCGGGCCGTTGGCTTGTCTACATGCCTGTTGCTGACTATGTAGCGGTATCCAAGAAAATTGCCCGTGAAGGGGATCGTTCCCGTCTTAAGGCACTTGGGGAGCAACTGAGGCGGGATGAAGAAGGACTTATTATTCGGACCGTATCTGGAGAAGAGCAGCATGAAGCCATTAAGTCGGACTTGGAAACATTACGCGCGCAGTGGTATCTGATTCGTGAAAAAGCGGACAGTTTGCCTTCACCAAGCCTCTTGCATCGGGATCATAGCATGGTACAGCGAATCATCAGAGATGTGTATACGCCAGGGAGTGACGAAGTCATCACTGATAGTGAAGGACAAGCCCGTGAGGTAAAAGCATTGCTCGAAGAGATTAGTCCTGGTCATCAACCCAAAGTACAGGTGTATCGAGGAACAGAATCCATCTTTGCTGCCTATGGTGTGCAGGAACAGTTGAATAAGGATTTTGCTCGGAAAGTGTGGTTGCCCGGCGGCGGATACATTGTTATTGATCATACCGAAGCTCTGACTGTAGTGGATGTGAACACGGGTAAATATACGGGAGCTGGCGGTGACAGTCTGGAAGAGACCGTGACAGAGACCAACATACAAGCAGCAGTGGAGATTGCTCGTCTGATGCGCCTGCGAGATATCGGTGGCATGATTATTGTCGACTTCATTGATATGGAGGAAGCTTCGAATCGGCATGAAGTCGCAGCAACCTTGGAGGGTGAGCTCAAGAAGGATCGGACCAAAGCGTTTGTAATGGGTTGGACCAAGCTGGGTTTGCTCGAACTTACCCGTAAGAAAGTGCGGGAAGAAAGTACGTTACCCTATGTGGAGCCGTGTTCTTCCTGCCATGGAACGGGAAAAAGATATATTTCACCTTTGCATTGATTTTTGATATATTGCGTGATATAATCTTCAAGTATGTGTTTAGCCTAATGGTCTTGCACATGCTGTAACCGCACTGGCCGGGTATAAGAACAGTTCCGCAAGGACACTGTCACCTGAGAACGGGCGAGTCTGAGACATGAGGAGGTGCAAGGCAAATGTACGCAATTATTGAAACAGGCGGCAAACAGTACAAAGTCCAAGAGGGCGATGTACTGTTCATCGAGAAATTGACTGCGAACGATGGCGAAAGCGTAACGTTCGACCGTGTCCTGGCTGTATCTAACGATCAAGGTTTGACAGCAGGTACACCATTGATTTCCGGAGCTACTGTAACGGCTAAAGTGGAGAAACATGGCAAAGGACAAAAGGTTATCGTATACAAATACAAACCTAAAAAGAACTACCATGTGAAGCAAGGTCACCGTCAACCGTACACTAAAGTAACTATCGAAACAATCAAAGCGTAAAGAAGGTGCGATAAGTGATTATCGTTCAAATCTTTCGTGATGAGGACGGGAACATCGAACGTTTTTCCATTGAAGGGCATGCTAATTTTGCCAAGCGGGGAGAAGACATCGTATGTGCCGGGGTATCCGCTGTTACAGTGGGTACGGTGAACTCGATTGAAACATTGACCGGTGTCGAAATGGATGCCAAGATGAAGAATGGCTTTTTAAGCGGTTCTTTACCTTTGTTAGAGAGAGGGGAAACTTGGTCCCAGGTACAATTGTTACTCGAATCCATGGTGGTTATGCTCTCTAATATTGCAGAGTCATACGGGAAGTATATTAAAATACAGCAATTCAAATAAGCAAAGAAGGAGGACAACCAATCATGTTGAAATTAAATCTTCAGTTATTCGCATCGAAAAAAGGTGTAGGTTCCACGAAGAACGGACGTGACAGTAATGCTCAACGTCTGGGTGTTAAACGTGCTGATGGTCAAACTGTAACTGGTGGTAGCATTCTCGTTCGCCAACGCGGAACGAAAATTCACCCAGGAACTAACGTTGGCATCGGTAAAGATGACACTTTGTTCGCGAAAATCGACGGCGTTGTAAAATTCGAACGTTGGGGACGCGATCGCAAAAAAGTAAGCATCTATCCTGTTAATGTTGCTCCTGTAGCAGCAGCAGTAGAAGCGTAATATCGGCATTCCGCCTAAGGAGCCTTCGGCATTTTTGCCGAAGGTTTTTTGTATTCAACGGTTATTCGATAATGAACTGGCAGAAAAGACATGTTATACTTGGTTACGGTGGGTGTAGACCAACCGAGTTTTGTAGAACGGGGAGAAGCCATGAAATCTTGGAAAAGAGTGCCGTGGATTGCGGCATGTTCACTTCTGATTCCTTTGGTTTTCGTTATGTTGTATCCGGCGATGATCTCAAGCGTCGTGTGCGCATTGTGGTCCGTCGCAGTATTGCTCATTTCTGTGAATGCGATGAAGAAACAGGCGGAGGCGGAACGCAGAGCCATCATACAATCCATGGAAAAAACAGCAATTGCTTCATTAAATCATCATCGACACGACTGGATGAACGACCTTCAGGTGTTATATGGATATCTTCGGCTGGGCAAACTTGATAAATCCTTGCAATGTGTGGAAAGAATAAAAGAGCGGGTTACAGAAGAAAGCCGAATCTCCAGATTAGGTATTCCTTCCCTCGTATTTTATCTTCAGTCTTTTCGCGCCAGTGGAATTGCGCTGGAATTGCATGTGGAAATAGAAGATGAGTTGCAGCTTAGTGCTCTGGTCTCTCCCGAGGATGGCGAGTCACTTACCGGGGCGATTGCGGATGCAATCAGGGCCTATCAATATGGCGGCGGCCGGTCTTCTTGGGGAGAGGTTCGCAAACTGACCTTAAACTTCGGACAGGATCATGGAGATGTGGTTGTCCGACTGGACGGGGATCAAACACCCGATCCGGAAACACTGCGGCAGCTTACTGCCGTACTCAAAGGAAAAAAAGTCAGAACGGAGCAGTTTCCGTCTGAGGATACGTTTATACAATTCAGAATGCCGTGTGGAATATAGGAAGAAGGGGTTAACCAATGTTTGTAGATAAAGCGAAGATTTATGTAAAAGCCGGAGACGGAGGGGACGGAATTATTTCGTTCCGTCGTGAGAAGTATGTACCAAACGGCGGACCTGCCGGGGGCGATGGAGGCAGAGGAGCTGACATCATTTTCCGGGTGGATGAAGGTTTGCGGACGTTGATGGATTTTCGTTACCAGCGTCACTTCAAGGCCCCACGTGGTGAGAAGGGACGTAACAAAAGTCAGCATGGTGCAAACGCGGAGAACATGATTGTACGCATTCCACCAGGAACTATCATCTTGGATGAAGACAGTGGAGAAGTACTGGCGGATATGACACGTCACGGTCAACAGGTTGTTATTGCTCGTGGTGGTCGGGGCGGACGAGGGAACATCCGATTTGCTACACCGAACAATCCTGCACCTGAACTTGCCGAGAATGGTGAAGAAGGACAAGAGCGTTACATCGTACTCGAACTGAAAGTGATGGCAGATATTGGTCTGGTTGGTTTCCCGAGTGTCGGGAAATCTACATTGCTTTCTGTCGTTTCGTCAGCCAAGCCAAAGATCGGTGCATACCATTTCACAACCATTACACCGAATCTGGGTGTAGTCGGTGTAGGAGAAGGCCGAAGCTTCGTTATGGCCGATTTGCCTGGACTGATTGAAGGTGCGCATGAAGGTGTCGGACTGGGACATGAGTTCCTACGTCATGTCGAGCGTACTCGGATTATTGTTCATGTCGTAGATATGTCGGGTTCGGAAGGACGCGATCCTTTTGAAGACTGGCAGAAAATCAATGACGAATTGAAGTTGTACAATCCGCTTCTCGCCGAGAGAACGCAAGTTGTAGCAGCTAACAAGATGGATATGCCAGACTCTGAAGCGAACCTGGAGCAATTTTTACAGCAAGTTCGTGAAGTTCAACCTGATATTGAAGTGATGCCAATTTCATCCTTGACTCGTAAAGGGATTCAAGAACTTCTGTATCGTGCAGCTGATCTGCTGGATCAGGCTCCAGACGAGCGAGTGGTTGAAGAGGTAGCAGATGTATCTGAACGTAAAGTATATAGTCTGGACAAAAAAGAAGACGATGGTTTCAAAATTGTGCGTGAGAACGAAATGTTCGTTGTCGAAAGTGCCAAGATTGACCGCATGATGAAACGGATGCAACTGAACTCGCATGAAGCTATACTGAAGCTCGCACGTACATTGCGTTATATGGGTGTGGACGCTGAGTTGCGTAAGCGCGGAGCTGTAGAAGGTACCATCGTTCGTATTGGAGACTTTGAATTCGAATTCGTGGAAGGTAGCAGTTACTACTAAGTAGCCGTCTTCCGTGGAGAGACAGATTGATATAGGAACGCAGAGAAGTGGGAAGTTGACCCGCAACTCTGCGTTTTTTTGTTTTTTCCTGACATGGGAGAGGAATAAACTTGTATACTGTGAGGAACGTATTTCAAAAAATAGGCGTGTCATGTATTGCCCTTTTGTCATAGATCCTATATAATGTCCACTATATGAATACATGAGTCTTTGAGGAGAGGACGTTCTGTGAACGAACGCTATTACTTAGTACGGGAAGATATTTTACCAGAGGCAGTGGTGAAGACCATGCAGGTAAAAGAACTACTGGCTTCTGGGGATGTTAAAACAGTGCATGAGGCGGTTGAACAGGTCGGATTAAGCCGGAGTGCCTTTTACAAGTACAAAGATGGAATTCATCTGATCAACCAGCTTGAGCGCGAGAGAATTGTAACGATCTCCATTGATCTGGAGCATCAGTCGGGGATCTTGTCTCGTGTGCTTGGACATGTAGCTGGTTATGGAGCTAACGTACTCACGATTAATCAGAGTATCCCGCTTCAAGGAAGAGCCAATGTTGTCATTTCGGTGGAAACGACACATCTTCATGGCGAAATTGGTGAAATGCTGGATCGAATGCAAGATATGCCTGGCGTAAGACGTACACGTATTGTAGGCCAAGGGTAATTAGGCTTTAACATACAGGACTGACGGACAAGAATAGACATTAGGGGGTAGATCGTTAGTGAAACCGGTAAAAGTCGGATTGTTGGGTCTGGGAACTGTCGGAACGGGAGTCGTTCGCATTGTGGAAGGGAATCAGGAGGATCTGAGCAGTCAGGTTGGGTCGCCGATTATCATCGAGAAGATCGCAGTGAAAAATACAGAGAAAGAACGTGTTATTGCTGTAGACCGTGCCAAGCTTACGGAAGATCCTTGGGAAGTCATTCGTCATCCGGATATTGATGTCATCGTTGAAGTCATGGGCGGCATTGATCAGACGAAGGAGTATATTCTTGAAGCGTTGGAACGTGGGAAACATATCGTAACAGCAAACAAAGATCTCATGGCACTGCATGGTACAGAGATTTTGGCGAAGGCACAGGAAAAACAATGTGACGTGTTCTATGAGGCGAGTGTTGCTGGAGGGATTCCGATCATTCGTACGCTGATTGAAGGTTTCTCTTCTGATCGGATTACCCGCATTATGGGGATTGTGAACGGAACAACGAACTTTATTCTGACCAAAATGAGTCAGGAAGGTGCATCCTATGAAGAAGTACTGGCTGAAGCACAGGCTCTGGGATATGCCGAATCGGATCCAACATCCGATGTGGAGGGACTTGACGCAGCTCGCAAAATGGCGATCTTGAGTACACTCGGTTTCCGTACCAATGTGGAGTTGAAGGATGTAACCGTTAAAGGAATATCCTCCGTAACTCGTGAAGACATTATGTATGCCAAAAGACTGGGCTATGAGATGAAGTTACTTGGTATTGCGGACCGTATTGGCGATGAGATCACGATCAGCGTTCAGCCGACAATGGTTAGACAGAATCACCCGATTGCTTCAGTCAACGGTGTGTTCAACGCAGTATATGTACACGGTGAAGCTGTAGGTGAGACGATGTTCTACGGTGCGGGTGCGGGAGAACTCCCAACGGCAACTTCGGTTGTAGCTGACATTGTGGCGGTTACCAAAAACCTTAAACTTGGCGTGAACGGTCTCAAAGCAATTGTGCCTTATAAGATTAAGCGACTACAAAGCGACGAGCAAATCGTGTCGAAAAACTTTATTTTACTACACGTAGACGACAAAGCCGGTGTATTGGCACAAATCACACAAATTTTCGCAGAATATGATGTCAGTCTGGCGTCGGTTGTTCAACAGCCGAATGAGCACAACCCGGATGCCGAGATCATTATCGTTACACATAATGCAAGTAAGGCAAGCATGGATAAAGTGTTAAAACATTTTGAATCACTCAGCGTCATTCGCCGCATTAAGAGTGTTTACCGGGTCGAAGGATAATTGTCCTTATTCCATACGGCACCTCAAAATTATTTCAGTTATAACGTACAAGTTAATCATATCCGTTTCAACAGGTCATCATTTCAGATTATTAAAACATAAAGGAGTTTACCCACAATGAGATATCAAGGACTTTTGCAAACATACAGAGAGCACCTTCCAGTTAATGAAAATACACCCCTGCTTACACTTCAGGAAGGAAATACACCGTTGATTCATGCAGAGAATCTGTCTGAGGAACTCGGTTTGAATGTCTATTTCAAATACGAAGGTTTGAACCCTACGGGATCTTTCAAAGACCGCGGTATGGTTATGGCTGTTGCCAAAGCTATGGAAGAGGGCAGCCGTACGATCATGTGTGCATCCACAGGTAATACGTCAGCAGCTGCAGCGGCCTACGCCGCACGTGGTGGCCTCAATTGTATCGTACTAATCCCGAATAACAACATTGCATTGGGTAAACTGGCCCAAGCCATGATCTATGGAGCTAAAGTGATCGCGATTAATGGTAACTTTGACCGTGCACTGGAGATTGTGCGTGAGATCACAGCCAAACATCCAATCACGCTTGTAAACTCTGTGAATCCATTCCGGATTGAAGGACAGAAGACAGCGGCGTTTGAAGTTATTGAACAACTTGGCGAAGCGCCTGACGTTCTGGCTATCCCAGTCGGTAATGCGGGTAATATCTCGGCTTATTGGAAAGGCTTCAAAGAATATAAAGAGGCAGGTAAATCCAACACGCTTCCACGTATGGTTGGTTTCGAAGCAGAAGGTGCGATGGCCATTGTCAAAGGTGAGCCGATTCTTGAACCTGAAACGGTAGCAACAGCAATTCGAATCGGTAATCCGGCGAGCTGGAAAACGGCAGTAGCTGCAGCTGAGGAATCTGGTGGACAGATCAACTATGTAACGGATGAACAAATCCTGACAGCGTATCGTACACTTGCTTCTCGGGAAGGAATTTTTGCTGAACCTGCTTCTGCGGCTTCCCTTGCCGGTGTATACAAACTGAAGAGTGAAGGGTACTTTAAAGGCGGAGAGACTGTAGTTTGTGTACTGACAGGTAATGGCCTGAAAGATCCTAATATTGCGATCAAAACAGTAGCGACTGAGCCACTTGTTGTTGAAGATACGGAAGAAGCAGTAATGGCGGCCATTGCACAACTGGAGCAGCAATCTGTATGAGTTTGCGTGAAAAGCTAACCGTAAAAATACCTGCAAGCACAGCCAATCTCGGTCCGGGGTTTGATACCCTGGGCATGGCATTGTCTTTGTATGCCTGGTTGGAAATGAAACCTGCCGAGCAGACGTCATTTCATCTTCACGGCAATCATTTGACAGGCCTGCCAACAGATAAATCGAATTTGATTTACGAAGTGGCACAGATGGTATTCAATGAAGCTGGGGTATCCATCCCTGAATTGGAGATTTCCATGTATTCCGATATTCCGCTTACGCGGGGACTCGGGAGCAGTGCATCAGCCATCGTTGGTGCATTGGCAGCAGCGAATGCATTAATTGGTGCTCCTTTATCCGATGCGAAGCTTCTGGATATGGCCACATCCCTCGAGAAGCATCCTGATAATGTTGGAGCATCTCTGTATGGCGGTATTATTACGGCTGCATGGAATGGTCAACAGGTAGATCATATACGTATTGAACCACACCAGGATCTGCAGGCTTTGGTTATTGTACCTGAATTCCAGCTGTCTACTTCAAAAGCAAGGAATGTAATTCCAGAGCAATTTGGCATGTCTGATGTGGTGCATAACATTAGCAGATCCTCACTGCTCGTTGCCGCTTTGGCGAGTGGACGACTGGATATGATTCAGAAGGCGATGTCAGATCGAATTCACCAACCATATCGGGCATCATTGGTGCCAGGCATGGCTGAGATATTGGAACATGCTGTTGATCATGGAGCGTTGGGAGCTGCCCTGAGCGGAGCTGGACCGACCGTATTGACTTTGGTAGATCGTCATGACACCCGGAAAGCGGGATTGGAACAATATTTGCTGGACACTATGGAGCGGGAGGGCATATCTGCTTCTGCACTGTGGCTCGATCCGGATTTGGATGGTGTAACCGTGCTGCCTGATCAAGACGAACGTCCTTTTCTGGACCGAATCAAAGGGGAAGTTAATGCATGAAACGAATTGCAGTATTACCTGAAGGCTCAGTCTCTCATGAGGCAATTGATTTCCTTTTCAACGGAGAACCATTAGATTTGCTTCATTCCAAGCTGATTTCGGATGTGTTTAGAGCAACGGATAGCGGAAATGCACAATACAGTGTTATTCCGATCGAGAATACCATTGAGGGTTCCGTTAGTCTTCATATGGACTGGCTTGTGAATGAAGTGGACATTCCGATGCAAGCGGAGTGGGTATACCCATCCATCCAGAATGTCATTGGACATGGCTCGGAATTTAAGACGGAGAGCGGCGAGTATGATTTTAGTAAAATTACCAAGATCATGTCTCATCCTGTGGCTATTCCGCAGTGTCAGAATTTTATTCGGCTGCATTCGCCTGGGGCGGAGCTTGAAGGTGTGAACAGTACAGCCGAAGCTGTAGAAATTGTGAAAAAAAATCCAGGTAAGGGCTGGGTGGCGATCGGTACAAAGCTTGCTGCTCAGAAGCATGGCTTGGACATTATGGCTGAACGGGTTACAGATCATGACAACAACTACACCCGTTTTGTGCTCATTGGCCATGAACCTGTGAACATTCCACGTGAACCGGATCATGTAAAAACCAGCTTGCTGGTGACGTTGCCAGAAGATGCACCGGGTGCGTTGCATCAGGTATTGTCAGCTTTTGCATGGCGGAAGCTGAACTTGACCCGTCTCGAATCTCGTCCAACGAAGAAACGATTGGGCAGTTACTATTTTTACATTGATGTTGTGGAAACGGTCGATTCGGTATTGCTTACCGCAGCCATGGCAGAGATTGAAGCATTGAATTGTCAGGTGCGCGTTCTGGGTAGCTATCCTTGTTATACATATCCTTCGAGATAATTGACCTGATGGTGTTTGGGAATGTTAGAAGGTTGTCATAAGTCGGGGTAGAATGAGCGAGTAATGGCTTGTCATTTGGTGTACAATGGACGGGTTAATAACGTTTCGGAGTACAGGGAATGGATATTTTATGGAGGTGCAGTCATCAGTGGCAGAACAATGGATCTATTTGGATGGTCAGTATGTGACCAAGGAGAACGCAACCGTTTCAGTGTATGATCATGGATTTTTGTATGGAGACGGGATTTTCGAAGGTATTCGGATCTATAACGGAAATATTTTCAGATGTAAGGCCCACTTGGATCGTTTGTATGATTCGGCAAAATCCATTAGTTTGAACATTCCGCTGTCCATTGATGAGATGCTGGAAGTCATGGCTGAAACGGTGCGCCGCAATGATATGCGTAATGGTTATATTCGTCTTATTGTATCGCGTGGCCCTGGTAATCTGGGGTTGGACCCGTTACGTTGCCCTAAGGCATCCGTAATCATCATCGTGGAGCAATTGGCGATCTATCCGGAGGAAGCTTATCTTACTGGATTGAAAGCAGTGTCTGTATCTCAACGCCGGAACATTCCGGACGCATTGAATCCGAAAATTAAATCGTTAAACTATCTGAATAACATCCTAGTTAAAATCCAGTCTAACTATTCAGGTGCTGGTGAAGCGATTATGCTGAACTCCCAAGGGTACGTTACTGAGGGTTCAAGTGATAACATCTTCATCATCAAAAATGGTGTAGTGTATACGCCGCCTTGTTATCTCGGAGCACTTGAAGGGATTACACGTCAAGCGATTATCGATCTATGTGGCGAACTGGAGCTTGAATTAAAAGAAGTGCCATTCACCCTGCATGATGTGTATATCGCAGACGAAGTCTTTTTCACCGGGACAGCTGCAGAAGTTATCGCTGCATATGAAGTCGATGGAAGAACAATTGGCACGGGAGTAGCAGGTCCGGTAACGCTGAGACTGCTGGAAGCATTCCGTCAGATTGTTGACAAAGATGGATATAAAGTGTGGGAATCTTAAGTTAGAATTGCATAACATAGGGAACAGGAATCCTCCTTGTCCGATAAAATTTTGCATACCTGGTGTATGGGGATTTTGGAGACAGGAGGATTTTTTTTGTTTAGTTGATGTCATTAGCCCGGTTTCTGCATAGGATGTAGTAACGGTATGGGCGAATGTACTGCCCAAGTATGACGTCTAGGAGGTTAGTTCCCTGTGAAAATACACATGGTGAAAAAAGGCGACACATTATATCTGCTGTCCCAAAAATACAATGTAGCGCTGGACAAATTGATCGCGGCTAATCCGCAAATCACAAATCCCGACAAGTTGGATATTGGTATGAAGGTCAAAATCCCTGCAGAGCCAGTAACACCGAAGCCGGAGGGTGTGCTCCACAGTCACAAGGTGCAGCAAGGAGATTCGTTATGGAAATTGGCACAAGCCTGGGGAGTTCCTTTAAAAGACATGGTCAATGCCAATCCACAGTTGAAAAATCCGAACGCTCTGCTGGTGGGGGAGACAGTTTATATTCCATCTATGCACGCACAAGGAAACAGCACATCTAATTCGGGTGCCGGCAACATTGCTGCTCAAGAAAAGTTGTCACCTGAAGGTAAGGAATATACGGGAGTCAAAGAACCGGAACCACCGGCTCCAGTAGCGCCAACTCCCCCTGCTCCGGTAGCAGAGGTTCCTGTTCCGGTCCCAGTGCCTGCTCCACCACCAGCCAATACGGAGAAGCCGAATGTGAAGCCTGAACTGGAGGTACTGCCGCAGTTACCGGAGCTTCCTGAAGTGAAACCCGAAAAGGAAACGCACAAAAAAGAAGAGGTTAAACCCGAAGTTTATGTAAAACCGGTAGCAGAATCCAAGAAATACACAATGCCTAATCTATCGCCTGAAATTATGCCTTTGCCTGTAATGCCTAATACAAAGTCTCCAACTGAGGTTGCACCAGCAACGAAAAAACCTTGTGGTTGTGGTAATAAGTTGCATCATGCGCCAGCCGAGCACCCTTATGTTCAAATCCCGGTTCCTGTACAAGAGGTGTATGGTGCTCAGCAAGACATGTACACGGCAGGAGCGAGTAACAATGCGGCGTTTCCAGGGATTCCGGAAGTTAGTCCTTATAGTGGCAGTGATCTGCCTAACAGTCCGTGGACTGGCGCGGAGCAGGGTTATAACCACAATAACGTTATGCCGAATCTGTCCGCAGAAATGCAAAACAACTCATTTCCGATTGCGCCAGCTGGCGAAGTGAATAGTCCATTCCCAACATATGCAGCACCTAGTCATATGAATCATCAGCCGCCTTTCATATCTCCATACTCAATGCTTCCGTACCCTCCATGCGGATGTGGCTCACATACACATATGCCTCAGTATACTTATCCTTCTCATGGTTATCAGGATCCGGCATGGAATATGTACGGTCCTTCGTACGGTATGCCGCCTGAAATGTCCACATCAACGATGCCAAACCAGCCTATTGAGTATGCTTATCAGAATCCGTACCCTACTCAGAACATGGTTCCCCCGTCCCCGCTTGGAGCATTTGGTGAAATGTATCCTCCTCAGGGGCAAGGGAAGGGTGGCAAAAAAGGGGGGCGTGAAGACGCTAACTTAAGTCAGGTAGCAATTGAAGAGGTTGGATCAGATTCGGAAGGGAAGTCTAAGCAAGCAGGGAATAAGCCGGCCGCTGCAAAACGCAGAACAAGCAAGGCTCCTCTGAAGAATAAATCCAAGGTATCCGTGTCCGGGAAAACATCCAGAGAGGGTGCAGCTACTTCCAACCAACGGAAATCCGATAAAAAGCGTCGTAATCCATGGATACAAAACTAACCTGAGGATTGTGATTGATGAATAAGTGAGGGACCTGTTATATAAGCGGGAAGCCAGCTCTGTAATAGAGAGCTGGCTTCCCGCTTACTTGAGTGAACATTGAGTTGCACATAACGGAGATAGTTGCTCAGGAAATAATAGAAAGCATTTTATTAAGAAGTTATTGTAAACCCTTTCATGAATATGTTAAAATATTTGTACCCTATGAGCATGACCTAATATGATAGGACAAGATAGGGTACGGATATTGATAGCTTTAGCTGTTGTAAAACTACTAAAGAAAAGAAATGAAAAAACTGTTGCATTACATTCAGCCGTATGATATATTATTTAAGTCGCCGCTGAAACACAGTGCTGACACGGGAAACACAAGAGATGATGAAACAAGTTTGATCTTTGAAAACTGAACAACGAGTGAGTAAACATTCTGCTTGCAGAATGAACGCGAAAGTTGGAGACAAGCCTTGGCTTGGATCGACTGGAGCACAAATGAGATTTTTAATCTCGTCAGATTCAAAATGAGCTTATCGCTCTTTTCAATACTTTA
>NZ_ASPU01000003.1:0-180425 GCF_000517905.1 Paenibacillus sp. FSL H7-689
TCGCGTTCATTCTGCAAGCAGAATGTTTACTCACTCGTTGTTCAGTTTTCAAAGATCAAACTTGTTTCGTTACCGAATTCCGTTCTCTTCAGCAACTCTTATATAATATCATGTCCGAACCAACTTTGCAAGCCCTTTTTTTAAGTTTCTTTCGAAGCTTATTTAATTCGCTTGCCACACCAGTGTTAAACCGTGTTTTCTTGGCCGGATTAATAATATATCACGTATAGATATTAATTACAATACTTAATTTAATAAAATTCATTTACCACAAATCAACTACCTTTACTATGTTGCTCTCCTCTATCCCAGCCTAAAGTTTATTATAGCTTAAATGACATTCTTTCCATTCATACATCGCAATACATGTCTAATTGCTTTTAAACTTATTAGCCTACATCTCCTCTCTTATATTTTAGCTTCATTAATATGCTCAATTTAGGTTGTCCTTTTATCAAGGTCATGCAAGATACTGGGGGCACTGTAAGTTACCACGAGTATAAGTAGAGGTATTATAAAAGATAAACAAAAAAAGTGATGCACGCATATAACTATACGTGAACCACTTTCTTGTGTGTTATTACATTATATATAGAAGGAAACTCTTAATGTTGTGCCTGTGCTGATGCTGGAGGCGTCATCGTCATTTGTCCATTACCTGCTTTTGCATACCAACTCGCAGCAACGTAATTCCCCACGTAATAATCGAGATCAATAGAAGATGAACCATGTATCCCCCAACTGCTTCTCCACTATAGATCAAACGCATAAATCCCTGTACCCCATTGGAAGCGGGCAGAAAGTTTCCGATATAACGGTAGAATGGCGCCAGCATCTCGGCTGGAATTATATTTCCTGCTGTCATCAACTGGAGCGGAACCATCGCTACATTAAATAGAGGACCTGCATTGCCAAACAGGGCAAAACTCATTTGTGTAAAACAGATACAAGCCAGACTCACCAGCACATGATACAGATACAAAGCGCCGAAGGAGCTCGCAACATCTGTGAACTGAAGAGCTACTGTATCCACAATTAGGGGAACAATCACAGCTATACACAATAACAGCAATTGCCGTCCCCAGAAGATTTCCCATTTGGAATGGGTACGCTTCATGATATTCGACGTAATATTAAACTGAATATTCATAGTCATCGAAGCAATATAGGTGATAAAACCCAGAATCATGGGCAACATCGATGTTGCAAAATCACTCACGCTGTTCGTTTTATTAATTTCAGCCTTCACAGGCCCTTCATTCATCTTCGCCATCGCTTGTCCAATAGCTGCACTCAGTTCATCGCTGTTTATACTATCGTTATTGAGTGTCACTTGAACCTTGGATTCCAGAATCCCTTGACCCATTTGTGCAGTCATTCCGGTCGCAGCATGTTCCACAATGGATTTGGCTACATCGGCATTTCCCTGATTGATATAAAAGGGTAAGCTCGCCTCTGTGCCTCCTGCAATCTGGTCAGTGAATCCTTCCGGAATAACAATAACCATCGCATAGTTACCTGCATTCATCTGTTGCTCAGCTTCCTCGGCAGATCCCAGAACATTGACATGGAAAGGCGCGAGCGTTTCAATCTGCTTCTGCACCTCTGTTCCCTGTATCCCGTCTTCGTTCACCAGAGCAACTTGAAGTTGATCCACTCTCTCCGTGGCTTGATGATAACCCGTCATCCAGATCACAACAAATAACAGCGGAACAATCAATGCAAAAACCAACCCTATTTTTGTCTGTGGCATTTTAAGAAAATCTTTGAAGCTTTTCATTCGTTCACGGCTCCCATTAGTAAAAATTAAAATAATTGCACTACATATATATGCACATGCACATAATTGCTCAAAAAAATTTATTTCATCTTTTCATAGATACGATTCATCACATTCATGAATGCTTCAAGCTCTTCAGGAGAACATTCGGCGAGTGCCTCTTGCTCTTGCTGTTTTGCCTTTGGTGTCAGAACGTTATTCATTTCCAGTCCTTCCGCCGTCAAACAAAGCAAAACCGCTCTGCGGTCCTGTGGATCTTCTTCTCTTGTCACCAGACCTTTGCGAATCAACTTGTCTATAATTTTGCCTACCGTTGTCTGGTCCCGCACTGTTAATTCAGCCAGTTTTTTCTGTGATATATGACTTCCAGCCTTGCTCAATTCATTCAAGACTGCAAATTGTTCCGGAGTAATATCCTGTTCACTCAGATTTCTGGTTGTTGTTTTTTTGTATGCCAGATACGTCCGTGACAGAATCAGTCCAAGTGGATTTTCATCCATATTAACAGGCATGCTGTTGCTCCTTTCTCTATATAGTAGCACTACCATCTAATTTGTGTAAGCTCTATATTATTACCATATTTACAATACTGTCAATTTATTTTTTTATCTTTTCAAGCAAAAAGAGACCCACCCGTTAGTCAGGCAGCTCTCTCCTCTGGCATCGTCAAGCCACACTTACTCGGGCTTGCCACTTGAAGTTTCGGTATCGTCCTTCTTCTTTGTACCTTTACTTTTATAAGGTTTCGGGGCACTTTTCGCCCGGTTAGCAGCGGCTTGCCAACGGTTCCAGCCTTTTTTACCCGTACCACGGCCGGTGCCGCCTTTTCCTTTTGCATTGCTCATGTTATCACTCCAATAATCCTGTATATGCTTAAAAATGACCGTCCTCGGTAACTTATTATGCAACCCAGCCCATCTAATTCACTTCCAGCATTTCTTATTATACCAAAAATCCACGTCTTTACGTCCATTTCCATAAATCATTGTAGTGTTATTCTGTTATGAAAGCGGTATAGTGGACATAATTGAAAGAGGAAGCTGCGTCTTCTTCGGGATTGTTACTGGTAAGCAGGCGATACCCAAACCAAGGCTGTCTATTAAGCCTTAGTTTGGGTTTTTTGTTTTTATTACGACCAATTGAGGTGAAACACATATATGATCATCCGTCAGATTTTTAACAACAATGTCATCCGGGCTGAGAACCAGGTTGGTCACGAATTTGTTGTCATTGGCAACGGTCTTGGCTTCAAAAAGAAAAACGGACAGCCCGTGGATGAGGATAAAATCGAAAAAACCTTTGTGCTGAAATCGGATAAAATACCACAAAAATTAATCGATCTGATTGGGGAAACATCGGTCGAATATTTGAAGTTAGCGGACGAAATTGTGGGCCATGCCAAAAAGGAAATGGGCGATATTTTTAGTGATAATATCTATATATCATTGATCGATCATATTCAGTTTGCTATTACCCGGTACCGTAAATCCGTCGGGCTGAAGAATTCTCTTTTGTGGCAGATCAAGAAGTTCTACAAAAAGGAGTTTGGGATTGGCATGAACGCTGTGGAGCTGATTCAGGAACAATTCGGTATCCAAATGGATGAACATGAGGCCAGCTTTATTGCGATGCATTTTGTAAACGCTCGTCAAGATGCTCAGGGCATGAAACAAACCGTTGAAATTACCGAAGTTATTGATGATATCTTCAACATTGTGACCAACCACTACCAGATCGCCCTGGATGAAAATTCATTTAATTATTCCCGGTTTATTACCCACCTTCAATATTTTGTGCAAAGAATGTTGAGTAATGAACAGGAGCAATTTGCTTCAGGAGATAACTTTCTGTATGAACAGGTGAAGGACAAATATAGCAAGGCATTTGAATGCACGCAACGGATCAATCAGTACCTTGAGGACAAGTTTGAAAGTGCCATGTCCATTGATGAAAAGGTGTATTTGACGATCCATATTCAACGTGTCACTTCCCGTAACGAGCTTCTCGACGCGGAATAAAAAAAGCTTGCAAACGATTTCGGCGTCATATATAGTAGGTCTCACAACTTAACGACAAGGATTGTTACTGCTCAAGCAGGCGATACCTAAATGATTGGCAACAGGTCATCTTTCCGATGATCATAGCCATTCGTTTAGGTATTTTTTGTTTTCAGGCAATCTTAACAACAAAGGAGAATGAACATGGATCATAAAAAAATGGGGGATGACATCGTTCGTCTCGTCGGCGGAGAAGCCAATATCAATGGTCTTGTCCACTGTGCGACCCGGCTGAGATTCGACCTGAAAGATTCCAAAAAAGCCGAACGCGAAACGCTTGAAAAGCATGACGGCATTATTACCGTTGTAGAAAGCGGCGGCCAGTTCCAGGTTGTCATCGGTAGTAACGTGGCTCATGTATATGCGGAGATCATGAAAAACCGAGATTTCGGAGGAGATTCCTCCTCATCGGCTGAGTCCACAGGGGAAAAAACCTCGCTATTATCCAAAGTTTTTGAAATTATATCCGGAAGTTTCTCACCGTTAATCCCGGCTATGGCAGGATCAGGTATGCTAAAAGCTTTGCTGACTGTCCTGACCATGCTCGGATGGATGTCGGATACAAGTGACACATACCTGATTTTATCTGCTACCGGCAACGCTGTATTTTATTTCTTGCCTATCTTCCTCGGCATCACACTGGGTATGAAGCTGAAAGCCAATCCTTATGTAGCTGGCGTAATTGGTGCCGCTCTGATGGAACCGAGTTTCACCGGGCTGATGGATAAGGGCTCAGATGTATCATTCCTGGGTATCCCGGTTGTCATGATGAATTATTCAGCCAGCGTATTCCCAATCTTCATATCCATTAGTATCTACGCTGTTCTCGATAAGTTACTCAAGAAAATCATTTGAAAGACCTGCAATTGTTCCTTGTACCAATGATTGCTTTGATGATTATGGTTCCTCTGTCCGCAATGGCCTTTGGACCATTCGGTACCACGGTAGGTGACTGGATCTCCTCGGGCGTAACTTGGCTCATTGGTGTCAGCGGTATATTATCAGGGGTTGTACTGGGTGGATTCATGACCTTCATGGTTGTGTTCGGACTCCACTGGGGCTTCACTCCAATCACGATACAGAATATCGGGGTTGGCGGCGATCCGATTGAAGCCATGGCTGCTGCAGCTGTATTTGCACAAATCGGTGTAGCCTTCGGTATTTTCCTGAAAGCCAAAAAGAACAAAACCCTGCGCACTCTTGCTGGCTCAACCAGCCTTACAGGTTTACTTGCAGGAGTCACTGAACCAATTGTATATGGTCTGATCCTGCGTTATAAACGTGTGATTCCTATCGTGGTTATCGCAGGTGCGATCGGCGGTGCCATCAATGGTCACTTTGGTGTTAAAATGACTGCTTATGTGTTCCACAATATATTTGCCATTCCTGTCTATACACCAACGGTTGTCTACGTAATTGCGATTGCCTGCTCCTTTGCGGTAGCCGCGGTATTAACGGTGATGTTTGGTTATGAAAGCAAAACCAAAGACAAAGTTTCCGGGACCAATGAATCTGTCTCCCACACGTCAGTTGAAAGTACGCCGGCAGAGCTTCCTGTCGTACCTGAGTCCAAAACAACAGAAATCAAGAAAGAACAAATTTATAGCCCGCTCACAGGTAAAGCCGTAGCACTGAGTACCATTAATGACCCGGCTTTTTCGACTGGTGCTATGGGCAAAGGTTTGGCGATTGTCCCTGAGATTGGTGAAGTTGTCGCTCCGGTAGACGGTGTTGTCACTTCCCTCTTCCCGACTGGACATGCCATTGGATTAACCACCAACGCAGGAACAGAAATCCTGATTCATATTGGCATCAACACAGTAGCGCTGAAGGGAAAACACTTCACTCCTGTCGTTCAAGAAGGTGATATCGTAAGACAGGGCGATCTGTTGATCCAGTTTGACATCGATAAGATCAAGGAAGCCGGATACGAAACCGTAACACCTGTCATTGTCACTCTAACGCAACAAGAAGTGGATGTGTTCGAAACAACTCAGGAACAGGTACAGAAAAATGATGTCCTGCTGACTCTCGTAGTCTGACCCAACTTATATTATACGAATTTAATTTAGGAGGAACTAACCATGAAACATACTCAACTAAAACCATTTCCTAAAGATTTTTTCTGGGGAGGTTCAACCTCTGCCTATCAGATTGAGGGAGCCTGGAATGAAGATGGTAAAGGCCCTTCTGTCATCGACATGGGGAATCATGTGGAAGGCGTAACCGACTTCAAGGTAACCAGTGATCACTATCATATGTACAAAGAAGATGTGGCGTTGCTCGCCGAAATGGGCTTTAAAGCCTACCGCTTCTCCATCGCATGGACACGCATCTATCCGCAAGGAGCAGGTGAAGTGAATCCGAAGGGCCTCGCCTTTTACGATTCCCTCATTAATGAGTTAATTAAATACGGTATTGAGCCCATTGTGACGATGTATCACTTCGATCTTCCTTATGCGCTTGAAGAAAAAGGCGGCTGGTCCAACCGAGCAACGATTGATGCTTTTGAACAATATGCCAAGACTCTTTATGAAAACTACGGAGATCGGGTTAAATATTGGCTGACCATCAACGAACAAAATATGCTGATCCTGCATCCTGGCTCTCTGGGTACACTGGATACAACACTTGTTGATCCGCAAAAAACACTGTATCAGCAAAATCACCACATGCTGGTTGCTCAAGCTAAAGCCATGGTCCTGTGTCATGAAATGCTGCCTGAAGCCAAAATTGGCCCAGCTCCCAATATCGGTGTAATTTACCCGGCGAGTTCCAAACCAGAAGACACACTCGCGGCTGATAACTATGCTGCCATTCGTAACTGGCTCTATCTCGATATGGCGGTATATGGACGTTATAACCATATTGCCTGGAGTTATCTCGAAGAGAAAGGATATACGCCTGTCATTGAAGACGGAGATATGGACATCCTGGCTCAAGGAAACCCTGACTTTATTGCGTTTAACTATTATACTTCCCAAACGGTTGGTGAAAGCCTGAACGATGGTAATGACTTCTCCCATACAGGAGACCAGCATGAAATCGTAGGTGAACCGGGCGCATATAGAGGATCTGTGAATCCCAATCTGCAAAAAACGGAGTTTGGCTGGGAAATTGATCCCGTGGGCTTCCGCTCTACCCTGCGCCAGATCTACTCCCGTTATCACCTGCCATTGATTGTTACGGAAAATGGTCTGGGTGCCTTTGATAAACTGGAGGAAGGCGACGTGGTTAACGATCCATATCGTATTGAATTCTTCAATAAACATATCGAACAGATTCAACTGGCGATTACGGACGGCGTGGATGTATTTGGCTTCTGCCCTTGGTCTGCGATCGATCTGGTCAGCACACATCAAGGGTCGAGCAAACGTTATGGATTCATCTATGTGGATCGTGAGGAATTCGATATCAAGGAATTGAGACGTATCCGCAAACAGAGTTTCCACTGGTATCAAAAACTGATTGAAACGAATGGAGAAGTCCGTTAATACACGTACTATTAAAAAAGTCGACTGCACATGAAACATGTGTAGTCGACTTTTTTGGTGTTGATGCATTGATGTGAAAGCTTTCTTTTCCAATTATAAAATTACATTTCAGCCTTCGGTTGCTTTACCGCTTTGGCCCCTCTGAGTACCCGCAGGGATAACAGGAAACAGATCGCCAAAACGGCTGCTGCTGAAACATAAGGATAGTTAATATTCACATCGAACAGTGCTCCAGCTACGATTGGACCTGCGATATTCCCCAAACTGGTATACGCCGAGTTCAATCCGGCCACAAAGCCCTGTTGTTCTTGTGCCAGTTTGGACATCTGTGTACTAATCGCCGGACGTAAAATATCCATACCCAGAAAGACGATAAACGTTACGACAAGAATCATCCAGTACGTACTTACAAACAAGGTCAACAGTACAAATACGGCTACAAATAACAGACAGACCGAAATGACCATCTTTTCACCAAACCGATTGAGCAACCAACCGATCAAGGATACTTGCACAACCGCACCCGCGATGGAGCCAAATGTAATAATAAATGCAATGTCTTTGGTCGTGAAGCCAAACTTGTGATCCACAAATAGTGAAAATACCGTCTCATAGTTCGCCAGACCAAATGCCATAACAAACACAATAATCAAGCTGAAAAAGTACGGTTCACGGTATGAATTCAGCAATTGGGATACCATACCCGGAGCTTTGACCTTCGTTAAACCAGGGATAGGTTTACTTTGTTCTCCTGTACTTCGTGCAGATTCCGGCAAAATAATCAATGTAATGATGGATGCCAGCAAACCGGCAACCCCAGCGGCGTAGAATGGAATTCGAATGCCAAAGTCCGCAATGTATCCACCAATTCCCGGACCGATGATAAATCCGGTTGTAATCGCTGCATTAATCAAGCCCATACCTTTGCCGCGTTCTTCCTCTGTTGTAATATCTGCGGTGTAAGCCATAACCGCCGGGAAGATCATCGCCGCACCAATACCGCCTAACATCCGGGCTGCGAAGAGCAAGACTGGTGCATTGACCGCACCAAACATAAACTCGGATACGGCAAAGATCAGCATGCCGCCAACGATAATTTTTTTACGTCCCCATGTATCCGACCAACGACCCGCAAGCGGGGAGAACAGAAACTGGGTGAAGGAAAATGCCGCTACCAGCAATCCAACCGTGAATCCGGTGATATGCAGTAGATCCATATACGCAGGCATGATCGGCACAACTAGGCCAATACCTGTAAAAACAAGAAAAATATTAAACATTAACAGCAGCAGTGCGCCCCTGTTCCGTGTTAGTAATGCCATGATTCCATCCTCCGTAGTTGTCAAAATGTTGCTTAAGCTTTATCTTTTGCAATCCCGTGCAAGAATACACTAGCGGCCTGGCGGTATAACGCAAGAGCCTGATCAGGCTCCATCCCCCGTGACATCTGACTAAGGCCAATAATGGTACTTTCCAATATGAGCGCGAGATTATCTACATTGTCTGCTTTGAACTCACCGCTCTCAATGCCTTGCTCTATCATTTGTTTATTAAATTGAATATGCCGCTCAAACATTAAGGAGATCCGCTCCTCAATATCATTTTCTTTCTTTTCCCCTGTGAAGAACTCATCAGCTGCCTTCGTCAGCGGGTGATTCATATCATCCATGACGAGTTGTTCCGCCAAACCATAAATTTTCTCCGTGGAGGTGCGATAGAGATGTTCTTTGGCCGCCCAACTCTCTTCCCACTCCCGGTCCCACTCATCGATTAGATAGAGGAACAGACCTTCCTTACTTTTAAAATGGTAATATATATTGCCTTTGCTGCTGCCCGTCGCAGCTACAATATCCTCAATGGACGTTGCTTTATAACCTTTTTGTACAAAAAGGGCTTTGGAAGCATCCGCAAGTTTTTTCTTGGTCTGCTCAGTCTGTAGTTGTTTTTTATTCATATTCATTCCATTTCACTCCGTCCCATGCATACTGAACATTCGTTCTGTATTTTAACAGATGCACCCAATATAAGCAATGAAAAAGGTACGACTGACAAAAAAAGAACCTTCCTATTAATCTAAGAAGGCTCTAGTTATTTTCATTTTATTACTCCGAAGGAAAAGCGCTGAGATCCATATAGGAAACTTCCCACAGGTGATCATCCAGATCCTGAAAACTCCATCCGTACATAAATCCGTGATCTTGTGGTTCGTTGGATGGCTTCCCTCCTGCATCGAGGGCAGCTTGTACAATTACATCCACCTGCTCCCGGCTATCTACAGACAGGGCAACGATGACTTCGGTTGTATCGGCGGCATTGGAGATTTTTTTTGAAATGAAGGATTGGAAACGTTCCTCCACCAGAAGCATGGCATAAATATTATCCCCGATAATCATACAAGTAGCAGACTCGTCCGTAAAATTGGCGTCAAACTCAAATCCCACCTTGGTAAAAAACTCAACGGATTTCTTCAAATCTTGAACAGGTAAATTGACAAAAATCTGCTTAGCACGAATAGCCACCATCGATCACCTCGAACTCATAGAATACATTCCACCTCAAAATAACACCTCGCGAATACGCTGTCAATTGAATATAATGGAGACATTCCAACTTGTGAGGTGACACGGATGTTGCTCCGTATTGTTCGAAGTAATTAGTCGTCGGGCTGGGTCAAAACGCGTACCAGCTATCAAGGTACACGTCTGTCCATTTGATCCTATTCGACCATTTACATTAGAACGATTTGGCACAACGCTCTTGTCCTATTCAAACAAACTCACATTGGAGGAATATGAAAATGAAAAACAAAATAGATTACGCTGACTTTTATGAACGCGTAGGCCGGACGAATGGCTGGAACTTCAGCTCCATGAACGTTGTCTCGGAGAACATCGGATGGAACTTCTATGAGGAAGTTGTCCGCCATACGCGATCGTCCGATCTGTTGCTGGATATTGGAACAGGTGGTGGAGAAGCCATTCTGTCCATTGCGGAAGAAACTTTATTGCTGGTGGGAATTGATCTCGCTCAAGGAATGATTGAGACCGCACAGCATAATCTTCAGTCTACGGGCGGTCATTCCAATGTACGCTTTCTTCATATGGACGCAGAAAAACTGCATTTTCCAGATTGCTTCTTTAATGTGGTATCTTCCAGACACTCCGGATTCTCAGCTTCAGAAGTATTTAGGGTTCTTGCTCAGGGTGGGATATTTCTAACCCAGCAGGTCAGCGAACATGATAAATCCAATCTTTCAGTAGCTTTTGGCCGTGGCCAAAGTTTTGGCATTCAACCTGGCACATTGATGGAACGATACAAGCATGAACTTCAAATAGCAGGTTTCCGTGACATTCAGGCCCGTGAATATAATGTGGTGGAGCATTACGCTACACCTGAAGATTTGATGTTTCTCCTAACCCATGCACCCATCATTCCTGATTTCGGAAAGGTAGACACTGACTTCGAGCGATTCCAGCAGTTTGTGAAAGAAAATCACAATGAGAAGGGCATTCATACCAACTCGGCACGCTTCATGATTACTGCTCGGAAATAAATGATTCCATATTGAATAAAATGAAACAATAAAGACCCGGTCACATGTGAGAACCATAACATGGTGACCGGGTCTTTTTATTATGCTTACGAGGCTATATTAAATCGGAGTTACTGCGTAATCTCCAACTTTTCCAAAAAAGGCTTTAATTTATCCACGACATAGTGGCTTCCACCTCGGCCGTTCACCTCTTCAATTACAGCGGATAACAGGAAGGTCGGAGAGTCGGTATCAAACACTACGAAAAATCCGTTTTCCTGTCCCTTCTCTCCCTTTTTTGCTTTCAGTTCCGCTGTTCCCGTCTTGCCCGCGAGCCCTCCAGGTATTAAATTCAAGGTGTGGGCCGTACCTCCCTGCCGGGAAACAACTTCTCCCAAAGCATCCTTAACCGTATTTGCGGCTTCCGGAGTAATAATTACCTCAGGCTCAGTGCTTTCTTTTCCCTCGATCAGAACAGGTTTCACCAGTTTCCCTTCATTAATAAAAGGTGTAAATGACGATGCCAGATGAATCGGGGACATCAACATCTCCCCTTGCCCGTAGGACGTATCAGCGAGCAACACCTCGGAAGACAGATCCAGATGTGCTTCGTTGGCATATTGGCTTGGCTTCAGATACAGTTCATCCAGTCCAAAGTTATCGCCAAAACCAAACTTCTGGATCCCATCAATAAACTTGGCGCTACCCATCTCGATCGCTTCCATCGCAAAGTAAATATTGTCCGAATACACCAGAGCATCGACCATGTTAACCGGGGATAAACTCTTCACACGCTTAACATAATAACCGCCCCAGCTATCGTCTTTGCGCCATTGCAAGCCAGAGATATCATGGGTTTTGTCCGCTGTAGTCACCTTCTCCAGCAGTCCCGCTGCGGCTGTAATCGCTTTGAAAGTTGATCCTGGTGCATACCGGGTAGTGACTCTGTTGATAAAAGGAAGCTTCTCATTCGCCGAATAAGCATCCCACTCTACCTGAGTAAGTCCTGTAACCATCTTGTTCGGGTTATAGGAAGGCGCACTGACCAACGCTAACAGGTTGCCGTCCGTCGGATCCATCAGAACCATTGCACCGGCATCTCCACCACTGGATAATGTCTGATACAATTTCTTTTGCTGTTTGGAGCTAATCGTCAGCTGAACATTCTGTCCATCTACAGCATCCTTGCGAATAAGCTCAGAACGAGAGTTACCGGATTCATCCGTGATTTCAATCAGACCACCACGTTCACCACGCAGCTGCTTCTCCATGGACTGCTCCAAACCCGCTTTGCCAATCCAATCTTCTGCGCGATAATATCCTTCCGTATCCTTATCCAGATCTTCCTTGGTGGCTTTGCGCACGTAACCAATCAGGTGCGCAGCCGCATTGCCGAGTGGATAATAGCGGATTTCCTTGCTTTGCATCGTAACCCCGCTTAAAGATTCTGGTACGTCAAACTCCTCCGTTGAACCAATCGGGACAAAATACTCCGGCTTCACCCATGTCTGCGCAAGCGCCTTGTGAATGGCATCTTCCGAAACCTGATAATGGCTCGCGATTCGGGCAATCATCTGGTCCGGGTTATCACCAAGTTTCTCAGGTACAATGCCCCATTCATTCATCGTTCCCTTGGTAGCGAGCGGCAAACCATCACGATCCACAATGTCTCCACGATCCGGGAACAGTGTCCTCACTCGTACCTTACTGCCCTTAACCATGTCATTCAGGATCAGTGAAGGCTGCCAGTTAATTTTCCAGTTTTTCCCGCCGTCCTCAAGCTCGTGCCGGACCAGTTTCAATGTATGCGTCTCACTGACTTCACCCAAAAAAGTTGTCAGTTGCAGGTTGTAATCCACCTCATACATATCCGGGTTTTGTTTCTCTGCATCGGTCTTACTGCCATCGGAAGTCGTTTCGGCAACCTCCACAGGTTTAACCTCCGCCTTGACGGTGGATACTTCCATACCCGAATAGATCGCATTGTATTTCTCAACAAATTGTTCCTTGTTCATGCCCGACTCTTGCAACGAAGCAGGTGTCATCAAGGTGTACAACTGGTCAAATTCTTTTTTTTGCAGATGCTCTATGTATTGATTCACGGTAGTCTGGGGCTTAGCCTCTGCTTCTTTGTTATTCTGCATGTATAGATACATTCCGATTCCACCTGCAAACAAGATGGGCAGCAGTCCGTACATTAATTTACGTTTTGATTTCATGGTTACATCACCTCTAATATACACTATAGATTTCCAGAGCCATTTAAACAATGAAACAAATCTGACGAATTTATCATTAAAAATAGCCGAAAGCTCACATAATATGTTTAAATAAGGAGAGTGAGATTACATACTAAAGCTTTTTTGCTATGCAAAAGGCTGAAAAGGAGCCCGATGATGGAAATCAGCTATTTTTTACTCCCCAAAGCCGAAGTGGCCTATATCAAGTCTACCGCTTCCATGAAAGATGCTATTGAGCAATTGGAATCGCAACACTACACCGCCGTTCCCGTGATTGACCAGGATGGAAAATATGTTGCTACCCTGTCCGAAGGCGATTTGTTATGGAAAATGCGAAATACACCCGGATTGACTTTTGATACGATGGATCAGGTTCAGGTCCATGAGATTAACAATCGGGTATATAATGAATGTGTATTCATTGAGGCTGAAATGGAGGATATGCTGACACTTGCAGCAGACCAAAATTTTGTGCCCGTGGTGGATGTCGATCGTGTCTTCCTCGGTATTATCCGTCGTAAGGATATTATTGAATACTATACGCGTAACATTTCGGATTAAATGAAGTCAAACATCCTGTAATAAACGAATATTCAACTCGAAAGGGTACTCCTGTGGTCATGTTTTGGCCAAACCGGGGTACCCTTTTTGTTTCATGGTCTGGTCGGAATCATTCTAGTTACGCTTAGCCCGCTCTTCAATGTAATAACTCAACACATCCCTCGGACTTCCCTGAAATGCACGCTCTCTGCCGAACTCATACGCCTGATGCAAATACGAATACGCCTCGTCATGCTGTTCAAGTCTCATGCAGATCATGCCGAGATCGATCAACGGACTCGTACTTCTATCCGAACTCCGCGTACTTAACGATATCTCAGCCCAAGGCTTGGCCAGTCCATACTGTTTCAGATCGATATGTGCATTCGCATGACAGGATGCGATCCAGCTTGCAATCTCCCATTCCATCTTCGGCTCGGGCAACATGCCCCATGCCTGATCATAATAGATAAGTGCTTGTTCATCTTGTTGCGTCTCATCCAGCACATTACCGGCTTCTACCGTTTCTACAATTTGTCGCTCCAGTTCGGCATGTTCCGGTGTCAGATCTTTCATTGCACCGTCTCCTCCTCCAGAACGAAATACCACTCCAGAAAAGCATTGAAATCAGCCCACTGCGGCTCACTCTCGCCATTAAGAAACCGTTCAATCGATTCACCCAGTTCCACCAGTACCACTTCTCCCGTCTGACGGTTGTAGAAAAATCCACCTTCACCTTCGAAACTGTCCAGTGGAATATACGCCTCGGGAAGTCCCAGTGTAAGCTGTGCTACATCCATGTCTTCCATATATACGGTGTTCTCCATAAACCAGCAGATCTGATACAACTCCTGATGCCTGCTGTAGAAAGTTGGTCCATCCTCTGCATGTAAATAAAATTGTGCAAAATCCGATTGAAGATCAATTCCAAGCTTCCGCAATGCTTCTTCGTAGGCTGCTGGAACATCTTCATGCCACCAGCCTTGCTCCTGGCAATGATCAATCACTTTATTGGATAACATCGCAGACCTCCTAATTCAATTTTGCTCATAATACATGTTCAAAAAGAGCCGTTTTCAGTACCAAGAAGATGGGATGAAGGTAGAAATGGAGTAGCGGAGCGTAGGGAAACTACGTGAGCAACGGACATTTCGGCTGAATGCCATATTCGATGCTGATGATGCCTCCAGGCATCCTTCGTAATCAAAAACGGACTTTTTGAACAACCACAGGTATCCAGACTTGGGGAGGTGTGCCGTGACCTCTGTACACTTCAAGTTCTGGAATACCTGCATGCTTATATGAAGTGGAAGGAAACCACTCTGTCATAATATGGTGCCACAACCGTTGTATCGCCTCCGGCTTTAATTCATTCGCTTCAAATACAACCCAATGGGAGGTGGGAAGTTCGATGGACACCAAACCTTCAGGCACTTCACCTGAGTAAGAGGTAGCAATCCAATACTCCATTTGATTGTCATGCAGCTCTCGCTGATCTACACAGATGCCCACCAGACCGGGAATAGCTCCGTTGTTGAACCCGTTTAAACGTTCCTCAATGCCGTCTGCCAAAGCATCCTGCCACATCTTAGGAATTTCTATTAAATTCTCACCATCCACACAAGAGAACGTTCGTTTGATGCCCACAAAGGTAAGGGACTGTTGTTCGATCACATGTTCATTCACATTCATTAGATGGACTCCTCTCCGAGAGCGATATGGGGCACGGTTCTCCATGACCCATTATGAAAACATTGTCCCATACATGATATATACCTCCGATATGTCCTACAGTTACTGTATCAAAAGAGTAAGTAGATTGGAAATAGTGCCAGTACTCCTGCAAATAAAAAAAGTCCGCAGTGACTGCGAACCATATCTCTAAAAGGAATCACTCATAGCTTCACTTAAGAAAACACTTCCCGGCTATGGAATATACGATATGTGGCAAGTATAGTCGAAACAGTCATGAAAGCCATCACAACTATATATAAGGTTAAATAAGACATATTCAGCCCAAATAAGGAATAGTTTATTGGTGTTTGATAAAGCCCTGTTACCCGTATCATGGTACTTATCGAAAATTTTTCGACCCATTTTAATGACACGGATTCCAAATTTAATACGTCAAAGGCCAAGTATGGCAGACCTACTATCACAGTATTCGTAATTATAGCTATAAAGGATGTAGAACTGAGGACCGATACCAGTAAAACAATAGATGCAAAGACCAAGCTACCTGCTATATGAGTAAACAATTGAACTAAATAATATTGAAAAGCAGTAAAAGTATACGGTGAGAACTCATAATCAAAGCTGTAAACATACATGCCCACGCTCTGTATGGAAGTATCCGCCCCAGCCAGATTACCAAACCTTAACCAATATAAAACCAAGTTTACACCAGTAAATAAAACGGCACACATTACAACGTACAATATGGAAGCAATGCATTTTGCTGATACAAGCTTGCTTTTTCCTCTTTTGCTGCTACGCAGTAATGATGCTGTACCTAGTACATATTCTTCGGTAAATACCGGAGCCAACCCTAGCAGAATTATAATCATCATAAAAACTACACCGAATTGATCAATGTATTCCAGTAGGTAACCCCAAGGTTTATTATAATATATTTCGGATACATTCACTGTTCGCTCCATGATGTTGCCATGATCATCATATCGTGTACTGTTCTTAATCGCCTCTGGAGAAAAAAACACAATATCGTACAATGCACCATATTGGTATCTACCTTTGGTACTATCCCAAATGGAATCATATTGATTATGTGCGACTTTTACCTTCTCTGTTGTAATAGCACCTTCATAAGGTTTGTAAAAGGCGGAACCATCCATTATCCCAGGATGCCTCCAAAATGAGTATACGACTAGAAAAACAATTAAAATAGACAATGCTATGCCAATACTTTTACGCGTTATAATTTTATAAAACTCGAATTGAGTTAAACGAATCAAGACTTCGTCTCCTCTCCAAAATAGTGCATATATACATCTTCAAGCCGAGGTGATTCTCGTACGGCTTGCGGGACAGGCTGTTCTTTGGCCAGTATTCTGGCTACGATTCCATCAGACTCATAAGACAAACCACTTACTTTGAAATGAGAGGTAAGATCAGCAAGTTGCTGCGGATTTAATTTCGCTTTCCATACGTTATTTTTCATCCGGTTCATAATCTCTTCCGGAGTATTATGGGCGATGAGCTGCCCTTCATTCAACAAAATCATCTCCTTACATGAAAACTCCAAATCAGAAATGATATGCGTAGATAACATTACAATACGATCTCTTCCCAGCTCGCCGATAATGTTACGAAATCGAATGCGCTCTTTGGGGTCCAATCCAGCTGTAGGTTCGTCAAGAATCAAAATTTGTGGATCATTCAACAAAGCTTGGGCAATTCCCAATCGCTGCTTCATTCCTTCGGAGAATGTGCGGATTTTATGTTGTGCTTGATTTTCAAGGCCCACCGTCACTAGCGTTTCCTGCACACGTGCTGAAGCTTGACTAATACCGATCCCTTTCAAAGAGCACATATACATGAGAAATTTATAAGCACCGAATCGGTTATAAAATCCAAATCGCTGGGGCATGTAGCCCAACAAACTTCGATAACGGTCTCCCATGTTTTGGATAGACTGCCCGTTCAACAAAATTTGTCCAGACGTGGGCTTGGAAATGTCTACAATCATGCGAAGCAATGTTGTCTTCCCTGCTCCATTCGGCCCAAGAAGACCGTAAACACCACCACTGGATAGTTCTAGTGAGACTTCTTTTACAGCCAACTTGTTCTTGTATTTCTTGGATACGTTATCCATGGTCAGTATCAAAGGAGTAACCTCTTTCTGTCTGTGATGTATATTTCCTTGCCATCTCATAGATCTGACTGATTAATAGTAAAACTCCGCATAGAGCCATTGCTATAAGTACTGTGGGCTGGATCGATTGAAGTAGAGTCTTCAATTCGGGATTACTTAGTACAAGCCAAACCAGCGCGAACCATACAATTAAAAAGATACTGACGGCTGTCCCACCTCTGACACGCATCGCAAGCCATAGACTTGTACCTGCTGCTATCATAAGCTGTGTATACGAGAGGCCGATAGCACTCCATGATATGGAAACATCTTTTTCGCTTGATATAAGTAAATTAAGCAAAACAACAAACGCCATATTCCCAATAAGTACTACGATTAGACGGGTAAGCATCAGTTGCTGTGCCGTGATTTTGCAGGTCAGTTCGATTTCCATTAATCCTTGATCTCGACCTTTAAAAACTTCTAGCAAACCAAGTACAAATGGAACAGGAACTATAAAGAGCACACTCATGTACGGGTCTGTCGTACTGTGAGTACCTAGCCAATAGCCGAACAACAAGAGCATTGAACAAACTAACCAGTAAGATTTGTGGAAGACAGCAACCTCACCATAAACTAACTGGAACAATTCCTTGACTGAATTCCCAGATGATTTTTGTTTCAGGTGAGCATTCATGGGATCTGGCATATATGTATCCAGTATTCTAATTGTCTTGTCAATCTCCATCTCGGATGGAAATTCGACCGGATACTCATCCAGATATGAAGCAATTTCGTTGTACTCTTCTATTTCCAACTCTGTTACAGGATTCAGTTCATCTCCGTTTCCTCTGCTTTTCATCCCGTTCACCTCCCACAATAATCTCCTTTAATTTCGTTATCCCCAATCGAATGCGCGACTTCACGGTCGATTCGTTGGTTCCCGTAAGTTCAGCAACTTCCCTGATCTTCAATCCATTGTAATAGTTTAGTATGACTGCATCTCGCTGGTGATCAGGCAAACTTAATACTGCGCGCCTGACTTGCTCATTCTGAAATCGCTTATGAAAAATATTCCAAACATTCTGTTGTTCACTGGCAGGGAACGCATCCTCAGTTAATTCACTCTCTCTTTGTTGCTGCTTGAACTCCCGCCCACGATAATAATCTCTACAATGGTTCACTGCAATCTTCAGTAGCCAGTGACTGAATTTACCTGTGTTCTGATACTTGTCAAAGGAATTCATCATTTTTACAAATACCTCTTGTGTTAGATCATAAGCAGTATGGTACTCTCCGGTTTTCCGGTAAACATAAGCAAATATCGACTGATAGTGCCGCTTCACCAGTACTTCCATGGCAGCACGGCTACCTTCGCGAATCTCTTGAATAAGCTCTTCATCATTCAACGCTCCCTCACCCCCTCTATAAACAATTAACGAAATTTGGATAGTAAAAGATCAAAAGCATAGAAGTATATTTTTCTGAATATAACAAAATTTCAAAAAAGAAGTATTAATACATTGGCTCTGATCCAAATTTACTCAGGCGTGCGAACTACTGGCTTCATCCTTGATTTCCTTATTCTGGTGCAACTTTATTGTTACTCGTTCGTCTAACTACTGACCAAC
The DNA here is from genome assembly GCF_000517905.1 of Paenibacillus sp. FSL H7-689. NCBI lineage: Bacteria > Bacillati > Bacillota > Bacilli > Caryophanales > Paenibacillaceae > Paenibacillus > Paenibacillus sp. FSL H7-689. The sequence goes on from NZ_ASPU01000003.1 coordinate 19,089, forward strand.
AACGAAGGAGATGACTATGCGAATAACTTGCAGCCCCGGTTTTCCTGGAAGCATGATTGGATCGATTGATCTTCAGCCATCGAAGTATTACACCCCACCTTCCAGTAACAGTAAGATCACAGAATATGTTGACCCCGATCTCATTACCATTCCCTATGTGGAAGATCCAGCATTCGGCTCACACTTTGACGCCATGAAGATCATGATCGGAACTTATAAAGATGAAATGCAAGTGAGCTATGATGTCGAATTTACGATTGATGTAGATAAAAAAGGTTATATTACGCAATTCGAGCATATGTTCCAGCTGGAGCGTTATTTGGATCTGGTTCGCACAAAGTCCTATAAAGTGATCAAGACAAACTGGTGCGGACAAGTATTTCACGTGATGACGTACAGTTACCTGGAGGAAGTCATTCATCCGAAAAATGTTCTTTTTAAATGTAACATCGCAGAAGACGTTTTTGTGGTAGCTGAACTTGTCTCCAATCGCTCAGATGAAAGTGCAACTGGGCACGGTATCAGGGATCTGCATTTCCGTGCATTAATCTCGGCACGAGATGATCTGTACCCATTAGATTATATGTGTGAGCCTGATTTCGACCTGAGTCTCGACTAAAAAGTAGATACATATGTTGAAAGAGCATAAGCTGTCCCCAATCAGCGGGGTGGCCTGTGCTCTTTTTTCAACAAGTGAACCACCAACTCCCTAATTCAAACATCCTCCTTCACATGCTCGGCCTTATGCTCTCATGCCTGGCTCTAAGCAAAACCAGCTGTAATGTCGATGAATATACCATAATGCTGAACATGCATATGTTCTTCGTACGTTCAGATATGAGAGGGGTTGGAAACATGGTTTACCGGAAAAATAAAATGCATTCACTGTTCACTCTGCCCTTGGCAGGGTTGCTGTTTCTGTTATGGGGTGCTCAAGCTGCACATGCGGAACAGATCGACAGTTTGTTACCTGAGCGAAGTCAGCAGGAGATCGTTCAAAAGTGGAATCAGTGGATGAATGGCAATGATACATCTCCCCTGTATACAAAGACACCTTCGACAAGTGCTCCCTACTCTGCTGGTGTGGTAAGTGACGCCTATCTGGAACAAGGGCTGAACGCAGCCAACTTTTATCGTTTTATCACGGGTCTACAGGGCGATCTTGTCCTTGATCCGGCATTGAATCGTCAAGCCCAGCATGGGGCTGTTGTGGTCTCCACGGGTGGATACCTGTCCCATTCTCCAAAACAGCCAGGAGATATGCCAAAGGATTTCTTTGACACCGGTTCAAAGTCTGCCAGCAGCTCCAATCTGTACGTTACCAGCAGTGCAAAGAATAACGTCCTGACAAACAGCATTCAGGCCTATATGAATGATTCGGATGCCTCCAATATTGATCGATTGGGTCACAGGCGCTGGATTTTGAGTCCACAACTGCAACGAATCGGATTTGGACTCGCCACTCGTAGTGAAGCAGGCAAGACATATGATCAGTACTATAGTGCCATGCAGGTATTTGATAAAAGCAGAACGGGGGGAACTTCGTTCAACTACAGCCTGTTCCCGAATCAGGGAGCTTTTCCAATCGAAGCTTTTGGCAGTACACAGGCCTGGTCTGTTCAACTGAATACAGATGTATTTGCGAAACCATCACTATCTGAGGTACAGGTCGAGATGACTCGGACTTCCGATCAACGTACGTGGACCTTTAATGCCAAGAAACAGAACAGTGGCTTTCCAACCGGTTATTACAACGTGGACCCTGCGGATAAACAATGGTTTAATCAAGCCTATTTCAATGTAGAGACAGGTGGATATGGATATGGCTACGCCATTATCTTCCGTCCCGACGATGTGCAATTGTTAAAGAACGGCGATACGTTCAACATTCGAATTACAGGTCTGCAAAAGAAAAACGGTACAGCAGCGGAAATCTCATACTCCACACGTTTCTTCCATGTGGACGGTGTTCAAGATACAACACTTACCCGTATAACGCCAGGACAACCAAACCTGAAAGTCCGAACAGGAGAACAGATTGATCTGCCTTCAATCACTGCCGTGAATGATAACGGAACATCCTATGTTCCACAGTCTAACGTTTCCTTCACCACGACGTCAGATCGCATTGTCATCAAGGATGGAAAAATCATTGGACTTCAGGCTGGTAAAGCCGAAATTCGGATTCGTTTTGAAGGGAAAGAAGCGGTTGTCTCTGTTACGGTAACGGGAATTCCCCAATTAACTGATGTCCGTACACATTGGGCGAAAGATGCCATTCAATGGGCCGTTCAACAGGAGATGGTCAGTGGATACGAGGATGGAACGTTCAAACCCAACAATCAGGTGAGTGAAGCCGAATTCCTCTCCATGTTGTTCAAGCTGTATGCGAATTCCCATGTCATTCAGAGCATCGATGCTGCAGAGGGACAAGCTATCAAAGGAAACATCTGGAGTGATCGTTACTACACCTATGCTTCCGCGTTGAATCTGAAACTGGATGCCAGCAAACAGAATCCGAAGCTGCGCAATCGTGCCTTGAACCGAACAGAAGTAGCCGTAATCGTGGCGGGGCTTGGCGGTAAGAATTATACCCAAGATGAAGATGCCATCCGGTATCTGCTGAACATGGGATACTCTTCAGGCAAAACCGCAGCTACGGTGCAAGGTTATGCGGGACAAGAATCCTTGACCCGGGCAGAGGCCGTTGTTTTTCTCCAGAACCTGAAGGAAAAAAGCTTCGAACTATGGAGCAGGCCGAAGAATGTCACTGAAGCTACCGAGAATGAAAAGAACGGCGGACTACCGGATCAGACCATGAAAGCAGTATATTCCGCCGATCACACACTGGTCCTTCAAGGTACGTTCCCGGCGTATGCCAACCAGACGATGCCGATCAAAATCCATGGTCCTTCGCCTGCTGTAGAGCACATCCAGACGCAACAGGTTACAACAGATGCCTATGGCAATTTTAAACTAACGCTAAGTAACCTTGATGCAAAGGAACTTAACCTCTATGTGGACGTGCGCGAAGATTATGCCTACTGGATCAGTGTAGAAGCGGGGCATACTGCGATAAGTGATTATACCGAGTAACATGTAAAAAACCAGCTTAGGAATTCTACATGGAATTTCCAGTTGGTTTTTTTTCTCGAAACATATTATTTCTGGTGTGAACATGACATATTTTTATGGAATTGGAGAAGCGTCGGCTGCACTAGAAATTAAATCGGATAACCGAATTGCTCTGCCTTTTCTGTCATTATCCTCGCTAACCTCGCTCTTAGTCCGCTCATCCACTCCGGCTCATATGACCACTGCTCTGCAACAGATCGAAGCATACGCACATAACCGTACAAGTTGGCAAAACGACGACAAGCGGGGAACATACTCTCCAGATCATAACGTTCTCCCACCTTGGACCAATACCCGTTCAGGAACAATTGATTCTTCTGCTCCCATTGTTCAGGCTCGATCTCCTCACGTAGACTATCCAGACTCTGTTCCACGTCCATTGCGTACCAGTGATACATCGAGTCATCAAAATCAATGGCATAACAAGACTGGTTACCTTCGTCATAGAAGACATTGTCCAGTTCAAAATCGTAGTGGATGAGACCGAAATTTTGCTGGGTCATCGGCCAAGTCGCAAAATACGTTCGAAGAAACTCCACCTCATTCAAAGCAGCCGTTTCACCAGAAAAACCCTTCAGGATCTCCTGCATCCAATCCAAAACATCCGTATAGGTCCAGCGTTCCTCCTTCTGCTCAGGCATGAATGCGCGCGATAGATGATGCAGCTCACCCAATGCCTGACCATAGCTGTACAGGATGGAGTCATTCAAATCAATGCTTCCTAACTGCGATCCAGATACTCGCTTGAATACGGAAGCATAGTACGTTCCCCATGGGGTGTGAGCCTCTACAAGTTCCGTCCCTGAATGAGAAGGTACAGTCTCCATGGCTCCATACTGATTCGTTCGAAGATAACGGAGGAAATCCAATTCCGCGCTAAGGTTGATTTGATTTTTTTCCTCTACCGGGGCAAAACGAAGCAATCTCACTTCCCCCTGATCTCTGAACGGATACACGGCATTGGAGGATATGCGATAATACTGAAACATATCCAGCGACTCAGGATCATAACTCCAATTCTTTAGAATCATCTCGGCAAGGTCTTTATTTTGGAATAAATATTTTAATTTTAACATGGACATTTCTCCTTTTTGATCGTTTTAGGTGCATTGCTTGTAACCACCGAATGCCTATTTTTGCGCGCAAAAAGCCGCAGGCTATGCCTGCGGCTTTTAAAAATTCTGAGTGTATGAGAAATTTGCACAAGCAAATAAACCTCGCATACGCCAGAAAAAATGAGCAGTTATATCCCTATATATCGGCAGATCTCAGATCGGACTGGGAAACTGGATGTTTTCACCCTGCATCTGAATGGTCTGCCGGAATTATTCAGTTTATGCTTACCTTCATTGTAGTAATAGAACATACCATCTTAGACCGTCGTTTCATGACGCTCACTCCCTTCAAAAAACCAGTTGTTACCATAATAGCCGATAAGCCAAATGTAAGCAATTACAAAATGACGATAATCCCATCATTTTTTACTGGACAACCCTCACCCGTTCCACCGTCTCGGTGTTGTCCTTATACCACACCATCACGATGTTTTCTTTTTGAAGATCAGACACTTGAATGGACGAATTCGCACGTGAGCTGGAATTGCCCGAGCCCGGCGTCCCCATACCTTCAGTGATAACAACATCATCACTTATATTCAATTTCATCTCCATTCCGGTATCCTTCCACTCCATGCTTGGGGATGAGTTGTCCTGCACCTCAAGTAACGCCAGCGTAACTGTGTTTCCATTCACGGAGATGACTCTACCAGTAATGTTGTCATTCATCATCCCCTGCGTCATGCCAGGACTGCCTGATCTATCATTCATGCCCGCGGTGCCTCTTCCACCTCTCGGTGTTCCTCCATTCATTCCCAGGCCACCACCATTCGGCATACCACCACCGTTCATGCCTTGCGCAGAACTGGTCTTGGTAATATTCTGAGCGGTTATCACATCGCAAGCCGTTAGCATAACCGAACATCCCAGCAGTAGGAGTAGCGTAACCGATGTAAAATATTTATTTTTTCGCATATGATCACCTTTTTCTCTGGGAATATTTCTCCAAGGTACCTTTACGATGGAATATGAAGTCATACGTATCTTTGAAACCCATATAGGACAGCACAACCAACAACGGATATACAGGGTAGATGTATCTGGACTTAATCTCCCACAGAATATAAAATCCGATGAATCCGAGAATGACCAGGATTAAGGAGACTTCATCATACCGTTTATGACGAATTCCACCGACCAACCGGATGAAAATAAAACAGTACATCAAGAAATTCATCACATATACAATCCAGAGCAAACCTGTCCGATAAGCCGAATCCCCTTGCAACAGTTCTGTTATCGCATTGGTGTAACTGTAGGAGCCTGCGATTCCACCTCCCCTTCCTCTTCCGGCACCCAAGGAACTTTCATTGCCGATTCCGTATCGGTCCATTTGGTACGTTCCTTCGGTCCAGGTCCATATAATCTTTTTGTAATACATCTGCACCAAGTCACTTGCACTTGCTTCAGACAGCTTGTTGCTGATCTCTTGTTTGAACAATGTTGCGCTCTCAGCCTTATTGTAGTTGGCCTGCCTCTGATAGATCTGATAACTCTCCATATTGTCCCAGAAGCCAAAACGCTCCAGATTAATGCCCATATTCAGCCACATATAGACCGGTGCAGCATTCTCTCCGACAGATTCGCTCACAACACCGGAGGATTGAAGAACCGCATTCTGAGTCCAGGTTGGTACATTAAACAACATACCCAGCACACCGATGGAAATGATGACTTTCTTCATTCCAATGCTCCGTAAATTCAGCAGGATATATATGATGGCAGCGATCAGCACGATCACGCCAATGCTTCGGAAGTAATTGCCCATCGCGAGAAAAACGGCGGCAATGACGATGGTTTTCCAAGACTTTTCACGTACAAAACGAAGAACAAAGTATAAACACGATGTCAGAAAAGCTGTGGCAATCACATCGTTATAGATCAGGTTGTTCAGGAACAAGGAAGGCAGGTACGTTGCTGCAAAGATCAACACACCGTAATCACGTTCCGTGGATCTGTCGTTCACTTGTTTGTAGATAAGATAAATCATGAACGTTGTTAACGTTGAAAACAAAATATTAAATAGTTTGATGACCAGATAGTTGTCCGGGAACAGGTACAGCAATGTCTTCAGATACAACACGATCGAATAGTTAAACGGGAACATGTGCAGATAACCACCCGTTTCAAACGAAGAGTAGTCTTGGTCATACAGCATGTTCATAGCAAGTGAAAGAACGGTCTGTGAATCATCGGTGGGCACTCTCGGAAATACAAAAATGATGATGATCTGAATGACGAGAGAACATAACAGCACAATCGGAATGACAACCTTCGGGCTGTATTTGTTCAGCTTCAGACATAGAGCATATAACCCGACACCTGAACCAAGAAGCAAAAGAATGACCGGGAGAAAAATACTCCACTGCTGCATGCCCAAAATGGGATTGTCCCCATACAAGGCATAGTTGTACTGTGCCCGTACCAACAAGGACGAAGCAATAAACACCGCAACAAACACGAGCAAAATGAGATAAAACGACTTATGCAGCACCTTAGACATGCAAAAACTCCTTTTCGATTACAGGATTCCGTGAGTATTATAATGGCTCTGGCTGAAAAATCGCTGAAAAGGAGTAACGCTTTCGATCAGTGCAGCTCAGTATGTGTATACAAACAGAAAAAAACCGTCCCTTCGATAAGGTAACGGTCTATATGTCCAATTTTTTAAAAGTATAGGGCCTTAGCTAAATGTTGAAGATCACTTCTCGTCCTTGATAAACTCAATGATATCCTGGATGTCACAATCCAAAGCCTCACATATTCGATTCAGCGTATCGAACTTCACACCATCGGTTTCTTCATTATATAATTTGGCAATCCCATTTCTATGTAATCCGGTTAGTCGGGATAAATCAGCAATATTAATTCTTTTCTCACCCATAATACGAGATAAATGAACCTTGATCATACGAATTCTCCTCCAAACTAAAATGCACACTGTGATGTTGACAAGGAATGCCTTATTCTGTCCAATACACACAAATAGACCGCCCCCGTAGCAAAGGAATGCGGTCTATTTCATCGTGCCCTTATGTTACCGAAGCCCACCGCCCTTAAAAGCGGCTATTGCTCGGAGGAGTCGTGTTACCAGCACGGCTCTCTTTGCATTTTACGTCTAATCTGCTCTTATTATACCATACTCAAATCTCAGGCGTCACATGTAAACCACGCTAGATACGATACATTTCTTTATACTCATCCACATATAAAACTTCAATACAATTCGACCAATTCAAAATCGAACCGACAAAATCCTGAATGTCCAGACCCGGCATCTCATACGTCTCCGCTGTGTTCACCGAACCTGTTGCGTCCTCAATCAAGGTTACCTTAAACCCTTCGTGTTCCGCAGTGATTGCCGTAAACAGACAACAATATTCCATGTTGAATCCAACAATAAATACATGTTCTACCTGATGCTCATGTAGCCAAGTTCTTAGCTCCGGATTGCTGAAGGCACTTGGTTTGCTTTTCTCCATAACAGGATACTGACCGGTACCCATTATAATTTCCAGGTTCTCAACATTTTTATAGAACAGTGAAGAACCCTCCTGATCGTAATCTACATGTTTCATGTATATGATTGGCTCATGTTGCTGTTCAAAATCAGCGATAACCGCTTCAATCTTGCCCAACTGAACTGTGAAATCCTTCAATGACTTGATCCCATACTGCACATCCAACACGATTAGTGCTTTGTTCATCTGTACTTCCCCTTCAGTAGACTAACAGGTTTTTACCATTTACTACTTCTTCTGCTTCTTCTCCCGAGCTTTTTCCACATTTTCTTTCACCCGAAACTCCACAATCCGGCGGATCAGATCCTCCGGCAATGGCTGGTCCAGCGGAAACTGGACAGATCCCTTAGCCCCTTTGTACTTGGAGAGTTCCTCCTGGAAAGCTTGAATTCCCCTGGGAGCAGGGTAAAACCCAATATGATGCTGGTAAGCGGCAAAATGAACCAAATTCCCATGCTGTGCATACGTAGGCATCTTGTAACTGATTTTCTCTTCGGCGTTCGGAGCCGCTTCACGAATAATCTGTCTTATTGCCTGTAATCTCACCTGTACATCAGGTGCAAACTCCGAGATATATTCATCTACCAGCACCGAATAATGGTTACTCTCAGCCATCTTGGACTCCTTCCACCACGGATACATCAATGGATTCGTGGTACGGGCATATTTGCTTATATTGTACTGCAAATGGACAAGCGGAACAGCTATTTTCCTGCAACTTGGAATGTTAAATTTGATTTTTAAGTGAACTAAGCTTTATAATACGTTTAAACAATTAAACATTATAACGGAGTGAGCCATGAACGAATCGATGGGTAACCAAAAAGTTATTGATATTTTCGAGAATCTAAGTCCTTATCTTCAAGGTTTGGGAGATCCCGTTCGCCAGCGAATCATATCGCTGCTCATTGATCAAGAGAGCATGAACGTATCGCAGATTGCAGAGCATGTCCCCATGTCACGCCCTACGGTCTCTCATCACTTGAAAATATTGCGTCAATCCGGGCTGTTATCGGTTCAGAAGAAAGGTACGGAGATGTATTACAAGCTGGAGTTCAACGATGCGATCGAATTAATCAAACAGCTCGTTCATCTCGTGGAAGTGGAATGTCAGAGCTAGCGCATACCGCGCTGGTGTACTGCATTCCTTTTCTTCACCTCTATATGTTCAATAGTTTAAACATATAAGTACATAAACATATCAACGGAGGTATATAGAATGAATAGAAAAAGAGTTCTCATCGCAGGAGGCTATGGTGCTGTAGGTGCACAGCTTGCCCGCATTTTGCATGACAGGCATCCTGATCTGGAATTGGTATTGGGAGGTCGTTCTGCGGGTAAAGCAGCACCTTTTCCATCCAATCGTGTCCAAACGGTTGTTGTTGATACCAATGCAAACGATCCACTGATTCACGCAGGAGAAAATATATCGTTAATCATTAATGCAGTGAACGATCTGGATGATCGGCTACTGGTATCGGCAGTGCGGAGAAAAATTCCCCTCATCGATATAACACGCTGGACTGAGGTGTTCAATCAAGCGATCCGTACAGTAGAGCAGGAAGAGCTTCATGCTCCGGTAGTGCTGTCCTCTGGATGGATGGCAGGAACGGCGTCACTCTTTGCCATGATACTTTCTAACTCTCTGCAACATGTCGAAGTAAACATTCATGCCCTATGGTCGCTGCGGGATAAGGCCGGGCCTGATTCGGCAGCCTTCATGGACCGGATGAGTATTCCTTTTCAGATAACCGAAGCCAATACACATCGACTCGTCTATCCCATGACAGATCCGATCAAAGTTCATTTCCCGAACGGGTATACGACTCCATGTTACAGATTGGATACACCCGATCACGTCACATTACCTCATACCAGTCATATTGATTCAACCAGCTTCCGCATTGCATTCGATAGTAAAGTATCTACCTATGCACTCACGGGACTGGTTAAAACTGGAGTATGGAAGATGATCAGCGGTGAACGTTTCAAGCCATACCGGCGAAAGTTGCTCTATAATCCAGGAACTGGGAGTGCACATCATCTGGTCATTCAATTGAAAGGATTGGATGCAAAAGGGAATGAGGTTGAACGAACGATGACGGTCTCTGACCCACTTGGTCAGACCCATATGACTGCACTTGGCGCTGCGGTTCAAGCCGAGAAGATACTATTGATGCCAACGGACAAGCCTATGTCTCCAGGCGTCTATTATCCTGAGCATCTGTTCGATGATCGAATGGACATGGATGCGGTTACTCATTTTTTCACACAATACGGCGTTCAAGTAACCCACTCCTGATCCAGACATAACAAAAAATCCGCGAAGCCGCTCACTGCAAACAGTGGGACCTTCGCGGTTTTACGAATAATAATGGAGAAATGTATCTTTTTAAGTACAAGCTTGTGTCTGGCATTATAGTGTCATAGCCCGACCATTTCGCATCAGGTAATCTTCTTTTGTTTTGTAATCCGGCATGATGCTACCGATCCGCCGCCAGAAGGAGCGATCATGATTCATGTGGTGAATATGGCACAGTTCATGAATGATGACATAATCCATCACTTCCAGTGGCGCCATCGCCAGGCGATAATTGAACGTAAGTTTTTTGTCCCAGCTACAACTGCCCCACTTGGTGGGAGAATCTACGATCTCTACTGACTTCGGCTTCACCTTCAACTCTTGCTGATAACGTCCGATGCGCTCCCCAATCATACGTTTACACTCGGCAAAATAAAACTTCTTCAGATTCGCTCGCAGCTCTTCTTCTGTCAGCCCCTCTACAGGGATTAAGTCATGCAGTGCATGCTCCTTGCCAAAAAGCAGGAACTTCCCTTTGCCCTCATCTTCGTATTCCTTGGCTTGAGGACCGTCAAGCGCTCGCTGCATCAGTGCGGATTTCTTCAAAATCACATCCCCATGCTGCTCTACAAGTTGCCGGATCATGTCTTCACTGGTACCATTGGGTGCTTTTATTGTTACCATATAAGGTAAGTCCATCGTGATGGACACTTTCTTGCGTTTACCGTATTGGATATGACAGTTAATGCTGTGATTATTTAATTCTATAGTTAACATAACGCGCTCCGCTTCTGAAGTTATTCATTCAACCAAATTAAATTGTATACCATCTCCGGCTATAATGCATACTGTTCGGCGATATATATGTTTGTGTTGTATTTTTATACACAATTATGTATTATTATTTAATTATAAAATCGGAGGTTGGATATGACACATACCATAGATTCAGAACATAAAACCATTGAAGAACTATCGCTTAACCACTGGCAACCCTTGTCCACCTTATTATATGACGGCTGGGTACTGCGTTTTGCCAAAGGATATACCAAACGTGCCAACTCCGTTCAACCTATCTACGACTCCACTCTGGATGTGCATAAAAAGATTGAGGAATGTGAGCGCATCTATGCCTCCAATCAGTTAAGTACCATATTCAAAATCACGCCGTTTATTCAGCCGGATCATCTCGACCAGCTTTTGCAAGACAAAGGGTATACTGTTGTGGATCTGACTCGTATCCAGATCAGGAGCCTGGAAGAGATCAAAGAGCCTGCACACCAGGCTGTACAGATCGACGAACAGTTGACCACAGCGTGGCTGGATCATTTTTGCAGGTTAAATCAGGTGAATGATCTGCAACGGGAAACGACGGAACTTATGTTGAACAATATCCGCACACAGGTAGGTTTCATCTCGCTGTTGATCGATGGGCAAGTCGTCGCTTGTGGGTTTGGTGTCATCGAACGTGGCTATATCGGGTTGTATGATATCATTACAGACGCTAACTTTCGAAATCGGGGACTTGCTGAACAGATGATCTTGCATCTATTGCATTGGGCAAAAAAACAAGGTGCTACCTCCAGTTACCTGCAAGTGGTTGCGAATAATGCACCTGCCTTGAAACTTTACGCCAAGCTGGGTTATTCAGAGATTTATAGCTATTGGTACAGAGTCAAAGAATAGAGTGTTTGCTAATCAAGCTTAGCTTGTGGATTCTTTCATCATATTCAGTCTGACAAACGTATCAATTCAAAACAACATCTTGAAAGCAAAAACTGCCCTCCTTCTATAAAGGAAAGGCAGTTTTTAATTTGTCTTCGTAATTTTCCAAACTCTTCACATCGTTCAGCATTACTCCTTGCGCTTTTCTACAAAGGCAGCTTCACCAGCACCTCATATTTCACGCCGGCCTCTATATTCTTGATGATGTCGCCTGCAATCCGTTGACCGTCAACATGCACCTCAATTTGCTGGACAGTTGCATCCTTCTTCATATTTACATTCAGCTCAGCCCCGCGGAACAACCGCGTAACTGATGCCTCGTTCCAATCTTCTGGTAACTGCGGCCGCACTTGAAGTCCTTGTACATGACCTTGCAGTCCAAACAATCCGTCGATCAGACAACGATACACCCAAGGCACCGTGCCCGTGTTGAACAAATGACTGGAGCGCCCAGCTGTACGTGTGAATTGACGATAGGCTCCGCGATAATAATTCGGGATAAATACGGGTAGCTGACCCCGTTGAAGAATATCCTCGGCATCGGGGCCCGGAATCATTTTACGCAACAGACGATACGCCTTCTCCTTCTCGCCCACCAGGTACAACGCATAAATATAGAACGCCGCCGCGTGATTGTACACTGCACCATTCTCTGCACTTCCCGGATGTTTCTGCGTAACACGGCCTACATCTTCCCGCATTGCTGTGAAAGACGGCGCGAGCTTCTCGACACCATATGGCGTCTCCAATTGCTCCTCTACGGCACGGATTAACTTCTCCTGTTTCTCCTGATCCGCAGCACCGCTCATAAGTGCCCAGCTCTGAGGATTGATATAGATGCGCCCTTCCACGTCGTTGCTTACACCAAACACTACGTTATCATCCGTAATTCCGCGGGCATACCAGTCCCCATCCCACAGATACTCATTGGCTACCGCATTGGTCTGAGTGGCTTCCTGACGGAATTCCGCTACAACCTCGGCACGCCCTGCCTGTTCACCAATATCTGCCCACACATTAAACGCATATGCCGACGCAATGGTCAGCCAGCCGGATACGCCTTTGCCTTTGTACCCCACCATGTTCATCGGATCACACCAGTCACCCTGATTGATATAGTTCAACCCACGCGCATCACGCTCATGGATCAACCAGCGCATTGCAAGATTCATATGCTCCAGTACGGAAACCTTTTGTTCACTGTCTGTAAAAGCAACCTGTTCCTCCAAAATGCTATAGTCATTCGTTTCATCCAAATAGGTCTTCATACAGACCGGAAGCCAGATGCAGTGATCGGTATGAGGAACCTGGTTAATATATTTCAGTTCTGCGTCCGGGTGCAAAATAATGCCGTCTGGCATCGCCCCGCTTATATGCTGCTGAGACAAGGCTGTCAAGAACGCATCCCGCGCAATCTGCGGCTGAATGTAGCTCATACCCATGTTATCTTGCAAATAATTCCGCGTCTGCGGATCGGTTGTCAGACGGTTGGTTTTGCCATGATAGTACATCTGGCGAGGCAGCCAGTGATTCACGACATTATCTAACCAGCTATCCGGTGTCTCAATCTGGATGTTTCCTTGCCCTTCCGCAATATAACCAGCATATTCCTGTTCGGCTGCGACGAAACCATCCTGTCCATCCTTATTCTGCTTCACAAAATAATGCTGACGAATGCCCTCAATCTCTGTCTCATCATGAGCCGGACCAAAGATAAATCGATACGCCTGCTCCGCTCCCGCTTCCAGTTCGACTCTATATTGCAATACAGCTACAGGTGTCTCGTAGCGTGCATCTCCACCAGCCAGTGTCTCCGACTGCAGGGCCGAAGGATTATGTAGTCCGCCTTCGCCTTCAAAAGTCTCATGATTTACTTCCCAGCCAGTCGGTTGGTGATCTGCAAGCAGATAGGTTTTGTCGCTGTAATTTTTGATTTTGCTATAATCCTGATATTTCTGATACGGCGTAATCGCCGAGCAGACAATGCCCTGCAAATCTTCCACATATGAACCGGATTGGTTCATCCAGGACATATAACCGACCGTATAATACGGGTAGATACTCAGCTTGCGTTTTCTCGAAGACAGATTGGTTACCTTCACACGCCAGAGCTCCATGACATCTTCCTTCGGCAGGCGCAGGGACATCTCGATGCAAATGTCGTCCTGAATCACTTTCCAATGAATATCGTGTTTACCGACAGCGAACGTATAGCTATCCGCCTGCTTGCGAACGGGTTCATACGGGGCGGAGAAAATTTCGCCACTTATTTCATCTTTAATGTAGACAAACCGTCCCGGATGGTGGGCATAGTATGGCTGCTCCGGTTGCATAAACGTCTTGGCTTCCAGGTTGGGCGCGTACGAGTATTTGGCAGGTTCGGGCTGCATGAATTGGGCCACCGCGTACCCCCGGCAATTCACATGAATCATCATCTTTTCATTCCAAAGGAATCCGGATGCCTTCGGTAAACTTGTCGGGCTTGTTAGTTCAACATATTGATTATCTTCCGTTGCTTTAATCATCACTGAACCTCACTTTCAGATTATGGAGTTAAAAGACAGAAAACGTTTTAGGTAACTTGTATACAACTTTGTTCATTATAACACGGGAACGCTTACAAAGAACTGAAAACTAAAAAAGAGCTGAGAAACTCAGCTCCGATTACGTTCCAATTGTTTCTCGATGCCCAACCTGTCGATCTGTATCCAATACTCTGCAATTTGTTCTTTTTCCACTCGGTATACCGCACTCGCAATTTCAATCACCGGGAGGTTGGTTGGACTGTATCCGTCCACTTTGCCGATATGGGTACCCGTTTGTCTCCAGCGCACATAAACTTTATCACCTTGCGTCAGCAACTCCTGAATTTCGAGTGAAAATTCCCCGTAAGCTTCGATCATTTCTCGCACATGATCTGCATAATCGGAAGGGGTTCGGGTCACTGTGACCTCTTCTTCAGATATCACTTGATGGGCCAGTACTTGTTCCGCCATGACGCTGCTTGCATAATCAGGATTCCGGCCTGATCGGACTTCTTCAAAAAAGGTTCTGACAATCTGTTCTGCTGTCATACGCCAATCCAGCCTATTCAAATGTTTCGTTTATATATATAAATATGTAGTAACTCTTGTATTTTAACATGGTCCCCCCGCTACAGAATTACAACTGTTCTATTGTTATACAGGACTTAAAACCTACCCTCTCACCTTGACAATGCGTCAATATGACCATAAACTAGCAAAGGATATTAGGAAATTAATAGGAGGTTTGTCCGTTAAGAGGTTCGAGTATGGGTTTTAACCATATTTGATAATCTTTCGGTGTTAGAAACGTAGCATTAGAGCAACTCAGAAAAACAAGAAAGCGGTGTATCATGAAACGTCTATTTTTCATTATGTTTGCACTCACCCTGTTACTGGCTGGATGCCAGAGTACTGAACAGGAGAGTAGTCCGTCCGAAAATAACCCTACAGAAGTAGTAGAAGGTTCTACCATTTTAAGTTTGAAGCAGAAATACGGCTCTGAATCGGAACAAGCGATCATGCCGATGTACAACGTAGCTCAGGATGAAGAATTTATGTTCAAGTTTAAAGCCGATTTACGTAAAAGTAACCTGCGAGCTAGTGACATTATTAGTGTACATACCGATATTAAAGCACTCAAAGCAAGCGATGTATATGCCATTCCAGAGACAAACGACAATAGTGTTTCCATTAAGCCTCTTGGATGGGGCGTTTTAAGTTCAGATTCCATGATGAACAAGGATCAAAGTTCTTGGGGCGGTGCCCCCATTTATTACATTCGTCTGAATTATGATCCAGATGCTGAGAAGCTAACACTACTCGATCAGCCCATCATTATTCCGTTTACAGTGAAATCGGAGTTACCCGTACCTAACCTAAGATACGAAATTGACAAAGATAGACGGTTCAAGTTGGTCTGGGACAAGGTTGAAGGTGCCACCGAATATAAAATTTATAAACGTTCTGACCTAACCAACTTCGATACAAATGTACCTCTAACTGGCGCAGAGGACGCTTTTAGTAATAGTCTGCCTTTAGATATTGCGGTAACGACAGAGACGTCTTTCAATGATTTTTTGAGAGACGGAAAAGGCGGGCTAGGCACTTATAATGAAATGATAACTACCACTCAGAACCATGGTATACGAGGAGAATATTACGTCACTGCAATCGGCGGAGGCAAAGAATCCAATTTTAGCAGAGGTGTCCCTACAGCTCCGCTTGCTTCCCAGTTGCCAACATCTCTGAAAGAACAATTGTATAGGGAGAAATTAAAGAATATAGATGTACTTCCTCAGAAAGCAACAGTTGAGTACAATGACGGCTCTCTAGCTCGTGAAACCATTGTCTATGATACCAAAAGCGTAGAGATTTCAGAGTTCAATGAAACAAATATTCCTTTTCATATTAAAGGAACAGCTCTGAAAAGTTACGTACGCGTAGAGAATGTAACTCAAGCAGACCTGGACAGACTTTCTCAGCAAACCGTAGCCGATTCCAGCAACGGACTGGTGGAACCAAAGAATGACACACCTTACGTTCCTGCACCTGACGTGCCAACAATCATCAACAATCATGATGCACCTGAGTCTGCAACAGAAACAGAAGAAGCACCGGCTTCGGAAACTCCAACTACAGAGTCCACAACCGATACTGAGACTTCAGAAGATGCAACTGATCCTCTATCTACTGAGGCTTCCGATGATACTTCTGATAATTCTTCAGATATGGCTTCTGAAGAAGCTTCCAATGAAACACCTGCTCCAGCTCCAGAAGCTGTAGAAGACAACCTGGTAGATGAGCAGAAATCGAATACACAGCAAAATGTAGAACAAGGTAATCAGGAAACCGTGCCTCAGCCTGCTACAGGCGATGCAATGATCAATGCAGATTCCGCTTTGGAAGAAGTTTTAGCCAAAAATATGATTGCGGCACAAGATAAAATTTCGTTAAAAGCTTTCCCCGAAGCTCAAAATTTCACGACACTCTCAGATGTTGTTCTGAAAGTGATGTACCAGAATCCATTGATTCTTGGTGTGGAAGGTTTCGAATACAACTATGGTACACTTACCCTTTCCATTTATTACAATGAATCGGCTAGTGGTATCCAGAAGAAGCAAGATGAGATTATTGCCAAAGCAAACGAAGTTGTTGCTTCCATCATCAAGGATGGTATGAACGAAGATGAGAAACGTAAAGCCATCTACGATTATCTGAACGATAACGCGAAGTATGATGATGCAGCACTGGAAAATGCGGAGCAAAACAACTTCAAAAATGTCGATCCGCAGTTCAATGACTCGTTTACCACATACGGTATTCTGGTCAAAGGGGTTGGGGTATGTGCCAGCTATGCCTCCGTCTACAAATTGCTCTCCGATCTCTCGGGACTGGAAAGCATCGTCGTAACGGGAGCCTCCAGTGGTGTTCCACATGCATGGAACAAGGTCAAAATCGGTAACGAATGGTTCCATGTAGATGCTACGAACAACCTGACGAACTCCGGCATCCCATACTTCCTGTACAATGCCAACGATGAGACTGCTGCAAGTCAGAAAACGATAGCGGATCAAGATTATTGGCTTGATTCCGAGCTCGCGATGTTCAATGGCGAGAGCGATGCCAATGATTATTATGTGCAAAATAACCTCGAAGTCGCATCCATTAATGAGTACAAAACCAAGGCTGAGAGTGAACTCAAAAAAGGAGAGAACCGCGTCATTCTCCGTTTCGCCTCACCTGTTGACTCTGATGAGCTGATGACAGCTGCCGGCGAAGCCCTCGCAGCAGTGGATGAAGCGCTTCTGAACACAGCACAATTAGCCACGCTAGGCAGTTATGCCATTCTGGACCCGAAACCAGAGCAGAAGTAACTTAGTTACACAGCAATCCCCTTTGCTTTTTCACAAGCAAAGGGGATTTTTTGTCTATTATTAGATGACTTCAAGTCATTGATTTAACCTGTTGTAATCTGGTAATAAAAGAAGAAATAAATGCTTTTTCTTTCATGAGATTCTCTTGTAATCTCTCACTTATTTTACTGAGTGTACTTGTATCACGCGTTATATTGTATTTCAGAACTATATTTCTCAATTTAAAGTAGTCCTGTTTCAGAACAGTGCTTAACTCCATAAAAGTTGCATCTGGCTCAATGATTAATTTCTCCATTAAATAAGATAAACGTAACTCCATTAGTAGCTTATGTTCATATAAAAGATGAAAGACTCGTGAATCCAATGTTTCTCCAACTAGGGCTGCCTGCTCAATGTCGGTAAAGATGCGTTGAATGGCTTGCATTCCAAAATCGTATTTCTGATCTCTTACTAAGTCATATGTCTCGCTTGAGTTAAGATAGTTTTCCATCGCCGTTATAATCTGCTCCACATGAATTGAATAATTGATATTCTGGATAGGCTTGAGAAATCTCACTTCTGTCCAAAAACTGTACTCATTAGACATGGTCCAGTAGCCTTTCTCAAGTTCATCCAGACTACATACGCTTTGTATGAATTTACCATCATCAAGATTATCAGCAATGTATATCAAATTTTGATCCAGGTCATACCCATACACCAATAATTCATGCATGAGATGTTCCTTTTGATAATAGTCTGTACACGCAATGTAGTATCTGTCTGCGTAAATATATAGATAATATCCCATATCTATCGCTTCCGTAATCACTTGTTTAAGTGATGTTCCCCATTTGCTGATCACAATTTCTTGTGGCAGGTTGTAAAAGGAAATTCCCGGACAGGTACTTAACAGAAACTGATGAGAATCAAACGAAAAAATTCCCCATCCATGTGCATACCTGATTTGTATAAAGTTATTGAAAATCCATGGCCATAAATCTTCGTTCATAACGGATGTTAATGTCCCATATGATGTGTACGTGCTTATGACAGGGTCACCTAGTTTAAGTACATTCTTGGCCATTACAGAATTCCTCCTTCGATTCCTAGGCATAGTGTATTGATCTGAACAGATTCATTGTATAAGCAACGCACTCTCAGAGCTGGGAGCGAAGATCATGTTCTTGAATATATTACCATGTAGCTTTCCCGTTTTATATAAGAACGCTTTCATATATAAAAATATTTTATTTCTCTCATCTTAATGACAAAAAAGAGGATACCGCCCCCAATTCGGAGACCGTATCCTCTGTTACCCTGATCGGATTACCTGAAACTATTTACGGACTAACCGTACCGCCATTTGCATTCAGTGTCTCACCGCTCACATAGCTGGATTCCTGGCTTGCCAGGAACACAAATGCCGGAGCCATCTCCGCAGGTTGTCCTGCCCGACCAAGCGGTGTATTGGAGCCAAAATCGGCCAGCTTATCGACTGGTTGTCCACCCACGACCTGGAGCGGTGTCCATACCGGTCCTGGTGCAACAACGTTGACACGTATCCCTTTGCTACCCACCTGTTGGGCTAGCGCTTTGCTGAACGTGTTAATGGATGCCTTCGTTGTTGCATAATCCAGCAGGATTGGCGAAGGTTTATACGCCTGAATCGATGATGTGTTGATAATGGAGCTGCCCGGCTTCATGTGTTTCACAGCTGCTTTGCAGAGCCAGAACATGGAATAGACATTTGTTTTGAACGTTGCATCGAATTGCTCGGTGGTCAGATCCGCAATCTGCTCTACAAACTGCTGTTTACCTGCTACGTTAGCAAGGATATCAATCCCGCCAAGCTCTTTTACCGCAGATTCAATGAGTTCTTCACAGTATTTCTCATCCTTCAGGTCACCTGGCATCGTAATTGCTTTGCGACCGGCTTCCTCAATCAGCTTCACAACTTCCTGTGCATCTGCTTCCTCTTCCGGCAGATAGGCCAGAACGACATCCGCGCCTTCACGAGCAAATGCAATCGCTGCCGCCCGGCCTATTCCGCTGTCGGCTCCGGTGACAACCGCTTTACGTCCTGTTAAACGTCCGCTGCCTTTATAACTTTTCTCACCCGCATCGGGAACAGGGGTCATCTCACGCTGGAGCCCCGGCTCATCCTGCTGCTGTTTCCACTCCGGTGTCGCCTTTGGATATTGGGTCGTTGGATCTTGCATGGTGTGCTGATCTTGATTAGCCATGTTCAATTTCCTCCTTGGTTATTTACACGATATCCATCGTATAAACTTATTTTTTTATTTGTTGTGAATTTAATTTGCGTAAAAGTTGCACTCTTTCCTTTGTAACCGAGATGGGTGGAATTTAAACTACGCCCGCCAGAATTCTATGACAGTCGTCTAACATTGAATCTCCAGTGACAGGAGGTTGTATAATGAATCATGAGGTGATCTCGTTGAATGCAAACAAAGAACCCTATTCCATCGGTGAAGCAGCCAAACTGATCGGCTCCACGGTGAAAACGATCCGTTATTACGATGAGATTGAACTGTTACAACCCTCCAATCATACGGAAGGCGGGCATCGACTCTATACAACGCAAGACCTGTGGCAACTCGAACTCATTACAACGCTTCGTTATCTGAATTTCAGCATACCGGATATTCGAAAGCTCATGTCGGGTGAACTGGCGGTAGCACAGGCACTGGATCTACAGATTGAAGCCTTGGAAACCCAGATCGGCACGATGAATTCCATGCTCTCCATTTTGCAGCAAGCGAAGCAGCATGAAGAAGACACTTCACTGCATTCGGAACAGTCTCTTACCTACATCTCCAGTCTGGTTGAATCCCTAACGGCCCATGCGAGCAGTCGGAAACAATTCGTTGCTGCCAAGGTGGATGAATCCCATCTGCTGGACAGCATTCCGCAGGAGTGGAGAGTGTCGTTTCTGCACTTTTTCGATAAATACATGATGAAAGATACCAAACTGACGGCTCAGCAAACACTGGCCTGGAAGGAAATTCAGGAACTGATCAATGATCCGGCCTATTGGGCCGATCTGGCTCAGCTGGAGGTTCCATTCTTCATTATGGCGAATCAGCCACAAGTTGAAGCAGACGTCTGGGTGAAGAAAATGGAAGCAATTCGCATTCGCACTACCGAAGCGCTGGACAAACGTTGGGCAATCGATAGCCCTGCTGTGCAAAGCATGGTGTGGGACTTTGTGTTGATGTATGCAAGTGCTGAGCATGCGGAAGCACCAGAAGTATTTTTTCGCAAACAGGCCCGATATATGCTGGACTCTGTGACGGATCGCATTCTGCGTTTTAACAAGCTATGCAAGGTGATGAATCCCGAATGGAGCCAGATTGTAGATGGCATTAACTTATTGCAGGAGGGCATGCGGTTACGATTAAAACAAATGGAAGAAGACTGAACTTCAGTCTCCTTCCATTTATACGTTTAGCCTTTTTTCAACAAATAGGATTCATGTTCTCCCACTTCCTTGTCCATATGGAGCGGTTTCCCTTTCAAGTAGTGGTTAAAGAAATCAATCGTTGTATCGTTAACCAATTGTTGTGTCCCCCGCGCTTCTACACCCTGTGTCCATTCGAGCAGTGGAGAGATCAGGTAGAGGTCGGAGAAACTCAGATGTTTGGTGTTGGTCAGCTCCATCCAGAAGTTCCCTCCTGCGGTTACCGGCTCATAGCGCTCGTACACTTCCTCGTAATATTTCTCGGCTTCCGGACGGGTCGTGCCCATCGCAGCAATCTCTTCGTCACTCATCACACTTGTGCCTGCAACGGTTGAGTCTGCACTCATCATCAGGAACGGCTTGCCCACGCCTTCCGCAGGAATACGATTCTCGCCAAACAATACACCGTCCATATTCATGCCTGCTTTCACACGTGGATCATCCATTAACATCTGTACTGTCGTTGCTCCGCCAAATGAATGCCCAAACATGCCGATATTGTCCAGATCCATTCGTCCGGTAAAGCGTCCGCTCGGATCTCCCGTACCCAACTTCTCTACCTCATCCAGTACAAACTGTGCATCCTGCACCCATGTCTCATTCAACTTGTCCATGTAACTGAATTGCAGCTGTTCAAAGCCTTCTTTTCCTTCCGATTCAAACTGCGCCACACGTCCATCCGGGAATACGGACACCAGACTGCTATACGTGTGATTAATGCCCACAACGATGTATCCTTGACTCACCAGCTGCTCGACCTGGAACGTATTCTGATTTTCATACCCATGCAGACCATGAGAGAAGAGAACAACCGGATACTTGGCTTCGGCATCAGATAACTGAGCTTCCTGAATCGCATGCGTTTTGACCTGACTCAGACTGGAAAATAAAAGCTTTGGCAGTTTCAGCACTTCATTAAAGGCTGTCCCGTAGATCTCCGGCTTATTAACATAAGGGGCTGTTGCTCCCTCTGTTTCTGAATTCGTTGGATACCAGATCTGTACCATCAGCTCCCGTTGATCACCAGCAGAACTCGTCAGCAACTCCTCACGGCTGTTATCTGTCCAGTCGTAGGATACCGTTCCGATTCCATAAGGACCTGCTGGCTTGGCAAACGTAAACACCGGGAAGAGCAGCGGTATGCCAATGCTCACAATAGCGTATACCAACACCAGAAGAGACGTTGCGATGATTCGAACACGTCCGAATTTCCTCGTCACAGTCGATGTGGAAGATGGCGCCTCGGAACATTTACTATTCAGCGAAGTTGCACCTGACTTTTGCTGGCGTCTTGCCTGTGTAACTAACACAACCAGTGGAACCAACGTGAGCAGATACGCTGGAATCATCGGCCAACGAAGTCCTTCGACCACACCATGGATGATCAGCAGCACACCTGATATGGCAAATCCACCCCATACCATTTTCCGAAAATGTTGACTCTGTCTCCCAATCCCGATTCCCCCCACAAACATAAGCAGGTTGAAAATAAGATAAATCCATTCTATTGTCCTCATATACTTAAAGCCTCCCATTCTGCCACGGATTACATCGGAATGATATTATTGCGCAGCAGCTATTATATAAATTGAACTAAACATTTACACGAGAACGTAGAGGACAGAAATAACCTGAAGAAGCGGATGCGTTCGCCTTTATCCCCAGATTTTCACCTTTGTAAAATTAAATCAAAAAAATCAGGGGATAACAGCGATCAGAAGGTTGTTCTGTCATCGAAGTGGCAAGTGTAAATAGCTTTAGTGCAATCTTTATAATTCCAATCTTAAAACCTCCAGTTACAGGAGATTCAAGTATGAATTTTGCGGATAAAAAAATGCACTCCCTGAATGACGCTGAATCACCCTCAGGTTCTCCAATCGTTTCAAGGAATGCATGTATGATATTACGATATAAGTTGATTTTTGAATATTGGACTAGCGATCTTCGCCGCCATCTATCCGTTGTCTTTTTCCGATGCCAAATGCGAAATATCCTGCCACCACGATTGCCATGAACGTAGCTCCAACAACCAGAGGCAAGCGCGTATCCGGGTTAAACGCCATACCGATAATGACGAGGATCAGATACACAATAATAATGTAATTGCTGATCGGGAACCATTTGGACTTGAAGTTATGATCTGCCATCTCGTTGCCCCAACGCTTTCTGAATCGGAACTGACTGAACGCCAGCGCGAACCATGGGACCATACCTGGAAGAACACTTGCGCTATAAATGTACAGGAACAGCTTGGAGTCCGGCATCAGGTAGTTCAGCACAACCCCGATCAGTAGCAAGGAGATCGTAATGATGATACTGTTGCGGGGAACCCCGCCTTTGGATAGCTTTTTGAAAAAGGCAGGCGCCTGCCCATTCTCCGCCAGCGTGTACAGCATACGTCCCGCACTGTAGATCCCGCTGTTGCATCCCGACATGGCCGCCGTGAGCACCACGAAGTTAATGATCCCCGCTGCAGCAACAATGCCAACTTTGGCAAAGGTGAGCACAAACGGGCTTCCCGTCTCGCCTACTTCGTTCCAAGGGTACAAGGTTACGATAACAAATATGGCACCAACGTAGAAAATAAGAATACGCCACACGATATTTTTGATCGCTTTACGCAAAGTGTGTTTCGGATTCTCCGCTTCGCCTGCTGTAATACCGACCATTTCAACTCCCTGATACGCAGCCGTTACGATACACAGCGCGAAGAGGAAACCTTTGATGCCCCCAGGGAAGAAGCCACCATGGCTGAACAGATTCGACAGACCAATGGCCTGACCCCCATTCCCCCAGCCGAAGAAAATGAGTCCTGTTCCGATCACGATCATCGCCACAATAGCCGTCACTTTGATCATCGCAAACCAGAATTCAAATTCTCCATAGAACTTCACAGCCGCCAGATTTGCCGCCGCAATGATGAGCACCCCAGCAAGTGCGGGTAGCCACTGTGGAATATCCGGGAACCAATACCCGACATAGATACCAATCGCCGTAACTTCCGCCATACCAACCGTAACCCATAGGAACCAGTAGCTCCAGGCGGTCAGAAATCCGGCAAGCGGACTAATATATTTGTGAGCAAATGTTGCAAACGAACCCGTGACCGGCTCCTGAATCAACATTTCACCCATAATACGCATGACAAAAAAGATAACGATACCGGCCAGTAAATAGGCCAGCAACACGGATGGCCCTGCCCATTTGATCGTACTCGCCGATCCCATGAACAAACCAACGCCGATTGTACCTCCGAGTGCAATCAGCTCTACATGGCGGGGCTTTAGCCCTCTAGATAGTTGCTTTGATTCCAAACGATTCTCCCCTTTTCTTGTGTACAGATTCCTGATGTAATCTTTAATTTTCACATTCACATTAACGCAATGCAGAATTACTCCACCAAATTGTACGAGATGTGCCGCAGAAATACAACAAGGAATGTGAGGAAACGGATTCACTACACATATAGGTATAGGATAACCGCTTAATGAATATGGCAGACAGATAAGGTTAAGTCTGATTGTACAAGCTGAGCCCATTTCAAAGTGTGGAGTAGAACGATAGTACAAAAAATACAAAAAGAACCCCCTTCAACAGGAGGCTCTCTCAACTCTACTACTTATTACCGAACTATTGCTGCTTCATCATGGCAGGCAGTTCATTCAAAAATTCATGCATCGTGTAGGCATCACGTTTATTCCACTTTTGCTCCACTACATACACGTGACCGTTCTTAACCGCAGGAAGGTCCTTCCATATCGCTGACTTCATCAGTTCGTCATTCTCAGCGGAATCTTCCCCTGCCCCAGCTGCCATCAGGAATACGTGATCCCCGGCAAATGATGGCAGACTCTCAAGTGATATTTGAGCCCATGGCATTTCTTCATCAATCGTTACCTTTTTCACCTCATCAGGTATATCCAGTCCATAAGGTGAGTATAAATCTGCAGCTAACCCTGTCGTCATAACATACAGCGTACGATTTGTGTTTAAAAATATCGTTGCCGTCTCATCCGGACCGATGTTCGCACTCTGTTTGAACGCATTCCAAGCTTGCTCCGATTTCGCATCATAATCGGCCAGCCACTGCTGTGCCTCTGCCTCCCTATTCACCAGAAGACCAAGTATAGGCAGGCGCTGCTCCAATGGAGCATCTACATCGATTCCGACCGTCGGCGCCACTTTCGCAATCTGATCCAACTCCTCCCCTTGAGCGTGAAGACCTGTGATGATCAGATCTGGCTCAAGCTCAACCAGCTTTTCCAGATTCAACGGCGCACCAAGATCTTCAATGTCCTTGACTTGATCCTGATATATTGATTCGAATCGGCTATCCTGACCGACTGCATCTGCTCCAAGTACCAGCATGTCCCCGAAGGTTTTATTATCATAATAGACGATCCTCTGTGGATCAGTTGGAATCTCTACCTTACGTCCCAGATAATCCACGTACTCTTTGGTTTCCGGTTTCTCCGCAGCGGGTTCCTTTTCTTTTACGGTTGTCTGCTGCGTTGTTCCGTCATTTACCGACGCACCTTCATTGCTACTGCAAGCACTCAGGCCGATACTCAGCACCAGAACCGCACCAATAGACCATCCCCATCGTTTCACACTATACATGACGTTCTCCCCATTCACTCTGTTTTAATGATAATCATTATCACTATCTTCTACCTATAGTAACGATCCCGCATAGGCGCATCAATGGACAATTCCAGGGCTTTTCAGACAATACTTAGCAGGTTTAACACCAAGTTATGTTCTATCTCGCCTATCAATTGGTTGAAAAAAGAGCGTATTTACACTATGCTATTCCATGAGAATTGTTATCAATTAGTAAGGGGATTGTGGCATGAAGCTTCTATTACATACCGATCAGGTACATGGAATCTATTCGCTTAGCGAGATTGATTTTATGGAGGAACCCCTCAGCATACTGCCTTCGCAAGAGCATCGTCTCCTCATTGTCGTTTCAGGAAACTTCAGGTTGGATCTGGGGGAAGAGACCCTTACTGCCATTGAAGAACAGTGTTTTTATATTCGACCCGGAGGCAACATTGTACTAACCAGGCAGGATCATGAGCCGTTCGCTGTCTATATGTTTTCTTTTCATGTAATTAAAGTTCAGGCTTCGTCCGTCTGGTTTGACACAAGTCCTGCCTTTGATGGAAGTACGTTGCGATCCGATCGTTCCTATTCCAGCATGCACACCATTATTCAGGATATGAGTCGTCAACGCCCCTATATCAACAAAGCAGAAAGCAATGCCTATCAACCTATGTTCCATATGCTGATGCTGTCTCTCTCTGAGCAGAATACGAAAGCTCACTCTTTGGAAAATACCAGAGATGCTGTTAAACGCACCCTTATCTATTTGCAGGAACACTACGCCGAGAAAATTAAAGTGCAGGAACTATCCGATATATCCGGGGTTTCCTTATGGCAATACAATGAGCTGTTTCGCTCACTGACAGACAAAACTCCGATTGAATATCTAACCGAGATTCGTTTGAATCGAGCCAAGGAATTGCTTTTACAGACCGAAGAAACCATTGAGTCCATCGCCCATCAGGTTGGATTCAATGATCATTATTACTTTGTCAGACGTTTTCGTCAGAAGACCGGGTTGCCTCCTAGAGAGTATGCAGCGATGTATAAGCAAAGCCACACGGACAAGGACATTCTTTTCCGTGACTCTACAGGAAGGCTGTTGCAACTCCCCAAGGACAAATCACGTATTGTATATCTGGATCGTAATACCGCAAGTGACTTGATGGTCCTGGATTTGTTCCCAGTCGGTAGTCCCAAGAGTCTATTGGGCCAATTCATCGATACCGCTCCAATGCAAAACACAACCGAAATCAGCTTCCCCCCTAAGCCTGAGGAGATTCGAAAGCTGAAGCCCGACCTTATTCTCGTCGCCAACTACTATGGCATCTCTCTGGATGAGATGAATACCATTGCTCCAACCATCGTGTTGGATCGTGAGCAAACATTGGAAAGCCGCTTGCGGACTTTGGGCCAAATTTTCGGCAAAGAAAAAGAAGCGGAACGTTGGCTGATCCGCTATGACGCTATCGCCGAATATATGTGGAATGTATGCAGAGACGCATTCGTACCCGGTGAAACTGCCACAGTTCTTGTCGACAGTAATGATGGCAAACTCTATGTCATGGCCTCTCAAGGTCTCACAAACACACTGTACCATGCCAATGGATTCAGACCTCCTCATGAAGTAGCGACATTAATAGAGCAAGGCGAGGCTTTTGTTAAGATCGAGGAAAGCGATTTTGAGCGTTATGTAGGGAATCGTATTTTTATGATATCTGCAACCAGAAATGGGGACGTCGATGACGCTACCTCTTATAAGCGCGAGATGAGTTGGCTGGAAAGCCCTCATTGGCGTGATCTTCCTGCTGTGCGTAACGGAAAAGTATATCATGTAGGACAACACTGGAATATGGAGGGTGCGCTGGAACGTATGCAAGTGCTACATGCTTTGCCAGAACTGTTGCGTAATCAATCCTACCCTGATAACTCGTGATGATAAACGAATCTGAAAACCCATAAAAAAAGAGCTGCCAGAAAAATATCTTTAGCAGCTCTACATCCATTTTTGTAATCATCCGGAAGGCAGATGAACCATCACCGTTGTCCCCACGCCCACCTGACTTTTCATTTCGACAGTTCCGTGATGAAGCATCACGATTTTTTTGACGATGGCGAGGCCCAGACCGTTACCACTAATGCTACGATCGCGTGACAGGTCTGTTTTATAAAACCGTTCGAAAACATAATCCAGTTGCTCCGGCGCTATTCCAATGCCCGAATCGGTTATCGTGAAAAAGATTCCATCGACAGACTGGCTCGTGCGTATTTCGATACGCCCGCCCACGGGAGTAAACTTAATGCTGTTGCCTAGTAAATTCATCCACACTTGGTTAAGCTGGTCCTGATCTGCCCTGATTTTGATACCGTCCGCCAATTCTAAGTGAATTGGAATGCCTTTGGCTGACCATTGAGGCTCGCAAGTCACCACCACTTGCCTGATTTGTTCATCAAGATTATAGGTAGTTGTCTCGAACGGATGATGATCGGAATCCAGAGACGCAAGCTCCAGCAGATTATCACTTAGTCTGGATAGTCGTCCACTCTCCGTAATAATGATATCGAGATAATAGTTACGATCAGCCTCCGCAACCAGGCTGCTGTTTTTCAAAGCCATGGCAAAACCGGAAATAGAGGTCAGCGGCGTTTGAATCTCGTGAGATACATTGGAAACAAAATCCTGTCTCATCTGTTCCAGCTGTTTAAGCTCACTCGCCATTTCATTGAAACTCTGCGTCAATGCTCCCATTTCGTCCACACGTTTTGTTTGGATTTCCACATTGAAATCACCCTTCGCCAGTCGTTTGGTTGCCCGCGTCAACACCTGAATCGGCTTCACCAAATACCTTGCAGCAATAAGGATACAAAAACTTCCGATCAACAGTGCAAGCAATAATACCAGCAAAACCATCCGATTAATGATATTTTCATTCTGCGGAGAATACTGCATAAACATGGCTTGTGGTTCCCCTTTGTATGGAAAAGGAAGACCTATGAACGTCTGCTCCACTTCTCCGGGAGAACGATAGATCTGACCCTGCAACACCATTTGAACCACTTCTGGTGCAATTTCAACGGTCTCTGTATGGTCTAAGTCATAAAAGGTTACGTTACCCGAAACGTCATATAGATGAATGGGATAGGTGGACACTTTAACCATACTTTTGATGAAAGCATCCCTGTCCTCAGGTTGCGTTTGCTCATATAGACGGATCAGTTCCTCCCCTACAGAAATCATGTCATTCTGACCGATATGATTTACTTCCTTTTTGAAAAGGAAGATCCCCATGAAGAAAGAGGTCAGCAAGCTGAAAACAATGACGACCAGAAACGTGCAAATAATACGAACATATAAGGTTTTGATCATGTGATGACTAACCGGTAGCCCAGACTACGAGCCGTTTCAATCTGAAAATGGTGTGCATCACCAGCGAATTTTTCCCTTAGTCGCTTGATGTGAACATCAACTGTCCGGTCATCCCCTTCGTAATCACTCCCCCAGATCTTGATGATTAACTGTTCTCGGGTAAAAATCTGCCCAGGCTGGTTTGCCAGCATGAACAGCAATTCAAATTCTTTTAAAGGCAAATTGATTGTTTCTTCTCCACGAATCACTTGAAAGCTGCGTCGATTCAGCATAATGCCCCCTAGTTGAATGGTCTGGGAGGAGACAATCAAGTAACGTTTCAGCAATGCTTTTACTCGCATCACAAGTTCCAGCGGATCAAAGGGTTTTGTCAAATAATCATCTGTTCCCAACTGAAATCCCTTTACTTTCTGGGCCGATTCCCCTTTTACCGTGACCATTAGCAATGGCATATTCAGATCCATACGCCGGATCTCCCTGCATAATTCCCAACCATCCAATCGCGGCATCATAATATCAAGGATAACCAGATCAATTGGGGATTTCCCCACAATCTCCAGTGCTTCCGCACCGTCCTTGGCTACCACAATCTCGAATCCTTCATTCCGCAAAAACAAGGTAATCAGCTCACGAATATGCACATCGTCATCCACAACTAGGATTTTGGTCATATGAAATGTATGCCTCCGATATCTATCTTGTTTCTTCCACTTGGGAGGAAGTCTTCAACCAAAATGCCAGCCCAGCAGGTTCCAATGATAGAAAAATAAACTCAAGATCACCGCTGCTACCATTACGAACGTATAATGCACACGCTTCAGTAACGTCCAATATTGGTTTTTCCATGCCAGGACGCTCATGATGAATATTGCCGCAGTCAACCCTACAAGGATAACCGGCATAAACAGATAGAGACGTAAAGATAGTGGAATATGGCTAAGCCGATCAATCAGATTCATGTTCAACACGAGAAGTGTTGCGCCCAAGGTTAATAGTCCCCATATAGATGTAATAGCTGACAACCGTACTGCCCATTTCTGCGCTTTTGGCATCACTCTGATTTCGCGTCTGCGATAAACAAATCCATGCAATACAGTGATGAACAGAACAACCGAAATGCCGAGCAAGAGGAGCCAGAACTTCGATTGGTTCATTAACGGTGCAGGTTCCAGCGGCATTGGGTTTAATATATCCAGAAACATATACGTGACCTTGCCCTCTGCATCGGTGCGGAACCCCATCTGATGTGTCCCTCCGACCTCCTGGAATAAATTCACGCCAATCGGAGTATACACTTGCTGATCTGCACCACTTCCAATAAACAGTCGGTTATCCGAAAACTCAATATTGATTTGAGTCAGAAAACTGAAAAACTTATCGATCTTCGTGTGATTACGGCGTGTAAATTGATAAGAGCCTGCATATTTATCCAGGGACTCCCCTAATTCGATAGAAGCTTCATTAGGCTGCTTAGTTGCATCTACAGGATAGTATCGGTCAAAAAAGGCTTGTGCCAACCCTTCTGCTGCCGTTCCGCCTTCCCCTCCACTATAGGAAACAAAGATGCCCACTTTTTTGTCTGGTACAAGATAAAGCGCTGTATTAAACAGCTCATCGGCCCCTCCATGAGAGATCACACGCAGCCCATTCATATTCAACTCATAAAAGCCCAGATCCATGGCGGGTAAACGTTCATCAAACTGGAATGCCGGAGAATGCATGAGTTTGGCTGTTTCCGGCTTGAGTATTTGTTTATCTTCATATCGCCCGTCTTGAAGATGGGCAATCATAAAATGAGCCATATCGTTCGCCGACACGCTCCCTGATCCCGCAGGACGAAATCCTCCCTCAAACGTTGGCCGTTTGGTTACAAACTCGCCGTTAGCTCGGGCGTATCCAAGGGCGGCATAAGGTTCCAGAGACGCTGGAACAGGCTCCTCTACCGTAGCATAATTCATGCCCAGCGGATCAAATATATTTTTCTGTATATAGT
Organism: Paenibacillus sp. FSL H7-689; assembly: GCF_000517905.1. Lineage (NCBI taxonomy): Bacteria > Bacillati > Bacillota > Bacilli > Caryophanales > Paenibacillaceae > Paenibacillus > Paenibacillus sp. FSL H7-689. Next base: position 50,214 of record NZ_ASPU01000003.1, read on the forward strand.
CATTGTAGGCAACACCGCTCACTTCTTCGACGATAAGTCCCGCGAGTGAGGCGCCATAATTGGAATACGACAGCATCTCTCCTGGTGGCTTAACCCTTGCAGGCATATGTTTTGCCATCGTTTCAGCAATAGAGACGGGAAGTTTCCCCGGATCGGTAGTAATCTGATAACCAACACCGCCTTCCTCGAACCCTGCGGTATGGGTCATGAGATGGCGCAACGTAATCGGTTCCTCATAGGTTCTCGGTATTTGCACCGTTTTCAGATAAGTGTTGATATCTGTATCAAGATCAAGCTTGCCCGCCTCAACCAATTGCATCACGGCGGTCCATGTGAACAGCTTTGTTGTTGAAGCAATTCGAAATAAGCTGGTTTGGGGATCAACGGGTTTATTTTCTTCGATGTTCGAATGTCCGTACCCTTTGGAGAGCAGGATCTTCCCATCCTTCACAATCGAAATGACTGCGCCTGGAATCTGTAAAGATCGCATTTGCACATCCATCATCCCATCCATGAATGCCGTTAACTGATCTGAATCATCCAGATTCGCTACGACTCCTTGCTCCAATTTGCCCGAATTTAATCCCGGATTGGATACTGCTGCCGATAGTGGTATGGTCCCTAATCCAGTTGCCCCTAATATCATGCCTAACAATAACACCAGTAAAATCATTTTCCCAAAAATCTTTCTTATCAACGATGACATGACTTACCCCCACCACTCCGCATATTTTTTAATACCTGTTCCTTACGCTTTCTTTCGAGAGCATATCAAGCACGTATGAACGGAGCGTGAACCTTTTTTTCATATTTTGCCAAATCAAATTACCTTTAGTAAGATAGGAACAGATTGAATAGGAAAAGGAGACTTTGCATGCCTGACTTTTTACTGGTTTTATTTTTGTTTAACCTGTCTCTCTTTCTGCTTCACGAAATGGATGCCATCAGGCGGTCCGAGTGGAAATTGTTTATGGTGTTAAAAGATATGGAAGATGATAAAGCCTATAGGTATTTCACTTGGATTCACCTTCCAATGTATACCATCATCCTCTCTCTTCTTTTTAGCTCATATCAGACCATTACATTTTGGGTGCTGGATATCTTTTTCATCATACATACCGTATTACACTTCTTTTTCGAAAAACATCCTCGAAATGAATTTAAAAACGGGTTCTCCAGATCATTGATCTACCCTATGGGAATAATCGCTTTAATTCATTTGATATTCCTAATCATCTAATCTGATCCACTATTTACATCTGTAATTTATTGGTATATAGTATAGTCGTTAGGAATGTCAGCGCTAACATAAACTGAATAAGGAGGGGCTCCAATCCGTTTCGAAAAGGTTTTTGGTTTACATTGAGTTAAACTATAAAAACACTTTATTTTGAGAGGATGGGCATTCTATGAAAAGACGCATTAGCACATTTTTTGCACTTATTCTAGGTATCTCCCTTCTGTTTAGCCTGACCGCTTCCGCTAATCCCGCCATCGTAAGTTATGGAAGCACCTATTCCCATGCGCTCTCGGCCGGGCAAGGATACGCCTATATTCTTCCTAACGCTAAAACGACTGGTACCAGCGTGAAAATTACGACAAATGCAGCCAATACCCTTCAACTGCGCTACTACTGGAACTACAATAATACGACACTCGACCTCGGTACAGTTATCGTAAGCAACAATACTTACAATGGCGGGTCAGCCTACTACAATCCGGGTACGCTGATCACTGTCGTAGAACGTGTTCCAGGATCGACGACGGCATACCCTAACGTAGCCTACACAATTTCTTTCAATTAGATTAGTCCTATATCACCGATCAATCTAACCTACGACCGCTGATTGCGGTCTTTTTTATATTCAACAACTAGACTCTCTTATTTATGGAAGTGGCACCCCTTAAATAAAAGGGTAATAATAGATTGATAGTCTATTCTATATTTTCTTAAATGGAGATAATAAAGTGGATTACGCCAAATCAAAATATGCCATCGTAGACGAGACCCCGAATCCAGCAGCTTCAAGGCATTGGAAGAGGTCATGTTACAGCGTGAAGGTAATCTAATCATGAAATAGAGTACTGTAGAATAACAGTGAATATGGAGGTGTGCCTATGCAGCAGCATCATACAGAACGAGTTGAATTATTTGTTTCCAATACCCAGATCATCAAGAAGTCGTTCAAATGGCAACATGCGATGATGCAACGTCTGGTTGCCCTGCTCTATGCAGCGGAGAATAAAACAGCGGATGGGGAAGCTATTCGTCAAAGCCATGAGTTGATTAAGCAAAACACAAAACTTTTCTCTGCATTCAGAGGTAATTCGGCCATTAGCATTGCTGCCATGCTCTCCCTTACAACGGATGCAGAGACAAGACTGGCAGACACCTTGCATGTCTATGACTTGATGAAAGAGATTAAATTTCGCAACTCTGATTATCTGGTTATTGCCGCCTATCAGATCGCTACTCAGACATCACCTGACCAGTTTCAACCTACGGTGGAGCGGGCCAAATCATTTTATGACGGCATGAAAGCAGAGCATCGTTTCCTCACTGGACAGGATGACTACATATTCGCTGCCATGTTAGCCCTTTCCGACCTCAACGTAGATACTGGTGTGGCACGTATGGAACAACTCTACGGGGAATTAAAACCAGAGTTCTCTTCCAGAAACAGTGTGCAGGCGTTAACACAGGTCTTGGTTCTTGGAGATGATCCCCCGGATGCAGGTGCTCGTGTGATTGCTTTAAATGAAGCTTTTCGTAAAAGAGATTTTCGAATGGACAAAACGTATACGTTACCATCTCTCGGGATACTATCTCTACTGCCTTCGGACAGAGACTCATTAGTGGATGAAGTCGCGGAAACAAATGACTGGTTACGGACTCAAAAAGGCTTCGGTGCCTGGTCAATCGACAAACAGGAGTTGCTCCTGTTCTCGTCTGCTCTGGTAGCCATTCAACATGTGGAGAATCTGCGGAACGGTGTGCTTACGACAGCAATCTCAACCAGTATCACAAATATTATCATCGCCCAGCAGGCCGCCATGGCCGCAACTGCCGCAGCATCGGCTGCTGCCGCTTCATCATCATCGAATTAATAAGTGACCCTGTTACCTTCAATATAAGATGAAAAAGACCCTCCCGAGTTCAAGTTCACTCGGAAGGGTCTTAAAGCATTCAAACCTACACCTAAAATAATGTTCATCATTCGCTAGGATATAATCCCCGTATCCCGGAATTCTTCCACGAAACTATCCAGCCAATCCGAACCATAGTCCAGCGCACCCGTATCACTCTCAATAAAAGCAACATCTAGTCCCATCACCCAGAATCGGCGAGCAACAATAAAGAGATCAACCGCCTGCTCATCTTCGGCAGAGAAACTTCTGACTGAACGATATCCTGCCATGAGCGCATCCCATAATGCTGCTTTTCGCTCATCAGACTGCCTTTTTCGAACTTTCACTTGAGCTAAATCATAGGCACGCCAGCCTTTGGCTGCCCACTCGAAGTCATAATGGATGAACTGATGTTCCTGTTGAAACACATTGTTATTTCCATGCATATCGCCATGGCACAGACCAAAGTCCAGCTCTTGTCTGGAAGTGGTAACGATGCGTTCTTTTAACGTTGTGGCAAACGTATGGAGAAATGCTGCTGCTTCATTGTTCTCACCGATATAGTGGATAATTCGCTCAAGGGGTTCGTCAATAAGTAACTTCAGATCCAGCTCATATCGTGGCAGCTCCATGTTCACCTGATCCATAGCCTCATGTAATTCAGCGGCAGATTGACCAAAAGCGTAACAAGACTCCTCATCCTCCAGGTTGTTCTCCGTACCCTCAATATACCGAAACATTACAGCAACCCGCTTGCCTTCCGCAGCCTCCAACACCGTATATCCCGTATGATCTTTCTTCTCGATGTATTCTCCAATGTCGGTATGTTCCGCAGAACCTAGAACGTTCTTCAGTTGAGACAATAATGAAAGCTCATACTGAACATCTGCCTCCGTGATTTCAGTGCGGTAGATACGGAGAATGTACATGCCACTGGACGTGCGAACCCGGTAAGTATCATTCAATCCTCTAAGCCAAAACAAACATTCTTCCCATGTTCCAATGTCATAGTGATTCCTCAATGCAGACTCCAGGTACCTGGGGTTAAGCACTGAACGTAAAGCAGTCGGTTGAATGGACATATGGTTGCTCCTTCGGTTTAATATGATTATTTCTCATCTAATAGACGATGTAATCCTTTCACCTATCAACCTATAACATAGTATATTTTTCGTTTATTTTCCAGAATATATATTTTGATAAGCAAATACTCTCTAGACTCTTATAGCTCCATCTCTCTCATCAGCAGGTTAGATAGGGCTATTTACATTGACTCGCTTTCCAGGTTTCAGCAGGTTATTACACTCTGGGTCGGTGCCACCACTCGACAATGCAGCACATTCACGAAAGGCAAAATGTTTGCACCCCCTGCATTTCTGAACATCCAGATGCAATAATGCATAATTGATGGCTTCACCCGTGTGCTCAAACATATGATCCGGACCAATCCGTTCAATCAAACCTGTTCTCTTCAACATCTCCAACGGTTGCGCCTGAATGCCTGAAAGTAAAATCCTGCCCCCGGATCTCTCCATATGTTTGACAACACGGGCCAGATTGGATTCACCTGTTGTATCCATAAAAGGCACCTTACCCATTCGCAACAGCAGAGTGCCTGGTCGACGATGAATCGAATCCATGACCGACTTCTCGAACGTATCCGCTGCGCCGAAAAAAAGTGGCCCTTCAATTGTGTATAGGCTTATTTGCGGGCAGTCATGTCCTTCCCGAACCATGTGGGCCATGACTTTCTCATGTTTATGATCGGGATCGGGTAGTACTTTGGCAACCTTCAACATCTCACTCATCCGTTTAACAAATAAAAGGACAGCCAGAATTAACCCAACCTCTACAGCCGTTGTTAAACTTGTAAATACGGTCAGCAAAAAGGTAATCAGCAGAACGAGTGAATCACTCGTTTTGGTTTTCATGACATGTATGAAGGATCTCCGTTCACTCATATTCCAGGCAACCAGCATGAGAACGGGAGCCATACTGGCAAGAGGAATGTGGGATGCATATGGCGCAAAGAGGACAAGTACCAGCAAAACCACCACACCGTGAATCACGCCAGACCATGGCGATACTGCGCCGGATTTGATATTTGTTGCTGTGCGTGCAATCGCTCCTGTTGCAGGAATACCACCAAACAACGGCGTCACCATATTAGCAATCCCCTGCCCAATCAACTCTCGATTGCTGTTATGCCGACTTCCGGTCATGCCATCGGCAACAACTGCGGATAGCAGCGATTCAATTCCACCCAGCATGGCGATGACAAAAGCGGGTTGCAGCAAGTTCACAATACGCTCCCAAGTGATCTCTGGCACATGAAACTGAGGCAAAGAGTTAGGTATGGCGCCAAAGGACGAACCAATTGTAGCCACCTGCCCTTCAAAAAAGAACGCCGCGACTACCGTCGAAAGAACCAGCCCCACCAGTGATGCAGGCACCTTTGGTGCAAACTTGGGCACAAGCAGAAGAACAGCCAGACAGATTCCAGCTGTAAGCACACTGTATATATTAATCGTCGAGATATGCATCCCGATTTCTTTCATATTGGACCAGAAATCCTCGTGTTTCTCGATGCCTCGAAGTCCTAGAAAGTTCGTTATTTGTCCGCTAAAAATAATGACGGCGATCCCTGCCGTAAAACCGATAGTCACCGGCTTTGGAATAAACTTAATTAATGCCCCGAGCTTGAATACGCCCATTAGTACAAGCATCAAACCGGCCATCATTCCGGCGATCAGCAGATTCTCATATCCATACTGCATCACAATGGCAAATAGGATCGGAATGAATGCCCCCGTTGGCCCGCCAATCTGGAACTTGGACCCACCCAGCAAGGAAATGAGAATCCCTGCGATTACTGTGGTATACAATCCATACTCCGGTTTGACCCCGGAAGCGATGGCAAAGGCCATACCGAGTGGAATCGCAATGATACCTACAATCAGTCCTGATAACAGATCCTTGCGAAAAGCGGCAGCATTGTACCCTGCATATCTCCCCATCCATTTCATGTACCAAAACCTTCTTTTCTTCATATATTTGAATATTTGAATATATTTAAAAGACTACTCCCCTGCATACGTCCTGTCAATCGGATTACGCACAATCTCAGCAGGAACTTAACACAAAAAAACAAGAACCTCCGGCGATTACACCCAGTTGCTCTTGTTTATTGTGTCAGGACTCTTTACGAATATCTTCCAGCATGGAAATGGCATCAACCAGATGATTGTCAAAAATCTGTTTGGTGACTGCCAACAGGTCCTTAATCAGCGGATCACGCAGCGAATAGGTGACGGTTGTCCCTTCTTTGATTCCGTGGACAACGTTTTTGCTGCGCAATACAGCCAGTTGTTGTGAAACAGCAGAGCCTTCCGATCCCAGAATGCTTTGCAGTTCATTCACGTTTTTGGCTCCTTCACTCAGCAGCTCCAGAATCTGAATCCGCATCGGGTGTGCCAACGCTTTGAAAAAATCCGCTTTAAACTGTTGTATGCTCTGATTCATACGCTATGCCCCTTCAATCGAACTTTTGAAGATGCAAATATCATAACATAGAACGGGTACCATGCTTTACTCTAACCGTAAACGGTTTGATGGAAAAATTAAGATTGACCTTGAAGTACACTTCAACCTTTATACTTTACTTATAGTCTCCACAGACCGTATATCTGAACTCCATCAGGAAGGGTGATTCCTCAATGAACATGTATATCCATACTCACAAACGCTCGTTGACGAGCTTTCTATTCGAGAAATATATCGGAACGTTAGATACCAAGAAATTTTTTTCAACACGCGAGCTTACCCGCAAACACCTGGATCATATGGGCTTGGAAAACATTAAACCTTATATCTTGGGTAAAACAAAACTGTCATCTTCCATCAAAGAGCGCTCCCATGAAGACATGCAGGTGTTCACATTAAACGATCAGCATTCCCGTGAACAGAGGGTCATTCTCTACATTCATGGCGGGGCGCATACACACCAGCCGCTGTCTTTACACTGGAAATTCATGGACCGCATGGCTCAGGCTCTGAATGCCAAAGTTGTTGCTCCCATCTATCCAAAGGTTCCGCATTTTAATTATCAGCATACGTATCCGAAACTGCTCAATCTATACCGGGATCTGCTTGCCTCCGTAGACGACCCGGCACAACTCACCATTATGGGGGATTCCGCAGGTGGGAACATATCCCTAGCCTTGGCCCATTATCTGAAGATGCATGATCTCCCGCAGCCCAAAGATATCATCTTGTTATCACCTTGTGTGGATATGGTGCTGGACAATCCAGTCATATTTGATTACGAGACCCGCGACCCTATGCTCGCTGTGGAAGGGTATGATGTCATCCGGCGGATCTGGGCAGCTGACAAACCGTTGAACGATCCGTTAATCAGTCCAATCTACGGAGATTTCGCAGGTCTGGGCAAAATCAGCATCTTTATCGGAACCCACGAGGGTTTGTTTCCTGATAATATGAAGCTCGACAAACTGCTGACGGATCAAAGAATCGATCATCAAACGTACGTTTACCCCAAAATGAACCATGTCTTTGTCCTCTATCCGATTCCGGAGGCAAGGGATGCTCAGCGTAAAATGGTTAACATCATAAAAAGCTCAGCACATGAAGCTGGACAATAAACTGTAACGCATCCCCCCACTCCTTTCGCAAAAAGAATGAAAAAAAGCTCAATCCCTGGACTACCGCCACCGGATTGAGCTTACTTTCTGTTATTCTGTCATCTAAATATTATTTATATGAACCATATTCAAACCAGTCAAAGTCCGCTACCTGATCGGAAGAAGTACCGTTGCTACTGCTAAACATTCCGATACAACAGCCAACAAAGCCGCCAGCTACTTCGGTGCTCAGGCTGCTTGTATCCACCTGTTCCGCCACCAGATGATACTGACTTCCATCTGTGCTGTAATAGAAGTTTAGTTGCTGACCTGTCGCAGCCAGTTTGATATACACTCGCGATACATCACCCTCCAGCGCGATTTGCGCAATGTGGCTATCCTGACCATCTATAACGGTCACCACACGCAGCACCTGCTGTTTATCCGCCAGAGCACGCTCAATCCGTACGTGATACAGATCGTTCTGAATGACGACAAGACCAGCCGTTTCATTGGCATTCCCGGGCACAAATTCCATCGCTGTAGCTGCGACATAATCCATATGCCTTTGACGCAGACAAACAAAGCTGGAATTTTCTTTTTCCTTCAATGTTTGCGGTTTCAGCTTCAGCCGCAAGTATCCTTTTCGTTCGGTTAATGAATATAGATCCTCCTGAGGATTGCGCAGGAACATCCATTGCAAGCCCAGTTTATCACTGTCAAAATGGTCAAAACGCAGTTGCGGCTCTACCGGAACAGGCTTCAAATCCAACGTGCCCTGCTCCTCCAGAATTCCGCGGCCCTCATTAACAACAGGCCATCCGTCCTCCCAAACAACAGAAGCAAGGAACGTCTCCCGCCCCAGGTTGCTATAGCTCCCTCCATATGGACGCGAAGCAAGCATGACCATGAACCATTGACCGTTCGCAGCCTGCACCAAGTCGGCATGTCCTACATTAACAACAGGGTAACGCTTACCCAAATGGCGATGTGTAATGATTGGATTATTCGGATTCCCGACGTATCCTTCGGTTAAACTTTTGCTACGAGCAATGGTCACGGCGTGGTTTGGCCCTGTGCCTCCCTCTGCAATCAATAAATAGTAATATTCATCGATCTTATACAGATGCGGGCCTTCCGGCCAGATGACATCTACCATCGCCCCGCGCCACAGAACGTAACTGTCTCCCACCAGCTTCATACTGCCCAAATCAAGCTCTCTCAACCAAACTTCCCAATTGCCATTATAACGAACCCCCTCAGAGCAAGGACGTGTACCAAGGTAATAGGCTTTGCCGTCATCGAAGAAAATCGTAGGGTCGATGCCTTCTGCGCCTTCAATAAAATAAGGATCAGACCATGGCCCAGCCGGGTCGGTAGCGGTTACAACAAAATTGCCGCCATGTGATACATTGGTTGTAATCATATAGAAGGTGCCTTCATGATACCGAAGCGTTGGAGCGAATATCCCCTGTGAATGGCCTGCTCCCTGAAGATTCAACTGTGAAGGGCGGTCCAGCACATTTCCAATCTGTTTCCAATTTACAAGATCACGGCTCTGAAAGATCGGAACGCCAGGAAAATAGGCAAATGTTGATGTCACCAGATAAAAATCTTCACCCACCCGGCATACGGATGGATCTGGATAAAATCCGGGCATAATCGGATTGTTAAACGTGCATTGTTCGCTTTGATTTGCATTTTTCATTCTTTTACCCCTCCAATGGTTAGTCCAGTCACAAAGTATTTTTGCAAGAACGGATACAGTAAAACGATTGGCATTGCCGTTACAACCGTGATTGCTGCCCGAATAGATACAGGCGTCACCATGTTGGTTACATTTTTGAATGAATCCACATTGACGGTTCCCCCCTGTGAGGTCGCAGAGGATAACAATTTCATCAGCTCATACTGCAAGGTGGTCAAATTCCGATTTCCCGCCGTGTACAACATGGAGTCAAACCAGGAGTTCCACTGACCTACAGCAATGAACAAAGCGACTGTAGCCAACACCGGCTTGGACAGCGGAAGCACGATGCGCATGAAAATCCGAAAATCTCCGGCTCCATCCATCTTCGCGGATTCTATCAATCCCTCGGACAGTCCCTGAATGTAGGTACGAATGACGATCATGTTGAACACCCCGATCAACCCGGGAATAATGTATACCCAGAAGCTGTTCAGCAGCCCCACTTGTTTGATCAGCATGTATCCCGGAATTAAACCACCGCTGAAATACATCGTCATGACAAACAGCGTTGTGACCAATTTGTTGAACATATACTCCTTGCGGCTCAGCACATAGGCCAGCATGGCTGTACAGAACAGCTGTACAACCGTTCCCACCACAGTTCTGGCGACCGAAACAAATGCGGCTTGTGTCAGATTCGGGTTTTGGAATACGGAGACGTAATTTTGCAGCGTCCATTCCCTCGGCCAGAGATAGATCCCCCCGCGGATCGTATCCAGCCCGTTATTGAAAGATACGGCAATGGTGTTTAAAAAAGGATATAACGTAACAACCATGACAAGCAACATAAATATGCCATTGGTGATGGAAAAAATAGAGTCACCCAAGCTTCGTTTTCTGCTAAATCGCTTCACAGTTCTGCCCCCTTATCATATCAATCGCTCTTCACCAAGAGACTTGGCAATCCCGTTGGCGATAAATATGAGCACCAGACTGACCACACTTTTGAAAATGCCTGCTGCGGTGGCAAGTGAGTAGTTGCCGAGATTAATCCCGTATTTCAAAACAAAAATGTCGATCGTCTCGGATACATCCTGCACAAGTCCGTTCCCCAGCAAGTATTGAATCTCAAAACCTGCGTTCAGTACGTTACCAACGTTGATGATGAGCAGGATAATAATTGTTGGTTTGATGCTTGGAAGTGTGACATTGAACATTTTACGAAACCGTCCGGCTCCGTCGATGGAAGCTGCCTCGTACAAGCTCGGATTAATCGACGCCATGGCCGCCAGATAAATAATCGTGCCCCAGCCGATTTCCTTCCACATGCTGGACAGACCTACAATACCCCAGAAGTACTTTGGTTCGGCAAAAAAATTGATCGGTGCATCAATCAGGCCCAATTTCGTCAACAGCACATTCACTATTCCTGTTTCCGTTGATAATACATTCGCAACAATACCTGTTACGATGATCCATGACAGGAAATGCGGAAGGTAGGAAACCGTCTGTACCACGCGTTTGAACAATACCATTCGCAGTTCATTCAATAAGAGCGCCAGACCAATCGAGCCGACAAATCCCAGAAACAGACTGATCAGGCTCATCGCCAGCGTATTGCGAATGACACGTAAAAATGTAGGGTCCGTGAATAACGTTCGAAAATGATCCACCCCAACCCAATCCTGCTCCATAAAACCAATGCCCGGTCTATAATTCTGAAACGCCATCAACCAGCCCCATAATGGTCCATACGCAAAAATAGCGATAAACGCAATAAACGGAAATGACATCCACATTAATTGTCGCTGACTTTTCATTCTGGACAGGTTGTACCCGATCCAACTTGTTCCCGCTGGGATATGGCTGGTTTTTAACGAAGGCTGCAGCTCCTTTTTGGCCATGTTTTTTCTCTCCTTGCTTACGAGTTTATCTATATCACCCAGTCTGGGTGAATCGATTCCATTCCTATCCAATCTCCGAATCTAGCGTGTAAGAAAGGCTACGGGGTTCCCCATAGCCTTTCTGTGTGACAGGCCTTTATCCCCACAGTTCCATACGTCTGCGGACTTCTTCCGTCAGCGCATCTTCATACGCTTTAATATCTGCACTTTCCTTGAGCGTGGCTTGATATTCTTCCCAGGCCTTATCAAATTCGGCTGGTGAAGTCATAATCACTTTTGGCAGCCATTTGCGTTTTACATCATCCATTTTCTGTCTGGCGATGGTCTCCGGTTTATTCGGTTCAAAATTATAGGTATAGATTGGGAACCACGGTTCATTTTCCTCCGCAGGCTCAAGGAAGTCGGTAAACTTCGTATATCCATAAGCCTTCAGCACTTTTTTGTCGATGTCATTCAATGTGGCAAGGTACTCCTCCGGCTGCTCCTTAGGGTCAAGGGCATTCTTCCCGTCAGCGGTCATGCCTTCATGATGCGGGAAATAGACCAACGGGCTTCCCGTGTTTGCCAGCACCCAGTCCGGATCTTTGGAATTCGCACGTTGCTCTTCATTCCTGGAGAACACGCCTTTGTCATCGACTTGGTAATCCACGCCTTCCTGCCCCCAGGTTCTCAATACCTCCATCTCAGGGTCCAGCAAATCATTAATATATTGAAGTGCCCCCTCGATATCCTCGCAGCTTTTTGTAATGGCCAAGCCACCATTCACGTTAAGGATTGGATTGTTCTGATAACGCCCTTTAACATCCTCGGAGAGTGTAATGGACAACGGTACATAGGTTTTGTCGTACAATTTTTGCTTCACGAGTGATGCCTCGGCATCAAGGAACTGCCATCCTTGATCCACCATACCCAGCACACGTCCGGTTGAAATTTTGGAGATATATTGATCATAGTTTGCTGTAAAGGTTTCGTTATCGACGAGGCCTTGATGATATACCTCATTAATTTTCTTGAAATATGCCTTCGCTTCCGGAATGGTATTATAGTTTTTGGCCGTCAGCGTTTCTTTATCAACGATGGCTGCGCCTTCGTTAGGATAACCAGCCATGAAGAGCGGAGGGTTCTCCAGTGCGAAATAACGCCAGTCATAGGAGATAATTTCAAATCCAATTGTTGGCTGACCATCAACAGTCGGGTGAGCTGCTTTATACCGTTCAATCAAGTCGAAGTATTGGTCAAGCGTTTTGATTGTCGGATAATTATCCCATTCCAGTACGGCCTTCTGAATCCAGAATGCTTCTCCGTCATGGGATACTTTCATCGACTTTTCTTGTATATTGCCGAATTGAGGAATGAAGTAGATATGTCCATCCGTCGTATTTTTCATCTTCTTCCAGTCTTCGCCCAGGTAATTTTTGATGTTTGGATATTTATCGATGTAATCCTCAAGTGGTACTAACGCTCCTGCTGCTACCAGTTGCTGAGTACCATCACTCCCATCGATAAAATCGGGATATTCGCCGCCTGCAATGAGTACACCAATCCGCTCTTTGGCTGTTTGGCCTGTAAGCCAGTCCATCGTGACTCTGGCGCCTGTTTTCTCCTCAATAGCCTTTAACACCCGATTATCGTCAGGAGCAATTTTTCCCGGTACGGCAAAAAATGCGGAAAATTGTTTCAATTCCCTTCCATCTGCTGTCTTTTCCCCTTTCGAGGACGATCCCGGTGTACATCCAGTGAGTGCGATGACCAGTATTAAAGCGAGCAGAGCACTATACTTGATTCTTTTTCTAACATCCTTTTTCATCATGACCCCTCCATCGATTATATTGACAGAAGCTTTTTGGAAAGCGCTTTCCAAAGGCTGACTTAAAATTATCATGCTTCCATGCCCCTCTCAACGGGATAAACTATAGATGGAATCCCACTAATTCCAGCATCTGCGAAAAAAAATATCCCGCCGCTCCGTCAAGGAGTGCAGGATGTTAATCAAGAGAGTACGCAGCATGGGCACTTTTACGATATTGTGCAGGAGTCTCCCCCATGAGTTTCTCGAACCGGCTAATAAAGTAATCGGAATCCCGATATCCCACCATTGTTGCGATTTCGTATACTCTTTGATCTGTTCTGCGCAACAGCCGGGCGGCTTCCTCAATACGCAATTGATTCAAATAATCACTGAAGCTGATCGAGAAATGCTTTTTGAAAATCTGACCCAGATATGCACTATTCATGTAAAACTGCTCCCCAAGCAATTTCAGGCTGATATTTTCTCTGTAATGCTCGTGAATGAAGGCCTCGATTTTGGCTAATACGCCCATCGCATTTGACTTTTGCTGCTCCTTCAGTTTCTCTGCGCACATGAGCGAGAATTCGCATAAATGTTCAATGTTTTCCTCCATGGATAACATCGCGTAGTTCACCTTCAGAAAAGTCGATTCCATCAGCCCGGAATCTGGAGTAACCGTATCGTTATTCACGAGATCCAGCAAAGTGTAGGCCAAATAATGCAAGTGGATTCGAACCATACCAGGCTCGATTCGCTCATCCAGAAAAAATTGAAAAATGGCCTTTGCATGACTGTATAACTCATCCGTCTGCTGTTCCTCAATAGACTTAACTAGCCCATCAAATAATTGTTTTTCGAACTGTCCCGGCCGATTAACAAATAAGGTCGTATCCATAAGTTCGAAGTAATAAATGGGCCTGCAAGTGGTGAAGAAACGTAAGCTTTTCATTATGCCGCAGGATTGATAAGACTCGTGCAGCGCCTCCAACTCATGTACTTCCTTCCCGACATAACAAGCAATAGCCGCCTCTTGACCATGGCTCAGATCGGCATGTAATCGGGTCAAATATTGCTCCAAGGTCACTGCCTCACGGTTCACCATCAGGTCCGTAACCATAAGCAGAACCGCATTTTTATCACCTGTGAAGGGCTTCAAAATTTGTCCCGGCAAGGGCTTGCCCACCCATGCCTCAACCCGAGCGCACCAATCCGTTCCCTGTTCTGGACCGGCTTCCGCTTCAATCAGGACGCAACGCAGTATGCCGGCATCTTGATAGTGGGGCTGCAGACTCGTAACAGCTTCCTCCTCGGCCACCCCAAGCAAGATCGACTGCATATGCTGGGCCATAATAATTCGATCTTTTTTTTGCTGATATCGCTTCTCTTCCGTCCGCGCATTAAATGCGACCCTGAACTCCTCAAGCACCTGAACCAGTTCGGTCTTCACAATAGGCTTGAGAATGTAGTCATCCACCTGGTATTTAATCGCCTGCTTGGCATATCCGAACTCATAGAATCCACTCAGAAGAATCAGCTTGATGTCACCGTTATATTGCTCGTACAAGGTTTTGGCAAGCTGCATTCCGTCCATTTCCGGCATCTTAATGTCGGAAATCACCAGATCGGGCTGCATAGCGCGTATGCACTCCAATGCCTGCATACCATTGGAGGCCTGACCGCAAATCTGAAATCCGTAAGACTCCCAATCAATTAACAATAGAAGTCCTTGGCGAATAAATGGCTCATCGTCCACAATCAGCACGTTGATCATATCCTCGCTCCTTATTCTTGAGATGCCTGCATAAGAGGAATTTGAATGCCAATCGTTGTTCCCTTCCCCTTTTCACTGAATATGTGCACCTGAACGAAATCATCAAAATACATCCGCAGCCGAATATATGCATTCATCATACCAATGCTGCTAAGCTCGCTCATCCGATCCATACTCGGGTCTTGCATCATTTTGCGGAGCGAGGCCAGCTTGTCCTGATCCATACCGACTCCGGTATCTCGAATGGAAATGTACAGCTCATTCCTTCGAATTTCGAATAATACCTCCACGACCCCATCATTCGACGTCCCCTCAATACCATGGATACAAGCATTCTCCACAAAGGTGAGAACGGTTAGCTTGGGTATCATCATGGCAGCAATGGATTCGTCTGTGATCCGGATTGCAAATTGCAGCTTTTCACCAAAGCGATACTGCTGGATACTCAGATAACTCTCCACAAAATTGATTTCCTCTGCAATTGTAATCAGATCATCGCCCCAATTGATCGTCTGACGTAACAGCAGTGCCAGTTTATGAATGACATCGGAGGTTTCAAGCTCGTCCTTGATCAAACTCCGCATACGGATCGTTTCAAGCGTGTTGAACATGAAATGGGGATTCACCTGACTCTGAAGGGCTTTCAGCTCCGCCTGCTTTTTGGAGAGCTCAAGGGCTTGCCGCTCCACCTGGCCCTTAAACACAATCTCAATCAGGTTCTTGATCTTAATGACCATCATGTTATAACTATGGGTCAGGCTGCCGATCTCGTCTTTGCCCACAGGTCCCGATATCACCTCAAATTTCTCATGCTTCACTTGATCCAGGTGCTTCGCTATCCGATCAACTCTGATGACCAGTGATCTGGATATCAACCAGATTAGCAGTGTCGGCACCAACAGATTAAGAATGATTAGTAAAGTCAAATTAAGCTTGGAATTAACAATCTCCGACAAAACGTCCAATTTCTCCGTGCTGACGACAATCTGCCAATCCTCGGATACGACGGGAATCGATTGCATGGATTGAACAGGATCAATTGAACTGTTTGCAATCAGATTAAATGGCTTGCGCATCTGATTCATTTTTGAATCGTTCGAGAAAATGACCCTGCCATCCGAAACGACATACACCTTCCCATTGGCTCCCTCATTTTTAAGCGATTTGTTGATGAAAGCGTAGTCCAGATCAACCTTTAACACCTTTTCAACCTGCTGCTCCCCAAAGTAATCCAGCTTACGAATAATGCTTACTTTGCGCCCTCCCTGACTTTGCGACATCTCCGCCTGCTGTTTGTCAAAATACGAATAGATCATGATATGGTCGCTTGTGTTCATCAGCGCTTGATACCAATCACTTTTCTTCACCTCTTCATCCAGCTTAATGAAGTTTCCTCCATTGACGAAGGTATCATTGCCAACATAAAACGTAATTTGATTCACCTGCTGGTAGCTGTAATAGTACCTGACCAGATTGTTGTTGCTAAGCATATCATAGTAGGCAGAGTAATAGTCTTCCTGATCGCGATACTTGAACTCCATGAACCGGTTCAGCGTTCCATCGGTATAGAGAAAATTGGACACATACAAGCTATTGTCTATACTGTTCCGCAGGTTGAACTTGATCCTTTGCTGCATTTCATTGAATCGGCTATGCTCCTTCTCTTCAATGTTACCTTTGATACTTTGGTAAAACACGGTATTTGTGACCAGGACCGGGACCAGCACACAAAAAATGAACAATATGTACAACTTGGTTTTGAGACTCCAATCATCCAGAAACTGAATACGCTTACAGTATTTCTTTCGGCTCATGTTATGTCTTTGTCTCCTCTAACCATGTCATATATCAACATTATTATAACGAGTACAGGATGGGTTGGATACTGCAATCCAGGATTTCCGGGAAGCCTTTAATCAACCTCCCGTTCAACTGGCCCAACAAGACAGACACTAACACCCCACATATTTTCGTATGAACCCGATCTGATCTTAAGTCGAAACGGGTATCTCGTTATAATTTCAAGAGCATTTCGTACTGGCCCACATGATATGCAAAACCTGATTTGACCAGGAGGAAATCTTGCATCGGTTTCAGATGAGACTCCACATTGAGGACACTGACTCTAGGCGATTCTGTGCGTTGGACCATCTCTGTCAGGATGCTGCTTGCAATACCTTTGCCCCGGTAATTTTGGTTCACTGCAAGCTGGGGAATATCACCTGTTTTTTGATCTATAATGCCATAACCAACAATGCTGTGATCCTGACGTGCTACCACATAGATAAAAGCCTCCGGTACAGCGTAGATGGAATCAATTGAATTTTGCCAGGAGGGCTCCACATCCCAAAATTCCTTAAACTGCTCCACATCGATTCTCTCCACACATTCCACCGTGCAGGTCGTTTGCGGTATGAATTGATCTTTTTGCAACTGGAAACATGAAAATTCCCTTTGAATTTTAAAGTTTTGTTTACTGTACAGCTGAACTGCAGATTCGTTGGATTGGATGACCTCCAGCAAATATTGCTCTACATTTTTTTCTTTTAACAGCTTTTGAATATTCAAGAGCAGATTGCTTGTAATGCCTTGCCGTCTGCAATCTTTTACAACGCCTGTCCCAAGATCATATGCAGTTGTCTTTCCATTCCAGCTTCGAAGCCCATTGATAACAAATCCGACCATTCTCTCATCCTTAAAGGCTCCCATAGATATTTCGGGGTGATAACCCCTTCGTTGGAGCATTTGTTGAAACTTCCAAAAAGGCAAATCCATTTTAACCTGATAGTCGGAGAACGCATCCACAAACGCCTCGTGAAGTGTTGCCATGCTTACTTTGTCCAACATTTTATAACTGTACATTAGGGCATTCTCTCCTTTAAAAAGATGAAAACAATAAAATATTAGGGCTCATGATCCCTATCCTTATTTAAATATTCTACTAAATAGTATTAACACTATACAGTGAAATCCGTAAGATAAAATCTTCTTCCTTCGAAGTTTTCAGACACGCCCTAATAACTAAAATAGACCGCTTCCTGGTTAAGGAATACGGTCTATCGAGTCATCATTCTATGGGGATACCGATTTTGTTAAACCAATTTTGGTGATCACCGTATCATACGGCTCCAATTCCACGGTCTGTTTTCCATGCTCTGTATTGATCGTCGTGGACTGAACCTGATTGCTATTATTGATCACAACCAATATGTTGCTCTCGGGGTAATAGGCGCACTCAGTATACAAGTTATCCGTGATGTACTTTGTTTCATGGAATTCATTGCCCGCAAATCGAATCAAATTCAGAAGTAGTCTTGTATTTTCCCAGCTGAATTCGAAGGAAGGCAGGTAGATCCCTTTTCCTTTTCCAAAAGCATGTGTGGACAGTGTGATCTGACCATCCGTTTCATTCACTACAGCTGCTGATCCATCAGTAAGATAAATGTTATCTTTCGGAAGTATGCTGGCCCCCTCAGGCACCAAACCATACTCATCATTAACTTCATACGACCATTTTCCATGAACAACCCTTGCACCTGTATCCTCATCTACCCCAAGCACATGGGCCATTCTAAAATAGCTGTCGTACCCGTCCATTGCCGAAGGCTGGTTAATGCCAATAAAGGTACCACCCTCATAAACCCATTGGGTCAATAAGTCCACAGACTGGTGGTCACTCCAATGCGCTCCACCGCTCCATGCTGAACCTGCAGAGCCGGCATTGATGACGACATCTATATCCTTCAATGCGCCCTGACGAATATCATCAAAATCAATAAACTGCACGTCAACAGGCAACCCGGCTAATGCCTCATTCACATGAATCAGATCATGCATATGCGTTTCATGAAAATGACCGGACAAGGTCCACGATCTTAACTTGCCCCAGCTATGCAGCACGGCTACCTTTGTCTTGATCTGATAAGGCTTTCCAGCCTGATGTAGCTCTTTCATTTCCCTGAATTCATGGGCAATCTTCTCGATATAATCCACAAAGTCCGGGTAAGGCTCAACCAGATGCAAATATCCACCCAGTCCAATCCGGTCAATCGACTCACGCAGCAGCGCACGCCGGATATTAATCCAATATTTCTTCGCATCCAGGGTAGGGTCTCCTCCCTCTTTGAAGGTAGGAAGCCCGCCTAAGCCAACTGGGAACAAGTAGGGATGCAAGCGAATTTCATGGGTATCAGCCTTAACGCCGGAGCACATTCTTGCCTCGTAACCGGAGAACACACATTTGATCATGCCGTCGAATCCAAATTCCTCAAAGCGATCATTATACGGCTCCATGCCCACCCAGCTGTCATCATAGAAGACATACGCCAGCTTGTCATGTTTGTGTACAATATCAATTAACTTTTTACCGAATTCAATGACAAAATCATTGATAAATGCCATCCAGTCCAGTTTGCGCTGATCCGCAGGCATATGAGTGACCTGATATTTACCGCCATTTACAAAGTCCTCGGCGGAGAGTGAATACCCATATTTTTGAGCAAACAGATCCAGCGCTCTCGAACTTACCGTGAAATCGTATGAACCCCAATCCGAGAACAGATGGCGATTCCGCTCATCACTGCCCCAGATCCAGGCGAAGTTATAAAATAGGGACGTAAAACGTACAACGGTTGTTTCCGGGTGTTCTTGGCACCACTTTTCCATCCAATCCAGCAAATAGGTTTGGGTGTCTGTATAGATCGGGTCAATCTGCATCAGATGCTCTTTGTCCCAATTATTCGTCGTGTGATTGTACATGGAAATCTCTTCCCAGATCCGATAAACCATGAAACTCACCGTGTATTTATGCCAAGGAGCAACGCCGGTAATGACAACATTGCCAGATTCCCTTTCATAACTCCACTGTCCTCTAGGAACTTCTTCCCCAGTCGTTCGGTCGTACACCTGCCAATACTTAAACGCTTCTTTCGAATCATTCACCCTGAATTGTTCAGCGAAGAAGTCCTCCATCAGAAAGATGGATACATAATCTTGCACAGCAACCTTCGGATTCGTAATGAGAAAACATTGCTGCAACTTATCCAAATTACGGGATGCCCACTCATTATGATCCCGAATAATGCAAATGGTTGAATAGATGCCATATCCGGCATTGATAATCTCATCGGACAACTTTGTACCGTCACTGTCACGGATCACATCGGCACCCCAGCGGTTGGCAAGTTCAAGCGTCAGTGCTTCATAACCGGATTCTCCCGGTAGTGTAAAGGAGCCTTTGGTTAATTTGGACAATTGGGTTCCCTCCCTATCTCAACATATCGGACAGAAAAGCGAGTGCCAGGCCCTGACCCCAGCCCTGAATCCAGTCTTTTGGAATATTGCGATAGCCAGCCCGATCCTTCATCACCGCGGTACCTCCAGATACACCAAGCACGCGTCCATCTTCGCTAATGTTGTTCAGGATACCTTCCAGTGCCTTTTGCACGTATTTGGTATGCAGTGGATTACCGTTATTGATCATCGCTGCTGCAATACCTGCGGAAGCCGATACCTCTTCATACGATTCTTCGTCATCCAAAACCGTACGCCACAAGCCGTTCTCGGTCTGTACCAGCTTGAGAGCCGCCAATTGATCACGAAGGGCACACTCTACATCCATACATTGCGGATACAAGTACCAGTCGTTGAGCTGAGGTTTCACCTGAGACATCGTATAGGCTCCCCAAGCATTCGCTCTGCCCCAGTAAAATCCGGACATGTGGTCCTTATTAATATTGTTATAACCGTGATACCACAGACTGCTGGTCGGATCTTGCAGGTATTTGATATGCCAGTAATACTGATTCAGCGCATCCTGAATCATGGCTTCATCTTTTAATTTGCTACCTACACGGAGCAGGAAAAATGCCGCCATAAACAAGGTATCCGCCCAAGCCTGTTCCGGAAAATCATTGGAAACGGATACCGTATGCTGAAGCACATTGTCTCCAAAGCGAAGCGCATGATTCTGGAGATAATCGACCTTGCTGAGGACAATATCCCAATATTTCTGATCTCCGGTTTCTTCATATAAAGTGATGAGCACATGGCCCATGGCACATGTATTAACCGTCCAACTTGGCAGACCCAGCTCGATATATTCGTCTGCCCATTTCACCAGCCTGTCCAGAATCTCTTGGTTACCTGTCGTTTGATAGGCTCTGGATACACCATAATAAGCCACTCCACCGGGCCAATCCCATGTCAGATCCATATCCAGTGTTTTCTTGGTAACGTTCTCGATTACATGTAGAATCTGATCCCTGTCATATTTCACTTGAAGCATTGTTATTCCCCTCTCCCTGCGCACACGCCCCCAAGTGCGCCCTGAGAGGTGTCCTTCCATTGTTGTAAACGCTTTACTTATTCCATTGTACGCAGTAAAATAGTCTCAATCTAAGCATATTCATAACAAAACTGCGCAATTTCAATCATTTATACATAGGAGTCCTCGAAAATGCCCAAACCGAAGAAACCTGTCATTGAATATCGTCACTACAGCCTGCCCATTGATTTCCCTGTCCTGTTACTCAGTGGGGACCGCTGGAGAATATCCGATATCAAGAGTGAGCATCTTCATTTCCATAACCACATGGAGATTGGCATCTGTTATTCAGATGGAGGCATCATGGAGATTAAGGGGGAATCTGTGCCTTTTCGGGCAGGCGACATCACATTCATTCCCCGCTATCTTCCGCATACCACATACAGTTCACCTAATAACGCCAGCCTGTGGGCTTATATCTTTTTTTCACCGGAAGAACTCTTCCGTCATTCACTCAAAACAGCACAAACTCACATTGAACCGAATCTATGGGCGATTCAGGGAACCAATTGCATTCTGAATAAGGAACAGCATCCCAAAATTCATATGCTCGCAACTTCAATCGTTGAAGAAATGAAGCAGCAGTCCCCCTACTATCGGGAGAGCGCGTACGGCTTGTTGATGTCTCTATATATCGAACTGCTTCGAATTCATGCGAGCAGCGAACGCTTGTCATCTCAGGATCAGGAACGGGAACGTGACCTCCAAGGGGACTTGGTCATCTCACCTGCGCTGGAGTTTATCACCAAAAACTATATGATGCCTGTGACCATCGATTACCTCGCTGAACTGTGTCATCTGAGTACAACGCATTTTCGCCGCAAGTTCCATGAAATTATGGGAACCACGCCGCTTGATTTTCTGAACAGTACCCGGATTGAAGAGGCATGCAAACGATTAAAAAGCACCGAGGCCTCCATTCTGTCCATCTCTGAGCAGGTCGGCTTCCGATCCATCTCCAGCTTTAACCGCTGCTTCGCCAAACTGATGGGCGAATCGCCTAAAGCCTGGCGCAAAGGCGCTCATACAGAAGCACAGTCTGCAAAAGCCTCAATATTGGAATTCACGGGGTGGGTATGAAGGAATTTGTCGAAATGTGATTGCGCCCCCCAGAGATATTCGCTACAATGCCGATAGAATACAAGAGATTTTGTCCGAAGCTACCAAAGGATTGAACAATCTCTAAAGGAGCAGCATTTCGTGTTATTAAAAATTTCAGGCGTTGTCCTGACTGTTTTACTCGCTATTACCGTACTGCTGCTGTCAACGATCAGAGAACCACAATCTGCTGCGCTTCATGCCCGTCAAGGTGTTCTGGACCTCTCGGCCTGGGACCCTGAACAAGACGAGCGGATCAAGCTGGACGGGGAGTGGGAATTTTACTGGGAGCGATTGCTTCCTGACGAATCTGCAACATCGAATCAGGCTGGTCCAACGAAAGCACCCGACACCTATGCAACCGTTCCCGGCTCCTGGAATCGACTTAAAGTGGATGGTGAACGACTGCCAACCCACGGCTTCGCCACGTATCGACTGGTACTGCGTAATGCACCTGTTGAGGGAACACTGGCGATCAAAAAAATGAACATCCGTTTTGCCAGCGAGATCTACATTAATGGCAACAAGCTGCTGGAAGACGGGCATGCCGTGGCAAAATCCGCAGGTTACCGACCAGGCAACTCCCCCCAGATTGGCTTTTTCCCCTATCATGGCGGTGACATTGAGATTTTGATCCGGGTGGCTAATTACGATTACACGGACTCTGGCATTCCGGGTCCACTCTTTTTCGGCGAACAAGCAGCCATGCTGAAAAAACATCAATTCAACACAGCTATCGAATTCGGCACGCTTGCTGTACTGGCTACCATTTCGATCATATTCCTCGTCAGTTACCTGGGGTCTGCACTCTACCGAAACAGGGACGACTCCCTGCTGCTGATTGGTCTAATCTGTCTCCTGTATGCACTCTATAACGGCATGATCAGCGAACGTGTGTTATCGATGGCGGGCACGGAAATCTCCTTTAGCACGCTCTATAAATTAAAAGATTTCTGCTCTGTGGCATGTCTGGGTCTGTTAACCTTTTACTTCTACCGATTCAAAACAGGCATCCTGTCCGGTATGCTCACGGCGTTGATCCTGATCATCTTCGGAGCTTACTTATGTATGGTCACGCTCCTGCCTATTTCCATCTACGGGCTGGCTGCACCTTACGTCGTCGTTATGTACACGTTGATGCTGCTCTGGTTGCTCTATCAATGTGCAAAACAGTTCCTAACCAGTGAGAAAGGCGAACGGCTGTCTACTTTTCTGTGGTACGCAGCCCTCTTAAGCATCATGCTGTACTGTCTGGACATTAATCTCTTCTCGATCTCGCTCAAGGAAAATATGAATATCGGGCAGGCTTCCATTGTCCTGTTCAGCATCCTGATGCTGTTTCTGGCGGTGCTTCGGTTCTTCGAGGCCTATCGTACGGTCCGCACCCTCAAAGATCAGTTGCTATTGCTGGACAAGGTGAAGGACGACTTCCTGTCCAATACTTCGCATGAGCTCAAAACACCGCTGAACGCGATTGTTAACATCAGTGAAAGCCTGCTTAAAGGCGCAGAAGGTCCCCTTACCGATGAGCAAGCGCACAATCTGGCGATCGTGACGGGAAGTGGCAGACGATTAACCTATCTGGTCGATGAATTGCTGGATTATTCGAAAATGAAACATGGCGACATCCCGCTCCACCGGTCTTCGACCGATCTGTACTCGTTTGTCGAATCGGTCATGCGTATGCACTCCTTCCTGCTTGGCGCGAAAAAGGTGGAGCTTATCAACCGCATCCCGGCGCATTTCCCGCCGATCTATGCAGACGGCAATCGACTGATTCAGATTTTGCATAATCTGATCGGCAATGCCGTTAAGTTCACGGAACGTGGCACGGTAAGCATCAAAGCTACGGTCGTGCAAGGCAAAGCGGAAATACGCATTGTGGATACCGGCCGTGGTATCGGTACGGACAAGCTGGAACATATCTTCCTGCCGTTCGAGCAGGAAGCGGATACGGGGCCAGTCGTTGCTGGAGGCACCGGTCTAGGACTAAGCATTACACGCAAGCTGGTCGAGCTGCATGGCGGAACCATTCATGCGGAATCAGCACCCGGCATGGGTGCTACGTTCATCCTGACCTTTCCGCTGGCAGAGAATAAAGGAGAGAAACGTTCCAACGTCATGCCACTTACCATCGCTCCTACAGGTCCTGGTAATCGGCTACTCCGGTTCGAAGAACCAACGATTGTACAAGGGAATAAAGACGAATGGATCATCGTTGTGGATGACGACTCGGCTAATTTGCAGACAATAGTGAATCTCTTGAAGCTGGAAGGTTACAGTTATGCGGTCACTTCACGCTCCCCTTCCGTACTGGAGTTGCTGGACAAACTACCTGCCGTGCATCTCGTCATTGCTGATATCATGATGCCTGACATGTCGGGTTACGAATTGCTGGAACGGATCAGGGAGCGCTTCTCTCCTTCCGAGTTACCTGTACTCATGTTGACGGCGAGTAATAAAGCTAATCAATTGAAGCTGGCCTTGGAGAAAGGCGCCAATGATTTTGTATCCAAGCCGTTCGAATCGGAGGAACTGCTGGCACGGATCGGCGGTTTGACTCGGATGAAAACATCCGTCCAAGCTGCGCGAGATGCGGAAATATCTTTTTTGCGGTCACAGATGAACCCGCACTTTCTGTATAACGCCCTGAACGCCATTGCCGAATTGTGCGTGGATGCGCCAAATCGGGCAGAACAATTGATTTTGCAATTATCGAGTTACTTACGACGGAGTGTGCACTTTAAACATCTGGACTCAAAAACTAGCCTAATGAACGAACTGGAGATGATCGAGGCATACGTAGCGATTGAGCAAGCCCGCTTTGGCTCAAGGTTGGAGGTCATTATCGATGTGGATGCGGATGTGAACCGGAACATGGACATTCCACCGCTCACGTTACAGCCCCTGATCGAAAACGCAATTCGGCATGGGCTGATGTCCAGCATTCGCGGTGGTCGGGTCATGTTGTCTATCCGCAATCTGAATGATACGGAAACACGGTTCACCATCGAGGACAACGGAATCGGCATAACCAAGCAACGGATGGACGAAATTCGGCAATCCACAGACGGCAGTAACGGCGTTGGACTATGGAATATTTCCAGCCGGTTGAACCTGCTGTATGGCAGACACCTTCAGATGGAAAGTCTGGACGGCGAGGGAACGCGGATTACATTTGATCTTCCAAATCAACGTCTAAGCACAGATGGGAACGGAGGTTATGAAACATGAAGATGAAAGTCATCATCGTGGACGATGAGGATTTGTCGCTGAAGCGACTGAATCGCATTTTGACAGAAAGCGGAGAAGTCAAGGTATCTCGTGCGTTTCATGACCCGGAGGAAGCCTGTGAATATGCGGCAGAGAATAGCTTCGATGCGGCATTTCTGGACATTACGATGCCTCGCATCTCGGGTATGCAACTCATTGGTGAACTGCGTAAACATCATCCTTCGCTTCCAATCGTGCTGGTGACCGGTTATGAGGAATATGCGGTGCAGGCCTTCGACAAAGAGATCATCGATTACGTCATCAAGCCGGTCACGGCTGAGCGACTGAACCGCAGCATCAAACGGTTGCAGGAAAAGCTTCACAAGTCCGTGATAACACCTGAACCAGCGGTGCCTGGACCCAAACTGAACGTTCGTCTGTTCGGTGAATTCACCGTGTTTGGCGGTGCCGGAGCAGACAGTCCCATCAAGCTTAGAACGCCCAAAACCGAAGAGTTACTTGCATTCTTGCTGTATACCAAATCAACCACCCGCGATGCCTTGGCCGATACGTTGTGGAAGGACCTCAGTCCGCAGAAAGCCTGGACCAACATCAATTCCACACTGTACTACGTGCGACGTGCCATCGGTGATAACAGTGACGTGCCGATCATTCTCAAGGACAGAAACGGTATCCGTATCGACCGGGAAGCGATTAACTGTGATCTGTACGAGTTCGAGACTTTGTTCCGGCAGATGCGTCAGGCCTCGGCACATCGCCCCGAGCTCTTCGAGCGGATGGATACGTTGTATACGGGTGAACTTCTGAAAGGAAGGCATTATGAGTGGGCTTTTGCGTGGTCCAGACAGCTGGAACTGGATTTCATCATGACGATGGAAACTGCGGCCCACTATCACGCGAAGGCAGGCGAGCCGTTACGGGCGCTGTATTATTTTGAACGTATCCTCCAGATTGATTCGATTCGGGAAGATATTCATCGCGAGATCATCCTGTTGTATCTGTCGCTTGGACGAAGAACCGAAGCGCAGCGACAGTATCTGGTGCTGGAGGAATTGCTCAAAGAGGAGCTTGGCTCCAGTCCGGCAGCGGATATCAAACAACTGCTGCGACAGTCATGAAACAGCAAAAAAGCCCATGCCTTGGCGATAATGAACTGCTCCCATCGTAGTCTTCTACGGTCTACTATGACAGGAGCAGTTCAGTGTTGCTTTTGGCTTGGGCTTTTTGCAATAAATGGACGTTTATTCGTCCTTGCAGGATTATTTTACATCACCATTGTCTAGAATCAATTACTCATTTATAAGTTTTTCTGTATTAAGGGTAAAGCCTTCAATCACAACATCTTCGTCCACTTCAATCATGATGCAACGTCTGCCTTGATAATTTACCTGCTTCACATATCTCAGGTCTTGCGGGCTAACCGAAATCGTAGCAACCTTGGTCTCAATCTTAATGGACTTGGACGTAAACTTCGGCATAACACTGGTTGCCTTCATCTCATAGTTCTTGTTATCAACGATCGTTTCGAAGGCACGTTCTACTTTCTCCGTTGTCAGATCCTCTATACCGCTTGCGGTCAGTACACGTTCCAGATCTTTATAATCCAGCTTCGGAGGTTCTTCCTCATGGGACTCTTCGTTAATCTCGATGACTCGGTTGATCTCCTCGTATACATGTGCAATGGTGGCTGAATCGAACTGTTCACCGGCCACTTCCTTGACGATATCTTCGAAGATCGCCCGTTCTTCCAGTGCGGTAACGGATCTTTCTCCATTCAATACATTTTCAACAAAATGCGGATCCGGGAAATTAGATTTCCCTGTACAATACAGTACACGGTTCACATCGGAGTAGTTGTCCGTCACGCTAGGGTACAGAAACCCTTGCTCTGGCGTGCTTAATTTGATAATCGGATCTACAATGATGTTGTATTTGAATTCTCTCTCCACGTAATCAAACAAGAGTGTCTTCCGCTGTTTCTCCGTGGAATTCACGCTGCACAGAATGAACGGATGGGCGAACACCTCATTCTTCTCACTCTCTTCCGTGGCTTCGTTTCTAGCCTTGGTTGGCAGATAATACTGTCCACGCACGAACGTAGCTACCATATCCCGCTCAAACTTCGTATCCACCAACATTCGATCCACGAGCAGCAACATCAGATCCTGCCATTCATCCGGATCACCTGTTACCAGCGCCTGGTGAAGCAATACTTGTGCTGGATCCTCCGCCGCTTCCTGGAACTTCAACTCAAACAACTTCTGATCCAAATCACCTGTCAGCAATTTTTTGAAATTGCCCATGTACAGCTCCTGCTTCTCTCTGTCCACCAGTTCGAACGGGTGACGCTCCCAGTGATAGACCTCATTGGTTTCCTTCGTAATATACACGTTGAGAATATCGTAAATATTCAGTAGATCGTGATCGAGTTTAAACTGCTTGCGTATATGCGCGACTTCTTTTTTATTCATGATTCGTTAGACAACTCCCACAATATATAATTTTATCTGCGTGCAGCTCTATATCCTAAAAGCCAGTGCTCCCTTGGAAGTCTTCATCTGAGCAGTAGGTCACAAATGGGCGCAGCTATGGAGTAGCTGGATCAAGCCGTTCTTGCTCTCCATTTCTGTACTCTCAGTGAGAAATTATATCATATAATGATGACGATTAATGAGAAACAATCTATGGTATTTCCCTCTTTATCACGATCCATTTTTGAATATGGAAAATAGCTCGCCGTATGGGAGCACGAATGAGATTTAAAAGAAACCAGAAAGACGCAACAGGAATGACTCCCGTGCGTCTTTTTTCGTTGTTTAACGATTCTTAAAAAATTAATTACTGCTCGGCAATATATCCATATTCAACAGGGGTGCTCTGCTGGAAGAAACTTTCCTTGTTTCCCGCAGAAACAGTAATCCCATGAACAAGGACACTCCGCCAATAATAATCAGCAATGCCCCCAACTCCTGACTGTAGGCTGTCAGCGCCCCGTCCCTAAACGCCATTCCACGAATCAGACGGTTAAGCCAGTTCATGGGTAATGCCCATGCGAACATTTGGAACGGTTCTGGGAACGCCAGCGGCGTTAATTGAATTCCCGTAGCCAAAAAGGAGGGATACAATACAAAACTGGTTCGTAGGCTTACTTTCGACATATCTTTGGCAGTGTATCCAATCAGCATACCCATGAGTGACAAGGCAAAAGCATAAACAACTAACGGAATGATAAAAAGATAAGCCTCTGCTTCAAACCGCATTCCCCCCACCTGCTTTAATAATCCATAGGTTAGAAGCAGCGAAAGGGAACTCAACACAGCGTAAGGTACACTCCGAACCCATATCTGGAAAGGTGACTTTCCGTTTGCAAACAGTTTCCCTTCCTGACGAAGCCGGGGTACAATTGAGCCCGCTGCACTTGTTGTAATCATCAATACTACGATATTCACAAATCCAAGCACCATAAAACCGACATAACTGGAGGTTGGATTAAACAGCATCCGCTGCTGAAGGGATAACGGTGACACGATTCCTTTAGCTGTCTCGGCATCCATCCCTTTTTGGATCAGACGTGTCATGGAAAGGGTCATATTCTCTGTCAGTATGATTTCCTGAATCGCAGTGCGAATACCTGTTAACCCCGAGGGCATCGTGTTATCCATCAAGATGCCGATATTCGTCGATTTCCCTTGTTGTTGACGCAAACCCAACTGATTGGGAAGCATAATGACCGCTACAGCCTGCTCGTTGGCAAGCAATGTTTCAGGACTCATTCGGCTCGCATATACGCTTTTGACGCTCATATATTGTGACGCATTTATCTTGGAGATCAATTGCCGTGAATATTCGCTATGATCCTCATCAATAACCACAACTGGTGATTTATTAAGTTGATTCTGCGAGAACATTAATCCAAAAAATAGGGCTGCAATCATTGGCCCAATAAAAATTAGCCGTATATACTTACTGTCCGCGACGTACTTCCATTCGTCAATCAGTGATTTCATCAAGTTTCACCTCTGCTGTCATCCCCGGAAGCAAATCGGTATTCGAATCCATCGATATTCGGACCAGAAACATGCTCAAATCGGCTTGCCCTTTTTCCCGCGACATACGCAAGTTCGCAAACTGAGGAGCAGTTGAGATGGAAATAATACTCCCTTTCACCTGCGTTGGCTGATCCAAATAAGGGAAATGAACATCAATGCTTTGATTCACTTCAAGCTGTTGAATTTCACTTTCCTGTATGTAAAGGTCGGTGTAATACGTATTCTTTTGCACAACTGCTAGCGGGACTCCTGCTTGGACTTGATCTCCCTGTATTACAGCAACTCGGTCAACCAACCCGTCATACGGTGCAAGTACCTCCTTATCTCCCTCCCCCGCTGATTTCACTTTGAAAAGTACCTCTCCCTCTTTCACGGAGTCACCTGCAGACACACCAACCTCTGCAATCGTCCCGGGACTATTCTGATAAAATAATGTCGTTTGCTCTGCCTCAAGTATGCCTTGTTTACTGCTCTCGGCCTGACTTACAGCATCCTTTCCTTTAACAGCCAGAAGTGAACCTCCAACAATGAACACCATCGCAATTCCGATATACAAACCTGCTTTTAACTTCATCTTTTTATCTCTCCCATTCCCAATCCTCGTGTATGGTTAAATTTGCTGACTATTTTTGCTTTTTCATTTTGATGACCGCGTTCTCGGCTGCCTCCATGATCACTTCTCCCAAAGTGGGATGAGGGTGAATCGTCATGGCCAGATCTTCCACGGTTGCGCCCATCTCGACCGCAAGTGCAAGCTCCGATATCAGTGTGGATGCCTCCACTCCGACGATTTGCGCACCAATGACAATTCCTGAAGTCGGGTCAGCCACTATTTTCACAAAACCTTCGGTTTCCCTTAACGCCAATGCTCTTCCGTTGATCCCAAAAGAAGATTTTCCGATAACCACCGGAATGGCCTGCGCTTTGGCTTCCGTCTCACTTACCCCAACACTGGATAGCTCCGGATTAGAAAAGACAACAAGCGGAATCACCTTGTAATCCACTTTGGAGGTGAGACCCGCAATGGCCTCTGCAGCTACTTTAGCTTCATAGGAGGCCTTGTGAGCAAGTGCCGGACCGGCTGTAATATCTCCAATGGCATAAATGTGCGGGATAACCGTTCTGCACTGTGCATCCGTCTCAACCAGTCCTTTGTTTGTTACGGGCAAGCCTATGCGTTCCAGTCCTAACTGGCCGTCTGTATTGGGTTTCCTGCCGATTGTGACCAATACATATTCCGCTGTAACCTGATGCTGCTCCTGATTTTTTGAATAATGAAGTGTAATGGAATCCGCCTTGTGCTCCACCTTTTCGGCAATCGCTCCGGTTACGATCTGGATGCCGTCCGCCTTTAATTGTTTGACTACAGGGGCTGCAAGTTCCGCCTCGAATCCAGGCAATACTTGTGCGCCTCCCTCCAGAATCGTTACCTTGGTTCCGAATTTGGCATACATCTGTCCGAGCTCCACCCCAATATAACCTCCGCCGATCACAATCAGACTACTCGGAACCTCCTGTAGAGATAATGCTTCAGTGGAAGATAAGATGCGACCTCCAACTGGAAATGCTGGCAGCTCAATTGGACGAGACCCCGTTGCCAATATGAGATTTTTAAAAGAAATGCTTTGCTCCTGTCCAGTTTGCTGGATCATGGCTGTGTGCTCATCCAACAGACTGGCCTCGCCTTCAAGAATGGTCACACCCGCAGTCTTTAACAAATAGTGGACACCACCTGCCTGTTTATTCACAACCCCCTGTTTAAAATCCTGAGCATTCTTAAATGTCGCTGCCGCGTCAGCTTGATTAAACTGTCTGAACCAATCATAACGATGCGATTCCGCAATTAAGGCTTTGGATGGTATGCAACCCACATGTGTACAGACCCCGCCAAGCTGTTTACGTTCAACAATTGCCGTCTTCATCCCCAACTGCGAAGAACGAAGAGCCGCCACATATCCCCCTGGACCTGATCCAATAACTAACGTATCCACAGATTCAAGCTTGCCCATATTCTGATACCTCCCGATTTGAAGTTGATTTAAAATATGATTACCATAATATATTATAACCATCATATTTTAAGACCGTCAACAATCGTATTTGGCCCTTTTGAAAATGAACAGACATCCAGTTAGCAAATTGACAGGCTTTATTATGATGAATATAATATTTTAAAAAGCATAATGATGAAACTATGGAGTGAATGATCATGCCCTATCCTAAAGGACATAAGATAAAAGTACGAGGTAAAATTGTTGAAAGTGCGGCTCGAGCTTTTCGCACCAATGGTATCCAGGAAGTGAGTGTCCCGTTTATTATGAAGGGAGCTGGATTAACTCACGGTGGGTTCTATTCCCACTTTGACAACAAGGAACAATTGGTTGCCGAAGCCTGTGAATATGCCATTAGTGATACCATTACACTTCTAAAGAACGTGGCTGATCAGGAAGAGCAGAATTCCAAAATTAATAAAGTAATCGATTATTATTTGAGTCCGTATCACCGCGACCAAACAGAAATGAGCTGTATTTTCCCCGCCCTTTCCAGCGAAATATCCCGTTCGTCCGAAGAGGTTCGGCAGGTGTTCACCCATGAATTGGAGCGGATGATCACTTTTATCTCCAATCTGGCTGAGATCGATATGTCCAGCGGTCGTGCACTGTTCAGTACAATGGTTGGTTCGCTTGTACTTGCACGCTCTGTTAGTGATCCTGAGCTTAGCGACAGCTTTCTCTCGGCGGGCAGGCAGCAAGCCAAAGAAATGGTTAAAAGGAACGATATGTAGCCTTGATGTTGCTATGCGCTTATTATCTAGCTTTCAACAAAAAACACGCCTATAAATGGCGTGTTTTTCATATCTGTTTGCAACTAAATAAATTCCATACTAGCCACCGTAACGCTCTTCTCGTACTCAAAGTACGAGGTCATTAACATTCCCAAACTTTTATAAAAACGAATTATTGTTCATCTATTAGCTCCAAGAAAAATATGGTATACTCACAGAGCAATGGAAAGGCTTATATGGGCGGTCGGCTAATCTCCCGGAAGGGAGGTGATGCCTTGTGACAGTATTTGAAGCAATTATGCTAATGCTTACCTTCGGTTTGCTGATTGTAGCGCTGCTGTCCAATAAAGACAAATAGACCGCCCTCTGGCTAAGGGATGCGGTCTATTTAGTCGGTACCCTGCTTGTTAAGCCCACCGCCCTTAAAAGCGGCTATTGCATCAGAGAGTCGTGTTAGCGCACGGCTCTCTTTGCATTATAAGCTGTTTCTGTCCTCATTATAACATGGAGATTGTGGATTTCAATCCCACGATCTCCATATGTTTCGTATGTTAAAACTGACGATACGGCGAAAATTTCAGCATCTTACATATTTACGTTTGAACCCCGTACGCCCTTTTTCCACTGCCTTTTGGATATTCTCAGAGGCATTCAGCAACTTGCTCTTGGGCATGTCCTTGTTCACTTCAACGGGGCCAACTACCTGAGCTGTCTCCACCGCCAGATCGTGCAACGGTTGATAGGATGTTGCAACGGTATACAGGAAATTGTTCATCGAATATTTTGTTCGTTCCGGAGATTCGTGAATCGTCTTTTTCACCTGTTCCAGCATCTCCATCAGTTTATTCTCCGAAAACTCAGCATCCTTTCGACTGCCGAGCAACCAACAGTAACAGCTCCATCCCGCTGACATTCTCAGTTCATCCCCACTAGCAATCCACGCATCGGAAACCTCTTGCGCAATGTCTGTCTCGGCTAACGTCACAGCAACGATAAAGTCAGAGATCATGTAAAAATAAGCAGCGTCAATCCAACGGTCAAAATCAGCTTCCGTCATCGCTTGAGGATCGGCAATCACGCCCGCAAAGTACATCGCATCATAATTCCCCGTTGCATATAGTTGCTCTGCCAAAGGTTGATCCTTTTTGATCCGCTTCGCCATTGGTTTCATCGCCCCGGTTGCCACGCCAAATAGCGGTTCATGCGCACCGTTGGAGATATAGATTTTTTTCGTTCGTTCTTTGCCCAGCGCTTCAAGCTCCTGCATCACTTCATCTAGATTCATTTCGTGACACTCCCAATCCTATAAATTATTTATCT
Source organism: Paenibacillus sp. FSL H7-689 (assembly GCF_000517905.1). Taxonomy (NCBI): domain Bacteria; kingdom Bacillati; phylum Bacillota; class Bacilli; order Caryophanales; family Paenibacillaceae; genus Paenibacillus; species Paenibacillus sp. FSL H7-689. The sequence continues at coordinate 83,948 of NZ_ASPU01000003.1, forward strand.
GATCAAATCAAACAGACACTTATGTTTAACGAAAAACCGATGGACAATCGCACATTATCCAATTCGAACCATTCTGCCATATGCATAATCATTCCGACGAGATTATTTCCTTTCGTATGGGGGACTCCTCACTGGAGTATTTTTCCTAATAATACTGAAGACTATTCAATTTTCCCTATGGCTCTGACAACCTGTTCGAGCATTATCACCGATCATAACATCCATACCCTTGTTTCGCACAGATCCCTGAAAAGATAGATATAACTTCTTCGCAGACTGACATTTTTCCTTTGTTATGCTTTTACCGGCAACTTCTGATACCTGCCGAGAGCCTGATTGGAAAGAGCTGATTCCCCCAGCACAAGCAGAGCAACATATGTCCATGTCCAAGCAACGTTAAGCTATGGCAGGATACGTCACTCATCGTTTATGTTCAGTTTAGTGTTGTTAACAAAACCGAGATGAGGAAGGATGCGAGAGCATGAGCAACAATCAAGTGTTAGGCTTTGCCCCTGCCCTGGGCTGGAATTCGTGGAATACCTTTACGTGGGATATTAACGAACAATTAATTCGGGATGTCGCTGATGTGTTTGTATCGGAAGGTTATCTGGCCGCTGGTTACGAGTATATTGTCATTGATGATTGCTGGAGCCTGAAGGAACGGGATGCGAGTGGCAATCTGGTGGCTGACCCGGATAAATTCCCGAGTGGAATGAGAGCGCTTTCCGATTATATCCATAGCAAAGGACTAAAGTTCGGCATGTATTCATGCGTAGGTACACATACATGTGCCGGGTATCCAGGCAGCTTCGAGCATGAATTCCAGGATGCTGCTCTTTTTGCCGAATGGGGCGTTGATTATTTGAAGTATGATTACTGCTTCAAACCGCGCCATATCTCAGGAGAGCTGCTGTACAAACGGATGAGCCTTGCGCTCAAAAACTGCGGACGCGATATCCTGTTCTCCGCCTGCAACTGGGGAGCCGACGACGTATACGATTGGATTCGGGAATCGGGCGCTCATATGTACCGTTCTACCGGCGATATCCGTGACAATTGGGATTCAGTGAAGGAACTTGCCCTGTCTCAATTGGGCAAACAAAGCTACACCGGCTCCTTCTGCCATAACGACATGGATATGCTGATTGTAGGTATGTATGGTGGAAGCAACAATGATTATATTGGCAGCATCGGCGGATGCAACGACATCGAATATAAAACCCACTTCTCTCTCTGGTCCATGATGGGTTCCCCATTAATGATCGGATGTGACGTGCGCAAGGCTAACCAGATTACAAAGGATATTCTCCTGAATCCTGACCTGATCGCTATCAATCAGGATGTAGAAGCGCGTGGAGCTTACCGCATTAAACCAGAACCGCAATGGTTTCACACAGACGATGTATTTATGCTGGTGAAGGTACTCACAGATGGTGATCTAGCTATTGGTTTCTTCAACCTGAGCGACAGCCAGCGGGAATTGTCTTTGCAATTTTGGGATATGGGTCTGCCTTACGCTGCCGGTTATGCCCTTTCCCTGTATGACTGCTGGGAACATCAAGAGCTTGGCGTGTTCCGTGAACGCTTCGCTCCCGTTGTCGCAGCACATGATTGCCTCGTCGTCCGGGCCAAACTGGTGAAATAGATGGCTCAACATCGCCTGTGCACCTCCTGTCAGGTCCCGCTCTCTTCAGACGATGTGGGCATCTACCTCAAATTGATCTCGCGCTCTGCCCAGCAATTTCTGTGCATTGATTGTATAGGAGTGAAGCTGAACTGTGGACGTGAGCCTATTGAGAAGCTGATCCGTTATTTCCGAGAGTCCGGGAACTGCGCCCTGTTCCGTTAACGTTATGCCTTGGTCCCGTGCAGCATCATGTACGATGTTGGCGTGTGTGAAGTTGCTTTTTTAAATACTTTGGAAAAATATAACGGATCATTGTAGCCGACAGAATAAGCTACCGATTGAATCGGCAGGCCCGACGTTTTCAACAGTTCACAGGCGCGCTCGATTCGGCAGGATGTAATATACTCCAAAACAGACTTGCCGGTTGCTGCCTTAAACAGACGAAACAAATAACTGCGCTCCAGATTAACTGCCTTTACGATCTCGGTGACGGTCAATGTTGGCTTCCAGTAGTTCTGCTCGATGTACTTTCTCGCCAGCCAGACATAATCCTTGGCGTCCACCTGCGGCTCTTTCGGATAATGCTCCATATAGTAGGAGAGCAGCAGACGCAAACGTGCATCCGCCCGCAGTAATTCATAAGATGATGCACCCGCGTTCCAGGCAAGGTGGAAAAAAGGCTGCAATGTCTCCGGCGAGACCGTCACCACGGGTTGTACCTCTGAGAGCTGTGTCAGCCCCAGCAACCGCCCGGCATCCTCACCGCTAAACTCCACCCAGACGTACTCCCATGGATCTTGCGGGTCTGGATAATAGTAAATCTCCTTTTGCGGAAATATGATAAAGCTTTCCCCCGTAACGAGCCGAAAAACGCGGCCGCCCGTCTCCAGCGTCCCTTGGCCGCGGATAATATAGTGCAGCGCATAAACGTCACGCACGCCTGGCCCCCATTGGTGAGGGTTAGCTGGCTTGTGACCACCGCTGATAAAATGCAAATTACTGGCTCTACTGCTCTCATGCCAAATCGGATTCAACCACGATTCCCCCTTTCTAAGACGCCCTGTTCTGGCGTTAGGTTTATCTTATATATCGTTGATCAGATGCTCGGTAACGCTTACATGCTAAATCCAGAGAGGAGAATGTTGTATGCATAGAATGGTTACGGTAGAACATGGACAAGTGCAAGGACTGCCCGCGGCGGACCCGCGGATTACCAGCTTCAAGGGAATTCCTTTTGTCGCCCCTCCTGTAGGTGAGAACCGCTGGCGCGCTCCGCAACCGCAGTCGAACTGGGAAGGTGTACTGCAAGCTTTTGATTTTGCCCCCATCTCCATGCAAGCCCCAACAGTCATCGATGATAACAATATCTATACCCGCGAATGGGCCGTTGATCCCGACCTGCCCATGGACGAGGATTGTCTGTATCTGAATGTCTGGACACCCGCCAAGCGTACGGACGAGAAGTTGCCTGTTTTTGTCTGGTATTTTGGCGGGGGCCTGCAAGTCGGCCATACGGCCGAAATGGAATTTGATGGCGAGCGAATCGCTCGTAGAGGTATTGTCGTTGTGACGATTAATTATCGACTGAATACCTTTGGCTTCCTGTGCCATCCTGAGATTAGTGCCGAATCCCCACATGCACCCGCCAACTTTGGTCATCTTGATCAACAAGCAGGTACCCAGTGGGTCAAACGCAACATTGCCGCCTTTGGCGGTGATCCAGACCAGATCACCATCGGCGGACAGTCGGCAGGCGGAGGAAGTGTACTCAGCCAGATGACCTCTCCGCAAAATAAAGGCTTGTTCCAGCGAGCCGTCATCATGAGCGGTATAGCTACCGAGTTGTACCCGAAGGTCCGCGTGCCTTCTGTCCGCTCCACACTAAGGGATGCAGAGCAAGCAGGGGTTGAATTTTTCGACTTCCTGGGCGTATCTTCCCTGGCTGAGGCGAGACAACTGGATGCTGAACATCTCCGTGACAAAGCACTCGAATACAAAAGCTTCTGGGGAACCGTCATCGACGAACAATTCTGCACAGGCGATCCGTTTACTCGTTTTGTTCAGCAGGAGCGCGAGGCGATCCCCGTAATGCTGGGGCATACGTCTTCCGAATTTTGGACCCGTCCCGCCGCAGCCAATCTGGAAGAACTGAAGCAGATGGCTGTGGAGCTGTTTGGCGAGGATGCTCCTGCCTTTTTGCAGCTATGTGAGGCCGATACCGGCCAAATCGAACATGCTCTGCAACAAGCATCGGTCCGCATGATCCAACATGCCATTCTGCTCGCCATCCGCGCGAACAGCGGTCATCCGTCTGAAACGCCTCTCTACTATTATAACTTCGACGCCGAGATTCCGGGCTGGGATCAGCCAGGCACTTTTCACTCCGTTGATCTGTGGTTTTTCTTCGAAACACTTGCCAAATGCTGGCGGCCTTTCACAGGCAAGCATTATGATCTGGCTCGCCAGATGTGTAATTACTTATCCAACTTTATTGCTACAGGTGACCCAAACGGTTCGGACTCCACCGGAAAGCTGATGCCTCATTGGACTCCTTGTACTACGGAACAGCCGTATCTCATGGAATTTGGCGATCAGGCTCAATTACAGCAGGCTGAGCCCGGACCGATGCTCGCGTTTTTAGTTGAACAATATTTCAAGAAACAGAATGCACCTGTTGTTTAAAACATGAGGTTTGCCCTCTCACGATATATGTAAGAGCCATGCTGTCGCATGGCTCTTTTTGTATAGTGTGAATGGTAGAGCGTTGTTCTTTCTCCTACGCCTATTTAGCAAGCTCCTCCACTACAGCACCCTAAGGTAACAAAATTAGACAGCAAGATGGATTCCAAGAACACTCAGCATCATTTCAAGAGATCCGTTATATATGAGTCTGTGTTGGTTTGTTGATGATGACAGGTAGCATAATCTGTAGTGAAAAGATATCCTTTTCCTCCGACACCGTCAACGTCCCGTTGTGCTGCTGGATCATTTTCTGACAACTAACGAGCCCAATTTCGTTGCTATCTTTCTTTTTGCCAACACGTTTAATCTTATTCTCCACCTCAAGAATAACCCATTGTTGCCTCAAAGAAATCTGGATATGAACGGGATGCCCTGGATCGGCGTATTTTCGAATATTTGAAAATATGTTATCCATTACGCGACGCATGGCGACCAGATTGATTTCCAGCAAAAACTCCTCATGATGTGCATCTGTCTGAACCTGCACGTCTATATCGTCCAAAACCACTAATTGCTCATCTATGAGTTGATCGATAAGTGCTCTGCCCTCATACATTTCAAATTCTACTTCCTCTTCTTCAGCGGCAGAGGATACCGTAAAATATTCGAATAGTTTGTCCGACAGCACTTTGATCTGATAGGCCTTCTCCCGGCTATTATGAATATACTGCAACAGATCCTCATGTGTCTTATATTTGTTAAGCTCTATGATATCCATATATCCTAATAGAATCGTGAGTGGCGTTCGCAAATCATGGGAAATCGCCGTGATCAATTCACGGTTGGCCATCCTGACCCTCTCCTCGCTGTCCAGCCGCTCCACAAATGATTTCCTCATCTCATCAATACTCTGGGCCAGAGATGACAGTTCATCCTTTCCCGATATCGTAATCGAATAATCCAAATTTCCACCTTCGAGTATTTTGATCTCTTGTTCAAGCACGCCAATATAAGATGTTTTCTTATTAATCATCAGTAGAAAGGAAACAATAAACACAATGGCCGCTATGAAAACACCAATAATCAGAATGAGGTTGTAGTATTGATACTCATAAAAGCTAACCAAGTATATCTGGGCATCCTGATCCGCAAAATGGATGGTGGTGATGGGTATTTTTGATGGCACGAATTGAGTTAACAACTCTTCATTAATGGCAGGATCAATCTCCGTGTTGGAGGAAAATATCAATTTGTCTTTTGCAAAAATATACAGATTTAAGTAGCGCTCATGTCTTATCCAAGCAGACAATTCCTCATGATCACGGGTTGACACGTTCTGGTTATCCACAAATGCTTCAAATCGATCAAGCGCATCTTGCTGCCTGTTCTCTACAAAAGTGGATTTGCTTAAATAACTATCCAATACAGTCTCGCCAACAACTTGTAAAATAACGAGTGCACTTATGGAAATGACCAAAGAAATGACAACCGCCAGAACCAGTTTAATCTTCAGCTTTTTTCCGATTAATAATCTATTCAATTTTGTACCCCTTCCCCCAAACAGTCTTCACATATTTAGGGTTCTGCGGGTCATCCTCCAGTTTGCCTCTCAAATTACGAATATGAACCATCACCGTGTTATTACACGTATAAAAATAGGGTTGCCCCCAAACACTCTCATATATATTTTCTGCCGAGAATACCTTTCGTCGCTTCTTAGCCAACAGCAGCAAGATCTGGTATTCAATTTCAGTTAGAGCAATCTCCTTCTCCCCAACAAACACGGCTTTTGAATCCTGATGGACGGTAAGATCCTTAACGATAATCTGGTCCTGTTCTTCGGTCTTCTCCTTGCCCCGATATACATAATACCTCCGCAGTAAAGCCTTCACCCGCGAAACGAGTTCTGTATAGGAAAAGGGTTTGGACAAAAAGTCATCACTGCCTGAGGAAAAGGCCAATTGTTTGTCAGAATCCTGCGTTTTCGCCGTGAGAAACAGGATCGGTGCGCTTGTTTTTTCACGAATCTCCAGACACGCCTTCAGCCCCGATTTATTGGGCATCATCATATCCAAAATAATGAGATCCGTCTCTTCGTTCACTTTATCAATCGCATCTTGACCATCTATCGCTTCAATCACTTCATAATTCTCACTCTCTAACAAAATCCTTACAATTTCACGAATTTCACTGTTATCATCAGCAATTAGAATTTTCTTGCTCATCTGATCCCTCCGTCTAATTTCAGTATAATATGCGCTATTAGCGACTACCAGCAAATACAATCGACTTAAGAATTCTTCAGAAGTTATGTAGGTATCTCTTAATAATTTCGTCTTATACTGTAAATATGTAGAAGTTATTACACAAAGGGGTCGTCAGGAATGCCACAAACTTCGAAAAAAGTAATGATTAACATATTGTTGGGTCTGTTCATCATGTTGTCCATTGGTCTACTGGTGTATTATTCTCCTGCCCTTATTAAAATCATGTCTTCCATGGACAACTTCAGAGCGTATATTCATTCAACAGGCCATTGGGGTCCGGTCATGTTTATTTTATTCCAGATTCTTCAGATCGTGGTTGCACCCATTCCAGGAGAAGTGGTACAGATTGCAGGCGGTTATATCTATGGGGTTACACTTGGGTCCTTGTATACTACAATAGGTTTGATTATAGGCTCAGCGATTGCTTTTTATTTTACTCGTTTTATCGGTCGCGCTTATATTTCACGGCTAATGCAAAAGAAAAATAATAAGTGGATGTCGTTAATTCATGATGAGAAGAAGTTCTCCGCTTTTTTATTCATCTTTTTCGTAATTCCCGGCTTGCCCAAAGACATGCTTGTATTTGTCGCCGCACTTACATCGATTAGTTCGTTTAGGTTCTTCACGATCCTTATCGTCGGTCGTCTGCCGTGGATCATCGCATCTACCATTGTAGGGTCCACGATTCATATGCAACAATACACAATCGCCATTATTATTTCTGTTATCGCTGTAATCGGGTTTGTACTCGGTTATATCTATAGGGAAAAATTGGTGGGATTGTTCTCCCGGTCAGACAGTACCAAAGCCAAACCCAAGGCTATACCCAGTTATAGTACGAATAGGGCGTCTCGTAAAATAAAAAGAGATACAACATGAACAAAGCCAATCTATTGATATGAAAACCGGAGGTATATCATCTTATGCAAATACTTAAAACCAATCGATTAATCCTGAGAAATTTCACCTTAACGGACGCAGCCGGACTGTTGGAATACACAGCAAATCCCAGAGAAAATTGTTTTATGGATCAACAAATTTCAACATTGGAAGACGCGGCGGCCGAGGTCGCAAAAAGAAGCAGTGACGATTCCCACATCGCGGTCTGCCTGAAAGACAGTAACGAGTTGATCGGTGAGCTGTTTGGTATGAGGGAAGATCGGGATTCCGATACGGATAAAGATTCGAATTCAGATACGTATAGTATAGGTTGGAATTTTAATGGCAGATTTGAAGGGAAAGGGTACGCCAGTGAGAGCGCCAATGCTTTCATCGAAAATCTCTTTATGGAACAGGGAATAAGAAGATTGTACGCTTATGTCGAGGATGATAACTTCCGTTCTCAGAAACTGTGTGAGAAGCTGGGCATGCGCCGGGAGGGTCTTTTTTTGGAGTTCGTTTCATTTGTCAAAAATGAGGACGGCACACCGAAATACGAGAATACGTATCAATATGCATTGTTGAAAAAGGAATGGCTGGCACAGCGTGAATCGCAGTAATAAAGAAAGACATGCCTGCCTCATCATTAGTTTAAAAAAGTTGTAGAAATGAGAACGTACCCATGTGTACGTTCCACAACAAATACGGCGGCTTCTCCCTGGATAGATTCCAGAGGAAAAGTCGCCGTTTCATTATCGTGCATAACACTATTGATCAAACAATGTGTTTATAAGGTCACAATACATTCAGCTTAAATCCTAGACCGTGCTGCCCCAATATTGCTTTGCAATCTTCTGCCCTTGATCAATCTTCGCCCATTGCTGAGCTTCGCTTAATTCGTTACCGCCATCACAAGATGCAAAGCCGCATTGGTGAGACAACAACAGCCGATCCTTATCGATGATTTTGGAAGCTTCGTCCAGCAAACGGACAACACGTTCTTCATCATCGAGTGTACTCGTTTTGGATGAAAGCAAACCTAATACAATTTCCGTTTCAGGTCTGTCCTTGAACACTTCCAGAGCTTCAATTGAACCCGCACGATCATCATCCCACTCCAGGAAGAAACGGTCATACTTCAATTGCTTCAGGAACAGATTCGCAATTTTGGCATACGATCCACCACCCATGTTGCGGGAATCATAATTGCCGCGGCAGTTATGTGTCCACATTTTCAAGCCAAGGCTATGTCCGAAGTCAATCACGGTATTATTAATATCAATGAATTCGGTAGCGAGACCCTTTACTTCATCTTGATTAATATTTTCCCCTGTAAAAGGAGAGTTCGGGTTGTCGTCTGCAAACAGTTCCCACAAGCAATCATCGAATTGCAGAATTTTACCGCCCACTGCAGCGAATTCCTCCACGAATTCCTTATACGCGATCACAAGACCCTCTTTGAGCTCCTGTATGTTTTGATATACAGCATCCGTACCGCCAATGTTATCTGACCAGGAAAGCTCACCGAAAATATGGGAAGGAGACGGTACGCAAAGTTTCGTTTGTTGCTCCCCAGCCGTGTCTTGCAGTTGTTGGAACAGTTGAATGAAATGATGGTTCTTTCCACTCAATTTATCAGTGATGCGCAATCCAATATCTTTGCGTGTTTCATACTTCGAAGTTCCGTCCACATCTCTGAAAAAATAGCCGTGATCCGCGATGTAACGCTTCACTCCGCCAAATCCCCATACAAAGTCCAGATGCCACATCGATTTGGAGAATTCGCCATCGGTAACCACGGACAAGTTATGTTCGATTTCCTTAGCGACAACTTGTTTTATTGCCTCCGTCTCACACTTCTCATATCCTTCGTAGTTTTCATAGAACGGATATTGGATATCATCATTATGTTCAATTTGCGTTTTATATTTCAGCAGCTCATCCGGCCGCAATAAACTTCCTACGATCTGGAACTTATCAGTCATGTAAAAAACCCCCTCGTTGTATACAATGATCATATCACGCTGAGAGCAGTTAGAAGGGATACTAAAAAACCATAACTGGTTATAGTTAAAAGCTATATCAAAAGTTATTCAATTTCACACCGTACGACGACGCAGTTCATAAAAATATTGTACCGCTGGATGCTTTAATTTGACCTGCTCCGACATATTTAGAATTCGCTTTTTGCCAACTCGTCTGTCCATTAAAGCCAGAATATTAAATAAGATATCCTTGCTCTCCAGATTATCCTCTATAGAAGTGGATAAATACGTCGTAGCTGCAACGGTAAAATTTGATTTACTGAGTGCGGTCTGAGCCAGCAAAAGCTCTTTGGCATGTACGGAGATTTTTCTACTTCTTGCCATGACTTGAAGACGATCCTCGGGAATGGGTCCTTTAGACTCTTTTCTGATAGCTTCAATCTCTTCATCGCTCACAGGAATCATGATCTCCGGATCACTCTTGATCTCCTGCTCTGACTGATACCATCGAATTGGGGTTGTAGTATCGCTCATGTTGAGTACATTCTTTTTATCTACAGTAATATAACAATTGCCTGATTTATCAGGTGAATAGCTATAGCTGGTGGCACGGTACTCCACCCTTCCAACTAACGCAGGACTAAGAAAACTCTCCAGTTGTTGCTTCAATTTACTCCAGGACATAAATCCTCCTATTATCAAAAGCCTACCGCATGAATTGCGGCGATCATTTCAAATATTTTTCAATCCGTCTCCAGTATCAACATTCATCTAAATTATAACATAGCAAACCAAATGGATGATGGAAGAAACCCAGTTATTGGTTTTGAATTCCCCTATGTGATAAAATTGCAGAAAATTATCTACTTACTATTAAATCGTCATAACCTACCATTGGAACTTACGTTGTTATTCACAAAGGAGAGGAAGAGTGTAATGGCTACGAAGAAAGCAACCTTACCTGCTCATATGGAAAAACTCGTTAAAGATAATGATACCGCTACCGTAAAAGAGGTCTTCGAGCAATGCGAATGGGATGCCCGTGGGGGTTATAGCAAAGGTACGGCCCTCAGCTTTCGGCATATTTCGGATGAATTGGTTCGCTGGCTGGTAGAACAAGGGGCAGATATTAATGCACGCGACAAATATCAACGCACGCCTTTACATGCCCATGCCTCACACTGGTCAGGAAATGTACCCCTGTTCCTTGAATTAGGTGCGGATCTGGACGCTGTGGATTACCAAAATGAAACACCGTTACATGCAGCGGTCAGTGGGTATCGAACCAAAGTGGTTCAAGAGTTGGTAAACCAAGGCGCTACGATTAACGTAGATAATAAACAGGGAAATACGCCTTTAGCTAAGGGGTTAGTCAATTGCAGAAATAGCGATATAGTTAATCTGGCAGAGATTGCCGCAATTCTGTTGGATGCCGGAGCATCGGTCACCCCGGATATGAAAGAATCGGTGAAACGGATCGGTAAGGATTTTGAATTCGTCCGTGAGAAGTTCAATAAGGACAAGGTCGATGAAGTTTCAGACGCGCTGATCAAACTGTACCCGTTATTTGATGTCGAGCCGGTAGCGAATCGGATCATGCACGATGGGACTACCCCGATTCAGGTAAAGGCAACCACTTGGACCAAACAGCACCAAGAGCTGTGGGAATATCTCATTCCGGCCCAAGGCCACGCTCAAACGGTGCAGGGAGAGGTCATCCGCATCACAGGACGTGTATCCCATGAAGTATTGGATAATGGCGGTGGAAACTGGGATGCGGAGTATCGCAAGATGCTGGATGCACTGATTCGTCACCTGGGCTCTGGTACGCCACTCGCCCCCGCACTTCTCCAAGAGGCAGCAGACTTGGTCAGCAGGCTTCGCAATGGATACGATTTTGATGCGCCTGCCAGATTATCCGAGTTGGCTGTGTTATGGGTGCTTGCCAATCCTCAACCGGTCGCTATGGAAAAGCCTGCGTATACGCGTTAAACAGCAAAGCAAAAAAAAGAAGCGGAAGAGTTACCGCTTCTTTTTTTTGCTATTAATCTACCTGAATCATACTCCGTATCCATGATTACGTCTTACTCTACTCTACCTGTTCATTGCTTTCAAACTCATTGAGCAATTCGCGTACTTTAGAAGTGGTTTTGGCGTTCATCAAGCTGTTTCTCAGCTCACTAGCACCGCGGAAGCCACGAACATAGATTTTGAAAAAACGGGCCAGCGGGCTGAACGAACGCGTTTCAAGCTCGGAATATTGATCATGGAGATCCAAATGCAGCCGTAGCAAATCAAGCAATTCCGTGCTGCTGTGTTCCTTCGGCTCCTTCTCAAAAGCAAATGGATTCTGGAAAATACCGCGTCCAATCATAATTCCATCCACACCATATTGCTCCACGAGTCTCAGGCCTGTTTCACGGTCAGGAATATCCCCATTAATCGTCAGCAGTGTATTAGGAGCTATCTCATCCCGCAGTTTTTTAATCTCAGGAATCAATTCCCAGTGAGCATCTACTTTGCTCATTTCTTCTCTCGTTCGTAAGTGAATGGACAGATTCACGATGTCCTGTTGCAAAATATGGGTTAACCAGTCGCGCCATTCATCGACCTCATTAAATCCGAGACGCGTTTTTACACTGACCGGCAGCCCCCCAGCTTTCGCCGCCTGAATAATCTCCGCCGCAAGGGCTGGCCGGCAGATCAATCCACTTCCTTTTCCATTCTCGGCTACATTCGCTACCGGACAACCCATATTGATATCGATGCCTTTAAATCCTTCTTTCGCCATACCGATACTCATCTCACGAAAGAATTCCGGTTTATCTCCCCAGATATGAGCCACAATCGGCTGTTCATCCGCTGTAAATGTCAGACGCCCGCGCACACTATGGTGCCCCTCCGGGTGACAATAACTCTCTGTATTCGCAAATTCGGTAAAAAACACATCCGGTCTGCCCGCCTCACCTACGACATGCCGAAACACAACATCCGTGACATCTTCCATCGGTGCCAGTATAAAAAATGGTCGTGGCAATTCACGCCAAAAGTTTTCCTTTGTCATCTCAAAAGCTCCTCTATACATTCCAGGACAGTCTCTGTCCTCATTAATAGTTAAAATAGTAAAACTCGTAACTCATGCATCTGCTTGCCTATCATTTACATGATCATTCGCAGTTACGATTCACATTATGGTGTCCTAGCTTCTTCTTCACTTATACCATGCAAATGTAACTTTGTTCAAACAGCAGTATCTGTTATTACTTCCATTAGATCTTCAGATTAATAGAAGTTCGATGATTACGAAATTGCCCTTTCCCGATTTTATCACGTCTTTATTAGATTTTCAGCCCGATTGCACTTGCCGAACTGGAAAAGCTCCTCTAAAATGAAGCTCGACAGGCTTTTAACCTGCAAATCGAGATTTTAAGGAGGCCTGAATGATATATGGAAATTTCACTGGATATGATCAAAGACAAAGTCGAATGCTTGCAGGCTTATGACTTTCATGAACTGGCACGAGCAATGGAAGAACGAATCGAGATCAATAAGGCACTTATGCTACGCGTGAAGCAAGTTCAGCATCAAGTAACGTTTGACCCTTTTCGCAACAAGATGTTATATAGTGCAATCGTGCATTTTGCCGTAGATTAATGGACCAAGATTTTCAATAGTGAAAAACTGTTCACTGACGCAATTGCATTTAAGCATATCCGATAAAGCATGCAAAAAAGAAGACGCGAATTCGCTCGCGTCTCTTTCTATACGAAACTCCACTTTCTCTTGTTAAAACTCCTGCTTAACCAACAACAACTTATAAGCAGAATTTCACCTGTAATCATACTTTACATAGTTAAATACGGGATCGTACCACTTTACAAACAGTCATTTTTGAAGATTAAGGGGGTAATACCATGCAAGAATTAATATTTATGAAGAATTATAAAAACAATGAAGTACTGCGCAAGAGTTTTTTCGAGCTTGCTATCAACACGTTTGAGATCAATTTTGAAGATTGGTATCAACAAGGATACTGGGGCGAGCGTTACATCCCTTATTCATATGTCGATGGAGACCAGGTTATTGCCAACGTTTCTGTTAACATCCTTGAGCTCATCATTCACGGTGAGAAGAAAAAAGCTATTCAAATCGGTACGGTGATGACACATCCTGATTATCGGGGGAAAGGACTCTCTACACGTTTAATGAACAAAGTTTTAGAGGAATACGAGAACAAGTACGATTATATGTACCTTTTTGCCAATGAATCGGTGCTCGATTTTTACCCCAAGTTTGGGTTTAAGCCTGTGGAAGAACATCTTTTTTCAATGAATTATACGGCAAAAAAATCACCCGAGCCTGCGAACATCCGAAAACTAAATATAACTAACGCGGAGGATTTACTTCTTATTCAAAAATTGGCTTCGGAAAGATTGCCTGTTTCTCGCCATTTCGCAACCCATCATTCTCAAGGAATACTCATGTTTTATTGCCTGAATGTCTTTAGTGATGATATTTATTACTTGGAAAACGAAAACGTCATTGTTATTTATCAGAAAGAAGACAATCATATTGAGCTCTTCGACGTTGTTAGCTTAAACGAAATGAATATGAAAGATATCTTGGATAAGATTGCAGATGAAGATACAGAGAAAGTAACCTTTCATTTCACTCCAGATGCAACGGATGATATCGTTCTAAAAAGTTCGATCACCAATGAAGGTTTATTTGTAAGAACCCATGGTGAACATCTCTACCCTGTGCACGTTAAACATCCGATTACATCTATTGCTTGATGATTTATTTAATAAGGCCTACCACCAGACCATACTTAAAAAAGATCAAAAAGGAGCAGGATTCCCTGCTCCTTCGTTATGTGAAACTTCTTTCTCTCATCAAACGTAAATTCACAAGGTATAATGAAATCAGATGACCGTTCAGCATGATCTTATGACCATCATAATGAAGGAGGGGACATTCGTGGCGTTTATCCCGCTAAACTGCCCCAATTGCAACGGAAGAATTGAATACAAGAAGGATGAGGTTTTAAAGTGTCCCTATTGTGAAACAGAACTTTTATTGAAGCAAAATCATGTCTATTACGTAGACCAGACTATTAATCATTACCATGGAACGCCCCCTAAAGTACCACCGAAGCAGACTGCCTCCGTAAAGGTAATGCTGATACTGATGTTAATCCTAACTGGCGCGATCGGTACATATTTTTATTATAGCAACAGCTCCACCTATCCAAAAACAGAAGCCAATCTGCCTGTACGAAAGATGCCTGAAAGCGAGGTTCTGCTCTCATTTTTGCGAGATATCTTTGATAAAGGGGCCGCCTTGCCAACAGAGGAGGAATTGGCTCGTATTCGCTATTTAACCGTAGAGCATTCGGAGAATGATCAGTGGAAGTTTACATATAGCCTCTCCGATCCCTTCAGCGATGAACAGGCCGAGAAGATCACTTATATTACTCAGGACAAGAAACTGAATAGCCAGCGGATTGATCAGCGAGATTTTGAAGCTTTTAAGGGACTGACGGCATTGGACCTGACGAATACCTATGAAATATCCCAGACGGACCAAACCACTTTGGCCCATATGCCCGGATTAAAAAGTTATGGTGGCGCTTTTAACGAATCCTTTAGTACATTTTTGGGCTACTTTGGCGACAAGTCTAAAATTACGGAGCTTACCACTCAGCTTCGCAGCAATCAGGAATTGGCTATGTTACTGGAATTCCCCAATCTGAACTCTTTATCCATTACCTATGTGGATGAGTCCGTAACAGATTTTCACTTGTTAAACCAATTGCCAATCAAGTCCCTGTCGCTCACCTTTGTCGATGAACTCGGATGGTTGTCGTCCATGACCGGGTTATCATCCTTGTCTATACAGTACAGTGAAACCACAGACCTGCAGCCGCTGTATGCCTTGACCCAGCTTCAGGAGCTTCAGTTGTCCTATTTAACGAACGTAAAGTCCATCGACTTTGTGCAAAATATGCCTGCTCTACAAACGTTAGATATCGAAAATGTAAACTTCTCCAGTCTGGAGCGCTTGACCGGCAAAAACTCTATTACCACACTACGCCTGGCTTCTCTAAGTGAGCTTGGCTCGGTAAAGGCCATAAACAGTCTGCCCTCTTTGCGGGAATTAACGTTGTCCGGCTACTACGAAAATGCAGAAGCGCTGAAACTGCCTAAAGTAGAGCGAGTGGAAATTCCAAGCTCCTTTCTCCCCGGGCTAAAGGCCCCGGTTACAACCAGTCTGACGCTCCGTGGCGGAAGTGGGGAATTGAACTTGGCTGCGCTGGGGAAATTTCCGAAGCTGAAGCAGCTTTCCCTCTGGGAGATCAGTGAAATAACCCGTCTTGCCGCCCTGGACGGCTTGTCCCGCCTAGAGACTCTGAAAATTTACGACTCGTCACTGTTCAAGGAAAGCGATGCCTTATTTCGTTTGAAGCAGGTGAAATCTCTGGTGTGCTCCGAGTGTAGGCTGAACTTTGAACAAAAGGCGGCCGCGAAGAACAGCGTACTTGAACATTTGACCTTAAACCAGTCATATTTTAGCATGAACAATACCTCTGTTACTGAAATTGATCAAATGATGCCTTACTTTGCCAACATGTCCGCTCTACGTTCCTTCACCATGCAGGATAGTAATTTGGATTCTTTAGAATTCATGAGTAACTGGCAGGCCATAGAAGAGCTTCATCTCGAGAACAATGCGATTTCCAATATCGAGACCCTAAGCCAGCTGCCTAATCTGCAAAAGGTATACCTATCCGGTAATTCCGTACAAAACAAATCCGTGCTTGGTACGGGTGTGCACGTGTATTAATTCCCGGCTGGGATGATGGGAGTTTTAGACCTACTATAATTAATGGATGATATTGAAACAAAGACAAGAAGGGGTTCGAGAATTATGTATAAATTCTCGAACCCCTTATGTTTATGTTTAGCTTTCTAACCATCATCGCTACACTCCAGAACGCTGCGGATTGACCGTGCCAAAGATATGATACGGTGTTATCCCCTTTGAAAATAGACTATCGATCAGTTTGATCAATTCCTCCGACGATAGATCTTTGTCGTTGCGTATCCAAAGACGAAACATAGATATTAATGTTGAAATGTAAAACTCGATGATATATGGTGCCAAGACATCATCTGTTGGAAAATCCACAATCAATCGCTCAAAGGGAATTTCTCTTTTCAAGCGTTCCACAAAATGAACAGAACCATAGTCGCCCAATATAGCTTTAAGAACTGAAATCTCCTCTGCATTTTCTAAGCATTGAAGTGCATCTTGAATAGTATGTGTAGAAAACTCTCTGCCTGCCATTTCCTCCTTAATGGATTTCAAAATACGCTCTTCAACGCAGTCCAACAACTCATAGATATCTGTAAAGTATTGATAAAATGTACTCCGATTATATCCTGATTGGTTAGCAATCTCTTGAATAGATATTTTTTCGATGGGTTTTTGGCTATATAAATCGCAGAATACATTTATGAATGTCTGCCTTGTTTTGTCCGTAATTTCAGGTTGCTTTTTCATTATTTGCCTCCGTTTGCTGTTCGATCAATTATCCGACAGATATTAAAAATCTGATGGTTGATGACCGTATAGTGAATCAATACAATAATATTATACAACACGTTGTTGGATCATCAACAAGGATGAATATTGATTATTAGGAGGCTAAGATGAGAATTTTATTTTTCGGTAGAGGTGTAATATCGACCCAATACGCGTGGGCTTTCGAAAAGGCAGGCCACACCGTTGAGTTTTACGTTAGAAAAAGGAGAAAAGAAACCTTCGGAAGTCATATAGCGCTTGAAATGTGGGACGCACGAAGAGCGAAACGGTTAATCAAGGAAAACTGGAAAGTCAAGCTGCATGAGGAGATAAGCCCAAATTACGATCTTATTATTGCGAGTGTCAACACGAAACAACTTCCCGAAGCAGCACAATTACTATCGACTACCGCGGGTAACACCCCGATCCTTATTTTCAATAATATTTGGCAGGATTTAAAATCATCGATCTTGCCCTTGTCTATGAACAATGTTGTCTTTGGTTTCCCAGGAGCAGGAGGCGGCATTGAGGACAATAAGCTTAGGGGCGGCTTCTTAAAAACGATATTTCTGGAAAAACCACGTGTAGGCACGGAACAGATAAACAACAAGGTCAAAGAACTATTTGAAAGCGCCCATTTTAAAATCAATTGGATAAAGGATATGCAAAGCTGGCTATGGAATCACTTTGCCGTGAATGCGGCGATGGAGACCGAGGTGTTAAAACGGGGAAGTTTTCCAGCACTTATGAATCATCGTGACTCATTCGCAAATGTTGGTAAGAATATGCGGGAAATGGCACCTGTACTTAAAGCAAGAGGCGCAAAGATGGACGCGATTACTCTACTGTTGACCAAAATTCCATCAGCACTTCTCGGCACGCTGTTTAACAAGGTTATTTTTGCAAAGGGCAGCTTACCGCGACTTTTCATTGAATACAACAATAGTAAAGCCGGTTTTGCAGTACTTGAAGTTGTGAGAGAAGCCAAAAAGTTAGGTATACCTTTGCCACGCCTTACCTTGGCATTAGAAAACATTGAACAACACACAGCTATTAAAAACGGATAAACTGAAAAATTGGATATTGTTCAGACCAACATCAACTCTACTAATGGTTATAACAACTATAGCCCGAGCTTTAGAAGCTTCGGGCAAAGTAATTTATTAAAACAGGTAAATGTAGCTTCAAAACACTACACCCTAACCAACATCGCTACACTGACTCCACATGACTAGTGTGCTGTAACAAAATCAAAAAAAACGGCATCTCTGCCGTTTGTGTTTAAAGTGTTGATGCAGAAAGCGGCGGTTTTCATAAGATGAAAAGACACATGCACAGTATGCCTGTTGATGCGGCTCATTTCTAGCAATATTAGATGTGATTTTACCTGAAAGCCTTTAACATTAAAAATAATTGATTATGAAAATGTACTTCATTCGTATATATTTTTGTAACTAAACCAATGCACTTGTCTATGATTTCCCCAGTGAACTTTTGGGACATGATGGCTTTATTCGAATAGATCCTTACTGTCTTCCAGTCATGAATAATTTGGTCCAATAACGGGTCAAGCGTATTTTTTGCATTGATATGATCAATGTTGTACTTATAGAGAGTATTTAACCTGTATTTCTCAGAACATTTTCTATAAATAGTACTGCTCAGTGTTTCTATAATCGTTTCATTTTTTATAATGAGCTCGTAATTTTCTGCCAACAACAGTATATTATTCAAACTTTCCGTTATTTCATTTTGATACCTGCACATATTTTCTACGAATGTATTGATGGTTGTGTGTGCTAAATTCTTATTGTTCAAGATCTCATGATTACCGGGGGGCACTAGCGCATATTCCCAAAAGTAGTCTGGCATCTTTACGTGTTCCGAAGTCATACATGACCATTTAAATTCTGAAAATGGCAGAGAATATTGTCTGTATTCTGTAATATCATCAACCGTATATATTTCCTCGTTCGTAAGATTGAAGCCATAGACAAAAACAGGGTGCAGTCCATGTTTTTTGTTATAGTAAAAGTCTCTCCCGCGTTGATAAAATAAATCAATAAATATGGAAATCGGATGACCACTTGAAATAGAGTTTATGATCTCATCTTGTAACGTATCTAGTTCAGGGGATTTTTTACGAATAGAGATCCCCATTTCCTCAAGGATCTGATCTCCCTCCTCAAGATCCAACACCTCTAACTTGAAATATCCTCTTGTTTGTATTTTTTGTTTATCAAATCTATAAATACTAATAACATTATTCAAAATCGGCAACTCATCTTTTTTAAAATATCTGGCAAGCGTTAACAACAAGTTGTAGCCGCAATTAAAATAAGGAAAATTATGATGAGGATACATTTTTGTCATGCCGTCGAAGGGCTGAAAGGTGTCCAGGGAAATAATTTCTTCCATAAAATATTTCTCCTATACTAAAATTATTGTTGATATTACGGCTATATTACCTCTTAACAAGGTTCATCATACGGTATTGCCGCGTTCCAGCCTTCATCTCTTCATATTTCTTCGAGCCGGGCAATGCGATGAATTCATTGATATCTCCAATATTCGTGCTCGCTTTGGCGTTGCTCGCAATCCCTTGTGTGCCAGTACGCTGCTTCGCACTCTCATCACATGATAGAAGAACATTCGAAGTCACATCCTGATTGCGGATTACAGACAGGCCTGCTTCCTCTAACAGCCTGATGTTCTGCGCTACCTGATCTCCCAGCATCAGCTCCGTATACAGAAATACGCCGCCAACTCTCATTATCCGGTACACCTCTTCATAGAATCGTGATCGGTTCGGATAGGCATGTGCGGATTCTATATTTAACACCACATCGAAGCTCTCGTCTGCAAACGGTATATTCTCCGCATCGCCGACGAGATACAAAGATTCACCCCCTCGGGATTTGGCATTGCAATAGGCAATATTCGCCGGGCAGATGTCGAGACCGACAATAGACAGCGGCTTGAAATATTTAGACAGAGCTGCTATGTTCCCTCCCCTGCCGCATCCGATGTCGATCACCTGCCGCTCCCGAATCGCCGTCCTGCCCACTGTCTCAAGCAGCAGCTTGACCGAGTTTCTATTCCATGCATCGTCGGGCTCGATCACCGCATGTTGCTCATTCCCGTGCGGGACGTAACCATAATTTAAGAAGGTGGCGAATCGGCCTATACCGGACAGCGCAAGAGAGTGCGAAATCTCGCTATAATCCCGAATTTCAGCCTCTTTCCGATTCCATTCGGAAGGGTGGACAAACTGCTCACGCCGGTCGAGCATCGATACATAACGGTCATCGTTCGTATATACCGCATCGCAGCTGCAGCATTGCAGCAATGCCTCCGACTGGACCAGCACGCCCTTGCAGCTGGAGCATACCAACCTTGCATGTAGATGTTGTAACATGACTATCACCCAGCCGACGTATGCATTTGATTCAACGCGTACACATTATAGTAATTTGGGATATTCAAATCTTCGTAGTAATCGATCACGGCATAGAAGCCGTTGGTTTGGAAGATGTTCTCGAGCCTGCTGATCTGCTCTCCATCCAGTCCGTGTACCTCCATTACAATTTGCCTGATTTTGCCCCAATCTTCCGGTTCGATTCCTTCCAGCACCTCAAACTCACTTTTTTCCACGTCGATTTTGAGCAGATCAATTTGGTTCAGATCATAAAAACGGATCATTTCGGAGATCGTAGTTAGCTTGCAACGATAGATTTGTTCATTCAGAAGCTTCGGCGACATAAGATGATCGACAAAGCGGTTTAGCATTCGCCGGTCAGCGAAATTATCTTCGTAATGGTTGATTAACCCGTATCGGAGATCCTGATCGTGGTTCTCCCTGTATTTGATCTGGACAGAGTCCGTGGACATCGTAGGAAAATAGGCAAACTCCGCTTCCTTGATCTCATTGGAAAGCCCGACGTTAACCGTCGTTACGCGAGGCAGCGAACTCGTATTCATCTTCAAGAGTTTAAACGTCGGAGGCAGTGGCTCAAAGGCATACACCCTGCAGTCGCTCTTGCTGCTGACATATAGGCTGAACATGCCGATATTAGCCCCGACGTCCAGGACCGTGCCATGATCCGGAAGCGTAATACCGTGCTTGAAATACATCTCCTTGTGGAAAATCTCGTTGTAGAGAAACTCGGTCTCTCCTTCGTTGTTTTGATAGATTTCAATCCCGTTGTGCAGCCGTTTCTTTGTAATGGCCTCTGTCTGCAATGGATGACGCTCATGCTCCGTCTTGCTCATTCAATTCACCTTCTCAACAATTTGTTTGTAGGGCATTTCTCTAACTGCTGGCGCTTTCATAGCGTTTGACGGCCAGCTTCCAGAACAGCCTGACCACTAGAAGCGATATAACGGGAGCTACAAAAATCCATATCCCAAGGAACAAGTCCAATCGATCGATCAAATAAACCGACGGCATGTTGGTGATGAACAAGATCGGCACAACATACAGCCCTATTCTCCGCAGCCATTTGGGGTATATGTACATCGGCATATTGTTTAAATCCCAACATTTGTCGAGTATTTCGAAGATCGAACCGGACTTCACCGTCCAGAAGGCAAGGATTTGCGGAAGTAGAAGCACCGAATAGGTCACGATCGTGCTACTCAAGATCACGCCGATATATCCGGCCACGTGGATCAAGCTTGGCTCGATGTCAAGACGCCGCCAAGCCAGTACGATCATCGTGATCCCGGCGATCAGGTTCGGGATCGGAAACGCGAAGTTAACGTGCCGGAATGAAATCATGAACTGCAGCGAAAGCGGCTTCGTCATATACAAGTCCAGCGTCCCGTTGCGGATATGGCCGGCGAATCTATAAAAGTTATCCATAAACAGTCCTGTATAGATTGCGATCATAATCGTATAGGTCCCCGTGAAGATCAACATCTGGTCAGGAGAAATGCCATTGATTTCGATCCCGAGCTGGAAAACGAACAAGATATAGATCAGCTTGGAAAACAGAAATACGGTCTCCATGATCAAACCGGAGTAGAAATTCGCTTTGTATTCCATGTAACCGACCAAGCTGTTCTTTGCGAAAATAAAGAACATACGTACATGCTTCCGAAACTCCGTCAAGCTGATACTCACAGATTTAACCTCCAACGGCTACATATTTCCTCATCCCGGAATCCCACGACAACTTCGAAATCATCATAAGCACAATTACCCAGACCGCTTGTAAGAGGAGTCCGCGCACGATTTCATGAATCGCCATGCTCCCATTGATGATGTTAACCGGGAAGAATACGACATATTGAAACGGTAAATAGCTGGAGATTCTGGCAAACGTATCTCCGAAAATATTAAGCGGAAAGATGGCACCACTGAGCAGATAGACGCCTTGATTGAACGCGATATAAACGCCCCAAACCTCGGTAATGATGAACGCGAGAGCACTAATCGAATAAAAAAGCAGGAAGTTGATGAGCAGTCCGAACAGAATGCTGACCAGGAACATAACGATCTGCACCCCTCTAAGCTGAAACCCCCAAATCTGAGTAAAAACGATCATCAGTATGACGAATAAGACAAGGACGACCCCGATCTGGACCGTTTTCCCACCGAAAAAATTGCATATCCGATAGCTGAAATAATGAATGGGCTGAGCGATAAATTTGCTCAGTCCACCCGTCTTGATATCATTCGCGATTTCCCCTTCGAAGCCGGCAGAAACCAGCTTGGAGACGACGCCGGATAACACGGAATAAATGATGATCTGTGAATAAGTATAGCCATTAATAATCTCTTGCGGCGAACTGCGAAACACGGCCGTCCAGAGGAAGCATTGGACGAGAATGATGAAGCCGCCGCTGATGATACTCATAAAGAAATCGGTCCGATACTCCATCGCATTCTGAAGCGCAAGGATGTACGTCCTTTTATACTTCTGTAAGGCTTTCATGTCTGACCCCATCTTTCTGATACAAGCTTTCGATGCCTCGCTCGACAGGTATATCTTCAACTGTGAAATCGAGGATCGGGAACCGGTCCAGCATCATCTTGGAAAGCCGCTGAAGGTCATGCTTATCGATCTCCATGACGGCATTCATGCCGTCATGTTGCATGATAGCGCCATAGTCGCTTAGCGCTTGCCTTGGCACTTCGTCCGTAAATTGCAGCTTGATGATTTTTTTTGCATGAAACAACTCGTTCACACGCCGAAGATCGCCGTCGTATACGATCTTCCCTTGATTGATGATGATCGTTCGTTTGCACAAATCCTCAATATCCGCCATATAGTGGCTTGTCAGAATGACCGTTGCTTTCGTCTGCTGGTTATAATACTTCAGGAACTCCCGAATGCGCTTCTGCGAAATCAGATCGAGTCCGATTGTAGGCTCATCCAGAAAAATCACCTTAGGCCGGTGGATGAGCGACGCAATTAGCTCCATCTTCATCCGTTCCCCCAGCGAAAGCCTACGTACCTGAATATTGAGCAGATCTTTAACATCAAGCATCTCCGTAAGCTCATCCAGGACAAGGTTGTAGGGCTTATCCTCGACCTCATAAATGCATTTGTTCAGGTACAACGATTCGTTCGCCGGTAAATCCCACCACAACTGCGATTTCTGCCCCATCACGATCGAGAACTGCATCTTGAATTCTTTTTTTCGCTCCCAAGGGACATAGCCTAATACCGTCGCTTGCCCGCTTGTCGGATACAAGATGCCGGACAGCATCTTAAGCGTAGTTGTTTTGCCGGAACCGTTCGGGCCTAAGAACCCGACCATCTCGCCTTGCTCGATTACAAGTGATATTTCGCTAACCGCTTCTTTGATCAGTGATTTCCGCTTCACTAAATTTTTTAGCGATTTTTTGAAACCCAATTCTTTTTCGTAGTAATTGAAGCTTTTGGATAAGTGTTCCACTTGGATAATGCTCACTGGTTCACCTCATTTATGCTCATGTAGAATAGTTAAACACCGTGCAAATGCAAGACACTGCACTTGGAACATGCCGGTGTCAGTCGTTCATCCATCATTTCCCTTATCCTTCTGTAGGTCATGCCGTGCCATAATTCCTGTACAGACGCTTCATTTAATTTGCCGATCTCGAACTCCTTGAAAAATTTGCATGCAACAATCGTTCCATCGGGCGTAATATCCATCCGGTTCGAGAGAGCCAGGCACTTCTTGTTCATCGTGCCTTTACTCTTCACCTCTTTGCCGAGCACGAAATCTTCGATCTGGTCATAATCCAGATTCGGCTGGTAGCGTAAACGCATTTTCCAGACCCGATTATTCACCCGGTCCAACTCGCTCATCAAAGCAGGGATACGCTCCGGATCGAGCTTGTAGTTAAAGGCGTGCCAGCTTCGTTCGCCCTTGTGCTCGCTCGCCGGAAGGAAGTCGAACTTCTGGTCAAAGTAATCGTCCATTCCCTGCGTGCATTCGTCCGAGATGTACCACGGGAAGCAGACCATGACCATATCTACACCGACGTCCTCCAGAAATTCCAGCAGATCGTAAAGCTTGTCGGTCATAGCATCGTTAACGACGGTATGGATCGTAATTTTGCCCCTGAATCGGTTTTCCTTGCGCAGCTCGACTAGCATCCGAATAGCATCTATCGCCTTGTTGAATACCCCTTTGCCGCGAAGCGCATCATTCTCTTCTTCGAATCCATCAAGTGCAATGAGCAGCTCCAGATTGTCGGAGATTCTCAGCAAGGCGTCCAGCTTTCGCTCGATCAGCATCGCGTTCGTGCAGATCGTCGTCTCGCGAGGATGGGCTTCAAGCAAATCGGCCAAACGGTCGAAATGGCTGTATACGAGCGGCTCGCCGCCCCAGATATAGAGTCTCGACTTGGCTGGTTCCGTCTCAAGGATCAGCTTCTCCAGCAGCCCGTAGTCGAGCTGTTCCCGCTGCTGCTCCGGTGTCATAAAGTGATGGTAGCCGGTGTCGTTCCATTGATAGCAATGCTTGCAGCGCAAGTTGCATTGGTTCGTCAGTTTAATCCCGACCGACTCTGGCAACGGTGTCGCGTAACCCGCTATTTTCTCCATGTTCCGCTTAGTTTCCACCGTATTCTTGATAGTACGTTTCAATATTTGCAAATCCTTTGGGGAATGTTTAATCTCTGATTTTGGATTCATATCAACACACCCTTCTTAAACTTATTAGGTCATTCACATGAATCAATAGATATAATACCTTGAACAAGCCGTACAAATCGGAAGCATATTTTTTTTCATATACGCGCGATAATCTTTGTACTTGTCACTACTCCAGATATCCAGCAAACTCTCTTCGTTCACGTTGCCGAAGGTCAAATCATAGAAGGCATGGCAGGGCGAAACGTCGCCCCTTGCCGTAATCTCCGCATAAACCCATGGAAGGGAGCACCGATTTCGTTTATCAGCCATCTGATGGAATTGCCCCGAGAAATAGTTACTCAAATTTTGTTCATCTATCGTCTTCGGATAGGTGATCACATGGATGCGGTTTTTCAAGCAATACGCTTTAACATTATTGAGCTGTCTCGTCAATTCCGGAATATCGATCTGGCTGAACGAACTGGTGTCCCGCCAGACCATCCCCTTGGCATAAGGAGCTTCATGCACGTCGAATTTGTCACTAAGAACCTCCACATATTGGGCATACTGCTCTTCCGTTGCATAGAGCTGCACTTCCATGCTGATATGGTCCAACATCGACAAGTCGATATGCTTAAAGAAAAATTCCTCAGCGTACATATAGTTCAAGGGCGTAATGATAAAGGATACACCCATTTTCGGAAATTGCTTGCCCTTGCTTTCCCGAAGCTCATAAAGCTTCTCGATCCCCTTGATTACTTTCTTGAATACGCCTTTGCCTCTCTGCTTATCGTTGATTTCCTCAGGGCCGTCGAGCGACATCCAGATCTTATTTGGAGCAGTCTCGACAAGCATCTCGGCATGCTGCTCAAGCAATGTGCCGTTCGTGGGGAAGTCCGCTTTACTTCCATAGTGATTGATCATGGCGAGAATGTCGCTCAGCCAAGGGTACATCAGCGGCTCGCCGCCGAAGAAATCGTAATACGGCTTGCCCGGGCTGCACTCGACGATGATCTTTTTAATGAGATCCGGATCCAGATGCGCTAACGTTTTTTTGCTTTTGTAGGGACCTTCGAGTCCCCACTCATAGCACATCTTGCATCGTAAATTACACTCCTCCAACAGCTGCATGACGATCCATCTCGGATAGCTTGTCTTTGTCTTATCTTGGGCGACACTCAATTTGTTTACCCTCATCGCATAACCCCTTCTGCCATTGAAATCTTACCCCTTCGTTAACGCGACTCTCGCACAATAATGATCCACATAATTCGTCCGTTCTCCGCGTCTGTTCATGATCGCTTGATGCATCTCCCTAAGGACCTCTACGGAAAAATCCATCTCCCGCCACTTCTCGTAGCGTATTCCGAACCCCAGTGATTCCCACAATTCCAAATTGCTAAGCTCGTGACTTCCGAACGGCTCCAGCAGAATAAGAGGGGTTTCGGAGGCAAGCGAGTCGATTAATGTGCCCGCTCCCGGCTTGGCCACGATAGCCATCGCCTCCGAAGCGATATCGAATAACCAATGATGATCAACCTCAGCGGCGTATGACTTCGTGTCTTTTCCCGTTATTTCGATGTATGGCGGAAACTCGTGCAGGCCGTTCGCACTCTTCACCCATGCACACCATTCCGGATCATTCATCCAATATCGGTGATCGGGATCGGGCTTCGCTTCCTTCCAATCGTAAGCTACGATATCAAGCCCATAGTTATGGCCGGCAAGCTCTGGAATTGTACTTTGATAAGTGCCCATCCCCCAGCCGCCGCCATGAACAACAAGCCGCCGCTTCCTTGAGTCGAAGGGCAGTGCCGTACGATGAAGAACTGGGATTTCGCATCGAATCTCCATCTTGTCAGTGTCATAGAGACAAGCATTGTAATAATACTCGTCATAGCGAGAATGAAACTTCTTCAAGCTCTTCCAAGACGGGGCCAGATCTGAATCGACGTAGAGCAGGTCTACATGAATTTGATTCGGCAGCATCTTCTCCCTATACAAATCCAGAATATAGATCCAGTGTCCGGATAACGATATGAATTCGTACCGGTCTTCCGCTTTCCACGCCTCCAGCAATAGCTCGACCTGGGCATAATCAATGCTGTTGCGTATATCCATCGGCATTCGGGCCGATAAATTGGCAAGTGCGAAATTATTGTGGTAAGCCTTTCTGCTGTCTACAATATGATCCATCTTGTCTTGCTCCAAATAGCTTTCGAACACGAGCACTTCCGTCGCGATATCCCTTTTCTCGAAATCACTTGCAGCTAACAGACCGGGAATATAGAAACCCAGACCGAAACCCGAGCATAGAATCGTCACTTTCCGCTTACCCATAAAATTTCTTCCTCCATTCATGGCTTTAAGCGCTTCGGACTGCATCAGCGGGCGATCTTGAAGGATAACGACGACAGCACCTCCTTAACCTTAGCGGTCAATCGTTCGTTATCCCATTCCCCCTGGATCAACGAATAATATAATCTGCCTTTCACCTGCTTATTCCGGATCCCCTTGCACTCGCTGACGACTTTGTTAATAAGGAGCGTATTCGCGCTTAACGGTAAAATACCGAATCCTCGATCAGGCTTATATAGAACACCCTCGCGGTCCAGCGATTCAAGCAATTGATCGAATGATACATCGCATGCAAACTGTAAAGTCGCATGCGTCATGCTCCCGGCCGTGTCGTGCTTCTTCAGGTAGCGGTCAACGTAATGCTTGATCAGACTCATCGATCTTCTTGCATTCACCTCAACAATCGGAACGATGCGGCCGTCCGTCAACAGCATAGAATCGACGCATACGTCGCCGTGATAACCCGACCGATAAAGCTCGCGGGCCGCCCGTTTCATTACATCAAAATACTTCGCTTCCTGCAGCATATGAAGCAACCTATCGTCTGCTGTATAGGAGCCTTGGTAAGCGAAATTGTGATTGACCAACTGCTGCACTGAGATATGTCGGTAAGTACCGTCCGAATCGATGTGGAATTGGCAAGAAAAATCCAATTCCTTGCGGAGGAACGGCTCAATAATAAACCGAACCATTTTTCCCTTGCTGCACTGATCGGCGACATAGGATGTGACTCGCTGCAAAATCGCTTCCGACTCGATCAGCAAATTCCCTTTCCCGGATACCCCAAACTCATCTTTGATCAGGAAGGGTCCTTGATTCAGCAAAGTCAAGCCGCTTGCCAGCAGCTCTTCGGGAGAATAGACCGTCTGGCTGTCACACCGAAGATCAAGGCGACGGTTCAATTCGGTTGAATACAGCTTCGAATTGACAGTCTGAACCGTTTCGATAGCTGGAAAATCCTGTTCCAGCCCGTAACGCGCTGCAGTACGATCTACCCCCGGAATGACGGCAAAGGGCGACAACCGGGCGCCGTCCAGCAAGTAGAGATCCATGTCACCCATTCGATAGGCTGATGTGAGCAGGTCGAATATATTGGCGGTTCTGCCTACGCTTCCTACATCAGGACTCTCGAGATCGGTTGAATTGGAAAGAAATTTAAATCCGATCTCATGCAAATACGCTTTATGGCAAACGTTCATTCGATAGCGAGTAATGAGCTTATCCTCCGCCTCGCAAAATGGGAAGAGCAGCTCATCCATGGCCATCACGATATTCTCCATTTCAGGATCGTGAAACGACGGCAGTTTGGCTAGATTAGGGTCGCGCCAGAAGCGTTCCGCGTCAAATGTCCCGATAATGAGCTCGAACTTGCGTCTATCGTTCATACAGGCGCTGTTTTCTGCAGCTCCGAGATATAATTGCAGAAGGTCGTTACCGACTCCATAAGATTGAAGTCGAATTGTTCAAAATCGATTTCAATACCGAAACGCTCTTCCACCTGTAGTACAAAAGTAATTAGCTGTAAAGAGTCCAATCCCCCGTCTTCCATGATGTTCGAATGCTCGTTCAAACTGTTTACCAGTTGGGCATCTTCCTTGATTTCGCATATCAACGCTATGATCTGTTCTTGCATAGGTACCTCCCGTTTAATGGATTATTGACCCTGGTAATAATGGATCGTTCTAGCGAGTGCATCATGCAAACTGATCGCCGGTTCCCAGTCCATAATCGTCCTTGAAATGGTAATATCCGGCTTCCTTCTCCTTGGATCGTCTTCCGGCAGCGGGAGAAACTCTAACTGCGCGTTGGACTTCATTAGCTCCTTCAATATTTGGGCGACTTCAAGTATGGTAACTTCCTCCGGATTCCCCAAATTGACTGGCTGTTCATACGTGGTGCTCAGCAGTCTCACAATCCCTTCCAGCAAATCGTCGATATACTGAAAGCTTCTCGTCTGTCTGCCGTCGCCATAAATCGTAAGGTTTTGCTTGGACATGATTTCATTAATGAAATTGGTAATGACGCGTCCGTCATTTAAATCCATCTTCGGGCCGAATGTATTGAAGATCCGAATGACCCTTACCGGTATACCGTATTTCCTGTTCATCCAGTAGGTGATCGCCTCTGCATACCGCTTCGCTTCGTTGTAACAGCTTCTTGCTCCAACCGAATTCACGTTGCCATAGTAGCTCTCCGGCTGAGGGTGAACAGTTGGGTTACCGTAGATCTCGCTTGTTGAAGCCAAGAAGAAAGCAGCCTGCTTTTCTTTGGCCAGATACAGCAGATGCATCGTCCCTTCGCTGTTGACCCTCATCGTTTCGATCGGATAGGACAGATATTTGGGCGGACTGGCCGGACTTGCAAAATGCATCACCCAATCGACAGGGCCTTCAATTGCGAGCGGATAAATGACGTCATGCTCGATAAACTTGAAATTTGGCGACCGTAAGAGATTGTCTATGTTGACAGTAGACCCGGTCAGAAAATTATCGACGCCGATAACGGTATGGCCTTCCCGCAACAGCCTCTCGGCAAGGTTGGAACCGATGAAGCCTGCGACTCCTGTTAATACAATGAATATTATGATCCCCCCCCCTTGCTTAAGGTTTGTGAAACCACTATTAATTCAATCGAACAGATATGGTTCTATGCATGAATCACAAGATGTCGGGTTAAATACTAGGAGAGATTCTTGAGGTGAGTGGATTCGCTGTGGTTGTGCCGGAAAAAAGCGCTTGAAGCAATGCGGATCGTTGAAAGACAAGAAGGCAATAGGCTGTCAGCAAACGGAATCTTTAAGACAAGAGCAACGGTTTGGCTTACTCAACACGCTGTCTCCCAACGATTATAATCCCGGCATCACTCCTTCCATAAATATGCCCGGATCACCACGGGCTTCGCGCTAAAGCTTCTATTCGGGTGCAAGAAGAGATATCCACAACTGACATCATCTGCTCCCTCAACATTACTGAATAACTACCTTCTTCAGCCATCGTTCAAGGAATATGGATTCTTCATTTTCTATATTCGTAATCAGCGTTTGTAAACTTTCGGAAATACTCGTATCCTTTGTCAAATTATATTTAATCGCTAGATTCACAAGGATTTTTGCTTTAAGTTCAATAGCTGTGAATTCATCTATATGCTCTTGATTTAATTTAATTAAATGCTGATTATCGTACAAGTACTTGAATCTTAGCGTCATTATCTTCTTATGATCATAAATTAAATGAAAGGGTCTTATATCAAGCATAGCCTTATGTTCCGATGTCTCTTTCGCATAATTTAATAGAGTTGTGTATATTTGCATGCCGAAGTCAAGATTATCCCTGTCGCCCCCGTAGTTAAACATCTCCCAATACTCCGGCGTTTTGTTAGTGAAATAATTTCTTATCGAATTCACTAGGGTATCTGCACTGAATTTATCCTGATTTTGATCATTGAATGTATACAGATAAACCATTTCTCTAAGGTAATCATGATTGGTTGTTAGATGATTTGTGTCGAACGCAAGATTGAAATCATTAAATGATATCTCAGCCTGACTATACACCCCGTTCTTAAAAAAATCGGAAACATACAACATCTCTCTATCCAAATCATAGCCGTAAACAAATATGTCATGATGCAATTGAAGTTTATTGTAGCGATCGCTTAGGGGCACGTAGAAATAATTGATCATGGTGTGGACATAGTTATTAGCATTAATATTTTCTATAATAAAATGAATAACAGAGTCCCATTTAGTTGTTACAGTATCTCTATGTATCTTTTGAGTAGTAATCCATTTGCACGCATCCGAAGGCCGCAGCTCATAAGTCAGAGGGAAATAAAAATCTCCCCAATGATGTTTATAATCTTTGTTAATAAATAATTGAATATAATTGCTAAATATCCATGGATGTGCGCACTCGTAATGGGTAAGTATGGACAAGAGATGAGCATGTTGCGTATAGGTTGTAATCATCGGATAACTGACCGGCAGTATTTCTCTTCCCAATGTTTGAGTTGAATTCTTCAACCTTTCGTTCACCCCTCGTTATTTGGTTAAATGGCTTAAGGATGCCGAATCAGTATATCTCATTTAGCAATAAGCGCTTCGTACTTGCCCTGTCCAGTTTTCCTGTTTTTGTTTTTGGAATGTTATCGATAACCCTCCATTGTCTAGGCACTTTATACGATGACAAATGCAAGTTGCAATGTCGTGTCAGTGCATCTATATCAACCAGGCATTCATTAAAAACTTTCAGAAATGCGATAGGCACTTCGCCTAACAGATCATCGTGTACACCAACAACCATGACCTCCTCCACTTCTTTCAAGCCGTACAAAAATTCCTCGATTTCTTCCGGATAGATATTGATACCGCCGGATATAATGATATTCTTCTTTCGGCCTGTGAGTATAAGACACCCTGATTCATTCCAATATCCCAAATCTCCTGTCTTTAACCAACCCTCAACAATGGTAGCGTTCGTTAACTCCGGGTTTTTGTAATAACCGAGCATCACATTCGGGCCCTTTACCCAAATTTCTCCGATAGCAGCTCCTTCTACCTCATTCTCTTCTTCGTCAACAAGACGAATAGAAACGTCATTTATGGGTGATCCACAGGATAAGTAGCGCTCTCCCCGTTCCATCATGCTTACCCGCGGAGAAGCTTCGGTCAATCCATAGGTTTGAATAATGTCCGCATGAGGAAATACAGTCTGAAGATGGTCTACTAATTTCGCGGAAGTCGCCGCACCGCTAATTACAATAAATTCAATGGAATCAAAGGCACTCCAGTTCTTTGTCTGATGGAAATCGGAAACAAAGTGCATCAATTGCGTAGGCACCGCTGAGAATGCCGTGACCGCCTTATTCTGAAACAGTTTAAACGCGGTGCGCGGCAGCAAGGGCAAGCTGATAAGTTTAATTCGGGTTCCATATAACATACAAGAAATCAATTGCGTGACAATCGTAGAACTGAAATGAACGGGCATCGTTACAAGAAACGAATCTTGTTCTGTATACCCCACCTTTCCGCCATGTGCCAAGGCATTCGTTAATACATTCCAATGGGATAACATAACGATTTTAGATTTTCCGGTTGTGCCCGATGTAGGAAGGAGAATCGCACATTGATTGGGATCGGAATGATTGGTTAACGAGATCGATTCGAACGAAGGCATTGGTTCTTGCGATAAATCCTGAGCGGTAATCCAAGGAATGTCGCAATTTAAATGCGCAGGTTGTGCATATTTGCTGATAACCAATTTGGCGTCACTGGCATTTAAAATATTTTCAATTTCAGTATTGGATGCCGAATAAGGAACCGGTACTAACACATAACCGCAGAATTGAATGCCCAGCGCCGCCATAATGAACAAGGGCTCATTATTTGTGTATAATGCAAGATGGCTTCCGGACTCAAGTTCAAAATTCTTGTGGATATATAAAGAAATTAAGTAAGCTTCTGTCATCACTTCTGCGTAAGTCCATTGCTGCTTTAGATCTTCAAGGATAATATGATCTTGGCGATCAGAGGCCTCCAGAAATAGACGCTGAATGATCGTCATCATAGCGTTCTCACAGTCAAATAATTAAGGATTAATCCAGCCGTGGAGAACTTCTCAAATAACAGATCTTCATCAGGGATCGAGATGTTAAACTTCGATTCCATTAAAACAATAAGCTTGATGAAGCCTACTGAATCGATCCCTTGGTCCAACAAACGGGTATCGTGGCCTTCCGGATACTCGATGTCCAACTCAGCAAAAATTTCATCTCTCAAGATAGATTCTATTGATTTAGACATCATATTCCCCCGTTAGATAATCTTTAGAAAGGCTGATTAAAGAGGATAGTATACGTGATAAGCAAGTGAGAGTATTGTGAAGAAGAATAAGTTCATAAATATAGACAAGGTGAATTTGCACTGAAAGAGTTGTTTGCAGAGATGCTGCAATTCATGTTGGAGGTGGAATATGACACGGTGCAGGACATAAAAAGCTTGACGCGAAGAGTACAACGACGGAAATACTTGAGGGTTCCCTCGTCAACATCGCAAAGCCTAAAAAAAAAGCATTTTCCCAAGCAATGAAGCGTTGCTGAAAATGCTCTACAAAACTACGATGAATGTCACTCGTAAATGGACAGAGTGTATATAAAACTGGGAGTAAGTCCCCAATCAACTCTCCATTTTCTTCCTCGACGGGATCGAACTATACTGCGTAAAGTTTTTCTTGGTAGCGTTTACACTAGTAGATTTACAGCACTAAGCGCCCGATATATTTAATATAATTACAAATATACCAATTGTCAACAGTTTTGAAAAAGCCCGTTGATGCCCTCTGGAATTCCATTCGTCATCTGGTTGTTTCTCTCATTTGCGATTGTTTCAAAATGTGTATGGTAAAGGGAAAATATAGTTAACGCAGCCATTCCAGTCATAAAGAATACGCCCAATACATGATAAGGAGATATTTAACGCATGCTGTGGGGCTGTCAAGAACGAACGTCAATCATTTAAGGAGAACGGCTCGACTTCAAACTGGAATCGCTCATGAACACGATACAGAATCACGTGTATCAGCGTCCAAAGCTGAGTTAATGAAGTTTGCCTCGCTTTGATGTCCAATCGAAATCAGTTATAACTCTAGCACATGGGTAAACACCGTTTCCAGTAACCTCTTTCATCCGTTCGGAAAGAAAGAGGTTACTGGTACGAAAGTATGGCTGTTGGCCAGCGGCGAGCCAAGCGGCAATCCACATGAAGATGATATTTTCACGAATCGCCCTACAAGGCTTCTCTACCCACATTTGGCTACAAGCGTGATGATAAGAAGCTTCTACTTGATGAGATCTATGCCCCTATAGTTCAAGAAATTTCACCTCTATCTGTATTAGGTTTAGGGTGTGTACAAAATCAGTAATTACTTCATTATTACAGGTACAAAAAAAGACACGGAAGAACAACTCCGTGCCTATATAAAGCAATTATCCCGCTTCACCGAACTTCAAATTGAAGTTATTCAAGACGGTTCAATCAAAGCCATACATTACATATTTCCCGTCCTCAATCCATAAGGAAGTTGGAACAACGAGAGGCGTAGGAATTAATCCTGCCCCTTCCATTTTAACATCGCCACCGATTCCACATGCACCGTATGCGGGAACATATCCACCGGCGTTACCTCCACGGTGCGATAGCCGCCATCTTCCAACACACGAAGATCACGTGCCAGCGTACTCGGATTACAACTCACGTAAACCACGCGTTCCGGCTTCATCTCCAGGATGGTATCGAGCAAACGCGGGTCGCAGCCTTTTCGTGGTGGGTCGACAACGATGACGTCAGCTTCGATGCCTTGTTCTTTCCAGCGCGGGATGACGTCCTCAGAGGCACCAACTTCGAACTTGACGTTGCGCATCTCGTTCAATAGAGCATTGCTCCGCGCATCCTCGATCGCTTCAGGCACGATCTCTACCCCATACACCTGATCCGCATGTTGCGCGAGGAAAAGAGAAATCGTTCCGATGCCGCAATAGGCATCAATTACCGTCTCTTTGCCGCTCAGTCCAGCGTACTCTACCGTTTTGCCATACAGTACTTCCGTTTGCACCGGATTCACCTGATAGAACGAACGCGCAGAGATCGCAAACTGCACATCACCGATATAATCATAGATTACATCACGGCCCCACAGGACGCGGGTCTCATCGCCAAAGATGACGTTGGTCTGTTTCTTGTTCACGTTCTGGCAGATGCTTGCCACATGTGGAATCGCTTCACGGATACTGCCAATCCATTCGTCTTTGTACGGAATGTCTCGACCATTCGTGACCAGTACGAGCATCATCTCGCCAGTACGGAATGCCTTCTTCACAACCACATGGCGCAATAAGCCGCGACCTGTCTCTTCGTTGTAGGCGCTAATTCCAAAATGACTGCCGATCTCTTTAACCTTTGCGACCACTTCGTCATTGTGCTCATGCTGAATGAGGCAACTCTCCATATCGATGATGCGATGGCTTCCTTTGGCGTAAAAACCACCTACCAGACCACCCTCGGCAGCTCCAATTGGCACCTGTGCTTTATTCCGATAGCGCCATGGCTCGTCCATACCCATCGTAGGTAGTACACGAATGCCCTGCTCCGTATCCTCTTCGTTCATGACACCTTCAAGCCGCAAACGAATGCGATTACTTCCAATCATTTGTGCTTCAGAAGATGCTTGTCCAGGTTCAGTTGTCTGATTCGCATCATGTTCCAACCGTTCTGCCAGCTTAGCCTCATCAACTGAGGTGTCATCCTGCGCGTTGGATGCCAACGTCTCTGCATCCTCCATCATCACGTTCAACTTGCCAATCCGTTGCAAATTATCGATCACCAACTGGCGTTTCCACGCAAGCTGTCCGGCATAGCTCATATGCTGGATCTGGCAGCCGCCACACTGATCGTAGATCGGGCAAGGCGCGGACACTCGATCCGGGCTTGCTTTCACGATTTCCAGCAGTTTGGCATAGCCATACTGCTTCTTGGTTTTCATCACGCGCACACGCACGGTTTCACCTGGAAGCGCACCCTGCACAAAGAGCGTGTATCCATTCGCACGACCTACACCCTCACCGTCATGGTTCATGCCAATGATGTCGATGACGGTCTCTTCATTTTTGCTAACGGGCAGTCCTTCGATTGGTGCAGATTCACGCGTTCTCCCCTTTGGACGAACGGCAGAAAGAGATGCGCCTTGTGGCCGCACCTCTTTTCCCTGCTGACGTGTAGATGGACGAGATGATTGACTTGGCTGACGGGACGCTGAAGCGTTCCCTTGCCCCTGAGAGGCAGCCGAATTCCGGCGGTTTTTTCCACGACCGCTGCGGTTCGTATTAGACAACGTACATTCACTTCTTTCTTCTTATATGGTATCACATCAAAAAATAACGTTCCGAATTTCTAATGAATTTCAGAAACGTTATATCATCTTCGGATGGTGTTTTCCGACCTTTTTC
The DNA here is from genome assembly GCF_000517905.1 of Paenibacillus sp. FSL H7-689. Lineage (NCBI taxonomy): Bacteria > Bacillati > Bacillota > Bacilli > Caryophanales > Paenibacillaceae > Paenibacillus > Paenibacillus sp. FSL H7-689. Next base: position 120,402 of record NZ_ASPU01000003.1, read on the forward strand.
GGTCATTTTCTCCAAAATAACGACACTGAGATTCGTTAGATTCGCAGCTTCGGCTATTTAGCCACATTAAGGCTTTCTGAGTTCGTTAGCCGCCAGCCGGCACTCGACCAAACTGTTACATTCAGTACGGTGTACTACATCGCAGTACCATCGAACTAGACCAGCACTTTTAACCTTCACTGTTCAATGTTCATTGTTTCACGTTCACTCAATCACCACAATGTGCCCTGTATCCGCTCAACGTATGGTGACCACATGAGATTATACGCGATCCCACCGTACACAGCAACTGGAAATTGCACTTCCATCTCACCTTACGGCAGAGCTGTATCCAACTCTCCTCACCACTTGTGCGATGCTTTACAAAAACCACTGCGGCATTAACGCTTTCCGCAAGCAACCACATTCTCCGCTAAGTGCCAAGTTTAACGATACAACATCAGATGATGACGCAAATTCGTAAACGTAGCAGGTAGCGTGCCGCCCAACTCTCCATCGAGGTTCAGTTGCACATAACCTGGCGACGTAACTTCCATATGACTCGTCTGGAAATGAACCACTTTCTTGTCGTTCAGATGCTCCCCACGCAACGCGAGCGTTACGAGGCGAATCATATCAGCCAGATTACATTTGCGGACACCGATCACATCGAACAGACCATCATCAATGGTTGCTCCTGGAGCCAACTTCTCAAAACCCCCGACCGAATTGGTATTGGCGATGAGGAATAACATGAATTCATCATGGATCTCTTCCTGACCGTCGGCACGAATAATCAGCTCCTGTGGAGACAGACTCGCCATTTTCTCAATACCCTTCATATAATAGGCCAGTTGCCCAATCATCGTTTTCAGACGACTCGGCACTTCATAGGTCAGTTCAGTTAATGAGCCGCCACCGGCAATGTTGATAAAATATTTATCATTCGCTTTGCCCAGATCGAGCGGACGAAGTTGCTGGTTAATGACCAGATCCACATAATCCTCCCACTGTCTCGGAATGCCGAGTGCACGTGCAAAATCATTCGTTGTTCCCAAAGGGAACACACCCAGCGGAGGACGATTCTCCCGCTCAGCCATACCATTGATAACTTCATACAACGTGCCATCGCCACCAGCAGCAATAATCATGTCATATCCGCGTTCAATTGCCAGTTCAGCTTCCCGGGTTGCGTCACCTTCACCCGTTGTTGCGTGACATGAAGCTTCAATACCACCTTGATCCAAACGCTGCAAAATATCAGCCAGACGTTTCTTCATTTCTTCCCGGCCTGAGGTCGGATTATATATTAAGCGAGCTTTTTTCATCTCATACGCCACCTATTCCACATTATCCATGAGTCTAAACGACCTCATATTCTTACGTTGCATCAGTCCACAAAAGGGCATATTTTTTACACAATAATGAACTTGCGTTCATTCTGCTCTAATCTTTCGACTTACCTATATCTATGCATCAGGAATTCCGTCTCATTCCAAAGCCTTTAACTCCTATCATATCATCAAATGTAAAGATGTCCTAGCCTGTAATCCATAAGTATATTTTAACATATCCGTACCCACTAATCTGCCTATTACCCAATAAACCTCACGCACCGATCCTGAATCTTCTCCACTACCTTTTATGTAAAATAGTCTCATTAATCAACCATTCTGCCCGCTTGGACAGGAATTAGTCTTCGATTTCGATGATCTTTATATGATTATGACATAGATATGCTACAAATTTACAAATCTTAAGATGAAAAGATAAATAACATAAACCTTTTTCCAATATAGTTTTAGTGAACCCTCAACTTAGCACCACATCATACCCTTGAAGGAGAAGTGTAAATGAAAAAAATCGTGTTAATGCTCCTGGTCTTTCTTATGGCATGTATTCCTTGGGTCACCGTTGTTGAAGCGGCAGAAATCAATCATGATCAGGTTGTCGGATTCCAGGAAGTCTCACCAGTCACCGTAATGCAACAAGCAGCCAAGCGTTTTCAGCCATTTTTGAAGGTCTATCATGGTTGTGTGCCTTTTCCCGCAGTGGATCAACAGGGCAATACCAGCGCTGGCTTGAATACGTCCGGGTCATCGAATGGGAACTGTAGCTCAAATACAGGGCAGATCTACTCCCGCTCCGCATGGCACAATGGGGTGTGGGCTATCATGTATTCGTGGTATTTCCCCAAAGACTCCCCTTCCTCTGGACTCGGCCATCGTCATGATTGGGAAGGAATCGTCGTGTGGGTCGATAATCCGGCAGCTGCCAATTCCAAAATCCTCTCTATCGCATATTCCGGTCACGGCCAGTTTACAAAAGTTACACCGAGCAATAACAATACACAAGGTAACCATCCGTTGATTTCCTATAATAGTACCTGGCCGCTGAACCATGAGCTCGGGGTCACCAACGCTGTTGGGGGAACACAACCATTAATCGGATGGGACGATCTGACTTCTGCCGCACGAAATGCACTCAACACGACAAACTTCGGTAGCGCCAACGTGCCTTTCAACGATAACAATTTTACCAACAATTTAAATAAGGCCTGGTTCAGATAAAAAAAATCCCCTTCAAGTGGCAGCTCACTTGAGGGGGATTTCGTTATGAAGTTATCGTAGTATCCCGGATACCTGTATCACTTTTTCAACCAACCTCAAAATCCGATTTTTCTGCCTGCACGCAGCTGTTTATACCAGAAATAGACGGTGCAGCCTACACAATAACCCAGCAGTGCCGCGCTTGCAGCCGCGAGAAGCATGACGGAGAATACATAACCTGCGCCTACCCAACCAAGCGAGAACGAGATGAGTGCCAAAGACAGGAAGAGCACGGCCAGAATATTGTTGAATCGCTGTAACTCCACCGCCTGCGCCTCTGTACCTTTACCAGTCAGCACGACTTTGCCAATCTGTACGAACAGATTAAATTTGCCACCGGAAGCCAGCCCCACCACCTGAATGATCCACAGCAAGCCCAGAACTACAATTGGATTGAACACAAACGAGAGCAAAACAAACAATACAATACCAACCTGATTTGCTTTCACATAGCGCATAGGCACTTCCCGCATCTGTATATCTCCTTATCCCCATTTTATTAGTTGGTTTTATTGTAGTCGGTATGCAGGGAATGAGCAACACTTCATTTAAGGATAGTAAAATCTCTTTTCAGCACGTCCCAATGGGGAGTCGGGATGCCTGTTGTCTTTTTCCAATCGGTAAATGCATTATTTAACGCCTCAATCTCTCCAAAAGAACCCGCAATCAGCTTATGAATTGGTAGCACACTATAGATCTTCAACAGAAGGTACAACATCCGTTGATGCTTGCGGATCATTTTAGCCTGAATCTCCGGTATAATCGTTATGCCCATAGCCTCAAGTACGCTAAAGCCTTCATCCATCGCCCTAATCATATGTTGGATTTGCTTTCTATTCCCGTCCAACTTGATCAACTCACGCTCCTCATTAAAGCTCACCGCATTAAGCATCAGAATGGGGATGATATGGCTTTTCAGCCAGGCATCAATATCGCTCAGAACATTTAACTTGTATTTCACATGTTGGAAAGCTTGATCCAGCAAAGGTTTAAAGCCTATTTCACCGTCCAGACTACCGATCACCATTTGTCCGCTGCCTCTACCGACCGATAACATGCGGTCCTTTTCCCGCTTCCCTGCACTCACATGAAATCCAAACGCGACCTTTTTTGGTGCCCGGCTGTTTTCCTCCAAAAAGTTTTGCATGCTTCGTGCATCTGCGTTGTTTCCCACAATCACAATATTGCTGCTCTGATTGTCTGCCAGAATAGGTAACACTGAAGGAAAATCGTTATACTTCATGACAACAAAAATCAGATCATATTGGTCATCCACTTCCAACGTTCTGGCTACCCGAACCTGATCAACTGTCGTTTTGAATTGAAAAAAATGCCGGATGACGAGTCCATCCTTCTCCAGCTCCTCTGCCCGCTTCCCTCTGGCCAGAATGGTGACTTCATTGCCGCCGCGCACCAGAACATGCGCCAGTTGACTGCCCAAAACCCCCGCACCATACACTAATATCTTCATTGGTTATCCCTCAATTTCATAGTTTATAAATAATCGTTGTTTTATCAACATTTGTTGATAAAATAAGAGTAACAAAGCACCTACGGTGCTTCAATCGTTAAAATATCCGTTTTTGTTGAATAATCAACGAATGATTCCTTATTGTTGAAAACCATCATAGGAGGGGCCATGGACAGACGAGTACTCAAGACACGAAAGGCAATAATTGAAGCTTTTGTGGGGTTACTGGAGGAACAAGATTTTGAGCAAATTACGATAAACGATATTGCTGATCGGGCTAATGTAAACCGAGGAACCATCTATTTGCATTACGCTGACAAGTTCGACCTGTTGGATCAATGCATTGAGACCTATTTGCAGCGGTTGTTGGATGCCTGTATGATCGAAAGCCCTACTACAACACCCGTTACGGCCAAGGATGCGTTGCTCCGAACCTTCAGTTATCTGGAACAGCATGCCTCTACCTATACCACACTTCTAACTAAAAAAGGTATTCCAGCATTCCGTAGTAAGTTGATGACATTGTTGGTCCAGGGAGTGGAGGAACAGATGGATGCCTGTGGCATCCAGGAAGGTATGAAAAAAGAGATCACCATACAGTTTCTTGCTTCCGCTGCTGTGGGCCTCCTGGAGTGGTGGATTATGAATTCCATGCCTTATCCGGCCGAGGAGATCGTTGACCAATTAATAAATTTACTGGAGCTACATCTGCAATTGCACGCACCCATTAATGGATAACCCAATCTCTTTCAAGTGATCTACAACAAACAAAAACCACGTCCTTCGACGTGGTTTGATTGTTTATGAAGCTATGGAGTTCAAATCAATTGATACTGCATTACTACGAGCGATGCGATCACACACCTATGCCAAAGCGATCACCTCAAGAAGAAGCTTTAACTTCATTACATCTCTCCAGCAAAATCTGGATCTGGCGCTCCAGCCACTGCCCAAGCAATGGATGTGGCAACAGTGTCTCACCGCTGTACACATAGTTCAGTTCTTGCAACCGACCCGGGATAACGTTCCTCGTGAAATAACCGGCACTCAAAAACAGCGGCGCCACAATGACTCGGTTCCCCCGCTCTTCGCTCCAATACTTCACTTTGTCGTACACACTCTCCGGATTCAGCAATGCATAATCCGTATGGGCTACATCGCTAACTTCCTGCACACGCTCTGCAAGGGAAGAAATTCCGGCTTCCCAACGCTCGCGAAAACCATCATGAATACTCCCATGGCCAACCAGCAGAATCGTTTCTTCCTCCGGTTGCTGCGACAGTACTCGGACTTTGTCCCACACCATCACGGCAATATCCGGATCGTTATCCACCGGATAACCGAAGTGAACCCGAGCCTTCACATCGAACGGTTCCAGATCCGTTTCGCGATCAGGTGTTTCCTTTGCACCAATGGCATATTCAATTTCATCCACATGTGTACTGCCGGACGAAACAAATAGAGGTACGACCAGAATATCGGTTACGCCTTGTGCTTCCAGTCGGTCGATACCGTCCTGGATCAGGCGTCCTTCCACAAGTTCAAGAAAACCGGCTTCAACCGGTAATGGAACAGGCAGATTCAACCGGGAGATCGCGTCATCGACGGATTCCACCCAGGTCTGCTCCTGTGAACCGTGACTGATGATGAGTACACCCGGCTTCTTCATGTTAGCGTCCCAGGCGTTCCAGCGTCATTTTATAACCATCATTACCGTAATTCAGGCAGCGTTTCACACGTGAAATTGTAGCTGTACTCGCACCTGTCTCTGCTTCAATCTGGTTATACGTATTGCCTTTACCCAACATACGAGCCACTTCCAGCCGCTGGGACATGGATTGGATCTCGTTAACTGTGCAGAGGTCATCAAAGAAAACATAACACTCTTCAATATCTTTTAGCGTCAAAATAGCCTCGAATAGTTGTTCAATGCTTTTATCATTTAGCTTTTTCAGCTGCATTTCATCATCATCCCCTAGCGGTTACTGTGTACCTACATTGTACTCACCCTGAGTTGGTATTTCAAGCGTTACCGATTTCACGCACTACAGAATAAAAATACATGTTACCGCTTACAAAAGGTACTATTGTCCTCCCCTCGTGTACATCGGGCGAAATTTCCGCGCTTTTTCCCAGTTTTCACCTGTATATATCCGATTACTTATGTAGGATTTCAATCCTCCTAAATGTTACAATTTTGTGTCTAAACTTCATTTTACTCTTCGTGAACCTGCCATCTTACATGCGCCCAAATCCGCAAATATCCCGTTTTCCGGGATACCCGCCTACGCCGTCTCTCCGCGAATGACATACAGTATAACAAAAGGGAGTTCCACAAGGGTCTATGATGTACATCTGTCATGCAACTCATGGAACGCAATTCCGAAATCCAATAGAAGGAACGTGATTGTTCATGCCACAGCATTATTATCACCGCCAGCCAGCACCAGGGCAGCGTCCGTCTTCTCATGCTCATCGGCAGGCACATACTTCTGCCTATATGCCGCCCGGTGTGGTTCCGAGGTCTTTAAATGAAACTCAGATTCAACCGATGTATCCTGGAGTAGAGCCCCATTACCCGGGCTTTGGTGAAGTCGAAGCTTCTGCAGTCGTACCCTATGGGCAAGGTGTGGCTGGCGGGAACTTTTATGGAGGTGCAGCTCAGGTTCTTCCCCCAGCTCCGGTACCGGCGCCTGCTACTGGCAGTACCGGCTTTTCATTAGCCAACATCGGTGAGTTAAAAGGAATGATCGACCGCTTCGGCGGCATTGATGGAATCATGACTGGAATAGGCAAAATGCAAAAGGTCGTCGGTGGGATCCAGCAGATGGCTCCGATGATGAAGCTCGTTATGGGCATTCTGCCTTTTGGAAAAGGAAAAACGGATAACAGCGCGGCCGATGCAGACTATGAAGAATATAAGCCGTCCCGCAAACGCAAAAACAAACGTCGGAACAAAGCAACGAATGTTCCACGTCGCCGTAATACGACTCCAACCCGTCGCAAATCCAATTCCACGAAGCGCCGTCCCAAAAGTCGCAAAGGTTAAGAAAATCCAGGCACCCCCATACAGAAGGTGGGTGCCTTAACACCGTTCATCCGTATAGAAATAAATTTCAGGAACTCACGTTCTTATTTCTGTAATTTGAGGTATACTGGATAGTAACTAAAGGAGGCGGACCATGGAACTTATCAAAGACAAATACACTCCCGCATTAATCGATCGGACCGGCGAACATTTGCGTCAATTCTACCCGAAGCTGGATACACAGCAATTTCATGAATTGGTTTTCGCTGAAGGCTGGGAACAGTTGGAATTCAAAGCGCGCATTCGCAGAATCACATTGGCTTTGACCCAGGTACTGCCGGACAATTATGAGGAAGCATTACATATTATCGAACAAGCCGCCCCTACGATGAGAGGCGTTGAATATCTGTTTGTACCGGATTTTATCGAAGTGAACGGACTTGACCCAGAGGATTACGAGTTATCCATGAAGTATCTGACCCTCTTCACACCTTATTCCAGCTCGGAGTTCGCGGTACGCCCGTTTATTGAACATTATCCAATCCAAACGATGAAACATATGATGGCGTGGGCAGAGAGCAACAACGAGCATATCCGCAGACTTGCCAGTGAGGGCAGCCGGCCACGTTTGCCCTGGGGCGCGAAACTCCAGAACTTTATCACCGATCCAACACCTGTACTTCCGATTCTGCATGCATTGAAACAGGACGAGTCCCTCTATGTTCGCAAAAGTGTCGCCAATCATCTGAATGACATTTCCAAGGACCACCCTGAACTGGTTATGGATCTGGCCACGACCTGGTACGGACAACATGTACACACAGACTGGATTGTCCGGCATGCCAGCAGGTCATTGCTAAAGAAAGGACATAGCAAAGCACTAAGTCTTTTTGGTTATAATGAGCAGGATTCGATTCACATTGAGCAGCTTCAGCTTGTCCAGGATACGATTAGCATTGGCGAGGATCTTCATTTTTCGTTTGATGTCGTTAATGAGAGCGGCGAGTCACAGATGCTACGAATTGAATATGAGATGGGTTATATGAAGGCAAACGGCAAGCAGGCTCCCAAACGATTCAAATGCTCCGATAAAATGTACCCAACAGGCAGAACCAAGGTAGCCACCAAACAATCCTTCAAAGTCATCACAACGAGAAAATATTATGCCGGTCTGCATACGCTTACCATTCTTGTGAATGGCAAAGAAGCAGCTACAACTTCTTTTGTTCTTGAAATGGAGTAAAAGGAAGTCATCATAAGTTACACACAGCTTGTTGAAGCGGAATAGTTATTCACATGTGGATACATTTTTTCAAAACTTCTAATAGAAGAATCAGAAAGGCCACCTGGCAAACATCATCTCCCGACATTTATTACTGCCCGAGATCATGGCCCAGTGGCCTTCTTCATATGTAGTTCAAACTGCAATTCCCCTTACCCACCCTCACCGCTATCCAAAGACCTGCATATGGTCGTAACAATTAGAAAGATACACGATACATCCATGCTGCGCATTCTTGTAACAATATTGGGCTAAATGATGATATGGGTTAGACATGGCCCAGCGTCTACCAGGTTTCCAACTTCCCGTTGGTGGGTTATGCTCGCTTCATTTGGATAGGGTTACCGACGCAGTTTTATTCCTCGATTAAGTCTATGGTCCAGTTCTTCTCCTGAATTTTAAAATCCAGTTCCCGGTAGGATTTCGAAAGGCTATCCACTTTATGTTGAATATCTGCTATGTTCACGGTTCGCTCATACTTCACTTCAGAACGACTGTACCGATCCTGGCGAATGGACGCATTCTGCAAAACTTCGTTAAACGATGCTCTTTCTTGCATGATTCCATCCCGCTCTGCAAGGGCATCTGCAAGCGTAACTCCAGCTGTGAAGTCAGTCTGTGCATTGGTCTTATTAATTTTCTTAACCAATACCGTCAGGCTCCGGATCGTATTCTCCAGGTCAATCATAAGCAACTGTGGGTCCTCTGCTGGCTGTTCACCTTCCTGAACTTTAACTACGCGTTCCAGACGTTGCTTGAGCTGAGCTATCTTCTTCTGCTCATCTGCACGCAGTACAAGAGCCTCTGCCAATCTCATCGTATCCCATCCTTCCACAATGATATGTATGGATAATTCATCTAGAATCTATTCACATATCGTTATATTTTACCTGTGGATACACGTTATTACAAGTTTATGTTACTAACATCTGATTACACTCGTTCTCACTTAAACCAGCCCCGTTTTACAAACCAGGCCACCATGCTTCCGCCAAGCACAAACATCAACAGCAGCACCGCACCATACCCAAACTTCCATTGAAGCTCAGGCATATAGGCAAAGTTCATGCCATAAATACCCGCGATCAGTGTGAGCGGCATAAATACAGTCGTAATCACCGTGAGTGTCTTCATGATCTGATTCATCCGGTTGGAGTTCAGGGAAATATAACTGTCGCGCAGGTCAGCGGTCATCTCCCGATCGGCTTCAATCATATCCGTCAGCTTCAATAAATGGTCATAGATATCGGTAAAATAAGCCGTATGTTCACCTGTTCGCTGTACGTGCTGGGAATTGACCACCCGATAGAGCAGATCCCGCATCGGTACTACCGTTCGTCTGAGCTTCAGCAATCGAGTCCGCAGATCAAACACCTGGTTCATCAAGTCTTCAACTGACTCCTGTCCACCCCGGTTCTCCAGTTCGGCCAGTTCATCCTCAATCGCAAATAGAGACGGAAAATAATGATCGACCAGCTTGTCCATCACCGTATAGGCTGCTGCCACCGGACCTCGCGCCCAAATGGTTCGTTCATGAGCATGGTGCAACAAGCGTTCCCACGCTTCATCCACTTCCTCCAATACGCCATGATGAAAAGACACTAGGAAGTTTGATCCGAGAAACAAGTCAACCTCCTCGGCTTCCAGTGTGGACGGGTTCAGTGCGTGCAGCACAAGAAACTGCAGATTATCATAATAATCGAGCTTGGGCCGCTGCAACACATGCAGACAGTCCTCAATAGCTAAAGGGTGAAAATGAAAATATGTATCCAGCAAACGGCTTTCCTCTTCCGTTGGCTGGTTAAAATCGGCCCATGCCCAGGCGTAATCGTTCAGATCCAGCTGTGTAAGTGGTACGTTAACGGAGACTTGATGTTCTCGTGTAATGGCGAGTGTACGAATCATAAATTAGACCACGTCCTTGTCCTGTATCTTTACGTTATTGTACAACTTTAACCATAGGTACGTCTCCCACGTGTCCAAAATATCCACAGACGCATTCAAACTCGACAACAAAAAAAGCCAACCCTGTTGGCTTCTCTCATTTCCCTATCCACAGTTCCCTGTATCCACAGGAATATCTTCTTTTGGTTTATCATTCCACGGATGGCTATCCACATATCCAGCCTGTCCACACGTTCATGCACAGGCGTCTCTTGATTTTGGTTGTATAATTGTCCACATATCCCGATATTCACACAGTTATGAACAGATTGTCTGGTAACCCCGAATTCGTTCGGGATAACTTCTCTTTTTAGAAAATAATCCAGTAGAGCAATCCTGCCAGTCCCGCAGTAATCGGAATCGTAATGAACCACGTAATAATGATACGTCCAGCAAGTCCCCATTTCACAGCAGAGAAACGTTTCGCGGAACCCACACCCAGAATTGCTGATGTGATCGCGTGCGTTGTACTAACTGGAAGGTGAAGCAACGTTGCTGTGAAAATAACGGAAGCAGCTGAAATATCCGCGGCAAAACCATTAATCGGTTCAATTTTAAAGATTTTGGTACCCATCGTTTTGATGATTTTCCAACCACCGATGGACGTACCCAGAGCCATCGCTGTTGCCGCTGAAATTTTAACCCACAGCGGAACATCCAGATTATCCTGCACACCTGCTGCAACCAAAGCAAACGTAATAATACCCATCGCTTTCTGTGCATCATTCGTACCATGCGTGAATGCTTGCAGTGCTGCCGTGAAAATCTGTACCGTACGGAAACCTTTGTTCACGTTATGCGGACTGCGTTTGGCGAAAATATATTTGAGAATCGTCATGACCACATAACCGATGGCAAATGCGATCAGAGGTGATAATAGCAAACCTCCGACGATATCAATGAATCCGCTCCATTTCACTTTATCAGATCCTGCGCCAACGAGTACGGCACCTGCAAGGGCTCCAATAAGTGCATGTGAGGAAGAAGACGGAATACCAAACCACCATGTAACCAGGTTCCAGATAATCGCTGATATCAAGGTGACTATGACGACCTCTATCCCGTTATCCAGCGTGGTGGGGTCGGTCACACTCCCCCCAATCGTCTTCGCAACACCTGTGAACATCATCGCACCGACAAAGTTCATCACCGCTGCCATAAGAATAGCTCGACGCGGCGTCAGTGCTCGGGTTGAGACCGAAGTCGCAATGGCATTGGCCGTGTCGTGAAAACCGTTGATGAAGTCAAACGCCAGTGCAAGGAAGACGACTATACCCAATACCCAAATCGTTGTTTCCATTATTCTCTGGCTCCTTAAGAATTACGCATAATGATGGATTCAAGCACGTTCGCCACGTCTTCACAAGCATCCGTTGTTGTCTCAAGACGTTCGTAAATTTCCTTACGCTTGATCAGTTCAATCGGATCAGACACGGTAGCGAAGAGATGTTTGATACACATGCGCAGCACTTCGTCGCCTTGGTTTTCCAGATCATTCAAACGAATGGTATACTCACGGATCGCGAGCAATTTTTTCTGGGACAGCAGATGGATCGCCTTCTGAATTTCGTAAGCCGATTGGCGCAAAATTTCAGCAAACTGTATGACGAACTCATCATCTGGATCTGTCAGTTGGTACATATAGAAACGGGAAGCCGTTGCTTCGAGTCCGTCCAATACGTCATCAAGTGTTGTTGTCAGCTCCATAATATCATCGCGTTCGATCGGTGTGATAAATGTTTTGTTGAGTTCTGTAATGATCGTATGCACGTAATCATCACATTTCGACTCGTACTTCTTCATTTCATTAGCAAAAAGAGTCACATCCTGAAGGTTGGAAACATGCTGGGAGAAATAATCTGCCGCTTGAACAACCGTATCTGCCATATTCTCCAGTGTCTCAAAAAATATATCCTTCTTCTTCTTAAGCTTCATAGCTCTATCCCCTTTACGAGAAAAATTGCCGACAACCGATGAAACATGAAATGACAACCTTTGATATCTTATCATATTTGTTTCATGGTTTGTACAAAAGGTGTGATCCTTTTTTATATTCTTATCACATTAATCTGAAATGAATCTTAATTATTTGGAATAATGGTAAATTCAAGTCAAGATTTTACACTGCGTTTACAATTCGACATCAAAATTCAAAATCGACACGATTCTACTTTTCACGCTAAGGACAAATATAATGCCTTTTCGACAACAAAATGAATACATGTTTCATTGTTTTCTTTCATTACATCCTTTTATTGCTGCGCAGCCAGCTTCACATGACTGGAAAATTCCGGTTGATTGGGAACAATGCTGATAAAGGTTTTACCCGGTACAAGAGCAACTTCACTGCCACCCTGAACAAACCGTATAATATCCCCCTGCTTCTTCACCCACTGCCCACGAATCATCTTGCCCTTCTGAAAAAGCATGGCTTCCCCGCCCTGTTCCAAATTAACGGACAACCGACCTACACTATCGAGCACCTTGTGATCTGCACCTGCCACAATGATGTTCGCTGCACCAAGTTGAGTCCCATTATCCAGATCCTGATCTGCCTTGCCATTCACCATTCTCATATATCGTCCGCTAACTTCATCATAATCATACGTCACCCGGTAACTATCCAATAAATAATGGATATCGAATTGCTTTACTGCCTCTCCTGCGGATGTCGCGCCTTCTTCGTTATAATTGTATACTGGCGACTTGAAATCATGGCTGTAACCCTTGATATCTGACCCTTCTCTCAGCTTGTCCGCTGAAGTATACAGATTATGTGGGGCTTTACGATCCGAGGAACGCCAGAAGTAAGGTCCACCATTCGAGATTTCATCCATATGCTGTTTCTGCTGCCTTTGCAAAATGGAATACGCCTCCGGACTGCCTCCGGCGTGAACAAGTACCCCATCATAACTCTCGCCGAGCTCAATTAGATATGGACGTATACTGCGAACGGGTCCAACCGTCTCCGCACCGCCTCCACTCTGGAAGATGGCTATGAAACGGGTAATGCCTCCCTCAGCGAGAACTTCAAGAATGATATCGGCTGAACTTAGACCTGATTGGGGCCGAGCTGCGGGTGCATTATTAATCATTACGGCGAGTGGTCGACGCGTAATCGCTTCATCTACAGGCAGACCCGTCAGAGGTGCTGTATAGAGAGACGTGTTGGTTTCCTCCACGTGTTCTTCTTGTACAGGTGCAGGTGTCGGTTCTGGCTGAACTGGCATCTGCGCCACCTCCTGGTTTTGGCAGGCAACAAGACTTAATGAGAGAATAAACAGAGATGCAACCGATGCTGCTTTGTTCCATTTAAAAAGCTTCAATATAGGACCTCCTGAACGATATGGCCTGGTTCTAAGTTGTGATATATGTCTCATGTGGGCAACCATTTCACGTATTTCTTTCCATTTAATCACACCCCATCCGATTTGTCTGCGCCTAGAAGGCCTTGATACAGCTTGAAATTCACATTTGAAACAGCGATTTGCGAGAAAAATATGTCCTAAATGTGAACTTCTCAAACCTTACTTAAAATTTGAACTAGATTGTGATTTTAATCACAAACAAAACAACTTTTGAACTATACAATAAAGACATCAAAGGTGATCACTTAGAAAAACAAAAACAACACACACTAGATTCCATGAAGGAGTGGTTCATATGTTCAGCACAAACCAATGGCTTAGAGAAAACAAAGTAGCAATGTGGATTTTGACAGTACTTCGGGTGTATATCGGTTATGATTGGATGACTCACGGATGGAGCAAATTGACTGGCGGATTCCAAGCTGGCGGGTTCTTGGCCGGTGCGGTAGAAAAAGCAACAGGTGATCACCCGGCTGTTCAAGCTTGGTGGGCAACGTTCCTCGAGAAATTCGCAGTACCAAACGCAGGACTGTTCGACTTCGTTATCCCATTGGGTGAATTCCTTGTAGGTTTGGGTCTCATCCTCGGTTGCTTCACTACACTAGCAGCACTGATGGCTATGGTCATGAACTTCGCGTTCCTCTTCTCGGGAACAGTAAGCACGAATGCTCAACTGGTTGTAATGGAAATCTTCCTTGTCGTTGCTGGTGCAAATGCAGGTAAAATCGGTCTGGATCACTGGGTACTGCCTTACCTTCGCGGATTGTTCACTCGTAACAACAAAGGAAATCTTCCTAAAGACACACCAACGATTAGCCCTACTCAAAAAACAGCTTAAGCAATCATTCATAGAATTCTCGGCCCTGCTCCTAATCCCCCTGGAGAGCAGGGCTTTTTACTTTTCAAAATCAGCCTGAATGCCTGACTGACTTGCCCATCCACAGAAAATCGTATTATGATGAAATAAAGTTGAACTTCAAAGGAGTACACGATATGCCGACCCAGCGACGTCTCGAGACCGATGCGGACTTCCAGGAAGCCATGAATATGAAGTATAAGGTTCGAGTTTTTAAAGATAATCACCAGATTGACTCCGGTGGCATCATTATCCGTTTTGACAGCAACACCGTAGTAGTACAATCCAGTGTCAGTGAGCTCGCTTATCATTCGCGTACAGACTGTGAATTGTTCGAAATCCGCAAATAAAGATCTATTGCATGAATAAGTCCTCATATTGAAAAAAGGTTACTGTAGCCCTTCAAGGGTGTACAGTAACCTTCTTTTGTTTATATATTGTAATTGTATGCATTAATACACGTTATATTATCCGTACCAAACTGGCTTCAAGCACCATAATCAGGCTGTTGTCTGTTCCAAGTTACACGCCGTCTCCAAACTGCCAGCAGTTCAAACTGAGCGTTCCGTAAGGGTAAGACTGGAATAGACGCTTCGCTGATCGGGACATATCCGCTGTACCCATGGCGTAGAACAAAGGTGCAATGTGTTCTGTACCATACGACGGAACCGCCGTACGTGCATGAGGGGCTTTTTTCTCATATTGAAACAGTTCTCTTGTGTTCCACTGTTGCAAGCGCTCCCCGATCCAGTTATCAAACTCCACCGCCCACTCTTGCGGTTCATCCGTATTGCCCAGCAATCGCAAATTGTGAACCGTTCCACCGCTGCCAATGATTAACACATCATCATGACGTAGCTGTTCCAGCATTCGGCCAATATCATACTGTTCCTGCGGCGTACGCAGCGAGTCTACAGATACAGCAATCACAGGAATGTTAGCCTCGGGATACATATGGAGCAACGGTACCCATACGCCATGATCCAGCCCTCGGCCTCGAATCGGCTGATGTGCCAGATTGCTGCGGGTGAACAAAGCACATATCTCGTTCGCTAAATCTGGCTGCCCAGATGCAGGGTATTCCATCGTATACATCGTAGAAGGAAATCCGTAAAAATCATGCAAGGTCTGATGTGTATCATCCATCGTCACGGACGGTTCAGGACAATCCCAATGCGCCGTAAATACGACAATGGCTTTCGGAGCCGGCAGCCTGTCTCCAAGCTGGTTCAAGAAGTGAGTGTAGTCATTGCTCTCCACCGCCAGAGCGGGAGAACCATGCGCAATGAAAAGTGCGGGTAATGTCATTGCTGCCAACCTCCAGACACGGATAGAATGCTTACTCCTCTATTTTACCCTTAAGAAGGCGCTTTTCCAAGCTGACATCCCCAAACAGTTGTAATCCTGCCACTTATATCATCCAGTGCTGCCAATCCTGCTCGATCTTCTGACGTTCACCCAGCCACTCTCTGGTACGCGTAATCAGCTGTTCCCGCTCTTTACCTGAAGAGAAGGTGTGATCACCCTGGAAGATGATCTCCTTGTCGCAACGGCCTTCCTGGCGCATCCAGAATACCTTTTGATACAGGAATGCATAGTCTACAGGGATAATCTCATCTGACGTGCCGTGCACGACTAGAACATCGCCGCTAAACTTGACTGCTTCCTGGAATGGCTGTTGTTCAGCGAGAGATTCGAAAAAGGTCGGTGTGAATTTGTATCCCAGATAATCAGCCGCACCCAGTTTCACGCCTTCATCGTATACTTCCCGTCCCGTAATCTTCACGATATCATTGAATGGATAACCCACGGAGGACCACATAACCAGGTTTTTGACACGTTTGTCACGTACAGCAGTTAGTAATGCAACGGCACCACCCAGACTATGACCAATTAGTGTAACACGCGTAGGATCTACATCACTGCAATTTACCGCGTAATCCAGCACCGAACGAGTCTGCAGCACCATGGACTCCAGTCCCTCCGCTCCGTACTCCCCACTGCTCTCTCCACAACCGATATAATCGAAACGCAGGACCAGATAACCGTCTTCAGCCAGCTCCCGTGCAGTCTTCACAAACAAACGATCCACGCCGATCCGGCTACCAACGAAGCCGTGGCAGATGACCGCCAGAGGGACCCGTTGCTGACTCTTCTCCTCCTTGATATCTTTCACGACCGGATAATGAATCGTGGCTGTTAATTCTTCCTGTCCATGACGGATACTGATCTGACGTTCCATACCGATTTCCCCTTTCCACCCTTAGCCTGTTAACTTCCATTTATTAAATATATATAATCCGATAAGTTTAGTGTGTATTAAGATGTTATTCATATATTATCATCCCGTAACCTTCAAGTCAACGTAAGTAAGAACCCTTTCTGCGTCGACTACCAATCTACAGTTTATCGGATAATAAGCGCAAAAAAATGAGCCACGCTGATGACAGCTGGCCCAGATATCATTTGGAATTCAAACCAAGTGTTGCAGGATCGTTATTCGTAGCTTCTACGGAACATCTCGTGAGTCTCCACCCGTCCATTCCACTCATGCTCATGACCCGAATCAGTATTGTCCCAGAAACTTCTCCCCTTCAAATTGCCATCTGTCAGTTCTTCTGCATACTCCGTATCCTCCAGATTCTCCTCAAAGGATACAACCTCGTCCACGACTCCACGGGAGTTGCTGTTCAGTAGCAGCTTCCGGGTCAATTCTGTTTGTTTATCCATAACAAGCACACTCCAATCTTGGATTTCTGTTGGAAATGCTACTATTGTGATGGAATCGGCTGCTCTTTATGCATACTTCACACAATCGTTAGATCTGGGAGGCGTGAGGGTATTTTTTCACATGAACAGGGGAAAATAAATGAACAAACATAGGTAGCATATGCCTCGGAATCCTTCGGCCGAAAGGAATGAATTCATGGAACATCTACTGGAATGGATTCAACATCACGGTAAACTGGTGCTGTTATGCACCTGTGTTATACTGGCCTGTGTATGGATATGGGTCCACCATGAGCAGCTTTTTTATAAGGAATGACTTTGCGAAACGAGAGCCCTTCCCGTATACTAAAATACCGTCAGGGTCTTCAGTCCATTGGAAGATCAGAACGTGTGTAGACAGGGGGAGCAATCATTGGGGATTTCCTATAAGAAGCTTAAAGAAATACAGAATCGGCAAATAACTGAGATGAGTCGAATGACACCTGAACATGTGAAACTGTATGACGAGATCAGCACAATTGCGCGTCATGCGCCAGCGGACGAGAGAACACAGGAAGAGTGGATACTCTCCGCAGGAAAAGCAATCGTACAGGCTCAGCGGGATAACAAACCCGCTCGCGAGTTATACGGACCTGATCTGGAACAAGACATCCATGCACAGCTAGGGATTACAAATACAGCACCGGAGAAGACGACTGCCGTTGAGGTGGGTAAATCCAGCCCAACCCGTGATAATAGTTCAACAGCTTCATCGAAAAAGAGTGCCAACGCTGTAGAACCACAGCCAACTGAGAATCCAGAGCCTGTGAAACGGACACCAAAGTGGTATGCCATGATCGCTTGGGCGGCTTTGTCTTTTGTCATGTTGATTCAAGGATGTGTGGGATTGTTCGTGGGTTGGACTGGCGGAGATACGGAGCCGTTCCAACACATCAGTCTGTTCTCTCTGATCGTTGCGGCAGTTGGCGGTATTGCATTGGTGGAGATGCTTCGCCGTCTTGCTGAGCGACCAGACGATGAAGGAGCGGACAAGAACACCGTACCTAAGGTTAACCTTAAGGGAATCATCATTTACATCGTCATCGTGGTCCTTGTGCTCTTTGTAGGGTATCCACTGCGTGATAAACTTCCGGTATTTGCACTGGCTCCGTGGGTGAGTGCAGTGATCGGAGTTGTGGGACTTGCAACGGTAAGGCCTTTATTTGGACAAAAGAAAACAGCATAACACGTATATAAGCGATTAAGGGGCTTCACGAATTCGTGAGGTCTTTTTCCATTTGGAGCTGGTTCCGATGTTTGATTCCTTTGCCCGGTGTCTCTCCAAACTCCCGCTTGAACATCCGGATAAAATAGTTCACTTCCATCCCTACGGTCTCTGCCGCCTCTCGTACACTTGCTCGTGGATGCTTGTCCATCCAGTCCGAAGCCTTCTGCAAACGTAATCGTTGCATATATTGATGTCCTGTCACGCCATAATGCTGGTGAAATAGTCGGTTGAGATGCTGCACCGAATAACCCACTGCGTCAGCGATGTGCTTCAATAACAGGTCATCCTGATAGTGCGTATGCATCAATGCTACTGCTCGGATGAGTGCATCCTTGCTCGGATCGGGCTCCCGATTAGAGTGTTTTACAGTGCCATCCTGTGCCCTAGATGTTCCAATACCTCCTATGCCGACATCAGATGGTATTTTCGATTGTGCTAAATCCAAAATGAGCTGGTAGATCAGGGTTGATGTGTCCCACATCTCCGTTGCTCCTTGATCCAACGCGTGCCAGAGATTGGTCATGCGTGACCAGATGATTTCAAAACCGGAGATATGGTACGGTTCGTTCTGAAGCAAACCCGTGGATTGTAGTACCGATCCAGCCGATGTACCGCCAATACCGATATAACCCAGTTCCCCTTTGGATTTGGAATGAGGCACATACTCATGCGCAACCTCGGGTTCCACGATGAATACCTGCCCTACTCCCATCGTCCATGTCCCTTTTCCCGGAACCCTGAACTGCCCTTCACCGCCGCCTGACAAAAACAACTGATACACCGGAAATCCATCCGGTCTATGCAGAACTTTCTCTTCCTGCGTGCCCACACAATACAGGTACAGCGGCAACCGGGAATCCGGCAGGCCCGTCAAACGAAACGCAAGCATTCCATCATTCCTTTCGGCTCATAGGCTTCTACATAAAGTGAACTAAAGATTTTTACACTAGCCACTCCGTTTCATGTAAATGTTAGTTTAATCTATATAGCCAACTTCCCTTTATTATCCAATAATTGGTTCAAATGCAACATTGGTCTAAGGAACCGTTCTGGCGACAAATTTTTTATCAAGTGAATTGCCGCGAGGATGTTAAGCGGTGTCTACGCGGGAATATTAAAAACTCCCTTTCCGGTTGGAAAGGGAGTTAATGGCTTTAAATTCCTAAAAATTAATTACCCAGTATGCGTTTCAACCGCATTTGTCTATCTGGATTCATGAACCTGGCGTAGAGGGGTCTGCAGCAGATGATTGAGTGACATTACCACCTGAAGTTCCCGCGCCCGTATTGTCAGTTCACTGACCATTGCCAGAAGAAGCTGGCAAAATCTCAAATGTGCCTTCTGCACTGACAGATGTATATTTCGTCGGCTCACTCACCACTGAGACTACCAAAACTTTGTATTTACCCGCTCCAAAAGCCATATTATTTGAATCATTGGCGGAATTTCCAATATCCACTATTGCTGTCCCTGAAGAAGTACCACCTACACTAACATCTGTTAAAACTCTCCCAGTAGTTCCTGAGCTGCTCTCTTCTTTAATGATATACACATCGTAACGAGCGATGCCTACTTCATTTGGCTTAGTGAAACTTATATTAATGGAAGAAGCACTTACAGTTGTTTTTAGATCTATTACACTATCAACAGTCGTTGGTGCCTGTTTTTTTGCTTTAATTATGAAAGGAGTCGACGTAGTTATATTTGATTCCCTTTTACCGTCAGATGATTCGGATAAAATAACAACCTTGTATGTTCCAGCTTTGATCTCGTCACCATTACTATCGGATAAAGAAATAGGAAGTTCTGTAACTGTACTTGTAGAAACATCGAGTGAATTGCTGGATTTCGCAGTTTTTTTGGCCGCATTTAGATCGAAAGTTGTAGATGCAGGTACTACCATTAACACATAACGTCCAATGGCTTGATCAGGGACTGGTTTTGTATATGTCACTTTTACATCGGTAGCATTACCTGCAGCTTGCTCTTCTTTCTTAACTTCAACGTTAGTAATTGTAACTGCTCCTACTGCACTAGTTACGGACAATTTAACATCTGCATAGGCCGTTGACAGCACATTGGATGAATTACCTGTATTACTTACCGCAAGTACAAATATGCGATAGTTCTCATCATTGCGAATAGTTGTACTATCTGTTGCCTTGGTATCGTCTAAAGTCACCGTGTAATTTCCGCTTCCTCCAGCTTTATTTACCACCTTAAAGTTGGAGTTCCGATTAGCTTCCGCCAAATCAAATCCACTCAAGTTGGAAGTTTTGACTACAAATACACGGTAATGATACACGTTCGTCTCATTCGATGATCGATTAAATGTCACACGCAAATCACGTCCATCTCCGTTATCCGCGATGTCCGTTGCAGTCACACTGGTCGGAGCGGTAACAGCCGTGTTCGCAGTCAGTGTGATCTGAGAAGAATATGAAGACAACGCATTTTGACTTGAGTTTCCGCTATTGCTTACTGACATAACGAATACACGATAGGAAACGTTATTGGAAATAAGGGAACCGCTTGTATCATATGCATTCGGAAGCGTAACGGACAAGTTACCACCCGTTTTGTTCACCTGCGTATAGTAGTTCGACGCATTAGCTGCACTTAGTGTGAAGTTGCCCGCATTACCGGAGCGAACAACGTATACTCGATATCCAGAGATTCTGGACTCATCCGCGGCCTTGTTGAAAGACACCCGTAGATCACGCCCATCACCGTTGTCACCAATATCCGCAACAGCCAGGTTGCTAATGACTCCCGCGTTACCGGTCGTTGTCAGTCTCAGAGCTGTGGAGGAAGCTGACAGCGCATTGGTGTATCCATTTTGCTGATTGCCCACCGCCATCACAAAGATGCGATAATCTTGCAGATTCGTTACATTATAACCACTTGTGTCCTTCATGGATGAAGGTAATGTCGTTGTAATGTTGTTGCCTGTTTTATTCACCGTATAGTACAGACTGGAGGACAGGTTACTCGCCGTTGTCAGATTAAAGTTGCTGGCAACCGAGTTACGCACCACAAAGACGCGATAATTCGCCACCTTGGACTCATCTGATGAACGGTTGAAACTCACCTGAATGTCACGACCATCTCCATAATCCGAGTTATCCTTCACCTGCGTAATTACTGGAGACGTTGCTGTGTTCACGGACAACGTAAGTGAAGATGATGCTGCGGACAGCTTGCTGTCTGTTGTTGTATTAGTGCTTACCGACAAGATGTAGACCACATACGCTGTGCCACTTTTAATCATTTCGCCAGACGTATCCCGTGTCGAAGAAGTCAGCTGGCTTTTCACTGTGGTACTGTTTCCTTTGTATATGATCGTGGAGTTTGCACTGGACACTTTATTCGCTGCAGCCAGATTGAACGCAGAAGAGTCCTTCGCTTTGACTACAAAAGCACGATAATACGTAATGTTCGATGTCGTGCTCGGCTGCGTGAAGTTAATCTCCAGATCGCGGCCATCGCCATAGTCACTAATATCTGCGGCACGCAGACTTGTAACCGCCTGTACTGTGGATTTCACATTATTGAGCTTCAATGCTTGGGAAGACCAGTTCAATGCATTTTTATAATTATTGCTGCTGTTACCAACAGTCAGTACATACAGACGATAAGTTTCATTACTATTGAGCAAATCCCCGTTTACGTCACGCGTCTGTGCATTAAGTGTCAGTTTCGGGTTGTTGCCATTCGGTGTAACAGATGTATAGTTTGCAGAAGGTACGGCAGTTGCTGAGGACTCCGTAAAGCTATTCACATCGCGAGTTTTCACCAGCATAATCCGGTAAGCAGATACCGCCTTCTCTGAAGTTGGACGTGTGAAGCTCACGGTCAGGTCACGACCATCTCCGTTACTTCCGGATACCGAACCATAGATGTTCCATGCAGCATATTGTGTCTCATCTACTGGAGGTGTTGCTGTTGTCTTGATATCTACACGCTGATTGCGTGAGTTCCAGAATACTTTTTCTCCAAAAGCTTCACTGACAAAACGAATCGGAACCATCGTGTTGCCCTTAATCGTGTTTGCAGGTACATCCAGCGATATCGCTTCCCCGTTGATGTATGCCGTTTTGGAACCAAGTTTCAAAGTAACTTCCTGATCATCGCGAGTTGCAACAATCGTTTTGGTTCTGTTCGTGTATTGTACCTTCGCATCCAATCCTTCAAAAATCGACCGAAGCGGAACGAGTACGCGTCCACCTTTCATGACAGGTGCCTGAGCAGATGATAACTCTGCATCATTGATGTATATGCTGATTCTCGCGGCTGCATCCATAACCGACGTTGGAAGTGCGGACATCAGCATGGCCGATACAGCCAGCGCTGACATTACCTTCTTCACTTGTTTTCCTCCCGCTTTCCTCATATCCCATATCCCCATTCTCACATTTAGTTAACATCGAAATAGATTCGCTGTTCTTTTCATTAATTCCTGTATTTTCCTATGCACAACTAAGACGTTCCGATCGGCTCAAAAGTTTCCAGTTGTACAAAAAATATTTTCTCAGAAAACTTCCTCTATCTTCCACCCTCCAAAAGTTAAAAATAACAGAAGAATTTGTCACCATTCCGCAACCACATCCTGCACCAATTGGGTTAATGTATAGTGACTAGTGAACAACACCTATCATTTTCTCAACTACGGGAGGTTCATATCTATGACATCATCGTTCCAATCTGCCAAACGTAAAGGCATGCGCACCTTCATTACAGCCACCGCCATCCTCATGCTGCTCCAAACGGCTGTCGCTCCATTATCCGGAGTCGCTGCTGCCGCTTCTTCCAGTACAGATACCAAAGTCACAACTGCCAGTTCAACAACGATATATAAAACATTTCAGTCCATGCTCTACAAAAAGAACGGCTTGCCTGCCGCGGATATTTATCTCGAATCTCATATCGATCAAGTTACGATCTATCATGCAACCCTGATGGTCTTACAGCTGGAGAATGCCCGCAACAAGGCGTTAACAGCCATGACGGACCGTCTACTGGTGCCTAATGTTCAGGACAAGATGATCAAAGCCTACAAGTGGAATGATAGCTTCACCCAACTGATGAGCCGCACCAACGACACCAGTCTGCGTGCGCTGCTCCAGCAGGCACGGGATAGCGGTTATCGCCTGGTTATGCTGGAAGGTTCCCTCTATCCGATCATGAATTATATGGCTTTTCAGAAATATATCTCGTACGTGAAACCAGACATCAAACAATACATTAATATTATGGCAGTTGAAACCAGCAACCTTGCCGCCGATGATGGTGCACTGGTCGTTGGCTATCAGGAGATACTCAATCGCGCTTTGAATCAGGAACGATTCCTGAACGAATATCCGAAGTCCAATCGGGTACAACAGGTGAAGAACCTGATGAATAACTATACCTTGTATACCTTTTATGGCCTGAATAATACGCCTTTATTTGACTATGAAACGAACAAAATGACAGCCAATGCCCAGAAAGGTTACAAAGCTGTCTTACAACGTAACTCATCCGAAGAAAGTGCCTTCCTGACGAAACTCGAAAAGTTCATGGACATCGTAACCGAAGCCAAATTCGAGAAAACGACTGCTGTCGAGAAATGGCTGGAGCAGAATGTGCCGGTCAGCGACTACGCGAATTATTGAGTTAATCCGCTTCCATGGTTAACACCCGGTTCAAGCCAAAACTTGGGCTAAATCCTAACAGATAACCACGACAAAAACCGCCACAGGATTTTCTCCTGTGGCGGTTTCTTCTTGCTTCTATAATCAAAACTGACTTAATCCGTGAGCTCCCTGCACTATTGAATCGGTTTGACCATATGATTATACTCATGTCCTGCGATGACAATCACATCGTCTTTGACATATCCCTGCCGTTCGTACAGCATTAGCGCACGGCCGTTGTCCCGTTCTACAATCAAGGATACCTGCGAGTGACCCTGATCTCTGCCCTGCTGCTCAAAAGCAGCCATCAGTGCCCGGCCGATGCCCTGCCCCTGATAAGCTTCACTTACCGAGAGAGTATCCAGATAATACTCCCCCGGACGGGTTTCTTTAACCAAAGCATACTTCTCATCCCGGCTTCGTCCAGGTCGATCCAGAATCGGCTGGTCCAGACGATCTGCTTCTCCGCCATCATAGGCTACCAGAATCCCCGCAATCAGCCTATCCTGCTCCATTACTGTCACATGACGATAGCTAATCCGGTTGTCTTCCTGTACATAGAACTCCTGCAAAATCTGCATCGCCTTCTCATGATCCGCCTCACCCGCAAGCGCGTATGCAATGTCTCCTATCGCCTGATACAGCAAAGGAATAACCTGATCAGCATCTTCTATGCGTGCAGGTCTGATCAGAGGAGATGTTTCGTGGTGATCTGACGGCATACTGGTATGTTTCATCAGATTAACATGTTGAACAGATTTAGATTTTTGTTCAGTTCGGTATAGGCGATACCTTTGCGGTTCATGCGTTCAATGAGCGGGTGGTAATCTTCCTTGTACATCAGCTCGATGCCCACCAAGGCAGGGCCATTTTCCTTATCATGCTTTTTCGTATATTCAAACCGGGTGATATCATCATTCTTCCCTAGAACTTCCTCCAGGAATTCACGTAAAGCTCCTGCACGCTGCGGGAAATTAACCATGAAATAATACTTCAGACCTTCATAGATCAGGGAACGTTCCTTGATCTCCTGCATCCGGTCGATATCGTTGTTCCCGCCACTAATAACACAGACCACCGTCTTGCCCACGATTTGCTCACGATATTGCTCAAGCGCCGCAACAGCCAAGGAACCGGCAGGCTCGACAACGATCGCATTTTCATTATAGAGTTCCAGAATAGTTGTGCAGGCTTTGCCTTCTGGCACTTTCACAATGTCATCAAGTATACTGTTGCAGATATCAAAGGTGAGATCGCCAACCCGTTTCACCGCTGCACCATCCACGAATTTATCAATATCATCCAACGTCACAACCTGTTTGCGGAACATCGCTTCACTCATGGAAGCTGCCCCAAGTGGCTCAACTCCAATGATGCGTGTCTCTGGACTCACGGTCTTCATGTAGGTTCCCACGCCGGCTGCCAGCCCTCCGCCACCAATCGTCACGAATACATAGTCGGCATTCTCATCGAGACTTTCCATGATTTCCATCGCTACCGTACCATTACCTGCAATAATCTTCGGTTGATCAAAAGGATGGATAAACGTCATGCCCTGTTCGTCACATGCACGCATTGCTTCTGCGTATGCATCGTCATACGTATCCCCGATCAGCACCACTTCAACGTTGTTTCCACCAAAGCGACGCACCTGCTTCACCTTCTGGTTCGGTGTTGTACTCGGCATGAAGATTTTGCCGTTAATTCCAAGGGCATTACAGCTAAAAGCAACACCCTGAGCATGGTTGCCCGCACTTGCACAGACAATACCCTTCTCCATCTCGGCTGGTGTCAGACTGCGAATCATATTATAGGCGCCCCGAATTTTGAACGAACGCACCACTTGAAGGTCTTCCCTTTTCAGATACACATTACAGTTATATTTGGCCGACAATACAGCATCCCGCTGTAACGGCGTTCTTACAATGACCTCACGCAGCACATGATGTGCGCGCACGATATCTTCCATGCCAACACTGGCACGACCGGGACTTGTGGTTCCCGTTGGTTCTTGTTCAACTGGTTTCATGTTGTTCTCCACACTCCGCTTTTATGGTCTAGCAATGTCGCGCACTGCTTTTCTTTGTATTGTATCACTTTTGTTCTGTTCTTGCGCCTGAGCTCTCATCATTTATCATTCGTAAAATCTCATCAATAATGACCTGAGGGTCTGTATACATAACCATATGTCCCGATTGATCGGCCCCAATCCATCTCGCATTGGATAGCTGGCTCACCGTCTGGCGATGCGCCGTGATGAGGGCAGGTCTGATTTTCCCCTCTCCCTTGCCGGGGTTCGTACCCGAGATCACGCTAACTTCCAGATTACCCAGAGCCGGAGGATGTTCCAGGAGCCCTGCCATGTCATCCAGAAACGTTTTGCCTTCTGCAAGCATCGTGCTGGCTGCCCGTACAGTGAAATCCTCCTTGAGGTGATCCGCTGCCACATCGTCAGGCTGAACACTTCCAGCTTTGCTGCCAAGCATCTTATATAAGCCAGTCCGCGCCATGATTGGAATAATGAAACCATTGATGGCAAAGCTCTTTTTAGTAAGCTTGGAAAAATACATTTCGCAATGCTCGTCTGATGGATCTACCAGAATAATGCCACGTAATCGAGATAGATGTGCAGCTGCCGCAGCCCGTACAATCGGACCGCCCCAGCTATGTCCAACCAGAATGAATGGGCCCGGGCCCAGAGCTGTCAGCAGTTCTCCAAGATCCCCTGCAATGCGTTCAAGGCTGCGGGGAGCTGAGTCGACATCACTTCGTCCCGCCCCTGCCCTGTCATACACAACTGCACGTGCATGCTCAGCAATGGCTGGTGCAACCAGTCCCCAGTTTGATCTGGAGGCGCCCATACCGGACTCAAATACAACCGTCAGCTCTCCTGTTCCCCTGGACATATAATGTAGTTTGCGACCATCACGGGTCCGAACAAACGCACTTGAACCAAATGTATGTAAGCTAGGGTTAGGATTCATATTCCCCTCCTGATTACGTGCATAATCATCTATCACCGAATCTAATTGAAAATGATTATCAATTACTTCATTATAGATTAATCCATCCTTTACGACAACCATGTTGCTTCAGCAAGTTAGAGCAGTCCTGTCACCTCTGTCACGTTGCTAGAGTCATCCTCCATCCCACCGTCCCGTTAACCCTCCTTTTTCCTTATGCAAAAAGAAAACCCGATCCATGATCGGATCGGGTAACTGTCCTAGCCACTATGCGGCTGGCCCTCATGCACATTCTTATGGCTTCGTGCGCAGTTCCTGCACGTATCGCATAATCGTAATCGCTTAATCCAAGGATGGACGAATACTCGGTTTAAGAGCACAGCCCCTTATCCCCTAATACCATGATCCTTGTTGTTCAGCTGCTCCAGAAGTTCATTCATCGCTTCTTCCGTCATGGCCCCACCGCTAAACGCAACCAGTGCTCGCAGCGGCATATATTTCATCATCGCATCCATCATATCTGCATGATCCCCGGCATCATCACCGCCGAACCCACTGGCTTCCTGGAATTGTTGCAAAGCCTGGTCCAGTAGCTGTTTATGGGCCGGATCACGCTGGATATCACCCAATGTACTATTACGCGTATAGGTTGGAAGGAATGTCGCTGTAGACTCTACATTCACACGTGTGTGCACATGAATGTCCCGTGAGGAACTGCCTACTTGAATCTCGAACTCTCCGGTCTCCACATGCCAGTCCTTCATATCTACGTTGTAATAGGCGAATGAACGTTTGTTTAGTGTGAAGCTCACCACTTTGGACTCTCCAGGTTCAAGGGCCACCTTCGCAAATCCTTTCAATTCTCTTACAGGACGAATAACTGTGCTCTCTACATCGCTGACATACAACTGTACAATCTCCTTGCCTGCTCTGTCACCGGTATTGGTGACCCTTACTTGCACATTCACCTCATCCTGATCGGTCAATTCTGTGCGATCTACCTTCAGGTCAGCATATTCAAATGTCGTATAACTTAGTCCATAACCGAACGGAAACAGTGGCTCCAGCTCTTTTTTATCATAATAGCGGTAACCAACAAAGATACCTTCCCGGTAATCAACTCGATCCCCTTCACCCGGGAAATTCAGATAAGATGGATTATGGCTGAGTTTGGCAGGGAATGTCTCTGCCAGTTTACCGGACGGATTCACCTCTCCATACAACAGATCAGCTATCGCTCCACCAACGGCCTGTCCACCAAGATAAGCTTCAAGCACCGCTTGCACCTGCGGCAACCAAGGCATCTCCACTGGAGATCCGTTGCTCAGCACCACAACCACACGTGATTGTACTTTTGCAATCTCTTCAATCAGACGAATATGATTGTCAGGCAGACGCAAATGAGCACGATCATACCCTTCGGATTCATAACGATCCGGCAATCCAACAAACACAACAGCGGTATCCGCTGACTGTGCTGCCTGAACAGCCTCATGCATTAACGTCTCATCCACATCATCCGCTTCAATCCGATAACCTGGGGCATACGAGAAGGTTACACTTTCGCCAGCCACCTGTGTCATCTCTTCCACCATATCATCCACTTTGGTCGGATTAATGTGGGAACTTCCCCCGCCCTGGAAGCGAGGTTTACGCGCAAATGCCCCGATTATCGCCACATCGCCTTCACGCCCAAGCGGCAGGATACCTTCTTCATTTTTCAGCAAAACCATACTCTCGGCTGCCACCTTACGCGCAAGTTGGTGATGCTCATCCTTGTTATATGTAGCCCCATCTTGCTTTTGATCAACGGCATTAAAGATCAGCGTAAGCAGACGCTCCACCGCCCGATCCAGCTTGTCCAGCGGCAGTTGTCCGCTTTCTACGGCATCGATCACTTTACGCTCACCGATTCCACCGCTTGTTGGCATCTCCAGTTCCAGTCCTGCTGCAAGAGCGTCTGCACGTTCATTGACCGCACCCCAGTCTGATACCACAAGACCTTCGTGACCCCATTCGTCTTTCAGGATATCCGTAAGCAACCATTCATTCTCACCTGCATACGTACCGTTCACCTTATTGTAAGAACACATCACCGTCCACGGCTGTCCATCCTTCACTGCACCTTCGAAGCTCGCCAGATAAATCTCACGCAGCGTCCGTTCATCCACCACCGCATCAATCGACATACGCCGTTCTTCCTGATTATTAACTGCAAAGTGTTTGAGAGACGTACCCACACCTTGGCTCTGCACACCCTGAATATGACCGGTAGCCATCTGCGTAGATAACAACGGATCTTCGGAAAAGTATTCAAAATTACGTCCGCCCAGCGGGGATCGTTTAATATTTACACCCGGTCCAAGCAGTACCGCTACATCCTCGGCCTGACATTCCTCACCCAAAGCCACCCCGACCTGACGCGCCAGCTCCTTGTCCCATGAACTAGCCAATCCTGCCGCAGAAGGGAAACAGGTTGCAGGCACGCTCGACGTCAGTCCTAGATGATCTGCACTCCCATCCTGCTTGCGCAGCCCATGAGGTCCGTCCGTCACCATGATGGATGGAATGCCAAGACGCTCCACCCCTTTCAGATGCCAAAAGTCCAGTCCCGAGCACATACCCGCTTTTTCTTCCAGTGTCATCTGCTGTACCAGTTCCTTAATGTTACGTTCCACATTAACCCCTCCAGTTCATGATGTTGATACATAGCTATATCACTAAGCATACAAGGTTATCTACCACACATTCAAATGTTTACCCGGTTAGTAACGGTTACATAACACCAGTCAATCATTTCCTCTTCCTGACGATGATCAAAATAAAAAGGAAAAACAGCCCGATCTTCACGATCAGGCTGTTTCTATATGTTTCATAACCGTCTATCCACCCAATTTACGCCTGAGTCTTAAACCAAGCTGCCGCTGCTTCTGCCTCGGTACGAGTTAACTGATGACCTTGACGCTCCCAATGCGTGTTTACATCGGCACCTGCACCGCTCAGTAGCGAAGCAAGTTCCTCCGTTTCACGTCTTGGTACAATCGGATCGTTCTCGCCCGCACCAATGAACACAGGCAGACCTTTCAGATCCGGAAGTTCGAGTCCGCGCAGCGGTACCATCGGGTGATGCAGAATTGCACCTTTGAATACATCTGCTTGATGGAAGATCAGGCTGGCCGCAATGTTGGCACCGTTAGAGTAACCCAGTGCATACACGTTGGACCGATCAAAATCGTATTCCACCGCAGCTGCATCTACAAAAGATCCCAGCTCTGCCGTACGAGCAATCAGATCTTCTTCATCAAAAATGCCTTCGGCTAGACGGCGGAAGAAACGTGGCATCCCGTTTTCCGATACATTACCCCGCACCCCAAGTATGCCAGCTCCTGGTGCGATCATCTCCGCCAGACCCACCAGATCGTTCTCGGTTCCGCCTGTGCCGTGAAGCAACAGGATTGTTGGCGCATCCGGCTGAGCACCTGCTTTATAGATATGTTTCATTGTATTGGTTGTGGTCATGATTTGGACTCTCCTTTCCATTCACGTACTTCAATTCGTGGCAACAATTGTTCAATCTGCTCACGCTGTGGTTCATACCATTCAGGCAACATCAGTTTCTCACCCATGCTCTCTGCTGGTTCATCCCGTGCAAATCCCGGAGGATCCGTAGCCAGTTCGAACAGTATACCACCCGGCTCCCGGAAATACACAGCGTTGAAGTATTGACGGTCAATGACTGGCGTTGGATGATATCCGGATTGTTCAAGATCCTGCTGAATTTGTTCATGTTCCACGTAATCTTTGGCACGCCATGCAATATGGTGAACCGTTCCGGCTCCACCAATCCCGCGTTGGATACCTGTGGACTGAATATCGATGATCTGACCAATATCGCCGCTTGCCTGAAGACGAAGGAGTCCGTTCTCTTCACCGACTTGCTCCAGACCCAGTTTGCTCACCAAGACGTCCATGGTTTTCTCAGGAACTTGGCTGAACAATACGGCTCCGCCAAATCCTTTGATGGCATGCTCCGGTGTCACACCGTTGAAACTCCAGTTGCTTGGCTGACCGCCTTCACGCTCAACCAGTTCAAGCAGCAGACCTCCTTTGTCGAAGAAACGAATGTACTGCTCACCAAATCTGGTTTTATTTTCATATGGAATATCGAAGGAAGCAAGACGTTCTTTCCAGAAAGGCAGGCTTCCTACAGGAACCGCATATACGGTAACTCCAGTCTGACCTGACCCAATGACACCTCTTCTTGAATTCTGCTGTGGGAAAAAGGTAATGATTGTGCCCGGTGCACCCTGCTCATTCCCGTAATACAAGTGATACACGTCCGGTGCATCAAAGTTTATTGTTTTTTTCACCAGTCTGAGCGCCAACACAGCTGCATAAAAATCAACGTTTTTCTGCGCATCGTCAACAAAAGCTGTAATATGATGAATTCCTGAAGTTCTGAACATAATCTCCACTCCCTTGGTTTTAGTTGTATCATAGGTTGTTTTTGCTTCTTTTATTTATTGGTTTCTGTTATTTATCTTTAAGTTAAGATTCTTTAAATTTATATTAATCCATTGGACCACATTATGCAAGCTTTTATTTTAAAATTAAGATTTAATACAAAAAGCAGGCCCCGATCACTCCGGGAACCTGCTTAGCGTTATAACGATTGATTAGCTTGTTTCGTATTCCTGTATTACTTTTGTATTAATGCTTCTTAAACCAGTTTCATTCTTTTTGGTGGATTCACCAAATCTTTATGCTCGTATTCATCCTTGATATCTCCGACAATCTCTTCAAGGATATCCTCCATCGTAACCATACCTACCGTAGCACCTGCCTCGTTTTTCACGGTTGCAATGTGTACACGGCTTTGCTGCATCTGGATCAGTACATCCTTGATTGGAGAACGCTCGGAGAAACTCGGTGTATTGTGAACAAATGTCTCCATATTGAAGTCTCTGCCTGCTGCTACACTCGTCAGCATTTCTTTCGTGTTAATGAAGCCAACAAAATGAGCCTGATCCCCATTCGCAATAACAGGGTATCTCGTGTATTCGTGTCGATTCAGCGTCTCAATGATCTGATCAATCGGCATTTCCTTATTCAGAGTAACAATTTTATCTCTTGGAATCATAATCTCCTGAAGCAGACGCTCATCAAAAGCAAAAATGTTTTTGAGATAGTCCAGCTCCGTCTGGTTGATCTCGCCACTCTCGTAGCTCTGTGCCATAATCAGCTTCAGCTCTTCTTCGGAGTGAACGGTATCATGCCCGGCAGGTTTTACACCAAATATGCCAAGCAACAGACGAGCAGCTCCATTTAGCGCGTAGATGAATGGATTCATGATTTTACCGAACCAATACAGTGGTGGTGCCAGCAACAGCGTCATTCTCTCTGCAAACTGAATCGCCAGGGTTTTCGGTGCCAATTCACCAATAACCACGTGCAGGAACGTAATGATCGCCAGAGCAATACCATAGGAAAGCACGGTAGACAATGCCGCTGGTACTTCCATTCGCTCAAAGAGCGGATGCAGCATTTTCTCAACAGTAGGTTCACCCAAGGCTCCCAATACCAGCGCCGTGATGGTGATCCCCAATTGACATGCCGACAGATAATAATCCAGGTTGTGCGCCACTTTTTTGGCCAGTACTGCCTTTTTGTTGCCTTCCGAGATCAATTGATCGATTCGGGACATCCGTACTTTAAGAATTGCAAATTCGGCTCCAACGAAAAAGGCTGTCAGACCTATAAATACGGCTACTAAAAATAAATTCAAGGCTATTATTCCGTCCAATGATTTCCCTCGGGTTGAGGGATTCACCTCCATTAAATTTTAAAATAAGGTTGCACGAGTGACGTTCCGATGACGGCTCGTTCTTCCGATCGCCATTGCCTCCAAATTTTCCTGATTATTGTTTTCAAAGGTTTAAAATTGGTTTGCAAACGCGAACGCTACGCTTCTTCAGGATCGATTCCGTCCCCTACACTGCTACGTTGCCAAAACGTTCTAAATTCTGAGGGCAGTAGCCAAATAGGCAGTCAAACCCTAGATTACAGTCAGATCGAACCAACCAAGATTACGCCAGATCGCTAGTAGCTTCCTCAACCTGTGCGCCGCTCACTCGTTCCAGAAGAACTTGTTTGATGTGATAGTTTTCGGTATCCACAACGGTCCAGACATAATCGCCGTGTTCTACCGTGTCTCCTTTTTCCACACCTACACCCTTCTGGTATTGAATCCATCCAGCAACGGTATCCATCTCTTCATTACCTTCAAAGCTAAGCCCGAACTGCCGCTCCACTTCATCTAAAAGTACCCGACCATTAATGAGATATTGATTCTCTCCGGTCTCCTGAATATCGGCCACCTCATCGGCATCGAATTCATCGCGAATCTCACCGACAAGTTCCTCCAGAATATCCTCCATCGTAATGATACCCGAGGTACCCCCATATTCATCCACGACCACGGCCATGTGTACACGTTCCTGCTGCATTTTAATCATTGCATCCTGGATACTTGTAACTTCGGAAACAAATGGGATCTCACGAACGAACTCGCTTAGTTGATACGATCTTGCGGCTACCATGTCAGGCAAAATCTTTTTCACATTCACAACGCCGATAATGCGGTCCTTGTCCCCATCCTCGATGACAGGGTAACGTGAGTAGTTATGTTCATCCAATATAGGAATAATATCGTCATAGGTCATATCCTGATCTAATGTCACCAGTTCTGTACGAGGTACCATGATGTCTTTGGCATCACGTTCATCGAACACAAATACATTTTCCAGATATGAAAGCTTGGTCTTGTTGTTCTCGTCACCTTCATAACTCTGGTTCATGATGATTTTGATCTCATCCTCCGAGTAGGCTTGATCATGTTTGGCAGGCTTCACACCGAATCCTCGCAGAAGAACACGTGATGTTCCATTAAGCGCCCAGATGAACGGATACATGATTTTACCAAACCAGTATAGCGATGGGGCGAGCATTAATGTCAGTTTTTCTGAAAATTGAATCGCCAACGTTTTCGGTGCCATCTCACCAACAACCACGTGCAAGAACGTGACGAGGATAAAGGCGATCGCATAGGAAGCAATCGACGAGATTGAAGCAGGTACATCTAAATAATTGAATACCGGATATAACAATCTCTCAACCGTCGGTTTTCCGAGCGCTCCCAGTCCCAGAGCAGTGACCGTAATACCGAGCTGACAGGCTGACAGATAATAATCCAGGTCCGAGACAACTTTTTTGGCGAGTACAGCCTTTTTATTGCCCTCCGCGACCAGTTGATCCACTCTTGATGTACGAATTTTGACTACAGCGAACTCCGATGCTACGAAAAATGCAGTCAATGCAATCAAGATAATAAGTAAAGCGATATTCAATATGGTAATTATGTCCAATGATTTCCCCGGTTCTCAGGGATTCACCTCCAGAGATAGTTACAGCGTGATCCGTTAACTGTGTTAACCATTCATCAACTGTTAGTCTTTCAACACGACGTCTGCCTTATATAAAATTGATTTCAATGATATCTTTTGTATAAGTCTTACGTTTGACCTTGTAAAATTACAAAACAGGAATTCAAGATGAAGTCAATGACTTGCAGAAACTTCTTCATTCAAATCGGGTTACCCCTCATGCTGTCAATTGTTCCTCGCTTAACTCCACCTAGATTCGCCATTTGGACAATTTACAATATCGCCTACCCAATAGATATCCACCTCCCCTCGTACTCATTCCTGTTTCCGAAAAGTA
Organism: Paenibacillus sp. FSL H7-689; assembly: GCF_000517905.1. Classification (NCBI taxonomy): domain Bacteria; kingdom Bacillati; phylum Bacillota; class Bacilli; order Caryophanales; family Paenibacillaceae; genus Paenibacillus; species Paenibacillus sp. FSL H7-689. Next base: position 155,353 of record NZ_ASPU01000003.1, read on the forward strand.
TACCATGTTTCCCGCTCAACCATCCAGTTGCACGTTATGGTTTGCCACAAGCTTACAGTTTAATGTTCTCAAATTAGTCTCTATGTATGTTACGTACTTTATATAATATGATTGATATTACTCATAATGTGATATTGTTCACATGTTTAGTATAGTTCAATTTATAAAAATACTACCCCTTACTTTAGGGCATTAAACATGCCGGATCTCCCTGATTTAATCCCGTTTTGAATCTTCCCCATATTCTTTCCCGTATAAAACAAGTCCGGCCTTATGCACAAGATACATCTATATACGTATCAAAGAGCCCGCAAGATGCAAATACCTTTCCGGTATACATCTTTACGGGCTCTTATATTCATTCTATACGAGTGCTTTGGCAGCAATATCCGTTCGCTGATGTTTACCATCAAAGTGGATACGCTCCGCCTGTCCATAAGCTTTGTTTCTAGCTTCGGCAATATCCGCACCAAGGCCAACTACACCCAGGATCCGTCCACCATTCGTAACCCAGTCTCCCGCTTCACTACGCGCTGTACCTGCGTGGAATACCACGGCGTCATCTACTTGGTTCAGTCCTTCAATGACTACACCTTTGGCATAAGGACCCGGATAACCTCCTGAAGCAAGCACCACACATACTGCGGCTTCATCACTCCATTCAATCTCAATATCAGCCAGCTTGCCATGGACGGTTGCCCAGAAGATATCGAACAAGTCACTTTTTAGGCGTGGCAATACAACCTGTGTTTCCGGATCACCAAAACGTGCGTTGAACTCAATCGTTTTGGGCTTACCATCTGGTGAAATCATCAGCCCGGCAAACAATACACCCTGGAATGGGCGTCCCTCGGATACCATCGCTTTAGCCGTTGGTTTGATGATCGTCTCCACGGCTTCTTCAATAATCGATGCTGGGATATGTGGCAATGGTGAGTATGTACCCATACCGCCTGTGTTTGGCCCCTGATCATTGTCGAATACAGGTTTGTGATCCTGTGCTGCGGCCATCGGACGAACCGTCTCCCCATCAACAAAAGCCAGAATGGACATTTCCTGCCCTGCGAGGAATTCCTCAATGATCACTTTGGCTCCTGCTTCACCAAATACTTTGTCCACCATGATACTGCGAAGTGCCTGATCAGCCTCATCACGCGAATAAGCTACCGTCACACCTTTGCCCGCTGCCAGTCCATCTGCCTTGATGACAACCGGAATTGCTTGCTCATTCAGGTATGCTTGAGCTTGTTCGTAATTGTCGAATTTCTCATAGGCTGCGGTTGGAATGTTGTATTTGTGCAGCAGGTCCTTCATGAACGTTTTACTTCCTTCGATCTCTGCTGCATTACGACGAGGTCCGAATACCGGAATACCTGTCGAATCAAATGCATCCACGATCCCATCTGCAAGCGGATCATCCGGACCAATAACCACCAGACCTACTTTAAGCTCTACAGCAAGAGCCGTTAGTTTATCAAATTCATTCACCGCAATGGCATGACACTCAGCCAGTTGAGCAATGCCTGCATTTCCCGGTGCACAGTGAATCTTGTCTACCTTTGGGCTCTTCGCCAGTGCCCAGATGATTGCATGTTCCCGGCCACCGCCGCCTACTACCAGAATATCCATTCGCTCTGTTCCCCTCCGTGCATAACTGAATTTGTTACGCTATTGCGTGTTAAAAAAACTAAAAAATAGGGGGTGTACCATAAGTCATTAGCATGACAGGCGACACCCCTTATTAAACCTTTTTCGTTCTAGTGTTTGAAGTGACGAACGCCTGTGAAGACCATGGCAATTCCGTATTCATTCGCTACTTTGATGGATTCTTCATCTTTGATCGAACCACCCGGTTGAATTACCGCTGTAATTCCGGCTTTTGCTGCCAGTTCCAGCGTATCACCCATTGGGAAGAACGCATCAGATGCCAGAATAGCCCCTTTTGCTTGCTCGCCCGCTTGTTCAATCGCAATTTTGGCTGCACCCACACGATTCATTTGTCCAGCGCCCACACCCACTGTCATGTCATTCGCAGCAAGCACAATCGCGTTGGATTTCACGTGTTTAACTACTTTCCAGCCAAACAATAGCTGTTTCAGTTCTTCTTCCGATGGCGCACGATCGGTTACCACGTTCAGCTCGCTCGCTTCGATGGAGTGTACATCGGACTGTTGCACGATCATACCACCGTCGATGGACGTTACCACGAACTGGCTCTCCCGTTTACGAGCAGCATTCAGTTCACCCGTTTTCAGCAAACGAATGTTTTTCTTCTTCGTCAGGATATCGAGAGCTTCTTGCGTAAAGTCAGGAGCAAGTACGATCTCCAGGAAAATCTCGCTTAATTTGCCTGCTGTGTCGCTGTCGATAATACGGTTTGCTGCCACAATGCCACCAAATATAGATGTTGGATCTGCAGCATATGCTTTGCCGTAAGCTTCATAGATACTTGCGCCAATACCTACGCCACATGGGTTCATATGTTTAACCGCCACAACGGCCGGTTCTTCAAATTCTTTGACAATCTGCAATGCTGCGTTCGCATCGTTGATATTATTGTAAGACAACTCTTTGCCATGCAATTGCTCGGCTGTTGTCAACGTATCTTGTGCAGCCAGCGGTTTGCGGTAGAATGCCGCCTGCTGGTGTGGATTTTCGCCGTAACGCAAATCCTGGAGTTTTTCGTAAGTAACCGTTAGACGCTCTGGCAGTGGATCGCCATTTACGTTGGACAGGTAGTCGGAGATGAGTGCATCGTAAGCCGCCGTATGACGGAACACTTTTGCCGCAAGCCGTTTGCGAGTTTCGAGAGTGGTATCTCCATCGTTGCGCACTTCCTCCAGCACTTGGCTGTAATCAGATGCGTCTACAACGACACTGACAAAGGCATGGTTTTTGGCTGCCGAGCGAAGCATCGTTGGACCGCCAATATCGATGTTCTCGATGGCATCTTCGTATGCTACGTCCGGTTTCGCAATAGTCTCTTGGAATGGATACAGGTTCACGACAACCAGATCGATATAGCCGAGACCGAGTTCTTCCATCTGGCGTGTGTGCTCTTCGTTATCACGCACAGCCAACAACCCACTATGAACTGCCGGATGCAATGTTTTGACACGTCCGTCCATGATTTCCGGAAATCCGGTCACATCCGAAATTCCGATGACAGGTACGCCTTCCTTCGACAACAGGCTACTTGTACCTCCTGTCGAAATAATCTCCACACCCATTTGCGACAGCTCGCGGCAAAAGTCCACGATGCCCGTTTTATCCGATACGCTAACCAGCGCTCTTTTGATACTCACAATATGCTCCTCCTTTAATGTCCCATGGCTTCGCGTTTCCTGACGAAACACAGCCGATTTATTTCCCGAGAAATATCACAAAATGCGTACCAATATTCGACTTCTGTTATAGAAGTTGAACCAAGATGTTTACACGGGACACTCCGATGACAGAACAACCTTCCAATCGCTGTTATCCCCAGATTTTTTGATTCCCTTTTCTTAAAGGGAAAATCCGGTGATAAAGGCGAACGCTTCGCTTTTTCAGGTTTTTTCTGTCCTCTCCGTTAATGTGTAAAAAAATTCAACTTATATCAAACCGGTTTGTTAACAGTCACGTGACGTCCGTCTAACTGAACCAGACCTTGCGCGAACCAGGAAACAACTTCAGGGTATAACTGCTGTTCAGCCGCATGAATGGAACGGCTGATTGACTCAGGCGTATCCTCTGGCAAAATGGGAACCGGATGCTGGGCAATAATCGGTCCGGTATCCATGCCTCCGTCCACAAAGTGCACCGTCACGCCTGTAACTTTCACGCCATATTCGAGAGCCTGTCCAATCGCATCCTTACCTGCAAATGCTGGTAGCAAGGACGGATGAATATTAATCAACCGCCCTGCGTAACGATCCACCACAACGGAAGTCAGCAATCTCATATATCCGGCAAGAACGACCAGGTCGATCTTTTTGGATTCAAGCACTTCCACGATCTCTGACTCATAGGCTTCACGGGAAGCATAATTTTTCGGAGTAAACAGATGACATTCCACGCCTGCGTCCTGTGCCCGCTGCACAACACGTGCAGATGGTTTATCACACACGAGCAGATCAACGGATGCATTCAGCCCACCATTCCGTACTGCATCGACCAATGACTGAAAGTTAGTCCCTTCACCCGAGGCAAATACAGCTATGCGGTAGTTCGCCATTAAACATCCGCTCCCGTGAAGGTTACTCGCGCATCTCCTTCAGTAACACGGCCAATGATGTATGCTTCTTCACCAGAAGTTTTCAGTTGTTGCAGTGCTTCCGTTGCATCTGCTTCATTAACGACCAGTACAAGCCCAACACCCATGTTAAATGTGGTGAACATGTCACGGTTCGAGACAGCACCCTTTTCCTGTAACAGGTTGAAGATTGGCAGGATCGGCCAAGATCCGTAGTCAATATCCACGTTCACGTTGCTAGGCAACATACGTGGGATATTCTCGATGAAACCACCACCTGTAATGTGAGCCATGCCTTTTACTTTGACCTTTTCCAGCAGGGACAACAGGGGTTTAACATAGATCTTTGTAGGTTCCAGCAGGGAATCACCCAGCTTACCGCCCAGTTCCGCTACTTCATCATGCAGATCAAGACCCGCATCTTCCAACAAAAGTCTGCGTACCAGCGAGAATCCGTTACTATGCACACCGCTGGAAGCAAGTCCAATCACTGTGTCGCCAGGGGCGATGGTTGTACCATTGATGATCTTCGCTTTGTCCACGATCCCCACCGTGAATCCGGCAATATCGTATTCGCCTTCACTGTACATGCCCGGCATCTCCGCCGTCTCGCCACCGATCAGCGCACAACCTGATTGATGACAGCCTTCAGCGATACCCGCAACAATAGCTTCGATCTTTTCAGGAATGACTTTGTCACATGCCAGATAATCGAGGAAAAAGAGTGGTTCTGCACCCTGTACCACAATGTCGTTCACACACATCGCTACCGCGTCGATTCCGATGGTATCGTGACGGTCCATGGCAAATGCAATTTTCAGCTTGGTGCCTACGCCGTCTGTACCGGATACAAGCACAGGCTCATCGTATTTATCTTTGTTCAAACCGAACAGGGCACCGAATCCACCCAGATCCGTCATCACTTCCGGACGGAAGGTACGCTTCACGTGTTTTTTCATCCGTTCAACCGCTTCATTACCTGCCGCGATATCAACGCCGGCCTTTTTATATGCTTCGGACAAGTGGAATCATCTCCTTTTTTTTCGCCCCACCTAAATCCTCCCGCCCGGGAGGACCCCATAGGACCTTGGCAGGCCCTCTGGACACCCGCCAAAAAAGCGGTGCAGAGGTGGCTGGTATGATCTTGCTATGGTTGATTCGTTCGTGATCTCGCGATATTGTTCGCCGATTCCGTTGGCTGCAAGCCATCGGTCGGCGAACCCCGCTCAGCTACGCTGCGGGCAAGCCCGCTGGGCAGCTGCTTCGCTCGGCTGCCTGGCCCCTATTGCTTCGCAAGGCGGGGCTTAAGGGCTCGGGCTTGGCCCGGGGGCAGCTGCTTCACTCGGCTGCCTGGCCCCTATTGCTCCGCAAGGCGGGGCTTAAGGGCTCGGGCTTGGCCCGGGGGGCAGCTGCTTCGCTCGGCTGCCTAGCCTCTGTTGCTCCGCAAGGCGGGGCTTAAGGGCTCGGGCTAGGCCCGGGGGCAGCTGCTTCGCCTGGTTGCCTGAGCCCCTGTTGCTCCGCAAGGCGGGGCTAAGGGCTCGGGCTAGGCCCGGGGGCAGCTGCTTCGCCTGGCTGCCTGGCCCCTATTGCTCCGCAAGGCGGGGCTTAAGGGCGCGGGCTAGGCCCAGGGCAGCTGCTTCGCCTGGCTGCCTAGCCCCTGTTGCTCCGCAAGGCGGGGCTTAAGGGCTAACAGCTACAGCCGAATTTTTCCTCGCCGCCAAAGTCGAGGCGGGTTGGGTAATCATGATCAAAACATGCGAGACAAAGTCCGCCTTTAGGATCATCCTGATTATCTCCCTGAATCGATGCAATCAGTCCATCGGGACTGAGGAACTCCAGGGAGTCCGCATTAATTTCACGGCAAATTTCTTCCACCGACAACTGTGAAGCAATTAATTCACGGCTGTCAGGCGTATCAATACCGTAGAAACACGGGTTTTTAAACGGCGGTGATGTAATCCGTACATGTACTTCCGTTGCTCCTGCATCACGCAGCATGTTCACGATCCGTCGGGAAGTTGTTCCCCGTACGATGGAGTCGTCAATCATAACCACACGTTTGCCTTCCACGACACGACGCACAGCGCTCAGCTTCATCTTCACGCCCTGCTCCCGCAATTCTTGGCTTGGCTGGATAAACGTACGTCCGGTGTATTTATTCTTGATCATACCCATCTCATACGGAATACCTGTCTGTTCAGCATATCCAATGGCCGCCGAGATGCTGGAATCTGGTACCCCCGTAACCAAGTCCGCATCCACAAACGACTCAATCGCCATCCGGCTTCCCATCCGTTTACGGGCCGCATGCTGGTTCGTACCATTCATATCACTATCCGGACGAGCAAAATAAATATATTCCATCGCGCATAATGCCTTGCGGTGTTTGTGATGATCAAAGCGATCCTCGTGCAGACCATCTGCATCCAGCACAAGCAGTTCACCCGGTTCAATGTCACGGATTAACTCTGCGCCAATTGTTTCCAGTGCACACGTCTCGGATGCAAACAGATATGCATCTCCCAGCTTACCCATCGTCAGCGGACGAAGTCCGTGCGGATCGGAAGCCACGAGCAGTTTGTCATTGGTCATGATCAGAAATGCATAACCACCCACAATGCGCTGGAACGCCTCTTTTGCCGCTTCCACAAGCCCTTTGGAGGACCGTGCAATTAGATGCGCAATGACCTCAGTATCACTTGTTGTTTGGAAAATGGAACCGCTCTGCTCCAGCTCACGCCGGATCGTTGGTGCATTCACAATGTTCCCGTTGGTCGCTACCGCCAAATCGCCATCACGGTATTTAAATACCAATGGCTGTGCGTTTGTCAGTTTACTGTCACCACTCGTTGAATAACGGACATGTCCAATGGAAATATCCCCGGTCAGCGTCTGCATCAGGTCTTTGGTGAATACTTCCTTCACCAGACCCATGCCGCGATGATAGTTAAACTGGCTGCCATCACTCACACACATGCCTGCACTTTCTTCGCCCCGATGTTGCAGCGCATGCAGTCCATAATAGGAGAGCGAAGCTGCGTCAGGGTGTCTGAACACCCCGAACACGCCGCATTCTTCTTTCAATTTGTCGAGTCCTTCCTTGCCGGACCCTTCATTATAATAATCGCCTGTCCACAACGGTCCTGTCGTCAGTTCATGAGACATGGAATCGCATCCTCCCAGACCTGAGCCAAACCTCCTACAGGTTCGCTCACGGCTGATGTTCCGTTCAACTCAATCGTCAGGTTACTTCCTTCTACACGTCCAATCACAGCTACAGGTACACCGCGCTCACGTACAAATGCTTCAAGTTTACCCGCTTGCTCTGGCGTAGCCGACAACAAGATACGGGATTGGCTCTCACTGAACAGAGCGTGATCTGCACGCAGTGCAGTCTCCACATTCACCTGTGCTCCTACATTACCGCTGATACAAGACTCTGCGAGTGCTACAGCCAAGCCACCTTCAGACAAGTCATGTGCAGAGCGAACGAGTCCGGATTGAATAGCTTCCAGCACCGTGCTGAGCAACGCTTTTTCTGTTTGCAAGTTCAGTTCTGGTGGACGACCTTCCGTCTGACCATGAACCGCGTATTGCAGCTCGCTGCCACCTAGTTCAGCTTTTGTTTCGCCGAGGAGGATGATAACATCACCTTCGGATTTGAATGCTTGTGTCGTGATATGATCCGTATCATGAACGAGACCTACCATACCGACAACTGGCGTTGGATAGATGGAGCCTTTGGCGTTTTCGTTATACAGACTTACGTTACCACCGATGACCGGTGTATCCAGCACACGACAAGCTTCCGCCATACCGTCTACCGCTTTCTCCATTTGCCAGAAAATATCCGGTTTCTCCGGGTTACCGAAGTTCAGGTTGTCCGTAATCGCCAGCGGCTCAGCACCGGAACATACAATGTTACGCGCTGCTTCACTTACGGCAATCCGTCCACCAACTTCAGGATCAAGGTACACATAACGTCCATTACAGTCCGTTGTCATCGCGAGACCTTTGCGTGTGCCACGAATCGTAACTACGGCTGCATCCGAACCTGGGCGAACGGCAGTGCTTGTACGCACCATGTAGTCGTATTGATCATAAATCCATTTTTTACTTGCTACTGTTGGTGATGCCAGCACTTGTTTCAGTGCTCCGCCGAGATCCGACACTTCGTCATAACGAAGCGTGTCGATGGAAGCACTTTGCTCGTAGTAGGCAGGTACAGAAGAAGGTTTGTCATACACTGGACATTCGTCAACCAAAGCCGTTACCGGCATATCTCCGACCACTTCGCCGTGGTGGATCAATTTCAGACGACCATCATCCGTTACTTTACCAACTTTGGCACAGATTACGCCCCAACGTTCAAAGATTTCCATCGCCTGCGCCTCATCCTTCGGCTCAACGACGAACAACATGCGTTCCTGGGACTCAGACAACATCATCTCGTAAGGCGTCATGCCTTCTTCACGCTGTGGCACCTGATCCAGATACAGTTCCAGACCGTTACCCGCTTTACTTGCCATCTCTGCACTCGAACATGTCAGACCTGCAGCGCCCATATCCTGAATTCCGAGCACGATGCCCGAGTCGATCAATTCCAGACAAGATTCCATCACCAGTTTCTCCATAAATGGATCACCAACCTGAACCGCTGTCCGTTGGGACTCGGATTCTTCCGTCAGTTCAACCGATGCAAAGGTTGCTCCATGAATACCATCCCGGCCTGTTGGCGGGCCCACATAGTACACCGGGTTACCTACACCTTTAGCTACGCCGCGCTGAATCTTGTCATGATCAATCAGACCCACACACATGGCGTTAACCAGCGGATTGCCTTCATAGCTCTCATCAAACATCACTTCGCCACCAACGGTAGGAATACCGATACAGTTACCGTATCCAGCAATACCCGCTACCACATGTTCGAACAAATATTTAACGCGATCGCTCTCCAGCTTACCGAAACGAAGGGAGTTCAGTATTGCTACTGGTCTTGCACCCATGGAGAAAATATCACGAATAATGCCTCCCACACCTGTTGCCGCACCTTGATATGGCTCAACCGCGGAAGGATGGTTATGGCTTTCAATTTTGAATACAACGGCCTGGTTATCACCGATATCCACGATACCGGCACCTTCACCAGGTCCCATCAGGACACGTGGTCCAGTGGTTGGGAAACGGCGCAGCAATGGCTTGGAGTTTTTATAAGCACAATGCTCGGACCACATTACACTGAACACACCGATTTCCGTGTAGTTTGGCTTACGCCCCATGAACTCACAGATCAGCTCATACTCGCTGTCAGATACGCCCATTTGTGCGTAAAGTTTATGTTCTGCGACCTGTTCTGCTGTTGGTTCCTTAGCGGATAGCTGCTGCGTCATGCCGATCCCTCCATGCTTTCAAAATAGATGTAAACATACGTTTGCCGTCTTCCGAACCAAACAGTGAATCCACTGCACGCTCTGGATGCGGCATCATGCCGACCACGTTTCCAGCCTCGTTACATACTCCTGCAATATCACCCAAGGAACCGTTCGGGTTGGTACCATACGTAAATACGATCTGGTTGTTCGCTTGCAGACTCGCCAGCGTCTCCTCGTCGCAATAATAGTTGCCTTCACCGTGAGCAATCGGGATGATAATCTCCTCGCCGGGTGCATAGTCACGTGTAAATGGTGTATCTGCGTTCGCCACTTTCAATACCGTATCGTGACAACGGAATTTCAGGGAAGTGTTGCGGATCAATGCGCCTGGAAGCAATCCCGCTTCCGTCAGGATCTGGAATCCGTTGCAAATACCCAAAATATATTTACCTTGTTCAGCAGCTTTCGCTACCTCGTTCATTACCGGTGCAAAGCGGGAAATCGCTCCGCAACGCAAGTAGTCACCATAAGAGAAACCACCCGGAACTAAAATACAATCATAAGCCGAAAGATCTGTAGCCGTGTGCCATACATAATCAACCTCTTGTCCAATCGCATCTTCCACTGCCTTGTAACAGTCGATGTCGCAGTTGGAGCCAGGGAACACAAGAACTGCAAATTTCATGAGATTAACCCTCCAATTCGTAGCGGTAATCTTCAACAACGGTGTTGGCCAGCAGCTTTTCACACATGACTTTCAATCGTTTCTCCGCTTCCGCACGATCTGTTGTATCCAGGTTCAGTTCCATGACTTTACCGATCCGTACACTTTCCACTTCGTTGAATCCCATTGAATGCAGGGCTCCTTGAACAGCTACGCCTTGCGGGTCGAGTACGCTTTGCTTAATAGTGACATATACGGTTGCTTTGATCATGATCCTTATGTTCCTCCTCAGTAATGAACGGGATAAATGCTTTACGCTGTTAAAAAAGTTACTTTTGGTGCTTGCTCCGGGCCGGATTGTTCTTTCCGGTCGCTTGTTGTCCCCAGGTTTTTTGGATTGTTTTGGCCCGCTCTGCGGTCAAAACCCGGGGACAAAGGCGAACGCTATCGCTCCTTTAAGAACAATTCCGCCCCTCCGCTAGTCCATGCGATGTTTTTTAAAGGCCTAAACCTTTTACGTTGCACGGTGTGTAATGGTCTAGACTGACCATTCCTTCAAAACAGTGAATGGCGAATGGTCTTTAAGTTACTTTAGTAATTAGTGAATTTAATTCTCTTAATTTTTCAGGCTTCCCCTACCTGTGGGAAGCCACCGCTCTTAATTGCCTCACCCACCAGTTTGTCACTGGCGGAGGGAAAGATTTGAGCTAGAGAAACGAAGTGCTCTCCTTTGCAACCGGAATGTTTCCTTTTGAAAAAAGGATTCCAATCAAAACATTCCGGGGGCAACAGCGATCGAAAGCCAAACTTTCCCATAGCCTCTCGCTCAAACGTTAAACGTTATTATTTCGTTAAACGGTTATAAATATCGACGTATCTTGCGGTTGTTGCTTCAACTACCTCTTGTGGAAGTGGATCAGGTTTGCTGTTCTTGTCCCAATCGGTTCCGGCGAGATAGGTGCGCACTGGCTCTTTATCCATACTGTCGATCTCGATGTCGAGTTCATAATTCTCTTTGGCCCAGAAGCGTGAAGCATCTGGGGTGAAGATTTCGTCAATCAGGATGACCTTGCCATCCACGATGCCGAACTCGAATTTGCAATCTGCCAGAATGATGCCACGCTGATCACAGTAATCACGGGCGAATTCGTACAGGCGCAAGCTTTTTTCCTGAAGCTCAGCTGCGAGTGCGTCTCCCACCAGTTCTTTCATGCGATCCATTGGGATGTCCTCATCGTGACCAACATCGTTTTTGGCTGCCGGTGTGAAAATGGGAACTTCGAGCTTGGCGTTTTTGCGAAGTCCATCAGGCAGTTTAATGCCATTCACTTCACCACTCGTCTCATATTGTCTCCATCCCCCACCCGTGATGTATCCACGCACGACACATTCAATATCAATGCGTTCTGCTTTGCGGGTTACCATGATGCGGTCTTTGAGCAATTCTGGGTCTGTGATGAGATCACCCAGTTGATTCACATCGGTATGAACGACGTGATTCTCCATCATGTCACCCGTCAGTTCGAACCAAAAGCTGCTGAGTTTATTCAGTACGTTTCCTTTCTCGGGAACCGCCGGGTCCAGCACGTAATCAAATGCCGATATACGGTCCGTAACCACGATCAGAAAATGTTCACCCAGATCGTATAATTCACGTACTTTTCCTTTATATAACAGAGGTGCTTTAACGAGATCTGCCGCAGTGGACAGTGCCATGGGCTCACCTTCTTTCAGGAGATGTAAAGTATACGTCCAATTCCCCTCATCACGCGGGGCCACTCCGAATGCAGAATAACCTTCCGATCGCTGTTATCCCCGGATTTCTCTGATCCCTTTCTCAAGGGGGAAATCCGGTGATAAAGGCGAGCGCTTTGCTTCTTCAGGTTTTTTCTGCCTTCTCCGTTCCAGCGTGAACACATAATCAACCTATACTTTTAGAGAGTAGAATAATTCAAAACCTTAATATATTAGTCGTTCAAGCCGAGCTTTTTGAAGATGGTGTCAACGTGCTTCAGGTGCCATGACGGGTTGAATGCATCTGCGATTTCTTCTTCGTTCAGCACTTCCGTGATTTCCGGTGTGGATTTCACGATATCCTCGAACTGGCGTTGATCTTCCCATGCTTGCATCGCACGTGGTTGAACGGTATCGTACGCTTGCTCTCGGCTGAAGCCTTTGTCGATCAGCTTTGTCATGATGCGACCGGAGAATGGTACCCCGTAGGTGCGCTCCATGTTACGTTTCATGTTCTCAGGGAAAACCGTCAGGTTCTTCACGATGTTACCAAAACGGTTCAGCATATAGTTCAGCAGCATCGTTGCATCCGGTAGAATGATACGTTCTACAGAAGAATGCGAGATGTCGCGCTCGTGCCAGAGCGTTACGTTCTCGTATGCCGATACCATATGTCCGCGAATAACGCGGGACAGACCAGAGATGTTTTCACTACCAATTGGGTTACGTTTGTGTGGCATCGCAGAAGATCCTTTTTGACCTTTAGCAAAAGCTTCTTCCACTTCACGGAATTCACTCTTCTGCAGTGCACGTACCTCTGTAGCAAACTTGTCCAGGGACGTTGCGATCAACGCCAGTGTAGCCATATACTCGGCGTGACGATCACGTTGCAATGTTTGAGTCGAGATTGGCGCAGGTTTCGTGCCCAACTTCTCGCAGACAAACTCTTCAACAAACGGATCGATGTTCGCGTACGTTCCTACTGCGCCTGAGATTTTGCCGTATTGTACATTGTCTGCTGCATGGCGGAAACGCTCCAGGTTCCGTTTCATCTCTTCATGCCACAATGCCATTTTCAGTCCAAATGTCGTTGGCTCCGCATGCACACCGTGCGTACGTCCCATCATTGGTGTGTGCTGATAAGCCAATGCTTTTTCACGAAGAATTTCAATGAAATTCACAATATCCTTTTCCAAAATCTCATTCGCTTGACGCAGTACATAACCCAGAGCCGTATCCACGACATCTGTGGAAGTCAGACCGTAGTGTACCCATTTCCGCTCCGCACCCAGACTTTCAGATACCGTACGTGTAAATGCGATAACGTCATGACGTGTTTCCTTTTCAATCTCATAGATGCGGTCGATGTCAAAAGATGCGTTCTGACGAAGCAATGCTGCTTCTTCCTTAGGGATAACACCCAGTTCGGCCCACGCCTCACATGCACAAATTTCAACTTCCAGCCACGATTGGAATTTGTTCTCTTCGGTCCAGATGGCTCTCATTTCGGGTCTGCTATAACGTTCAATCATGAATTTGTATTCCTCCAGAGGTTAGTTTGTTCAATCCATTGCAATCCTTCTTCAACATCCTGACAGAGCAGATTCACATGCCCCATCTTTCGTCCTGTTTTTGCTTCGGTTTTACCATATATGTGAAGCTTGGGAATCACACCGAGTTCTATCGCTTCTACATCAGGTTGCCCTGTTCTGGCGATAATGCCTTCCAGATGTTCTCCAAGCACATTGACCATAACAACCGGACTCAATAACGAAGTGTCCCCAAGTGGTAACCCGCAGATCGCACGGATATGTTGTTCGAACTGAGAAGTCGCACAGGCTTCCATCGTATAGTGACCGGAATTATGCGGTCTTGGTGCCAGTTCGTTGACGTACAGTCTTCCATCCGTCGCTACAAACAGTTCCACAGCCAGCAACCCAACAGCCTTCATCGATTCTGCCACCGCTGCTGCCAGCTTTTGCGCTTCAATCTGGATATCTGCGGCAACTCTAGCCGGTACAATTGAAGCATGCAAAATGTTGTTCACATGAATGTTCTCCGCTGGCGGGAACGTTTTGATCTCCCCATTTGTACTACGCGCTACAACGACCGATATCTCGCATTCAAACTTGATGAATTGTTCCAACACCAGTTCCGCACCAGTAGCCGCAAGTTCTTCGTATGCCGCAACAGCCTGACTTGCTTCCCGGATGACCCGTTGACCTTTGCCATCGTAGCCTCCAGTCACCGTCTTCAGTACACAGGGCACTCCAAGTTCGCTAACAGCAGCAAGCATCGTATCCGCACTTGTGATTTCCCGATAAGGCGCGACTCTTACTCCAGCAGCTTCGATCGCACGTTTTTCACGCAACCGATGTTGTGTGGTGTACAGTAACGCACTTCCTTGTGGAACGTAAGACTCACGCTCGAGCAGCCCAGCGACTTCTGCATCCACATTTTCGAATTCATACGTAATGACATCGCATTGCCGAGCCAGTTCAAGTGCAGCTTTGGCATCGTCATAACCAGCTTCAATCTGACGAGCAACTTGACCACAAGGTGCATCCGCAGCGGGATCAAGAGTAACGAATCGATAACCCATTGCCGTTCCTGCGAGCGTCATCATACGTCCGAGCTGTCCGCCTCCAAGAATGCCGATGGTTGTTTTCCCGGGCAGCAGGACTTTTTTTAGCTCTCCTGCTATACCGGATTGGTTCTCGACTCTATTCATAGTTCTTCACTACTTTCGAGTACTTCTTGTTTGATGCGCTCTCGGCGAGCTTCAGAGCGACGTTGGACATCCGGGTCAAAAGCACCGATCATTTGAGCTGCCAGCAATCCTGCATTCGTTGCCCCCGCCTTGCCAATCGCCACAGTTGCGACGGGAATACCACCAGGCATCTGAACAATGGACAACAAGGAATCGAGACCGTTCAATGCTTTGGATTGAACCGGTACGCCAATGACTGGAAGCATCGTTTTGGCGGCAACCATACCAGGTAGATGTGCTGCCCCGCCTGCCCCTGCAATGATCACCTTGAATCCTCGATCAATTGCTTGCTCTGCGTATTCAAACATCAAATCCGGTGTACGATGGGCGGAGACCACCTTTTTCTCATACCCAATCTCCAGCTCGTCCAGCACCTCGCACGCATGTTTCATCGTTTCCCAATCCGACTTGCTGCCCATAATTACAGCGACTTGCAGTGACATGAATACATCCAACTCCCGTCTGCGCTTTTTTGATTACATCTGACTATTAAGGGACTCTTATTACGTGTGAAATGAAAAAATCCGCTACCCGCGAAAACATCACATTTTCTCCGGACACCGGACTCCAAGAAATACGTATCCCTCATTTGGGCATGCCAAAGGGGGCTTGCTGTCCGCATCTGGTTGCATGCGACTCTCAGCCGTATCTCCTCGTAGTCCGGAAATTTACGGTTCCCGGGTAGATACTTCCGGGCCCTATTCCCGGCGTTATACGAGCAAATATCTATCAAACTATCTTCGTTCATTTTTGCAATCTCTTATTACATATTTCGTTCCTACTCGACCTTATTCTTACCTGATCGACACATCTAACATTCTAACAATCCCCTACAGCTAATGTCAACTTAAAGACGAACATTTAACATATTGACAAATATAATGTTCGGGAATTGCTTCTTTAAATTCGTTTAACCAACCATTTCATCCCATAAAAGAAAGCCGGCTCCTCTTCAATCTCTCGAAGACAACCGGCTTCCTGCTTTTCAGTGCGTACACACTTCATCCATTATTTTACGATCAGTACTGGAACCCGCGCATGCTGCACCACATTGTGACTAACACTACCCAAGACAAATTCCCGAATTCCACCCAGTCCGCGGCTACCAATTATAATGATATCAGAATCATTTTCTTTGGCAAAATCAAGCAATACTTCCGCTGCCGCTCCTTGAATCAGATCCACATTGGCCGTTACACCCGCAGCCTGAATTCGTTCTTTCGCTTCATCTGTTGTCTGCACCGCCAGATTGTAGTAGTCATTATTAAGTGAAGGTGGCAGTGGAGCCAACCCCTCACCGATGAATACACGCGGGAAATCAAAAGCATGAATGACATCCAGTACTGCATTTGGGGACACTTTAGCTAGCTCAATGGCACGATCAAGTGCTTTATTTGAAGCTTTGGAACCATCATAAGCCACTAATATTTTGGAAAATAACATGTGAATCCCGTCCCTTCCTTTATATGTAGAGCACGCGAAGCAAGCTTCGGTCTGACATGTAATAAACTAACAGTTAAATAACAGAACCATGTAACTCCTTAAACGTTCCGGAACCACAATGAACCATTTATACGAATGAATTTACATATCAGACGAATTAATGATACACCTTTCACTTCAGCGTAAGTCTTGTTTGAATGGTTACGCATTTGTTCCATGTGTTCATTGAATAAAGTAACCATAGATTACCGCATTTAAGAACAACAACAACGGAATGCCAATGGTGAAGCTGGGATGTTTAGTCTTATGCCTTTTCCGATACATCGCGATCCAGACTCCCAATGCACCGCCTATAAATGCTAATAAGAATAACGTCCGTTCGGGTGTACGGTCACGACGCTGTTGTGCACGCCTCTTATCATCCGACATCACCAGATAACCAACTACATTAATAAATAAAAACCACAATATAAGTCCGGTTTGCATATAATTCTAGCGATCCCCCTGTCCCGGGACATCTCCCTGTCTCCATTATAGTCCTCATCAGAGACATGTTCAACGCACCGGATAGGGAACCGCAATTTTGTGTAATAACGCTAACCTCGCTCTAACCTAGGACTCCTGCTTTGGAATACCGTTCAGGCTTGGTGCTCTTTTGGCTGCTTTGTCCGGGCGCACAGCGATACTCTCTTCCCGAATACTGTCTTTGTTTTGCTGGTTATGGATTTTCTCTGGTTTGTTATGCGGCATATAGGTATCACCTCCTTGGCTTACGTTGCCTGAAAACGGAGGATCTTATACGACTTCACATAGATGAGTAGAGAAAAGTTATAATCAGTCCCTTTGGAGTAAATGAGTACATCATTCGCATAGCTCGTACCGCACGAAGTATTACCTCAACTACCCTCAAGCGTGTTACTCTCCCTTTTTCTCCATAGCCGCCTTCAGCAGTTCACCCAGATTGGAACCGATGGACTCCTGCTTAGCATACTGTTTCACCAGCTTTTGCTGATCGCGTTTGTTCACATGCTGTTTGTCCTTATCCAATGTTTCTGTAATACCACAAGGTAGACATTGTACGTATAACCCCGCCTTGCCTTCTTTGATTTCCATCTTTTTGTGGCACTGCGCACAACGACGATTGGACAATCTTTTTTCTGCCGAACGACGATATCCACAGTCCTCCGTAGGACATACAAGAAACTTGCCACGCTTGCCCTTCTTCTCTAACAACCGTGCATTACAGTCCGGACAATGGCTATTGGACACATTATGTGGCTTGTACTCTGCTTTGCTGCCTTTGACCGTAGACACCAGCTCTTTCGCCATGGATCGGATACTATCCAGAAACGGTCCGGGTTTCCCTTGCCCACGAGCGATGCGTTCCAACTCAGCCTCCCAGCGAGCAGTCAGATCCGGTGTACGAAGCTGCGGGGCAGCCAGTTCAATCAACTGTTTCCCTTTGCCGGTTGGATGCATGCTGTTGCCTTGACGATCTATTGTATCGGAACTGACCAGCTTCTCGATAATATCTGCCCGTGTAGCGGGCGTCCCGAGTCCATGCTTTTCCATCTGAGAAAGCAAAGCGGCTTCGGTATACCGTTTGGGCGGCATCGTCCGTCCACTTTTAATATGGCAACGCTGAACCGTCACGGACTGTCCTTGCTGCACATCTGGCAAAAGCGCACGCTCATGATCTGCTGCATCGTCAGCCTGGTCATCGTCATCATCACTGTAATCGCCGCCGTATACTTCACGCCATCCACTTTCTTTCACCGTTGTACCTTTGACATGGAAGGAATCATTCCCCACTTGAACCGTAATCGCAACCGAATCGTACTTCGCTGCTGGATAGAACAGGCTGATAAAACGACGTACGATCAGATCGTACAATTTCCGTTCCTCCGGGTTCAATTGATTCAGAAGCACCGTTTGCTCCGTAGGGATAATTGCATGGTGATCAGTCACCTTGCTATCATCCACAATACGTTTGGTGATATTCAGATTTTTGCGCAGCAAAGGACGTGCCAAAGACGCATAAGGTCCAATGGCTACACTGTCCAGACGTTCTTTCAATGTAGCTGTCATATCCGAAGTCAGGTACCTGCTGTCCGTACGTGGGTACGTTACGAGTTTGTGCTGTTCATACAGACGTTGCAGGACATTTGATGTTTGCTTTGCAGAGAAACCATATTTCCGGTTGGCATCTCTTTGAAGCTCCGTCAGGTCATATGCCAGTGGATGCGGCTCTACTTTCTCGCTTTTCTTCACCTGGGCAATCGTGCCCTTGCGCCCGTCTACCCGTTTCTTCAATTCTTGCGTTTCTTGAGGGTCGAAAATTCGTGAATCTCCCCCAGCTGCCCGCCACACAGCCTGAAAACCTCCCAAATCTGCCGTTAACGTCTCATACTCCTGCGAGCGGAAACCATTAATTTCATTTTCTCTATCCATAATCATGCCCAAGGTCGGCGTTTGGACCCGTCCAGCAGACAACTGCGCATTGAAACGAACGGTTAACGCACGGGTCACGTTAAGTCCAATCATCCAGTCGGCCTCCGCCCGGCAACGTGCAGATTCATAGAGACGGTCGAACTGACTGCCTGGCTTCAGCGAAGCAAATCCGTCTTTGATCGCCTTATCTGTCTGGGATGAAATCCACAGGCGTTTAAAAGGTTTTTTCCACCCCGCCATCTGCATGATCCAACGGGCCAGCAATTCTCCCTCACGTGCGGCATCCGTCGCAATAACCAGCTCGCCCACATCCTGACGCTTCATCAACTGCTGCACGGCTTTATATTGATGGTTGGTCTCTTTAAGTACCTTCAGTTTCGTACGCTCTGGCAGAATTGGCAGGTCCTCCAGATTCCATGTTGCATACTTCTTGTCGTAATCCTCCGGTTCAGCTAATCCAACCAGATGTCCAAGCGCCCAGGTAACGATATATTTCGGGCCTTCCATATAACTTTTATGTTTATCACGCGCACCCATGACTCTGGCTATTTCGCGTGCCACAGACGGTTTTTCTGCGAGTACCAATGTCTTCACTTCATATCTCTTCCTCTCTGGTAGAACGTTATGTCTCTTTTATTCCTATCTTTTCATTATATCATTTCACACTAAAGGTATGCTCTGTCATCTCTACTTCCTAATCTACTCGCATCCTGTAACCTCATGTTTAATCAACATATCGAATTCATGTTATATTTATTCACATCAAAATATGTAATAGTTTTTCTGAGTACATGTAAACAGAAGCATGAATAAGTATTAACACTGTACAGTATTGATGTATACGTTTTTTTGGATAAATATAAGCATTGTAAGATTACCTGACATAACTATACAATGTGTCAAAAGCATAGAAACAGAATCGCTGCTAACACACATCAATGAGACACAGGAAGGGAGCGTGGATGCATGACTTATCATGGATCTGTATTGAAAAAAAGTGGGGCTTTGTTACTGGCAGGAGCTGTTGTTGCCACAACATGGGGAGGAACGGTGCCTTCGGCATCAGCCGCAACGGCAGCGCCTACGAGTAAAACAACAGTAGCAGCTGTATCCAAAGGAAAAGCGCCAGCTACTCCGGCAGCATTTGTTCAGGCCATGGAAGAAGCGGCTACACTTGCAGGTGTGCCTTTCACCATGGACAAGCTCTCCGGCACAACCGTACAACGTAAAGATGCTGCGGTCGCCTTGCAACAATGGCTCAAGCTGGATTCGACTACCGAATCATTCAAGGATGTCCCGGATGAAGCCACTTTCGCAGGTGCTGTTGGTGCATTGAACACTGCGGGATTGATGAAAGGCTATACGGAATCACTCTTCCTTCCAAACTCTGTACTTACCGAGAATGACCTCTCCATACTGAAAGACCGCATTTATAACTACATAAAACCGTTTGTCCTGGAGGAAGCAACCATTATGGATCTTCAGGCCGCAATGACGCAAGGAAAACTGACATCAAAAGAACTGGTTCAGAAATATCTGGACCGCATTGAAAAATACGATGATCAAGGTGTAAGCATCAACGCGGTATTAACCCTGAACCCGGATGCGCTCCAAATTGGGGAGCAATTGGATGAAGAACGTGCAGCTCAAGGTGCTCGTGGACCTCTGCATGGCGTTCCGATTCTGGTGAAAGACAATTTCGATACCAACGACATGCCAACAACTGCGGGCTGTATCTGTCTGAAAGATTCCATTCCTGCTCACGATGCTGAACAAGTGAAGAAACTCAAAGCAGCTGGTGCCATTATTTTGGGCAAAACAAACCTTCATGAATTCGCATTTGGCATCACGACATCCAGCTCATTGGGCGGACAAACATTGAACCCATACGCTCTGGACCACTATCCAGGTGGCTCAAGCGGCGGAACAGGTGCTGCCATTGCATCTAACTTTGCCGCAGCCGGCATGGGTACAGACACTGGCGGTTCGATCCGAATCCCTTCCAGCTTCAACAGCCTTGTGGGTATCCGCCCAACCATCGGACTGTCCAGCCGTGAAGGCATTATCCCATTGGCTTTGACACAGGATGTCGGTGGACCTATGGCTCGTACCGTAAGTGATGCCGCAATCATGCTGGATGCTACAGCCGGCTATGACAAAAAAGATGTCGCTACAGCTTACGCGGTTGGAAAAATTCCTTCAAGCTACACTGATTTCTTGGATGTAAACGGGTTGAAAGGTGCACGCATCGGTGTGGCCACAGAACTCATTCCAAGTACCAAAGCTGAAGAAAAAGCCGTTGCTGACGTAATCAACACAGCTGTGGAAGAACTGAAGTCACTTGGCGCTACCGCAGTTCCAATTTCTATCCCGAACTTGGCTGAGATCAACAAATACCCAAGCCTTAGTGGATATGAATTCAAGTTTCAGCTGAATGACTATCTGGATTCATTGGGTGCAGATGCTCCATATCACAGTCTGTCCGAGATCATTGCTTCCGGAGAGTTTGATAAGTCACAAGAACAATCCATGAAGACTCGGGATGCACGCCAAACCCTCGAGACTACGGAATATAAGGACATCGTCCTGAAACGTACCCAAGTTACACGTGAGTCCTTGCTGAAAGTTATGGCAGATAATAATCTGGATGCCATCATCTATCCAACGTCCACACAAGCCGCTGGTGTTATTGGCGAAGGACAAAACTCCGGTGGTAACAACCGATTGAGTCCTTTCTCCGGCTTCCCGGCGATCACGGTCCCTGCTGGTTTCACAACAGAAGGTCTGCCAGTAGGTATGGAGTTCCTGGGTCGTGCTTTTGATGAAGGAACCTTGATCAAGCTGGCTTACAGCTACGAACAAGGTACACATCACCGCCAAGCTCCTAAGCTTACGCCGTAAAATGTTTATGGGATTAAGCATTTCCTGTTAACACATAGAAATAAGATGCAATCATATCATTTTATTAAAACAAGTTAAATCACTAAAGAGACCACCCTCTTCATGACTGCATGAAGTTTGGGTGGTCTCTTATATTTTCTCTATTTATTTTTGTGTAGCATCCAATCGTATGTTATCCATTACTGCACCTTGTCCGGCACGCCCCATTTCAGCACTAGACCTGCGTACGTCAGACCACCGCCAAAACCAAAGAGCGCTACGCGCTGTCCTTCTTTCAATTTCCCTTCATCCACTGCAAGCTGTAAAGCAAGCGGAATGGAAGCAGCAGATGTGTTCCCACGATATTCGACACTGGTTAAAGTACGTTCCAAAGGAACCGGACCACGTTCGCAAACAGCCTCAATCATTCTCATGTTGGCACTATGCGGGACAAACCAGTCAATCTCTTCAGGTCTTAATTCAGCTTTGGCTATAAGCTTACCTAATTGTTCTGGAATTGTCCGTACAGCCCACTTATAAATCTCTCTGCCATTCTGAACAAGGCACCCATCACCCTGTAAAGGCACACCATTCATCTCCGAAGACAGACCACTCTTATAGAGATGTACACCGCCTTCTCCATGCGTACCTGATATGGCTGCCATAAAGTCACCTTCTAGAGCCGCTGATCTCTCCACCAAGAAGGCTCCAGCTCCGTCCCCAAACAGTACACAAGTCGTGCGATCTGTGTAATCCGTAATTTTGGACAATGTCTCTGCTCCAATTACCAGTACTTTGCGGTACATTCCACTGGTCACCAGACTGTCGGCTAGCTGTAATCCGTAGGTAAAACCTGCGCATGCAGCATTTAAATCCAGTACACCCGTGTGTGGGATCTTAAGATTAGCCTGTACTCTGGATGCCGTACTTGGGAAAGCATATTCAGGTGTACTTGTAGCCACAAGGATCATATCCACATCTTCTACACTTACATCATAACGATGTATCATATCTTCTACAGCCTTCGTAGCCAAGTCAGATACAAACTGATCTTCAGCTGCAATTCGCCGTTCTCTCATACCAGTACGCTGTACAATCCATTCGTCACTTGTCTCGACCAATTTCTCCAGATCAGCATTCGTTAATATTCGATCCGGTACATACGTCCCCATTGCCGTGATGGTTGCCTTTGATTGATGCTTCATACCGGTAGTCACCTCACTTGTTTTTTACCATTATAGCACTAAGTCTTAGTACTTGGTACTAATTTTTTTGTGATTTTCACTCAATATATCCGAAGTCAGTATTACTTTTATCCATGTGAAGAGATGTTTCTGAACCATTACCCTATTTACGAGCCTTCTATAGACACTTTATCCTTATATAAGGATACATCAGTCGAATTAATAATTTAGGTTAAGGTACACCTCAATATACGGGGAATTGACATATCTGCTAGCTACGTTTGAAGAAACGGATACAACATCATATAAAAAACAGGCTGTCGCTATATCGACAACCTGTTCCATAATTATAATAGCGGGGTTATGAACTTCACTTCCGGGAACCGACTATCGGGTCCGTTCATTAAGTTTCCGCCCTTTTCTTTCAGATACATATCAAAGAAATCCAGCATATAGGAATTAATAATGAAATTCGCTCTATCGGGCGCAATCTTCCCTGTAATACCCAGAATTTTGAAAATTGGAGAAATGAACTGCACGTCTGTAAAATTTAAATGCTCCGCATTATCGATATATAGAACTTGTCCCCCTGCGGCAACTGTTTTACGCATCCGATCAAGCTCCAACTTTTTGTCTTTCCTTTCTTGATCCACCCACTCTCTTGTATTACCCATACGTTCAAGTTCAGCATCCGTGTAGACTCGGTGATCGATCAACATTTTTAATTTTTCGTATACACTTTCCGAGTTCATGAACAAAATCGGCTTCCGCAAGCCCTCTTTGTCATGCAGACCATAAAGTCCTCCATCAAGGTCTATCCCAGCTGTTATTCGTGGATCGTAAGAAGCATCATAGGCCGTCGCTCCTCCAATGGAATGACCGAACACTCCGATATGCCCCAGATCCACCCTCCCTTTTAGCTGACTTGGAATTTTCCCCGATTGGATCAGTTCGAATTGGTCCAGCGCAAACACCACATCATCGGTTAACACTTTTCCCAACTCGTCACGTTGTTCTCTTTCTGTTCTATAATCATGTTCGGGTGAAAACAAATCGCTGGTTGTATTGGTCGTGATTTGACCATCCGGAAACTCGGTTGCAAATGTATTATAGGTGTGGTCGATCACTGCCACGATATATCCATGACTCGCCAGATTTTCGGCTTGTGACGTGTGAAGAAACTTGGAGGAACCAAAGCCGGGATTTGCAAGAATCAATGGGTACGAGGCCTGAGCCGATGAGACTTCAGTCGCCAAGTAAGCATGACTGGATACATACTTCAGGTGTTGAACCGTAAACCCGGGAAGGCCATAACTCTCCGCCATATAAGATAAGATTCGGGGAGTAGGGATAAACGGAGTATACTTTCCAGTACCAGCTTCAGCCGGATACCATACCTGAACCATCAATTCTCTCTTGCCTGTCTCTGATTTCCCGAATGTCTCCTCCCGGTTTGGATCGACGAAATGAAAGACTTGCGTGCCTACTTTTAACTTGCCAGTTGGTGCTGGAAGGTCAAAAACCGGAAACACATAGTGGAAACAGACTGTGGCAATCAGCCCAATTGCAATAAAAAGGGGAGCAAGTACTCTAGGAATTCGGGAGACTGGCCGCACGCCTTTCTGCGTTCGAACAACTTTTATAAGAGAAAACATAAACATCAGGGTCGCAAATCCGTATAAAAATACAAGCTGAATCCTGTATCCTTCAACAAGCAAATGTATCACTAAAAAAATGAATCCGACTCCGCTTGTCAGGAGCAAAGCTGTTCTTCGTATACGTTGATTGGGAATGAACAACAATGCCAATAAACAAACACTTGAGAAGAATAATAAAATTTCAATAAATCTCACGCCAACTCCCCCTGAAAATCAACCCCATCGATGGATAGGGTTAGTATACAGGAGCCACTAGATTGATTGTATTGATCTAACTTACAATTGCCTTACAACTGTGTAAGTTAAGTGAGAGGGCAATAATAAGAAAAAGCCCAACAAATGTGAGCTGTTCCTCTTTCATAAATCAAATTAGATAAAAAAAGACACACTCGATATCATCAAGTGTGTCTTCCTTGTTGCTTGGCGGCGTCCTACTCTCCCAGGACCCTGCGGTCCAAGTACCATCGGCGCTAGAGGGCTTAACGGTCGTGTTCGGGATGGGTACGTGTGGAACCCCTCCGCCATCGCCACCAAACGCGTAGCTTACATTTCAGAGTGTTGTTCTCTGAAAACTAGATTCGAAACGAAACACGCGAATTATCACTTGCTAATTGGATAAGCCCTCGACCGATTAGTACTGGTCAGCTCCATGCATTGCTGCACTTCCACCCCCAGCCTAT
>NZ_ASPU01000004.1:0-68875 GCF_000517905.1 Paenibacillus sp. FSL H7-689
TCTTTCGAAGCTTATTTCATTTGCTTGCCGCACCGTGTAAACCGTGTTTTCTTGGCCGGAATTAGAATATACCATGTACAGATATTGAATGCAAGTCTTTTTTTAAAACTATATTAACAATCGGTTTGACCTAATACGGACGTACATATGGGTATTCTCCCAACTTAGCAAGTTCATACGCACGTCCATTTTTACTTTAACGTTTAACATTCCTAGCAGGAACCTTTCTTGGCCATAAACTGTAACTAAAACTTATCAGAAAATCGATACCGAGTATCATTCCCCACACTCTGATCAGATTATTGAAGACAGCTGTACGTTCAGCATCTCCAATCCACCATATCATGGCCAATAAAAAAGCACTTCCTATAGCCCAAGCCAATAGATGTCTAAACCATCCACTACGCTCACGACTCGCATGTTCTCTACCATATAACTTGTTACTACGAGGGTTTTCTCCACCTTTGAACCAATATAGGAAATATCGATCCGCCCAAGCGATCATCTGGTGACCATAGGCAATGCTTACTCCTATATACACCGCAGCTATACCATGAATCATACTTGCTGTAGCTCCTCGCTGTAGATCCATAACTGTAGCTACCAGCAATAACAGATCGATAACCGGCGTCGCCATTAACAAACCGATGCCTATTCGCTTCATGCCAAGGAGATACCTGACACTCAGACCTGCGAACACAAACACCCAAAAGGCAATCTCACAACCTATAATGAAATAACCAATCATTTCAGCCTCTCCTTTTTTGATACAAATGTATTAAATTTAATTTAGCACGTGTGTACTATAATAATCAACAGTGATATAATATGCCTATGCCTAAACTTGTTGATCACGATAAACAGCGCGTGCTCGTGGCCGAGGCAGCTTGGCGTATTATACGAAGAGATGGCATGGAACAGGCCTCTGTTCGGAATATTGCTGAAGAAGCTGGAGTTTCGGTCGGTTCGATGCGTCACTACTTTTCTACTCAATCGGAACTACTACGATATGCCATGAATTTGGTATCTGAACGGGTGTCTCATCGAGTCCAAAAAATGTCCTTTACCGGCTCTCCCATGGACAATATGAAGTGCCTATTGCTCGAATTCTTACCAAACACGGAAGAAAAACTGGCCGAAATGGAGGTGTGGTACGCTTTTACAGCCAGAGCGAATACCGATCCTAGACTCAAAGAACTTGCTAATACCGTATATGATGAACTCAGACAAGCTGTAGGCTCTGTTATCACCTACCTGATAAAGTTCGACCTCTCCAGACCCGATCTGGACAAAGAACTGGAGATCGAGAGATTGTATGCACTGGTAGATGGCTTAGGCATACATACCGTGCTTAGACCGGATCAGTTGAATGCCAAGCTCATGGACGATGTTCTCACTTTGCATCTTGCTTCCTTGTGCCGTTAAACCAAAAAAACCGCAGCACATTCGTTGTGACTAAGGCCCGTTACGATAACAGGAGTTAGTTCTGAATGTCTGACGGTTTTTCTTTTTATCCGATAATGATCCGGCCCTCCGGATGACGATACAGTTTCTTCTCTTTGCGCGGACGAAGGGCATACGCGATGGTTAATGGCCCGATCCGACCTACAAACATGGTAAAGGTAATGATGATTTTTCCCCAATTGGTCAACTCATCAGTCACTCCCACAGAAAGACCCACGGTACCGATTGCGGATGCAGCTTCAAACATCAGTGAAAGGAATGGCGCATCCTCTGTCGTAAGCAGAAGCATCACCACGATCATGAATATGATCAGAGAAACCATAATAATGGTCAACGCCCTCATCAGCAGTTCTTTCGGAACACGCTGGCGGAAAAACACAATATCCTTATTTCCCCGAATCATGGCATACACCGCACCAATCATGATCAGGAATGTAGTCGTCTTGATTCCGCCCCCGGTCGATCCTGGGGAAGCCCCGATAAACATCAGCAGAATGAAGAAGAATTGGGTAGCCTGCCTCATCTCCGTGATATCGATTGTGCTCGTTCCCGACGAACGTGTAGAGACAGACTGGAAGAAGGACGCATAGATCTTCTCGCTCCATGTGAGTGAAGCCAGTGTATGTCCATTGGTGAATTCGAAAACAAACAACACAATCGCTCCTATACCGATCAGCGCTCCGGATACAGACAGCACCAGTTTGGACTGAAGAGACAAACGGCGGCGTTTGCGATACTCGAACAGATCATTCAATACAACAAAACCCAGTCCACCAGAGACAACGAGCACAGAAGCGGTCACATTGAATATCCAATCTCCAGTGTAGTATTGGAAGCTGTTACCAAACAGATCAAATCCGCCATTATTAAACAATGAAACAGAGTGGAATATTCCATAGTATACGGCCTGACCCAATGGCATCTCCGTTGCCCAGCGCAGCGCTAGTATGACAGCCGCCACCCCTTCAATGGTAAAGGAGAAAATCAACACCTTGCGGATAATGCGTACTATTCCTTCCATACTGTCTGCATTAATGGCTTCTTTGAGTAATAACCTGTCCTTGAGTGAGATTCGCTTGCCCAATACAAGTGCAAAGAGAGTAGCCATGGTCATGAATCCGAGTCCACCAAGCTGCATTAATACCATAATGACGATCTGACCAAACAAATTAAACGTCGTCCCTACATCCACAACGACAAGTCCAGTTACACATGCGGCAGAGGTTGATGTAAAGAGCGCGTCAATAAAAGCCAAATGCATACCGCTTTGGTTGGAGATTGGCAACATGAGAAGCACCGTTCCAATCGCAATGATAAGCAGAAAACCACCGACCAGAATTAACGGAGGAGATAAGAATTTGGCAAAGTGAAGCCTGAACTTCATGAAGGGCACCTCTTTTAACAAAAATACGAACAGGTTAATCTAACAATTTCAAGACGCGGTGTTACCCTAATGGTGTGCTGCGAACAAGGGCCTTCTGACAAACTTTATTTTTAGCGTCTATGTAAACCTAAAGAGGAACTTGCCCCAGCATGATACTGAACGGCAGGTTCCTCTTCTATTATGAACGTATCCTACGTTCCTTATTTAATCTTGCGTACGAGGACGCATGTGCGGGAAGAGCAGTACGTCACGAATCGACGGGGAGTTGGTAAGCAGCATGATCAGACGATCAACCCCGATTCCCAATCCCCCTGTTGGTGGCATACCATATTCGAGCGCACGGATGAAGTCGTCATCCATCTCATGAGCTTCGTCGTTCCCATGTTCTTTCTCCAGCATCTGTGCTTCAAAGCGCTGACGCTGATCGATTGGATCATTCAGCTCTGTGAAGGCATTGGCATGCTCGCGTCCAACGATGAACAATTCGAAGCGATCCGTGAAACGCGGATCTACATCATTTTTCTTCGCTAGTGGTGAGATTTCAAGAGGATGTCCCATAATGAATGTCGGTTGAATCAACGTCTCTTCTACAAATTCTTCAAAGAACGCGTTCAGAATATGACCAAATGTCATATGTTTTTCAACCGGAACCTTATGTTCCTTCGCCAAGTTGTGTGCTTCCTCATCCGTCATGTGTACGGAGAAGTCTACGCCTACAACTTCCTTAACTGCATCCACCATCGTAACACGGCGCCACTGTGGCGTAAGATCTACTTCATAATCTCCATACTGGATCACTTGCGTACCCAGTACTTCCTGTGCAATATGAGCAACCAGGTTCTCCGTCAATTGCATAATATCCTTGTAGTCGGCATATGCCTCATACAATTCAATCATGGTGAACTCCGGATTGTGACGTGTGGACATACCTTCATTCCGATATACACGGCCAATCTCATATACCTTCTCCAGTCCGCCAACAATCAGACGTTTCAGGTGAAGTTCAATCGCAATCCGCATGTACAGTTCCATATCCAGCGCATTGTGATGTGTGATGAACGGACGTGCTGCCGCTCCTCCTGCGATGGTATGCAACGTAGGTGTTTCCACTTCCAGATATCCAAGGGAATCCAGGTAACGACGCATCGATTGAATGATTTTGGAACGTGCGATAAAGGTCTGTTGTACGTCCGGGCTCATAATCAGGTCAACATAACGCTGGCGGTAACGCAGCTCTACGTCAGTGAGACCATGGAATTTATCCGGAAGCGGATAGAGCGATTTGGACAGCACTTCAATATCTTTCACTTTGACAGAAGTTTCACCTGTTTTGGTCTTAAAGATCACACCCGTTACCCCTACGATATCGCCAAGGTCCAGCAGGCTAAATGCCGCATACTTGTCTTCAGGCACGCTATCCTGACGAACATAGATCTGGATTCTGCCGCTCAGGTCCTGAATATGTGCGAAGCTTGCTTTACCCATTCCCCGCTTCGCCATAATCCGTCCGGCAATACTGACTTCGATGTGCTTCTCTTCCAGCTCTTCCTTGGTCAGTTCTTCATACTTCTTCAGAATGGAGCCGGCTTCTTCGGTACGTACGTATTTTTGGCCAAAAGGGTCGATTCCCAATTTGCGGAGCTCGTCCAATTTGTCACGGCGAATTTGTAAAAGCTCGCTAAGTTCGGTTTCCTGATTCAAGACTTCATCCGTCATGATCTGTATTCATCTCCTTATTTACATTGCAGGCATCGCGAGAGGACGTTTTTCCTCTAATGTTGAAAAAGCTTCCCTAAGGAAGCTTTTGTTTACCGCGCCCAACTGCTTCGTTGCTATAGCTTTTTAATGTCCATAATTTTATATTGAATTACGCCAGCAGGCACACTTACATCAACAACTGTACCTTTTTTCTTGCCGAGAATTGCTTTACCTACAGGGCTCTCGTTCGATATCTTGTTCTGAAGCGGGTCTGCCTCCGCAGTACCTACAATCGTATATTCCGTGATGTCGCCAAACTCCAGATCTTCTACAGTGACGGTTGCACCCACGCTTACGGCATCGGTATCGATCTCGTCGCTGTTAATAATCCGCGCGTTACGAAGCAATTTCTCCAACGTGATTACACGTCCTTCAATGAAAGCTTGCTCATTCTTCGCGTCTTCGTATTCAGAGTTTTCACTGATATCTCCATACCCGATGGCTACCTTAATCCGTTCAGCCACTTCGCGGCGCTTCACTGATTTCAATGTTTCCAATTCTTCTTCCAGCTTCTTGAGTCCTTCTGGTGTAAGGATAACTTCCTTGTCGCTCATCTCAACCGATTCTCCTGTCATGGGAATAAATTTGATTGTACGGCAACGGAATCAGTGCTTGTTACAGAGCTCCGCTCGCATACATCTTCAAAACTATATGAAGTTCTCCAGAGGAATAGAATATTCCTCCTGATGCTATATCCTTATTAACGCACATGGCGAATTTATACTGAGAAATTATAGGGGAACGATCTCGAAAAGTCAATGTTA
Organism: Paenibacillus sp. FSL H7-689; assembly: GCF_000517905.1. Taxonomy (NCBI): domain Bacteria; kingdom Bacillati; phylum Bacillota; class Bacilli; order Caryophanales; family Paenibacillaceae; genus Paenibacillus; species Paenibacillus sp. FSL H7-689. The sequence goes on from NZ_ASPU01000004.1 coordinate 5,371, forward strand.
CGCCCCCTATAGGTGTAAACGTTTTACAGATGCGTTTATAATTAAGATGCATTTCCGGCGATTACCGGTTCTGACTCCAAATTACCTTCGCTTTTTAGCTGACTCACAAAGTTCTCCAGAATCTGTACCATCTCGTCCCGCTTGGTTCCTTCCATAATAACGTCTTTGATGCGGGCAGATCCTTTCAAACCTTTCAAATACCAAGCCAGATGTTTGCGCATCTCGCGTACAGCAACTGTCTCATTCTTCAATGCGATCAGGCGATCCATATGCAGGATGGCAACACGGATCTTCTCTTCGCCATTCGGGTCAGGAAGCAATTCCCCCGTGCTTAAGTATTGAATGGTACGATACAGCATCCATGGATTACCCAGGGCAGCACGACCGATCATAACTCCGTCACACCCCGTTTCATCCAGCATACGGCGTGCATCCTCTGGTGTATGGACATCACCATTGCCGATCACTGGGATAGAGACAGCTTCTTTTACATCTTTGATGTGTGACCAGTCAGCTGTACCTGTATAGAGTTGCTCACGCGTACGGCCGTGTACACTTACCGCCTGTCCACCAGCTCGTTCAACCGCGAGTGCATTCTCCACCGCGAAGATATGCTCGTTATCCCAGCCGATACGCATCTTGACGGTCACCGGCTTCTCCACCGCGTCCACGACAGCGGATACCATCTCATAGATTTTGTTCGGATCAAGCAACCAACGTGCACCTGCATCACATTTCGTTACCTTTGGCACAGGGCATCCCATGTTAATATCGATGATGTCTGCATTGGTTTCTTTGTCCACGATTTTGGCTGCTTCTACAAGGGAATCACGATCTCCCCCAAAAATCTGAAGGCTCAGCGGTTTCTCACGCTCATCTACAAACAACATCTCACGCGTACGCTGGTTGCCATGGACAATGGCTTTGCCACTCACCATCTCCGCGCATACGAGGCCTGTTCCGAATTCTTTTGCGATCAAACGAAAAGCCGGATTACATACGCCAGCCATCGGCGCAAGTACGACCTGGTTTTTCATTTCAATGCCACCAATGTTAAGCACGGTAGTCGTTCCACTCCTTTTTTAATTCTGTATATATCACGATATAAAATTCGATCAGTGTCTTGGTTGTTGTAACATGACGAAACCGAAACGGTCCTAGTTGCCCCGCAACTCCGCGATACTGATTGCCAGCACACCAGCAATTCGATCGAGCTCTTGCTGTGATACCTTACGGTTTCCCCGTTCAATGGTTCCCAGAATGGCCAGCGAGATGCCGGTCTCGGCCGCAAGTTCATGTTGTGTTAAACCTTTCAGCTTCCGGAATGCCCGGATTCGGTTGGCCAATTGCATGTTTTCCAAAGCTGTATTCCATCCTTTCCATCCAGTACAGACAACGATGAGTGTACAAAGGTATACAAACCTGAAATCTCGCCCTCCGGTACGATATCCGACAGTGGGACCAGCACAAAAGCCCGTTCTCCCATACGAGGATGAGGCAATTGAAGCAATTCGGTATCTCGCGTCTCACCTTGCATCCAGAGCAGATCCAGATCAACGGTGCGCGGTCCCCAGCGAATATCACGAACACGGCCAAGCCGATTCTCGATATCCAATAATTCCGTGAGCAACTGCTCAGGTGTCAGCATCGCCTGTACGGCGACTGCCATATTCAGAAATGCAGGCTGATCTACATATCCTACAGGCTCCGTCTCATATAGTGCAGAACAACGCAGAACGGATATATGAGGGTGTTCATCCAGCAAAGACAATGCTTCAAACAGCGTCTGTTCCCGGTCACCCAAATTGGCCCCTAAAGCAATATAAGCCTCTGAAGATTCAGAGGTCGAATGTGCAATCATGATCGGTTCTCACTTTCTTGTGCGGCGAAGCTCTACCGTTACGCCCTCAAAATGAATATCGAATGGCGGATGTGGCTTCGTCACCTTGACTGTCAATGCATTGATAATAGTATAAGTGTCTAGTAAAGAAGATGCAATATGTTCGCCCAAAGCTTCAATTAACTGGAATGACTTATTCTCTACAATTTGTTTCACCAGCTCATGGATCTCCGCATAATTAATCGTTTTGGTCAGATCATCGTTACGTCCGGCCTCACCCAGGTCCATATCAATCTCCAGATCAATATAGTACCGCTGCCCAAGCTTCCGTTCTTCTGCAAAAACACCATGATATCCGTAATACTCCATACGATGCAATACCATTCTATCCATACGATCCGCCTACCCTCTATATATATTGAAATTTTAATCTATTTGAAGTTATCCCTTAGCTTCGCCTTTGAAAAACGCTGCGCTTCCACTGGACGGGTCACCAGGGACCCGCCAGCATTATTTCCTCCGTATACCCGGAGAAGCATACAACATGGCATCACACATGTCTGCCGTCCGCCGAATCGGCTTCACATCATGAACCCGAACCATCTGGCAGCCTTGGGCAATGCCAAATGCAACGGTCGCAGCCGTTCCTTCCAACGCATCATCCGCCCCGACATCCAGAGTGTTCTGGATGAATCTTTTGCGTGAGGTGGCTAGCAGAACGGGATATCCCATTTCATTGAGCAAACCGAGCGATGACATGAGCTTCAGATTTTCTCCGAGATCCTTCACAAAACCAATGCCCGGGTCCAGGATAATTTGGTCTGCTTTCACGCCGGCTGTTAATGCAATCTGTATGCTCTCCTGCAAATCGCTGACGACATCACTCAGATAATCGGTGTAATTCCGATCCTGCCGATTATGCATCAGAACGATGGGACACCCCAATTCGGCTGCCATGCGGGCCATATCTGGATCTGCCTTGGCACCCCACACATCATTAATAATATGGGCACCGGCCAGAATAGCCTGACGTGCAACCTCGGCTTTATACGTGTCTACCGATATCGGAATGTGCGGGGCTTGCTGATGCAATGCTTCAATAACCGGAATAATCCGGCTGAGCTCTTCATCGGCGCCCACGACATCTGAACCTGGTCGGGTGGACTCCCCGCCGATATCAATCAGGTCCGCCCCGTCCTCCATCATCTGTTTGGCATGAGCAACCGCCCGCTCCACGTTGGTATAACGTCCACCATCCGAGAATGAGTCAGGCGTGACGTTAAGAATGCCCATAATCTGTGTTCTTGTACCCAGCTTCAATTCAGCTGGCCCCCATGCATAGTTCCGTTCATAGATGACAGGTGTAAGTGTCATGAAGTATACCCCGCTTTCTGCCGGTACATACCCAGAAGGACTGCTGTAACCGGGCCTATATGTCCGTTGCTAAATATCGTTTCAGCTCCGTCCTGATCCCGCAGAGTTGTCACCGGAACCAGTTCGGCCACCGAGCCGGTTAGAAATATTTCATCTGCTTGCAGGAGATCCTCCCAAGAGGCTAGCGTTTCTATGCAGGGGATTCCTTGCTGCGAGGCAATCTCCATTACCACAGCTCTCGTGATACCCGGCAGAATGCCGGTTGAGAGTGCTGGCGTGTAGAGAACATTTTCCCGTACCCAAAACACATTGCTGACGATCCCTTCCGCTATATGACCATCCCGGGTTAATTGTAGCCCTTCTGCACCCTGCACATGCTGCCCGTATCCATTAAGCTCCCGTTTCGCCAGAATACTGTTCATGTAATGTAGCGACTTGAACCGAACTTCTCCTTCGGGCGTGTTGCGAGGTGTAGACAACCGTTGAATCATTTTTCCACTCTCATATAAAGAAGGAGAAGGTTCAGGTAATGCTTTTGCCAGTAAAATATGATTTGGCTTTGAATAATCACCAGAAGGCAAGCCTAGCGGTGCTTCACCGGCTGATACCGTATAACGTACATACGCATCCCGAAGTCCGTTCGCATCCATCAAACGTTGAATCCAATCAGTCACCTCTGCTGCGGTCGTTGTAAAAGGAATGCCAAGTTCCTTACACCCCGAGGCCATGCGCTCCAGATGCCGTTCCAAAAGATATGGGACACCTCGATACGTCCGGAACGTCTCAAACAGTCCAAGTCCGTACAAAAAGCCGTGATCCGTTACAGGAACCACGGCCGCCGCCATATTGACCAGCTCTCCGTTTATCGCGGCATATTGCATGTTAAACCTTCACTTGTTGGGACAAAAAGTTACGAAGCATCTGATGACCATGGTCTGTAATAATGGATTCCGGGTGGAATTGAACCCCTTCAATCGCATATTCTTTGTGACGCAGACCCATAATTTCACCTTCAGCTGTCTCCGCTGTAATCTCCAGGCAGTCAGGCAAGCTGCTGCGCTCCACAATCAGGGAGTGGTAACGGGTAGCTGTGAATGGAGATGGCAATCCGGCAAATACCGATGTTCCATTGTGGTGCATCTCGGATGTTTTGCCGTGCATCATGCGCTCCGCACGAATGACATTGCCACCAAACGCTTGTCCAATGGACTGATGCCCCAAGCACACACCAAAGATCGGAATGCTTCCCTTGAAATGATCGATGACTGCCAGACTAATGCCCGCTTCATTCGGTGTACACGGGCCCGGAGAGATCAGAATATGATCAGGTGCCAGTGCCTCTATGCCTGCCAGATCAATCTCGTCGTTGCGGCGAACTTCCACCGTCTCGCCCAGTTCACCCAGATATTGAACCAGGTTATACGTGAAAGAATCGTAATTATCGATAACCAGTATCATATGCCTGCTCCTCCTCATCATCCGTCAACACAAGTGACGGTTGCTTCGTTTTATTTTAATTTAATTTAGTTTAACAGCTTCTGTTCGCTCCGCTTGTTCTTGTTCAATAGCTCTGCTTGCTTCCGCCTCTTCGCTGTAATTCACAGCTCTCATCATGGCTCTTGCCTTGTTGCGGCATTCCTTGTATTCCCGATATGGATCGGAATCAATAACAATCCCTGCCCCGGCCTGTACATAACCAATATCGTCCTTAATGGCAAGTGTACGAATGACGATGTTCAATTCCATATTTCCACTGTAATCCATCCACCCGATGGAACCCGTATAAGGCCCACGCCGCACAGGCTCAAGTTCCTCGATAATCTCCATGGTGCGGACTTTCGGCGCCCCGGTAATCGTTCCACCCGGGAATGTCGCAGCGATCACATCAAATACGGATAACCCTTCTGCCAGCCTGCCTTCCACCTGGGAAACGAGGTGCATGACATGGGAATACTTCTCGATGGTCATCAATTCAGGCACATGAACCGAACCATAGGCCGCAATCCGTCCGATATCATTACGTTCCAGATCAACGAGCATAATATGCTCCGCCCGTTCCTTCTCACTGCTGAGCAGTTCATCCGCCATAGCTTTATCCTCTGCTTCATCGCGGCCCCTTCTGCGGGTCCCTGCAATGGGACGTGCACTGACTTTGCCATTCTCCACTTTGACCAGAAGTTCAGGAGAACCGCTTACCAGTTGAAAGTCTGGACTACGCAGCATACCCATATACGGTGATGGATTCACAAGGCGCAGCCATTCATAAATATGCTCAGCGCTCGAATGAAGCCGCTTCTCCTGTCTCAAGGACAGGTTCACCTGGAACACATCGCCCTGCCTGATATATTCCTGTACCGTACGCACAGCTTGTTCAAAGTCCTTCTGGGGAAAGGAGGTTTCCCATCCTTCCGATTCCCTTTCCGCCTCTTCAGGCTGCGGGGTACGATTGACCTGTTTGTTGCGGCGTTCCAGTACCTGCTGTTGTTCCTCGGCCTGTGCAGCCCCCATAATATGAAGCCAACGTTTCTGCATCGCTGTCGCTCGTGTTTCTGCCGCTGAATATAGGCTACGGATATCCGTTTCGTTCCGGTTAGGCTCTATAGCCAGATGAACCATGCAGAAAAGCGCCTGCTGCTCATGGTCATACGCCCATATTTCTTCAAAGCGCATCCACCAATAATCCGGCAGAGCCGGGTTATCTTCAGCCAAAGCTGGAAGCTTCTCCAATGATCTTGCTACATCGTAGCTGAGATAACCTGCGTATCCACCCCCAAAGTCTGGAGCCCCATTAACCTTGGGTGCGCTATACGGGGCAGTCCATCTCTTCAATACATCAAGTGGCTTGCCGCTGTCCGTCAAAGTGGTTCCTTGCGTCACATCATGAATAACCGCTTCTTGACCTTTACCTGAAATTACGGATACGGGGTCTAACCCCAGAAATGTATATCTCCCGCCTTTGCCATTCTCCAGCACAATTGCGTAGGGTGACGCCTGCTCCCAGGCTGCCTCCCACGATAACGGTAAACCGCCATGATACGGCCCCTCATCCGACTTCGTGATATAGGGCATCATGGTCCAGCCTTGTTCAGCCCACTCCATCCAGTCGGCGTATGTTGTCATCAGGTGTGTCATTGCGGTGTGCCGCCCTCCATCTGTCGCTAGTTCTATTGTCTGATAGTATACTAAAGCGCCGCTCCTTTTAAAAGCATTACGCCAAAAATCCTCCATACCCGTCATACGGGCAAGGAGGATTGGTTTTGTCATTTGTAGACTTAGCCTTCGAAGTTGTAAAGAGGTGTGCTGAGGTAACGTTCGCCGTTACTTGGCACGATTACGACAACGCGCTTGCCTTCACCCAATTGTTTCGCAACCTGAAGACCTGCACGGATCGCCGCACCGGAAGAAATACCGGACAGGATGCCCTCTTCCTTCGCTACCTGACGAGCCGTCTCGAATGCATCATCATTCTCAATGTGAATGATCTCATCATAGATTTCCTGATCCAGAATCTCAGGGATAAAGTTGGCACCAATCCCCTGGATCTTATGTGGTCCTGGTTTGCCGCCCGCCAGAATTGGCGAAGCTGCTGGCTCAACTGCAACAATTTTAATACCAGAGAAAGCTTCTTTCAGCACTTCCCCTACACCTGTAATTGTTCCACCTGTACCGATTCCTGCAACGAAAGCATCCAACGTACCGCCTACAGATTGAATTGCTTCAACAATCTCAGGGCCAGTCGTTTCACGGTGGATCTTCACGTTGGCTTTATTTTTAAATTGCTCAGCCATGAAATAGGAAGGGTTTTCTTTCAGCAGTTCTTCGGCTTTTTTAACAGCACCATTCATGCCTTCAGCTCCAGGTGTAAGCACAAGCTCAGCACCATACGCACGAAGCAAGTTGCGACGCTCCAAGCTCATCGTCTCAGGCATTACAATAACGGACTTGTAGCCTTTGGCTGCAGCCACCATCGCGAGTCCAATTCCCGTGTTACCACTTGTTGCTTCAATAATGGTATCACCTGGTTTTAGCTTGCCTTCTTTTTCCGCTTCTTCCACAATGCTAATTGCGATACGGTCTTTCACGCTTGAACCTGGATTCTGGTACTCCAGCTTCACGAATACTTCAGCACTGCCTTCAGGTACGATACGGTTCAGACGAACAAGCGGAGTACCTCCGATGAGTTCTGTTACGTTATTAACTACTTTAGCCATATGAATGCCCTCCTTAGTGGATGAATAAAACTTGAGTCCTGTTAACCTATACTGTGCGGCCGGTAGCCTCTAGCTGTTATAGAAGAACTGCGGAAATCCTGTTGATCCTATCCCTTACTGCCAAGATTTCTAGCAGGGCGGAGGTTTCCGAAAGTTTCTTTGTTCATAAATAAATCTTTTATATCCGAGTAAACGAGTAGGTATTTATTATTTTCATCTTATCAACGTTAACCCTCATTGTCAATATGAGTACTCAAAAAAAACACTCTGCCTTTGGCCCTAAGACCGCAGACAGAGTATTTTTATCAAGATGCAGCAGTACTGTACAATCTTTGAATTCAGGAGGCAGGAATCTCGGACAGGATTACGGCTTCATACTTGTTACGCAGCATTTGCTCTACCTGCGGCAACGGATCAGCCTGACTCAGAGCCAGTTCCATTCGAATCTCCTCACGGACTTCTTCGGCCGATTGCACCTGGCGTTCTTCTTTATCATTAAGTCTGATAATAACATAGCCTTCTTCCACTCGAACCGGTCCGGCAATATCGCCTACATCCAGCCCGGCAGCAAGTTGAAGGATTTCTTCTGACTGGAATGGATCATTCCGCTCAATCCATCCCAGCCTCCCACCAGCATCACGAGAGAAGCTGTCTGTCGATTGCTTGCGAGCAGCTTCTTCAAAGTCCTCCCCCTTCTCCAACGCATCCAGTAAGGAATCGGCTTCATCTTCTTCCTTCACTACGATGATGGACAAGTCATATTTCTCGGGGGAAACGTAATCCTCACGGTGTTCAGTCCAGTAATGCTCAATATCTGCATCCTTGATCTGTATGCCGATCGTTGCGATTTTCTCAAGCAGCAGTCTGTAGCCGGCTTCCAACTCAAGTTCCTGTTTCGACAGGCCCAATTGAGACTTCATTTCGTCAAAATACGATTTCTCTGAATCGTACCCATCCATCGCGGCGGCAAGTTCTCTTGCAATCTCTTGGGGAGTGACGATCAGCTTGCGTTCAATTGCTTCGGCAAATACTGCTTTACGGTTTAACATCTGGAGTAATAACTCGCTGCCATAGCGTCTTTTCAGCGCATCGGTCCACTCTTTGTCCGTGATAACTTCTCCGTTGATCGTCGCTACGGTGCTTCCTTCTTCCGTATTAGCATCATGGGATGCATCTGCCTCGTCTTTGCCCTGTCTGAGACCATGCATAGCCATCACACTACCCATGACCAGCATACCTAGCGTCAAGACAATTACAGCCGTCCACAACCCTTTTTCCTGTCTTGTCATTCCGCATCCCGTCCCCGCATAGATCAGTTCTTGGCTTGCTCTAGGATGGTCTCAAGTTGTTCTTTGTTAAAGTCATAGGCTTCATTACAGAATTGGCAGACCACTTCAGCCTGGCCCTCTTCTTCAATTAATTGCTCCATCTCCGTTTGGCCCAGGCTGATTAGTGTCTTCTCTACCCGCTCACGTGAACACTCACAGCTAAAATGAATATCCAATCCTTCCATCACTTGTACATCTGGCAACAATCGGCGAAGCAACTCTTCCAATTCAAGTCCCTGTTCCAGCAACGTCGTCACTGGCGGCAACGTACTAATGGCGTTTTCGATCGCCGTGATCTCTGGATCTGTCAATCCCGGCAACAGCTGCATAATGAATCCACCTGAGACAATAACGGAATTATCCGTATCAACGAGCACACCAACGCCTACAGCAGAAGGGGTTTGCTCCGATTGCGCAAAGTAGTACGTGAAGTCTTCGCCCAGTTCTCCTGAAATAATAGGCACACTGCCACGATATGGTTCTTTCAGTCCCAAATCCTTCGTTATGTTGATGAAACCTTCCGTTCCAACTGCGCCTGCAACGTCCAGTTTTCCCACACTATTGCTTGGCAAATGTACATGCGGATTAGAAACATATCCTCGTACTTCGCCTTTCGCATTGGCATCAGCTACAATCTGTCCAATGGGCCCATCACCATTGACTTGTACCGTTAACTTCTCTTCACCTTTGAGCATTGCACCCATAATGGCTGCTGTTGTAACCGTACGCCCCATGGCAGCTGTAGCCGTGGGAAACGTATCGTGTCTTCTGCGTAGTTCCTCAACCAGTTCCGTAGTCTGGATAGCAAAGGCTCTTACCTTTCCATTCATTGCTGTACCACGAATTAACCGGTCATGCTTGTTGTTGTTTTCCAAGTCATTCAGCCTCCTTTGGCGTATCGCCATAATAGTCGTAACACAGAAAAAACGGCACAACACTTAAGCTGTAATCTCAGCCCGCTGTATGCCGTCACTATGCTCACCTTTCCCGGTTCCGCTCATATATAATACGCAGCCCTTCAAGCGTAAGCAGCGGATCAACTTCCTCTATACTACGGGTTTCTTCTGCGATAAGTGTAGCGAGACCACCCGTCGCGATAACTCGGGGCTTCGCTCCCATCTCCTCGCGAATACGTTCTACAATACCATCTACCTGCCCTGCATAGCCATATATAATACCCGCTTGCATGGCATGAATAGTATTACGGCCAATGACCTTTTTAGGTTTCTCCAGCTCTATACGAGGCAACTTGGATGCCCGCTCATAGAGCGCTTCAGTGGCGATCTGAATGCCAGGTACAATAGCTCCCCCCAGGTAGTGACCTTTCTCGTCAATACAGTCAAAGGTCGTTGCAGTACCGAAATCGACCACGACGAGAGGGCCACCATACTTCTCAACGGCTGCCACTGCATTAACAATACGATCTGCACCCACTTCACGAGGGTTCTCGTATCGCAGGTTCAAGCCAGTTTTGATACCAGGCCCAACGAGCAAAGCTTTTTTGCCTACATACTTCTCACACATCGCTTCGATTACATTCACCAGTGGCGGAACCACAGATGAGATGATGACACCTTCGATGTCACTTGCCCTGATGCCGGACATATGAAATAAATTATAAATCAATACGCCGTATTCATCCACTGTAGACTGACGTGATGTACTCAGACGAAAGTGGTGCAGCAATTCCCGGCCTTGATATACGCCGAGCACCATATTGCTGTTCCCCACGTCTACAACTAGAATCAAAGAGGTTCACCCCTCTTTCTTTTCATTTAAATCCAGACTAATATCCAGGCTCTCAAAGGAATAGGTTAACCTGCCAACCGAAATTACATCCACACCACTCTCTGCAATACCACGAATGGTCTGAAGAGACACGTTACCGGATGCTTCAACCTTCACATGAGGAGCCTGTTCACGAATAAGCTCAACTGCTTCACGCATCCGCTCTGGATGCATGTTATCCAGCATAATGATATCTGCCCCGGCTTGCAAGGCTTCTCTCACCTGCTCCAGATTTTCAGTCTCCACTTCAATCGTCATCGTATGTGGGATAACGGTTCGCGCACGCTGTACCGCCTCGGTGATTCCGCCTGCACCCTTGATGTGGTTATCCTTAATCATAACGGCATCGTACAGTCCAAATCGATGATTCGCTCCGCCACCCACGCGCACTGCGTATTTCTCAAGTAGTCGGTGGCCCGGCGTTGTCTTACGTGTATCCACGAGCCTGGTCTCAAGACCATCCAGCACATCCACGTAGGCACGCGTACGCGTAGCTATTCCGGACATACGTTGCAGCAAGTTAAGTGCCAGTCGTTCCCCCGTAAGCAGAGAATGTGTACTTCCCTCTACCTCGGCCAAAATCGTGCCATGGGTAACCTTGTCTCCGTCTGTTACCTTCGGTGAAAATACAAGATCAGGATCAACGACCTGAAATACAAGTTCAGCTACGGTCATGCCTGCAATAATACCATTGTCTTTGGCGTGTATAATGGCCTTGGATTGGTTGCCTGCCGGGATCGTCACACTTGTTGTAACGTCACCTGCACCAACATCTTCACGAAGCCAGTTTTTGATTGATTCGATAAGCCCTTCATTATATCCATTCAGTATCATGACATCAATTCCTCCACAATCGCTTGTTCTCGCTGCTGCAGACTATGCTTCTGCCACACGATATCATCACGCGCCGGGAAATCCTCACGATAGTGAGCCCCCCGACTCTCCTCGCGGTGTAATGCTCCGCTGGTAACTAACCAGGCACAGGTCAGAAGGTTGGCATACTCCAGCTCTTCCTTATGAGTGAGTGTCAGATCAAAAAATTGCAATTCCTGTTGTAGCTTGTCCATGGCCTTCTGCAGGTCCTCACCATTCCGGCGCAGGCCTACCTGACGAACCATCATTTTCTGTAATCGTAAGCGTCTTTCGGATACTGGCTTTTGCTCTTCCGTGATTTTGTTGATCTTGTTATTCATCTCCACAGATGAAGGCGCAGCCCCTCTTACTTGTACTAAACCAAGCGGAGGAAGAGATTGAATACGATCTACAATTCTCCGCCCAAATACAATCGCTTCTGACAAGGAGTTGCTTGCCAGGCGGTTAGCTCCATGCACTCCTGTAGAAGACACCTCACCACAAGCAAATAATCGGGAGATGCTGCTCTCTCCACTTAAATCCGTTTTCACTCCACCCATCATGTAATGGGCAGCAGGTGCAACGGGAATCCAGTCCGTTGTCATGTCTAATCCATAACGCATACAAGTCTCATATATGGTAGGGAACCGATGCTTGATCATCTCTGGCTGTTCATGCGTAATGTCCAAATACACAAAGGTACTGTTGGTGGACTCCATCTCACTAACAATCGCTCGTGCCACGATATCGCGAGGGGCCAGTTCAAGCTGGGCATGATAACGATCCATGAAGCGCTCGCCCTTCACATTGCGCAAATATGCCCCTTCGCCACGTACGGCTTCTGACACAAGGAAACGCGGGGCCCCCGGGTAACAAAGAGAGGTGGGGTGGAATTGGATAAATTCCATGTCACGAACAATAGCCCCAGCCCGATAGGCCATGGCTACACCATCGGCAGTAGCTACATCCGGATTCGTCGTGTATCGGTACAGTTGTCCTGCCCCACCAGAACAAAGAACGGTTGCCTGTGCCTTCACGAACACTTGTGATCCGTCATCCTTCTGAACTAGAGCGCCAATGCATTCCCCTCGATCTCGATCTGTAATCAGGTCAACAACAAAATGCTCATCCCATACTTCAATCCCGGGATGCTCATTCACTTCAACAGCAAGCGCACGTACAATCTCATATCCTGTTGCATCTCCGTTGGCATGCAAAATACGGCGGTGGCTATGCGCACCTTCCTGCGTCAACGCCAACTCGCCGTTCTCCAGATCAAATAAAGTACCCAAACGAATCAGTTCCTTCACTCCGTCCGGCCCCTCATTCACCAATACCTCTACCGCTTCGGAGCGGCATAAGCCCGCTCCTGCTACAAGTGTGTCCTGCAAGTGGTAAGCAGGTGAATCATCCTCAGCAATAACCGCAGCGATGCCTCCCTGCGCATATCTGGTGTTACTTTCAAGTAATGACTTCTTCGTGATCATTAATACACGTTGTTGTTCACTTGCCTTAATGGCAGTAAACAAACCAGCAATCCCTGAGCCTATAACCAGTACATCCGTCTCTACCATGGGTAGGGCAGACAGATCAAAATCAACTAAATATTGCGGTATCATGTTATTCACCTGTCTTGGAGCAAGAGTAGCGCATCCTACTTTACCAACAACATGCGCTCTAGCGATTCTCTGGCTTTGTCGGCAACGGCCGGTGGCACGTAGATTTGCGGCTTCATCGTTTCCAGGCATTTCACCAGTTTCTTCAAGTTGTTCACCTTCATGTTGGGACATACGAGGAACTTGGTAGCAAAGTGGAACTGTTTATCCGGACTATCCAGACGAAGCTGATATCCTGTACCATCTTCGGTACCTACGATAAATTCCTTCGCTGATGAATTTTTGCAATACTCCAGAATAGCTGTTGTGCTGCCTACAAAATCACCCATTTCTACAACCTCAGGGCGACACTCTGGATGGACAACAAACTCTGCATTTGGATGCTTGGCTCTCATCTCCACCACATCTTTGACTGTAAGCATATCGTGAGTGTTGCAGTAACCTTCCCAGATAATCATTTTCTTGTCTGTATGCTGCTGCACATAATGTCCCAGGTTTTTATCCGGTACCCAGATAATTTCGTCGGAATCCACCGATTGAATAACCCGGACTGCGTTCGCTGATGTACAACAGATGTCAGTCTCTGCTTTGATCTCAGCCGAGGAATTGATATACGTAACCACCTTGGCATTAGGATGTTGTGCTTTCAATTTGCGTAGTCCATCCACATTCACCATATCTGCCATTGGGCAGCCCGCACGTTCGTCCGGGATAATAACTGTTTTATTTGGCGCAAGAATTTTAGCGCTTTCACCCATAAAATGAACACCACAGAAAACGATCACATCCGCATCTGTTTGTGCTGCCTTCTGGGCTAACAGAAATGAATCTCCACGGAAGTCGGCAACCTCCTGTACTTCGTCACGTTGATAATAATGGGCAAGAATAATGGCATTACGTTCCTTTTTCAACACCATAAGCCGCTCACGCAGCTCGCGGTTCATCTCAGCCTTGCGCTCTAAAGCCAGAGCTTCCACCTGTGATCCTCTCCTTTATCGGGACAGCGTCATGCGCTGTTTCGTGGGCTAACCTAAGTCGTTATCTTCGCTTGAGAAACGAATCACAAGCGGTTTAACAACTAATTTACACAACGTTCACGACTCTGTCAATAAATGAAAAAGGCCCGGAACAGCGCTGTAACCACCTGTTTGCTAACTGGTTCTCCATCTAACTCCCGTTTATCTTTATCTATCCTCTTTTAAAATAATGGATAAAAAAAGAGAGCCCCGAGGGCTCTCTTGATTTCACCTGCTATTATAGCCAGATGTATTGTGCATTAAGACGTTGGCTTCGTTCCGCCATCATCCGGGTTATTGTTATTACCCTTTTCCAGATTCGGAGCTTCGTTTGGAATATCTCCGGCTGGTGGCTCAGGCGTTTCATCTTTACCTTGAATACGAACACGCACATCACCGATGGTGTCGATGATTGGCTCTCCGCCTTCAGTTGGTGTGCCTTCACCATCATTGTCATTCTCTGCTTTTGGAGTCAAAGAACCTGTTTCGATCAATTGCTTGATCTGATCCATTTCCAAAGTCTCAACCTCAAGCAAAGTTTGAGCGATCAGGTGCATCTCTTTTGAATGTTTAACAAGTAAGTCCTTACACTTCTCATAACAGTCATTGATAAAGCGTTGCATTTCCTGATCAATCTCGTAAGCAATGGAATCTGAGTAATTCTGTTCATGACCGATATCCCGACCAAGGAATACCTGTCCTTGTGAACTTCCGAATTGCATAGGTCCCAATTTCTCACTCATACCGTATTCCATAACCATGCTGCGAACAATACCTGTCGCTTGCTGGAAGTCACTGTATGCACCAGTACCAATTTCTCCGATGAACAATTCTTCAGCTACACGACCCCCGAGAAGTCCGGTTACTTTATCCAGCAATTCCTGCTTGGTAACCAGCATACGGTCTTCTTTTGGCAACATGATTACATATCCACCCGCACGTCCGCGCGGAATAATGGTCACTTTATGTACCATATCAGCATGTTCGAGGAAGTATCCAACAATGGTATGACCTGCTTCGTGATAAGCAACGATTCGTTTCTCGCGATCACTGATGACACGGCTTTTCTTCTCCGTACCAACGATGACACGGTCAATCGCTTCGTCAACTTCCTTCATGGAAATATCTTTACGGTTACGACGCGCTGCAAGCAATGCCGCTTCGTTCAAGAGATTCTCCAAATCCGCACCAGAGAAACCTGTTGTACGCTTCGCGATAATATCCATCTTCACATCTTTGGTCAGTGGTTTATTACGGGAATGTACTTTCAGGACAGCTTCACGACCTCTTACATCAGGGCGGTCAACCGTAATTTGACGGTCAAAACGTCCTGGACGCAGCAAGGCAGGGTCCAAAATATCTGCACGGTTCGTTGCGGCAATGATGATGATACCTTCATTAACTCCGAATCCGTCCATCTCAACGAGCAACTGGTTGAGTGTCTGTTCACGTTCATCGTGACCACCACCAAGACCAGCACCACGCTGACGTCCTACAGCATCAATCTCATCGATAAAGATGATACATGGGGCATTTTTCTTCGCATTTTCAAACAAATCACGAACACGTGATGCACCGACACCGACAAACATTTCCACGAAGTCGGAACCTGAAATAGTGAAGAATGGTACACCCGCTTCACCGGCTACGGCACGAGCGAGCAATGTTTTACCGGTACCTGGAGGCCCTACGAGCAATACGCCCTTAGGAATCCGCGCACCTACTGCTGCGAATTTACGAGGGTCCTTGAGGAAGTCTACAACCTCAACAAGTTCCTGTTTCTCTTCGTCAGCACCCGCAACATCTTCAAATGTAACCCGCTTCTTCTCTTCGTTGTAGAGACGAGCACGGCTTTTACCAAAGTTCATTACTTTACCGCCGCCGCCTTGAGCCTGATTAAACAGGAAGAAGAACAGCAGGAACATAATGATCAAAGGAATAAAGGAAGTCAGCAACGTCAACCAGATGCTGTCACCTTTCATTGGCTCCTGATGATATTGGAAATTGTTAGTTTCACTTGCAGCTACAAGCTCACTAATTGCCTCATCCGTAGGAGGAATATACGTTGAGAAATTTTCTGATTTGGCGCCATCAGGTGCCTTCTTGTATTGACCGGTCACGAGATACGTTTGACCGTTGAATTGAACCGTCAATTCAGAGACATTGTTGGCTTTGATCGCTGCACGCAACTGATCATATCTAGGATTATCGGTGGCTTCGCCGCCATTGCTGACGAACTGGACTATCCCCACCACAACTAAAAAAAGAATCAAATAAAAACCAGAATTCCGGATGAACCGATTCATCCCCTACCTCCTCTCGAGACACTTTAATTATTTTAACATAGCCCGACATGGCTTCTCAACAGAAGCCAAGAACAGCTCAAGGCTTGGGTCGGGCAGGATATTAGCTACTATAGACTTCCGGCTTCAAAATCCCGATATAGGGCAGGTTCCGGTACTTCTCCGCAAAATCCAAACCGTAACCAACGATGAACGCGTCAGGAATGTCAAAGCCTGTGTAATGAGCTTCCAACTCAACTTTACGGCCTGAAGGCTTGTCGAACAGCGTAACCACTCGCACCGACTCGGCACCGCGGTTTTCTAGCAGTTCAATCAGATAGCTGAGTGTAAGTCCGCTGTCGATAATATCTTCGACAATCAGAACTTCCCGTCCTTCTACGGATACATCCAGATCCTTAATGATTTTGACAACACCTGATGACTTGGTGGAAGCGCCGTAACTGGATACCGCCATAAAATCCATTTCAACAGGTACCGTTATGTTTTTAACCAAATCAGCCATAAATATAAACGCACCCTTGAGCACACAAATGACCAAAGGATTGCGATTTGCATATTCGGCACTTAGTGTTGCGCCTAATTCCTTGACTTTACTCTGAATTTCTTCTTCACTGATCAATACTTCCTGAATGTCGTTCTGCAACTGTGCGAACCTCCTAAGTTATACTATGAAAGCCTTACCTGAACCATAACCACTACCCCTGAATCGCTGAATCGCCTACAGTCATGTACAGGATTGCGGAAGTGCCCTCCCTGACAGGAGCCACACTGGACCGTCGAACACCCGGTAACCAGATGATATGACCTGCTCCATCACATACCACAGGAATACGTGGACGGACAGATGGGGGGATTTTCTCATCGATGAAAATATTTTTCACCTTTTTGCTTCCGTTTAATCCCATCACTTTCATGGTATCTCCAGGTAACCGTGAACGCACAACCAGCGGCATAAGCAGTTGATCCGCATCAAACGCGGCTTGATCCGCCGATTCCGGTACATGATAGTCCTCGGGACTCACCGTCATCAACCGAATATACCGGTTAATTGGGGTGAGTGAAAGCTCATAAGTTCCACTCCATTGCGCAAGACGGTACTCGTAAGATTGATCCTGTACGTCCGTCCGTATGCCAAAAGAAATCAGATTATACTCCCGAGTGCAGGCGAGTGTCTGTCCTATATCCAGGCTCCAGGTCGTCACATGGGTCTCTATGACCTTGCGCCGAATGGTTTCTATACGGGTAAAGTCGACAAAATCACTGTCCAAAGGCAGATAATTCAATATTAGTTTAATCAACCTTCGTTGTAAAGCGACATGTAACTTCAAGAAGGAAGGCACCTCAAAGGTTTGCCTTCCGCCGTTCACCTGCACTAGACACCTGTATGTGTCATATGCACTCTGCTCCATGAAATCGTCTTCATCACCCACAATTTCGGCAAGCCGATTCAATGACGGCGTGAGTTGTCCATTATACTGCCCCAAAAAAGGAAGCACATCCAAGCGAATGGCATTACGCCGATATTTACGCAGGGCGTTGCTCTCATCATTGAAATACATAAAACCCTGGGTAATACAAGCTTCTACAAGGTCTGTCTTGTTTATACGAAGGCATGGACGAATAAGTTCCACATTTTTTTCTCGTCTTTTAAACTTCATTCCTGAGAGTCCCGACAAGCCGGTTCCACGAAGCAAATGAAGCATGACCGTCTCCGCCTGATCATCGGCATGATGTGCCAAAGCGATGCTTGCCGCATTATATTTGGAAGCCACTTCGTGCAAAAAGGCATATCGCTTGTTGCGGGCTGCTTCCTGTGGTCCTTGACCCGTAAGCTCCATATATGAAGGTACATCGGCCTTGGTCCATTCAAATGTAATACCAAGCTGTTGTGCCAGTTCCATCATTTTCTCCGCTTCATCATCAGATTCACTCCGGAAGCCATGATGCACGTGGGCACAGATCAATTCAAGTGGCACATGCCGCTTGCTGATCTCGTGCATGATATGCAAAAAAGCCACCGAGTCCGGCCCGCCCGATACTGCGACGACAATCCGATCCCCGGGAACCCATAACTGATGCTCTTCCGCTGCATCCAGCACGTTCTTTACCAGCATGTTCCAGCGTAAAGCCTCCATACCTGTTCCTCATTCCTTGCGTTATGTATATGCACTCTCACAGATCAGAAAAGTAGTGCATAGATGAGCACTCCAATAAGTAATATCACAGATACAGCAAATGCGTTCATAAGCCAGCGCGGTGTTGTACTTTTGGAACGACGGCGGAGAGGCGTGGGGCGTGCCATCATTTCCTTCCACCCTTGTGCCGCATGACCTGCATCACGAAACTGACCTCGTAATGCCTGAGTTGTCCAATTGCGAAAAGGACCCAGTCGTTCACTGCGCTCCACCAGCGCTACGAGCTGATTCACACTTCGCAGTTGCGGTAATCCTTCGGCCGCCAGTGCCTTGAGCGCGTCTGCTTCAAGTACATGAATCAATAATAATGCAAATGCAAATACATCATAGGTACCATCTGCCGTACGGCTACCTGCATTCCAGAAGCCCCGATCATACCATTCGGTGAACTGTTTGACGCTTCGTCCAATCGACGTAACTCCGCCGTAGTCGATCAATTCCACCTGCCCATAGTCGGATACCAACACATTCTGAGGTTTGAGATCACCAAACACCCATCCCGCCTGATGCAATTGTGCCAGCTTCTGCAAGAGTCTAAGTCCCACCAGAAGTGTCCAGTCTGTCCCCTGACGCCGAATAAAGTGATGAAGTGCCTCACCTCTAACGTAACGCATCACATAAAAGGGAATATCCCGGCCACGAACGGCATAATCATCCACATCTTTAAGATAGGAAGGAATGCCGCTCTGCCGAAGGGCCTCATGATTACGCTGTAGTTGAAAAGATTTGAGCACATTAACTTCCGATTGCAGATCAACCGGATCAAATCCCATTTTTAGCGCATAGTGTTTGCCATTTTCACCCCGTTGGACAAGAAAAACGATGCCATTAGCTCCTTTGCCCAGTAGCTTCCGAATCGTGTAACGACTGCGATTCCATTTCCCTGTAACCACTGTTCCTGGCGGGAAAGAGGCGTCAGACAACGTTGTCACCGAGCATCCCTTCTCTTTCAATGCGATAGTTCCCTTCTATTTCCTGCTGTTTCTCCAGTGTACCATAACGGTAAAAATCAATCACCTTCTGAATTGCAGGACCTGTCGGCGTTGCACCCTTCATCTGCAACCTTCCAAACAAGGACCGAACACGGCCTGGATCCGTTGTCCAGTCAATATCCATTACCGCATCTTCTCCGCTGTGTCGTCCGGGAAAATGAAATACGGAAAGCTTGCTCTGACCTATACGCGCCTGCAAACTTAACATTAAATCACGGATGCCTTCTTCTACCGCAGCCAGTTTGGGCTTCATGCTGGCACTAACGTCGATTAACAATATAACCTGTAAGGCTATAGTTTCAGCCATATCATCCATCACTTCCACGACCCTGGCGCGTTGTGCAGGCTCCAGATCGGTTACCGTTTTGGGCTCCTTCTCTCCCAAAATTTGTGTTAACTCTCTATTAACCGCCTGCTGAATGGTCTGAACCACCGTTTTTCTTGTCATCATCTGCATCGTATGGGCAAGCTGACGTGTACCTACAATTTGGCTGATTCCACCTCCGGCTCTGGCAATATCCTCAATCTCCCGGCTACCCAACTCACCAATGGTTCCATAATCAATCACGCCAACCACATTAACCGTAATCCCCTCTTCCAGCGCTTCGGCCGCTGCCAGCACCGGACTTGGTCCTACATTGGAACAACCGTCGGTGATCAATAAGATTTGCTTCATCCGATATCCCTCCGTTATTCGTTACTCTCCAACTCTATGACTAGCATTGCCAGAATGAAGAGACTTCAAACAGAAGAATATGCAATTAACTGACGGTCCGTGGACGCTCCATCCGGTTGATGCCAGGCACACGCAGTGTGGCCCATTCAGGGCGGAAATGCTCTACTTTTCCAACAACGACGGTCATATCATCCAAAATCTCATGCTGCTGATATCTTATGACACTTTCAAGCAGGCAATCGGCCAAATCTTGTGGATCATCTGTATCAATCTCTTGAATGAGCCGTTTCATCCATAACTCTTTGTTCACCGCATACCCCGGTGCATCATAGATGCCATCCGTCATCATAATGAGGATATCCCCCGGCTGAAGCTGTACCGTCACCAGATCCACTTCAATATCTTTAATAATACCGATTGGCAAATTGCTGGCTGAAACCTGAATAACCTCCTGTCCTCGTTTGATAAAACTTGGCGTCGATCCGATTTTCATAAACGTGGTCTCTGCCGTATATTCATCGATCAGCGCCATATCCACTGTTGCATACATCTCTTCAGGGGAGCGCAGCATCAGAACGGAGTTCACGGATTTGATCGCCAGTTTCTCGTCCATGCCGGACTGTAGCAACTGTTCCAGTATGTTCAGCGCCGCGCTGCTCTCCATGCGTGCCCGTTCTCCATTGCCCATTCCATCACTGAGCGCCACCGCGAATGTACCGTTGCCTAACTCAACCGTACTGAAGCTGTCGCCTGACATCACATCTCCCCCTTTTGCGGCGGCAGCAACACCCGTGGTTACCTCGAACGTTTTGGCCGAACCAAACGTGACGGTTGCCAGTCCCTGACGAGGATCGGTCATGGTCTCATGCAAGACGGCAATATGCTCGTCCAGTACATCCGAGATCAGCGGAGCAATCATTTTCCGGCACTCATCGAATCCACGTGTATATGCATGTACAATCTCAATCTCTACATTGCCCGCTTCCAGATTGATGATCTCAATGGAGTGAATGGATAAGCCCAGTGACTCCAGTGCGTCCCGAATCTGCTCCTCCTGCTGTACCATCTCATCACTTTCCCGCTGAATTTCTTTGGCCAGGTCCTCCATGACCTGAGATACACCAGACAATTGCTCTGCAACCAGCTGCCGGCTATCGATAATTTGACGCTTCCATTGCATGTTATGTTGATGCAGTCCATACTGGGCACGCATGACTTCAAGGACCTCTTCCGGTTTCGCACACACCCTGTTCCAGTCGACTGGAATCTGCTTGCCTGAGATCTCAGGGTTTCCTTCAATCGTACTCATCACGTCCGTCATATATTTGTAGGTTTGAATAAACTTCGCATCCCAGCATTGTGTACGCTTGAAACAGCTTGCACATGTGCCCTCGGCAACCGCATTCATGAAATGGTCCATTCCACCTTCTTTCTGTACCTGCTCCCCTGCACCGGACATCTGATCAAAGCTACGTGACAATTGACGGAATACCTGTGAGAACCGGGTTACCCGTTCTGCCGTGATATCCCGTATCCGTTTGGCATACTCATGCTGCGATTTGGTATGATCCTGCGTACCCGGTACATATTTGGATATCGCCGTCATCAGGCTTTTAGGTGTTAACATGAATAGTACGATAGCTGCACACGTCTCCCATAATGAGTTCATCACATCGCCCGGTCCGCCCAGATATATGGATAGAATGGACGAACCCAGTAGCATGCCCAGTGCAACCGCCGCACGTTTGCCTTCTCGAAGCATACCCGCCAGCATCCCGGCAAAAGCAAGCAGGCTCATCTGATACACCGCTGACATGTCAGCCAGACTAAGAATCAAGCCGGTAATGACCCCAACTGAGGCTCCAAGGGGGGCTCCGCCCACCAGCGCAAAGATTAATATGAGATAACGGGAGAGCATATGCTCGACGGATAAAGACTGAATGGTCCACCCTACGGCTCCCGTCATAACGGAAGCGAGCAATATGATCAGGCAGAGGATCTCCTCGTTCTTTAGGCTGAATTTTTTTTTGCGGTAGGTGAAGATCGGTATGGCTTGTATAAAAACTAGGGTGAGCACGAAACTTAATACCGAATCCATCGTGAGCATCAGCATCGCGTACCAGCTGAAGGATGGTCCAATCACAACCGCGAATAACTTGACCATAAATGTAGTCGTAAACACCATCGTTGGTGCATAAGATAACTCAGCACGATCATATGACTCCAGACCCCGGAAGAGCAGATAAAAGATGGCGATCTCCGATGCAACAATGAGTGGTACCGGAAACGGTGCAAAGAGACTGCCTGCGAGAAGTGCAGCGCCTACCGGAATGATGTAATCCCTGCGCATGAAAGCAATTACGGCGAAGTAAGCAATGGCAAAGGGAGATAACTCATTCAGGATCATTGCCTTTCCGAGCAGGAACCCCATAAACGTAAGCAGCAGTACCCATTTGCGGGAAGCAACCATCTGGACAGCCTTGCGGGAGCCAAGCCATTGTTTCAGACGTACCGACAGCTCCTCCCGAGCTTCCGTACCTCCTTTACCTGCTTTCATTCCCGGAAATTGAATGACATTCCACTTTTCCATCATCCTCAAGGCACCCCATTCGATTAATTTGAATTTTCGTGTTTCGTTCTCGATGGTTCTGATTATAGATAGATTAGAAGACGTAGTTTGTCAGAATAGGTGGGCAGGGTCCAAAAAGTTTACGACAAAAGAAACAAGCCTGGCGCGGTGGAGCGAAACCCCGGCCTTATTGTGGTTTCATTCATTCTCCTACTTGATTCCGACAATCGGAATGTCTGATTTTGAACCGGAGATGGTTTGGTCTCGCCACCATTTGAGCAGGATAACTGTGGAATGCCACGGAAACCTGTCGGTAAAAAATGGTAGACGACAAATGTTCTTATGGTTTCATTTTGCCGTGCAGAAAAACTGGGGATATGGAGCTTCACCTTACAAAAAAAGCTATTCAACTACTTATCTGTGAAAGAAACGCAAAAAAACCGTTAGCCCATGGGCTAACGGTTTTACTTATATGTTTAGATCAGGTTGTGACAGATTACACACGCTTGGCTCCACGGCCTCCGCGTTTGCCTTCTGTGTTCTTCTTAAGCGAAGAGATCCGCTCTTCACTATCTTTCAGGAAGCGTGACATTTTATCCTCAAATGAAGGTTTGCCTGCTGCGGGCTTGAAAGAACGGCCTCCGCGGTCACCACGGTTAAATCCGCCGCCACCACCACCACGACCTTGGCCACCACTTGGGCCTCCGCCGCTGAATCGTTCGCGATCTCCTCCACTGCGTTCCGGTCTAGGAGCTCTCGGGGGTCTAGATTGGGTTTGTTGCTCAACCGGTTTGTCAACAGCTTGCTTAATGGAAAGTCCGATCTTGCCATCCTTGTCAACGTTGATAACCTTCACTGTAACGAGGTCATTCAGCTTCAGGTGGTCGTTGACATCTTTGACATAATTGTCGGCGATTTCCGAGATGTGAACGAGACCCGTGACACCTCCTGACAGATCCACAAATGCTCCAAAATGCGTGATTCCTGTCACCTTGCCCTCTAACTTGGTGCCCACTTCAATTGCCATAGAATAAAATGATCCTCCCTTAAAAATATACAACCCGATTTTTTGAATGCCAAAATCAATGCTGCGCTAATGTAATTATACCTTATGCCATAAACCAAGGTCAACTGAACACTACCCCATCAGAGAGCCTATTTTTTCCGGTTTAACGGCTTCAGACACACGGATAACAAACCTAGCTCGGTAATAGACCGAATTCCATCAGTTCCCTGACTCTTCAACCTGGATCGGCGTTTCCTCAGGAAGATAATATCCTTTTTTCCGTGCCAGCTGTCCTATGTATTCAGGGTCATTCAACCGGCTGACTTCGTACTTCAACTGTTCCAGCTTCTTCAACGTATCTTCCTTTGAAGCTTGCTGAGTGGCCAGATGAGAACTCTTGTCCGAAATTTGTGCAGTCTGCACAAGGAATGTATATCCTGCCCATATTACAAATACAATCATAAACGTCATCCAAAGCATGAGGCGCCTTTTTGCACCGGCAGATTTTCCTTGGTTAGTTGGAGCCTTTGATCTGCCCACAGGTGTTTTACCCATTACGGACCTCCTTAAAACCAGCGTTTCCACATCGCTGCAATTCTTGTACCCACACGGATCATGAAGCGTGGCGTTACCCAATGTTTCAGGAGCGGCCTAAACATCCAGCGGAACAACTTGCCGAAAGGTACCAAACACTGTAGCACCAGCCTGCCCAGGAATAATAGTATCGCAATTACAAAACCGAATAATACGCGAATTAACTTATAAATTCCTTTAGCCGGCATAACGATCAGGATGTTAAGGATATGTCCACACCAATGAATCAGCGTTCTTGCGAGTTTAATTAACATTACCACAAAACGCTGGGTTGTAACACTTAAAAGCCAAAAATAGAAGCAAACCCCTATAATCAGCCCCAAAAAGACATAAAACCGCAACTGTCCGTGGTTTCCGGCGTATAGCATCCGAAAAACGAACAGCGCGGAAGCAACCCAGTACAACAGATCGAGCGTGTGAATACTCCATCTCGGAAACCGCAGCTGTCCGGACAGTACCCGGTAACTGTCGTAGGCCATTCCCATCACGACCCCCGAAGTAAGCATCCACATCAATGTGATCCATTGAGTATCCGGACTCATCGGAACATCTTGCCAAACAGGCCTTTACCATTTTTGGACTGGGAACCGGGGTCCAGATATTGGAGCGAACTGACAGTGCCTTCAATGGATAACAGACCTTCCTCCAGGCTCAGATTTTTGATATGTAAATTGTGCCCCCGGATGGTCAGATGCCCAAGTTCAGTCTGCAGCAAAAATTCCTCACTGTCGAAGCTCTCCACGTTGGAGACACCCGTCAGATCCAGCAGTTTCCGATTCTGCATGCTCAGATGATGCTGTTTGGCCTTACCGTGCTCAACCATGGCATGTACCCCTCCTTCTTACACCTAGCTTATGGGTGTGGAGGTTGGAATAGAACCAGCGTTGTTGAACAAATAACCCGGCATCCAGTAAAAAAAAACGCCCTTCCCTGTTACAGGAGGACGTTTCGATTCAACTTGCATTGAATGAATATTTATACCAGATGTACTGTTACCAGTTCATTCCGTTATCCTTGGCGATCGGCTCTTCCTTCACCAAGGTGTAGAGGCTGCTCGCCTCATCCTTCTTGGTACTCTCGGCAATTCGTTCCACCTTCACAGTGACCAGTTTCTGACCGAACTGAACCGTCAGCTCATCGCCCACTTTGACAGCGGCGCTGGGCTTAGCTTCACGTCCGTTCACCAGAACACGTCCCTGTTCAGAGACGTCCTTGGCCACAGTGCGGCGTTTGATTAGCCGGGAGACCTTCAGGAATTTATCAAGACGCATTATTTTACGGCTTCTTTAAGTTTGTTGCCTGCTTTGAATGCAGGAACAGTGGACTCAGGAATCACGATTTCATTCCCTGTTTGTGGGTTACGTCCGGTACGACCGGAACGTTTGCGGGTCTCAAAAGTGCCAAAGCCGATCAATTGTACTTTGTCTCCGCTGGCAAGTGCATCTGTAATTTCTCCCAAAAAGCCGTTCAATACGGACTCAACGTCTTTTTTAGTCAAACCACTTTTGGTTGAAATGTTGTTAATCAGATCTGTTTTGTTCATTTTTAAAAGCCTCCCAAATTGAAAAAAAAGTATCTGCGATTCCTGACAATACATCGATTGCCACTGGTTTCGCGTAAGGTTACTACACATGTATTCTGGCTTGGCATCTGAAATCCTGCCTTGGTCCGCGACTTTTTTTAGCTTTTTGTCGATGGTCCGCAGGCAACAGTCTAAGACCAGTACCCGAAACCATCCGTCGCTAAACACCAACCCCAGTTTACACAGATGAACACATGTTCGTATTATCATAACACACTGCATAGCATGAATGGAATAAGGTTATCTGGCTTTTCCCAGAAAATTGAACCTGTTATAATCCTGCCTTCTTCGCATCCTGCCAGAATTGCTCCATCTCTTCTACATTGCTATCTGCTGGTGTTCTTCCCTGTTCGCGAAGACGCTCTTCGATGTACTGGAACCGCCCGATGAACTTGCGGTTGGTCGCAGCAAGCGCCTCTTCCGGGTCCGTATCGATGAATCTTGCAACGTTTGCGGCTGCGAATAACAAATCACCCAGTTCGAGCTTCCGTTCTTCCGCAGACTGGCCTTGTTGCACCGCTTCTTTCAACTCCGCCAGTTCTTCCTCGATCTTGGCAAACACACCTTCAACATCATCCCAGTCAAAGCCTACTTTGGCTGCTTTCTTCTGTAACTTGTATCCCTTCATCAATGCAGGCAAGTCACGCGGTATACCATCCAGCACGGAAACCTTCTGCTGATCCTGGCCTTTGCGCTTCTTCTCCTCTGCCTTCATCTGTTCCCAGTTCTGAAGAGCTTCATTCGCATCTTCTGCCTGATTATCGCCAAAAACGTGTGGATGACGGAAGATCAGCTTATCATTCAAACCTTCGATGACATCATACACATTGAATGTACCAACCTCTTCTTCCATCTGGGAATGCAATAAAATCTGCAGCAGCAGATCACCCAGCTCTTCTTTCATATGGTCGGGGTCATCCTCATCGATCGTCTCAATGACCTCATAGGTCTCTTCAATCAGGTTTTTGCGAATGGACTGATGCGTCTGCTCCTGATCCCATGGACAGCCACCCGGACTGCGAAGAATATTGACGATCTCATGCAAACGCGCAAAGGAACGGCGACGCAGGGCATCATCAGTGTTCTTCGGTACATAGATCAGTGACAGATTGCCGTACCCTTCGATCCGGTCCAGTTCGTGCAATGGAATCTTGTGAATGACCTCCTGGCCCTGTACACCCAACGCGTGACCCACAAATACCGGATAATCATCCGGGTAAACCTCCATCAGGCATAGCTTCACATCTGAAGCAGTGAACACATCGTAGACTTGTCCAATCAATGTATGTAGCTGTGGTTGTACCAATTCCGTGTTCAGGCTGCTGGCATCCAGGAGTTGAAACCCTTCGATTGGATCGAATCCAAGCCGTATAAAGGCTTCGTCCAGAAAGCTCTCCCCGCCCATGACACGCAATGAGATACCCATCTGCGGACAACGTTCTTTGAGCAGGCGCACACTTGCTTCTGCTACCATCGGATGACCGGGTACGGCATACACAATCTCGGTTCCAGCCTCCCCCTTGCGAGCGGCCTCTATCAGTTGGTTTGCGATCTCATCATACACCTCGGGGAAGGAGGACTTCGCCTCATAGATAGCATCAAATGATGTCATCTCCAGCCCCTCTTGTTGCAGATCATTCAATACGGGATGATCCAGGGTACGTACATACAGCGTAGCTGCATGTTTCATTTTTTTGATAATACCTACGGTCAGTTGGTCTGCATCTCCAGATCCAAGACCCACTACGGTTAAAGCTGCACTCATTACGTAAACCTCCATCCGGACTATCCTGTCCAGTCTCATAATCATCGTGTCTGAACAGGACTAATTACACGTATTATACCAGAATCATTCGATATCCTATAATTGCATATTCGCTGTGCTGGATGCAGAAGCACCGTGAGCATGGAACTAGCGCAGCACACGCAGTCTGCGCAGCAGCTTGGCAAGGCGAGGCCCCAACTTGGGCACAGCCGCCAGCTCCGCGGCGGTCAGTAGCCCTGTCCGGGCCGCCGCCAGCAAGAACACGGCCGAGCCTGCGGCAATGCCCAGCAGGCTCACGCCCATCGCGGCCAGCCGGCGGTCGGCCGCGATACCCATGCCGCCGAGCATCGCTTCGGCGGCCCAGGCCGTGCCTACCGCCGCCAGACTCATGGCGGCGATTACCAGCGCCGGCTTCGCCAGGACGGCGCCAGGGGCAGGGCGCAGGGCGACAAGTCGCGCCAGCAGCGCCACATTCAGGCCAGCCGCCAGCATGTAGGCGACTGCGCCTGCCAGGGCCGCGCCGCTGATGCCCAGCGCCGGCACAAGCATGACGTTCAGCAGCGCCTTGACGCCTGCGGCGGCCAGCATGCTGAACGCGGGTGCGCGCACAGCGCCGAGGCCTTGCAGCAGCGCCGCCGCAATAATGCTGACGGTGCTGCCCGCAGCCGTCAGCGCCATGTACCGCAGTGCTTCGGTGCCTGCGGCATCTCCGTACAGCATGCGGTTAATCGGCTCCGCCAGCACCGCGAGACCCGCGGATGCCGCCAGGCCGATCAACCAGAACCAGCGCAGCGCGAGGCCTGCTTGCTGCCGGACGGCTTCTGGCCCGCCCTTTAACCGGGCTTCCGCCATCGCCGGAATAAACAGCACAGACAGTGACGTGGCCAGCATCGTCACCAGTTGAACCAGCGGCAATCCACGGTTATAGATGCCGAAGGAAACCATCGACTGAAGCTCATCCAGTCCTTCTCCTCGCAGCAATCGGGGCACGGTGAAGGTATCCACCAGATTCATCAGCGGTACAGCCAGCGACCCGAGACAGACGGGAATGGCATACATGAGTAGCGTCTTGATCCACTCCCCATTGGATCGTGATCTTTCTGCCAGAGCCGGGTTAATAGCACTCACCGTTTTCTTCAGCGGCGTAACCGGTGTATTCTCCTGACGTTCATGACGATCTGATCCAACTTCTCCGCTGTTACTGCTCCATTCCGAATCCAACTGTTCGGTTCGCACTTCCTTGCCTTTCCGCCGATGACGGGCCATGTACCCTAACATGGTAAGCAGCCCAACCATTCCGCCGGCAACGGAGCCCATCATGGCACCAGCGGCAATAGTCTCAAGCGAAGCGTCCCGTCTCATCAACCACAGAAGCAGAACAATCATGACGGTGACACGTATCGTCTGCTCCACCACTTGTGATACCGCTGTTGGAACCATCTGCTGTAATCCCTGAAAATATCCACGCAGCCCTGTCATCACCGGTACGAATAATAACGCCCATGAAGCAGCACGAATCGATGGAACCACATGGCGGTTGCCAATCATGTCAGCGATCAGCGGCGCACCTGCATACATCAAGAGCGCCATTATAATTCCAATT
This sequence comes from Paenibacillus sp. FSL H7-689, assembly GCF_000517905.1. Lineage (NCBI taxonomy): Bacteria > Bacillati > Bacillota > Bacilli > Caryophanales > Paenibacillaceae > Paenibacillus > Paenibacillus sp. FSL H7-689. The sequence goes on from NZ_ASPU01000004.1 coordinate 34,681, forward strand.
CCCCCGAGCAGTAGGGAAGATAGTCGAATAATTCTTCTGCTCTCGTCTGGTCTTCCGAGTGCGTTCTGTTCTGCTACGAATTTGGATACGGCCAGCGGCAGCCCTGCAGCAGCAAGCGTGATAATGAGCATATATAACGGATACACCGTATTGTAGATGCCAAATACACCGTCTCCCCCCAGATTCTGCAGCGGAATCTTCTGAAAAGCACCAATGATTTTAGAGATAATGGCAGCAAGCCCAAGTATAAATGCACCCTGTAGCAGCCTTGAGCCTGTAGACGGCTGTTTCATAAGTCCCTCCCGCGTAATCCTTTTAAGCATACTTTGCTATTATAACTGCCTGAAGGCACACAGACTAACCCTCCCCCATCACAATCATCCGGATTAACTTCGTTGTCCCTTAAAATGCAAAAACTCCCGTATGCCCAAACAGGGCACCAGGAGTTGATCTGCGATCTATTGTTCCATTTGCTTGCCAAGGAAACCAGCAGCCGTCTCAGACATCTTCACTTCCATCTGAGACATCTTCACCGATTCATCCTTATTGAACAGGATAACCGTTCCGATGGGGTCACCACCTGAAATAATCGGCGCAATAACAAAAGAGGATAACGTCTCGTCATGATCTTTGCTAAGTTCATAAGAACCATTGTTTGTTTCCAGAATGGTCTTCCTGTTTTCCATACAACCTTCCAACAGTTGACCCACCTGCTTGTCCAAATATTCTTTCTTGGAGCCGCCTGCCACCGTGATAATGGTATCCCGGTCAGAAATCATCGTTACATGTCCTGTACTCTCATACAGGGATTCTGCATATTCTTTGGCAAAATCACCAAGTTCGCCAATTGGCGAATATTTTTTAAGGATAACTTCTCCATCACGATCCACGAAAATTTCCAGTGGATCACCTTCACGAATACGTAACGTACGGCGGATTTCTTTTGGAATGACCACACGACCAAGGTCATCTATACGGCGGACAATACCAGTAGCTTTCATTTCACATGTTGCCCCACTTTCTCGAGAAGATTTTTCAACTACTGTTCCTTAATGGGTAGAGGAAAGTCCCAGAACGTTTAGTGTGATATCTTGACCATAGTATTCATCTGTTCCCATTTCCTTATACATGCTTCGGAGAATATAGTTGTGTAACTTTCGAAGAAGGCGACCATGTACCCATACGACTTGAATATATAAAAGAAGAAGCAAGAAGGAGGTCCTAAGTCCTCCCCTTGCTTCTCTGTATGGTTGTCCATATTTACGTAGTACAAGGCATTCATTCGGGCGAATTTAACCCTGAACGTATGCTAACACAGCAATTTTACCAGCTTACTTGCTGCTTGTACCTTCATCTGTAGTTGCATCTTTGTCTGTTCCAGTCGTACCTTGGTCAGTCTTGGTATCCGTACCTGTGGAGTCATCCGTTTTTGGTTCGGTTGTTTTTTCTCCTTCAGTTCCTGTACCCGTAGTGCCTTCAGTTGTGCCTTCAGTTGTGCCTTCAGTCTTACCTTCTTCAGCTTTTTCTGTTTTTGGCAGTTTAACTTCTTTTACGATTTTGTCCAATTCATTTTGCATGAACGTATCGATTTCGGCTGCAGCCAATTGGCTCTTCAGACTTTCTTTTTGTTCAGCCGTCAATTTGGCAAAGTCAGCTTCTGTACGAGCTTCCACTTTCATGACGTGGTAACCGTACTCTGTCTCTACTGGATCACTGATTTTGTTCAGTGGCAATGTTTTTGCAGCTTCCTTAAATGCCTCTACCCAGCTACCTACAGGTGTATTTTCATACAGTCCACCCTTTTCAGCAGAACCTGGATCTTCGGAATATTTTTTTGCAATTTCAGCAAAATCAGCTCCGCCATCCAACTTGGTTTTTACTTCTTTTGCAATTTTAAGTGCATCTTCTTTTTTACGCTCTTTTTGCGTTTTTGGATCTGTGAAGTTAATCAGCACGTGACGAACGGAAGCCGTTGTGAACTGATCTTTGTTTTTCTCAAACTCAGCCTTGATTGCATCGTCCGTAACGCCTGTTTCTTTATCTTTGATTACTGTCATGATCCGAGTCATGTAGTCTTTAATGTTGTCGTCAGTCAGTTTCTGAGCTTTGAGCATTTCTGTCCATTGATCTGCCTGAACAGAAGCTTTCATTTTATCGAATTGCTCAGTTGCCGCTTTTGTACCTGCTGTTTTGGCTTCTTCACTTGCTTTGCCACTCAGATATTCATAAGCAACTTCCTGTTTCACCAGATACTCTTTGAAATCGTCCATATCCATCATTTGTGCATACTCCGGATAGAGGAATTTCATGACACGTTGCTCCATGTCGAATTCATTGGCTGTAATGGTACCACCATCATACGTAGCGACTACGGCACTTGTATCCGTGGATTCAGGTGTTTTTGCTTCTTCCTTCTTGCCACATGCAGCAAGCAGTGATAAGGATAGTACTGCGACCATGCTCACAGACAGTACTTTTCCTACTTTTTTATACTTTGGTAACATCCTTTAGTTCCCCCTTTGATTTAAAAGCAGTTTTCATGGACTCCAGAATTTTCTCTACCAGCTCCATCAGTTGCTTATCCCCAAGCCCCTTGCCTTTAGCGTGAATCAGCATATGGGGTCCTTGTTCAAATTGTACACGTCTTTCGAACTGATTTCCAATGTGCGCGATTTTCGAGAGTTCAAAGGCATGTTCACGCCCTTCATAGAACTTCACGGTAATGTCCTCACCACGTTGGGAAATGGACTCAATACCGTAGATTTTGCCGTATACTTTCATCCGCGCAACAGCCAGCAAGTTAATGACGGCTTCCGGAAGATCACCGAATCGGTCAACCAATTCGTCTTCCAACTCCATCGCATCGTCGAAGGATGCAATGACCGCCACTTTTTTGTAGATCTCAATCTTCTGAATACTGTCATAGATATAATCGGACGGCAAGTAGGCATCGATACTGAGATCCAGCGTTGTATTCCACTGATCTGAAGGTACCGGCTCCTCGCCAAGCATCGTAACTTTGCGTTTGTTGATCTCCTCCGCAAGCATCTGGGAATACAGATCAAACCCGACGGAAGCGATGAAACCATGCTGCTCCGCTCCTAGCAGATTTCCCGCACCACGAATCGACAAGTCACGCATGGCAATTTTGAATCCTGAACCCAGTTCGGTAAATTCTTTGATTGATTGCAGACGTTTCTCAGCAACTTCAGTAAGCACTTTATCCCGTTGGTACGTAAAATAGGCATACGCAATACGGTTGGAACGACCCACACGTCCGCGCAGTTGATACAGCTGGGAGAGTCCCATTTTATCCGCATCATGTACGATCAGTGTATTTACGTTCGGAATATCTACCCCGGTCTCGATGATACTTGTGCTCACAAGCACGTCATATTCACCATCCAGGAAGTCCAGAATCGTTTTCTCCAGCTCTGTTTCCGACATCTGACCATGTCCTACACCAACTTTGGCTTCAGGCACAAGTTCAGAAATTTCGGCTGCCATCTCCTGGATTCCCTGAACACGGTTGTAGAGGTAATACACTTGCCCACCACGGGCAAGCTCACGCTCAATGGCTTCACGTACAAGCGCCTGGCTGTGTTCAACCACATAGGTCTGCACCGGGAAACGATTCTCTGGTGGAGTCTCGATAACGGACAGATCACGCACACCCAGCATGGACATATGAAGCGTACGCGGAATCGGCGTTGCCGTCAGTGTCAGCACGTCCACATTGGTTTTCAGCTTCTTCAGTTTTTCCTTATGGGTTACACCGAAGCGCTGTTCTTCATCAACAATGAGCAGTCCCAGGTCCTTGAACACCAGATCCTGCGACAGCAATCGATGCGTCCCGATGACAATATCGACTGTGCCTGCCTTGATGCCTTTGGCTGTTTCATTCTGCTCTTTACGGGAGCGGAACCGGCTAAGCACATGAATGTTGAACGGATAACCGGAGAAGCGCTCACGGAACGTCTCAAAATGCTGCTGTGCCAAAATAGTTGTTGGCACGAGGACAGCCACCTGTTTGCCTTCAATAGCTGCTTTAAATGCAGCCCGAATAGCCACCTCGGTTTTGCCGTAACCGACATCCCCACACAATAAACGATCCATTGGACGGTTTTGTTCCATGTCCTTTTTGATTTCTTCGATCGCACGCACCTGATCACGTGTCTCATCGTAAGGGAACATGTCCTCAAACTCCTGCTGCTCCGCAGAATCCTTGTCGAATCCAAACCCTTTGGAGGTCTGACGCTCTGCATACAGCTTAATTAGATCATCAGCAATATCCTGTACAGATGTGCGGACTTTATTTTTAACCCGTGTCCACTCATTGCCGCCCAGCTTGTATATTTTCGGTTCTTTCTCTTCGGAACCAACATATTTCTGAATCAGATCGATCTGCTCAATAGGTACAGACAGTTTGTCTCCACCCGCATAGAGAATATGCATGTAGTCCTTATGAATACCGCCAACTTCGAGGGTGCCGATCCCCAGGTACTTACCAATCCCGTGGTTCTGGTGAACGACATAATCGCCCACTTTTAGCTCGCTATATGATTTGATCCGTTCAGCATTATCCACATTCCGAATCGGTTTGCGTACTTTACGCTGTTTTTGCGAGAACATCTCGCCCTCGGTCACAACAGCCAAATGAATGGACGGCATTTCAAATCCCGTTTGCAAATTACCGATCATCATCTCTGGCTCTGGAATATCATAGTCCATCAGTACCCGGCGCATCCGCTCGAGTCGCTCCTCACCGTTCGCCAGCATGAGCACTTTGACTCCGGCCTTCTGCCAACGCTCCATCTCTGCCTTCAGTACGTTCATCTGTCCATGGAAATCCTGCATGCCACGACTGATGAAGTTCAGAATGTTCTGTGGTTGGGTGTGTGGAACTTGGCGCAAAAAGATCGACATAAACAGCGTCTGGAATGGACGCTCATACAAGAGTTCATCACCGTCTGCGGATAATGGAAGATCCGGAAGTGTTTTTCCGTTTTGCATCAAATGCAGGTTCCACTCCGATTCATCACGGTCCAGCTGTTTCGATGTCTCCGATAGTCTGGCAGGCTCATCAAGAACCAGCAGGGTATCTTCTGGCATATAGTCGTAGATCGTTTTGTTCTCCGGATAGAGCGGAGAAATATATTTATACATTTCGGAGAAATACACGTGTTCCCGCAAAAGCTCGATCTCCCGGTGAATTTCCTCACGAAGACGCAGCTTCGCCTGCCGGTCCGTCATTTTCTCCAGCTGTTGCTCCAGCAAAAGAGCAGCCGCATCGGCAGCCTTTTCCATACGTTCACGATCTGCAATTAACTCCTTGCATGGTAAAACCGTAATTTCTTCAATCCGTTCAATCGAACGCTGATCCGCTGGATCAAATGTCCGAATGGAGTCGATCTCATCATCAAATAACTCCACCCGATATGCGATCGATGAAGTAACCGGATAGAAGTCGATGATACCTCCGCGTACACTCATCTCACCACGAGATTCCACGCGTTCCACACGCTCGTATCCGAGCTTTACCATCTCCAGTAGGAAGGAGTCCAGTTGAAGTGTGTTACCCTGTTTGATCAAAATTCGAGCATTGGCCATCACTTCCGGAAGCGGAACATAACGTCTTACCCCGGAAAAAGGAATAACAACAACGCCCCTGAATCCCTGGGCGCAGCGGACCAACACATCAATACGCTGACCCAATGTTTCCGGGCTGGAAACAGCAGCTTCCGCAGCGACAAGTTCGTTGGCAGGATAGATTAACACCTGATCAGGTGAAAGCGCTTCCTGTAAATCTTCTGCAATTTTTTGAGCTGAAAACATATTATGTGTTACTACGAGCAATGGTCGGTTCATTTCCTGATGCAGAGCAGCCAGCATAATCTGACGCGCCGATCCGGATAGACCCGAAACCAATTGTTCCTTCATGCCGGATTTGATTCCGGCTGTAATGGACCCGAAGTCCGGATCTTTGGAAAAAGCCTGTATAAGTGCTTGTAACAAAAGGGGCACCTCTCTTATAACTTACTTGATTATCTCACGCATACGCGTAGCATCACTATTAAAATGGATACAAATTCCTTTTTGTCCTGTTTCATCATATCGGATTACTCGCAACATTGCCACATCTGTTGATGCGGCTGAGCCTGATTTCGAGATAGCCATGACTTTCATGCCAACTGAAAAGAAGCCTCAGCAGGCTGCCAAGGCTATAAAAGGTGGAGCGTTATTACGCAACCGCCCTCAACTGTCATTCGATCCTGTACAGGCGATGTCTACTGAAGCGGACTCGCGAGCAGGCTAAGCTCCGGATTGTGCTCCAGGGCTTCCTTACAGTAATCACATGTAATCCGAACGGTAATGTCACCACCGGAATTATACGCTATTATATCCCTCCGCTCGTCGGGGGTCAAGAAATGAAAGCCGAGCTCTACTTCCGTTATCCGGGCAGAATCGATTCGTCCAATAAAGGTACGGCAATGCCTACATACGTAATTCACTGACATGTTTATGCCTCCTGAACATGGTTTATACATCCAGTATGTCCATTATGGCTGAATCGAACCCGTCTTTATGATCATTTTACCAGTATGTCTTACAAAATTAACCGTTAAACTTCGCCATTGTTTGTTCAAACGTATGAGTCAAGCTATGCTCCAGGGCATCACATGTTTGCTCAATGGTCTGATCAAGGGCTTCCTTTTCTTTCTTCATAAATGTCGACAGTACATAATCAACAATGGCATGTCCTGGTTCAGGCCGGGATATTCCCATGCGCACCCGGTTAAACTGCTGTGTACCGGTATGCTGAATAATGGACTTGATTCCATTATGTCCGCCTGCACTACCTTGGTAACGCAATCTGACTTTGCCAATCTCTGTATCCATGTCGTCGTACACAACAATCAGATCTTCAAGACTAACTTTATAAAAATCCATATATGCTCGAACCGATTCACCAGACAAGTTCATATAGGTCATTGGTTTGATCAGTACGGTTTTCACACCGCCAATATTGCCTTCTCCAATCAGCGCTTTACATTTATTCTGTGTAATGGAGATATTATGACGATCAGCCAACCGATCCAGTGCCATAAAACCGATATTATGACGGGTTTTGGCATAGTTCGAGCCTGGATTTCCAAGTCCGACAATCCACTTCATCTTGTTCCCTCCTTCGGATTAGCCTGAGGTGAGGCATAGACTTCGAATCTTATATTTCATATAATATCAAGAAAGTAAAGATCGATTTACTGTAGTGTTCACAGTTAATATTTTATCGACCCAGGAAGGTGAGCGGGTTTTGCGCGAAGACAATGGACAACTGACTCAACATAGCGATTTTATCTATCATCTCGAATATCACGTACCTGTACAGGTATACGACCGCGACACCCATATTGAGATTGGTCTAATCACACGTTTCGATAATCAATTCGTCGAAATTGCCGACACGCTTTTTCATCGGCGTCGTTTCCGATTTATCTCCCGCCCCGGGTATTAACCATATTAAGATGAACGAACCATTTTACACTGGATCACTGCGCGTGCAGAAACATCTTCCGATCGCTGTTATCCCCAGATTTTTTGATTCCCTTTTCAAAGGGAAAATCCGGTGATAAAGGCGAACGCTTCGCTTCTTCAGATCTTTTCTGCCCTCTCCGTTATTGTGTAAATGAGTAGTTCAAACTTATATGGACTGACCAGCGTCTGTTTCACCTTTAATAAAACGGCACGCCGACAGGGGTTACATTTTCCATTGAACCGGAAAACGTAACCCCTCTACTACTTTATGCAGACATCCTTATTCAATTTCAAACAGCTTGCTGATTGACAATTCCTCATGAACCCGGATAATCGCTTCTCCGAGCAAAGGCGCTACAGACAACACTTTGAGTTTGCTTGTCGGATTAGCATGCGTAATTGGAATGGTATCCGTTACGATGACTTCCTTCAATGGTGCATTCTCCAAACGTTCCATCGCAGGTCCGGACAATACCGGGTGAGTACAGCACGCGTATACTTCTTTTACGCCGCCTTCCATCAGAGCATTCGCTCCCAGTACAATCGTTCCCGCCGTGTCAATAATGTCATCGATCAGGATAGCTGTTTTACCCTCGATGTTACCGATAATGTTCATCACTTCGCTCACATTTGGCTCAGGACGACGTTTATCGATAATCGCCAGGGGTGCATTCAGGAAATCAGCCAGTTTACGTGCGCGCACTACGCCACCGTGGTCAGGCGACACAACAACCGGATTTTCGATCTGTTTCGACCGGAAATATTGAGCCAGAATTGGCACGCCAAGCAAATGGTCGACTGGAATGTCGAAGAATCCCTGGATCTGCATTGCATGCAAGTCCATCGCGATGACACGGGTTGCACCCGCTTTTTCAATCAGGTTAGCAACCAGTTTCGCTGTAATCGGGTCACGCGAACGTGCCTTGCGATCCTGTCTTGCATAGCCATAGTAAGGAATAACGACGTTAATCGTCTTGGCAGATGCCCGTTTGAGTGCATCAATCATAACGAGCATTTCCATCAGGTTATCATTAACCGGCAAGCAAGTGGACTGCACGATATAAACGTGACAACCCCGAACACTCTCGGAGAGTTTCACTTGAATCTCGCCATCACTAAAGCTGGTTGTGTGAGATTCACCCATAGGGATCCCGATATAATCAGCAATTTGATGGGCGAGCTTGGGGTTAGAATTGCAAGTAAATATTTTTAATTTCGAATCAAAATAAGTCATAAAATAAAAACCCTCCGTGCTGGTTCATTGGAATCAATAAGCGTCTGCGACATGTCGGCACCTCCCCGATCTTCGGGAGGCAATCTTGTTATCAAAACCCCTTATTGGGGTTTGGCATTTTGTTTCTTGGCTTTGGCACGTCCGCGAATCTTCTCCGCATAACCAGGTTTATTCTCCTGACGTGGACGAGCAATGGCCAGATCATTCTCGGGAACGGAATGGGTAACGGTGGAGCCAGCAACCACATAAGCGCCTTTTCCTACCGTAATCGGTGCAATCAGATTAACGTTGCTGCCTACAAAAGCATCATCTTCAATCGTTGTCACAGCTTTATTATAACCATCATAATTGACAGTTATTGCCCCGCATCCAACATTTACGTTTTTCCCTACTTTGGCATCCCCAATATAGCTGAGATGAGATACTTTGGAACCTTCATCAATTGTAGCATTTTTCACTTCAACAAAGTCACCAATTTTTACGTTGCGACCCAGTTTGGTCCCTGGACGCAAATTAGCAAATGGACCTACCGTTGCATCAGAACCAACCTCGGCATTGGATACTACCGAATGTTTAATTGTAACTCCGTCCTGAATAACACTGTCTTCCACATCTGCCTGAGGACCAATATGACATGCTTCACCAATGGAAGTTGTGCCTTTGAGGATTGTCCCCGGATACAGAACTGTATCTGATCCAATCGTAACATCCGCTCCGATATATGTCGATGACGGATCAATGATTGTCACACCGTTCAACATATGGCGTACGGCAAGACGTTCACGCATGAAGGCTTCGGCTTGCGAAAGTGCAAGTCGGTCGTTAACCCCGATGGATTCTGCGATGTCATCCGACATGTAAGCTTCAACCACTTCTCCATCATTGCGGAAAATGCCAACTACGTCTGTGAGATAATACTCTCCCTGAGCGTTCTGGTTCGTCACTTTTTCCAAGGCAGCGAACAATTTTGCATTATCGAAACAGTATGTGCCCGTGTTAATCTCATTCACAGCATCTTCCTGCTCTGTGCAATCCTTTTGTTCCACAATCCGTTGTACAGATCCATCTTCTCCGCGAATGACGCGGCCATAACCTTTGGGATTGTCCAACTGAGCCGTAAGAACTGTGGCTGCTGCTCCGCTGCTCTCATGCAACTTCATCAGACCTTCCAACGTCTCACTGGTCACAAGTGGTGTATCTCCGCAGACCACAATCGTAGAGCCAGTTTCACCGCCAAGCAAGGATTTAACCTGCTTCACTGCATGACCTGTACCCAGTTGTTCCGCCTGAAGTGCATACTCCGCTCTGGAACCCAAAAATGACTGCACCGCTTCGGCACCATGACCGACTACAACTACACTGCGTTCAACGCCTGCGCTGAGTGCTGCATCCAGCACATGTCCAACCATAGGTTTACCGCATACGGGATGCAGTACTTTGTACAATTTTGATTTCATTCGTTTTCCTTGCCCTGCGGCAAGAACGATTGCCATTCGTTTCAAAATTAACGACCTCCTGTTCTGAAAATCCCATTGAAATGCATTGCTGATATATATCCAATGAGTATCGTTCAGCCGGCTTCAAGCCGGTCCTGTTCATCGCCTGCTGTCTCTGTAATCACACGTAACAACGCGGACACCAACGAATCGTGACCTATATGTATACGCCGTGTACCTGCGAGCTTAACCGAATCCCAATGATTCCTAAGATGCCGCCCTGCCACCAAGCGCACGATGCGCTTTTTGTTCTCTGCTAATAAACTCAATACTGAATATATCTTATTCCGGTCAAAAAGAAAAGAGAGCCATAAGACATGGCTCTCTTTTCCTTCGAACCCCAATAATGTTCTCAGGCACCTTCTTCAATGACTTCTTCCTCAGTTGCCGCACGATCGTATTCAGTCAAAACTGCTGCCTGAATCTTCTCACGCGTACCGGAAGAGATCGGGTGGGCGATATCACGGAACTCTCCATCAGGAGTACGTTTGCTCGGCATAGCAACAAACATTCCGTTGTTACCATCAATGACACGAATGTCATGAACGACGAATTCGTTATCGATGGTAATGGATGCGATAGCCTTCATTCTCCCCTCCGAGTTAACACGGCGGAGTCTGACATCCGTAATTTGCATGTGTGTGTTCACCACCTTTTTCCATCAGAACTTGGTGTATAATTCCACACAGCATATACGAACTCCTTCTTTTTATAACCACAAAAATTTCCTAATTTCAGGAATTTTTTTATTTAATACACAATTCGACAACGTTCATGCCAGGTCGATGGAAAAGACCTTTTAACGACATAACATTCGTCATCTTTCTACAGGTCAAAATAGTTGCCAGGCTTGACGGAAATCTGTCTGCTCTTGGCATCAACCGCCGTCAGTTTCGCCAGAGATACGTAATCTGTTAACAGGCGTTCTTCTGAATCTACAGAACCAGATTCCACCAGTACCCCTACCCCGGCTACTGTAGCATTAAACTCGGCCAAAAGATCGATCATTCCTTGCACCGTACCCCCGGCCTTCATGAAGTCATCCACAATAAGTACTCTGGAATGCTCACGCATCGCCCTGCGGGACAGGGACATGGTATGCAGACTTTTATGGGACCCGGATACATAATTGATACTAACGGCCGATCCTTCTGTAGCCTGATGGTCCCTGCGTACGAGCACGACAGGCAGGTTGAGCTGGGCTCCGGTCGCATAAGCCAATGGAATTCCTTTGGTTTCTACCGTCATAACCACATCAATATTCATATTGCCAAATGCCGTTGCAAAAATCTTGCCGGCTTCATTCATCAATGCGGGCTGACCAAGCAAGTCGGACATGTACAGGTATTCCCCAGGCAAGATCCGATCAGGTTGCGCGAGCTGGGTAGAGAGCCGCTCCGCAAATGCCAGTGCCAGTTCTCGGGATACCTTCGGAATCCATCTTACTCCCCCGGCTGCTCCAGCCAGTGTATGCAGTTCTCCTGACCCACCTTCTTCGAACACTTCTTTGATAATCGCCAAATCTTCACTAATTGAAGACTTTGCGGCACCATAACGTTCGGCAAATGTGGTCAACGGAATAACCGTATGCGGTCTGGACAATAAGTATTGCGTCATTTCAACCAGCCTTGCGCTTCGTTTTAACTTCTTCACAGAGATCCATCCTCACGATCACGGAAACATCCAAATCCGAATAATTATTTAAGAATATAACACCTTTATACGTGTTTGTACATTATAAAAGCGAATTTTACGTTAACATACGTACAGCGTACACTTCTTTACAGAACCCACGCAGACCATTGTATATCCGGGCAACCTTGGATTCTTTGGAAACCAGACCAAATACCGTTGGACCGCTACCGGACATTAACACGCCGTCTGCACCCAATCGAATCATGGCATCCTTCAGATGCTGAACTTCCGGATACAGCTTCAACGTTACATCTTCAAGCACATTGCCCATTTGGTTACAGACTTCCGTAAATGATTGATTGCGAATAGCCTGCTCCATTTTAGCTGCACTCGGATGACGAACAATCTTGTCACTGCGGAACCTTCCGTACACATCGGCTGTAGACACATTAATCGGAGGCTTGGCCAGAATTACCCAGCATTGCGGCGGATTAGGAATGGGAGTTAACTTCTCACCACGGCCTGTAGCGAGTGCAGTCCCTCCTGTGATACAGAATGGAACATCCGACCCGAGTTCAGCTCCAAGCTCCTGAAGTTCGTGATCCGGTATATTCAATCGCCACAGACGGTTCAATCCACGCAGCGCTGCTGCTGCGTCGCTGCTGCCGCCGGCAAGTCCTGCTGCAACTGGAATCTTTTTATCCAGATGAATATGGACACCCGTACGCACGTTATAGCGCTCCTTAATGAGTCTGGCTGCCTGGAAAGCCAGATTCTTCTCGTCGAGCGGGATATAACCCGCCTGACTGGAGATGAAAATAGTATCTCGCGGCAGCTCCGACATTTCCAGCCGATCAGCTAGATCGACCATGGTCATGATCATTTCAACTTCATGGAATCCATCGCTTCTTTTATGTAAAACGTCCAGCATCAAATTAATTTTAGCAGGCGCTTTTTCGTAAATTTTCAAGGCGTTCACCCGTCCTCACCTTTTCCCTAAGACAACTTAACATATTATATCAAAATGGGGCTGTCAAGTCATTTGTATTCCGCATCTAAGGGGAAAAAGCGGGGTTATTCCTGACGGATTTCCCCGCTTTTCAGTCTGCTTGAACCGGATTAAGATTTGCGGGCAGCCTGCTCAGCAAGTTGAATGGCTCTTTTCACCATGTTTCCTGCATCCTTGGCTTTAATTCCGCCCCAACCTTCCTGTTGCACCGTATCATAGAAGCCCAGGTCTTTCGCGAGCTCATTCTTCAGATCCTCTGACATGACACTTCTTCTTCTGCGACTCATGAACCATCCTCCTCCAAAGTATCCTTCATAATGTGATGAGTTCGTTGTTCGTTCACGTTTTGGACATTTTGTCACCAGGCCATATTCAGTTTCCTGCATTGCTTAAGAAACTGTCCCTTCACCTGTCCATATAGTATGCCGCGACCGTTCCTCGCTCATTCCTGAGTATGTATGGGTTACGTTAGAGGGAAAATTGGTGTTTTAAGAAAACAAAAAAGCGATCCGCCTTGTGGGGCGAATCGCCTGTAAATCGATACTTACGTCTCCATATAGGAGCTATGCGTCTGGCTGCCCGGGTCATAAACCATGACTTCCACCGATTCCGTAAGTATATCCGCATAACTATAAGATACTCGCTTGAAGGTTTCTTGCTCCTCATCAAGCTTAACAATAAAAACAGAAGGGTACGTTTCTTCCAATACACCCGTACGCTCAATGGTCTTACGGCGGCCACCATTAGCCCGCAACATAATTTTCTGACCAATATGTGCATCGAGATTGCGTTTGATATCCAACAGCGTGTTTTTAGCCATTGTCGACGACCACCTCTTTTCTTGTCCATTATACCGGATTTTACAGTCATTGTCAAATCAAAACTAATTATTATATCAGCATCAAAAAGTTGTTGTCAATGAATTTTTTTGCAAACAAAAAAAGCCCCAAATTGGGACTTTAAATGGCCTACATCAGACTGCCGACGGGTTCACTTTTAGCGTAGATAAATCATTCAGCCCAGGCAGACCTACCCGGTAACTCCCCCGTGTCTCGACACCACCCACACCCTGGCTACCACTGATGGTATTGTGCAGAACATCACTCATGTTGACCGTATCGCGCACAGAGGTAAAGGAGGCCTTGGCTGCCACATAGACCGGATCAAGTGCATGAATGAGAATTCTGCCTGGGGAACTGGCAAAGTTCGCTCCAGCGCGCAGCAGTGCCTCAAAATGGGACTGACAGGCCCCTGCAACAATAGTGAGGGCGTCCAGATGGCGTTCATATTGTCTGGCCACCTGAATGGCCGACACAAAATTTTGCGAGTTCTTGTAGCTACCAAGACTATATAAGTCATAGGGCTGACGTGTCTTTAACACCCCATCATGACCCGTAATAACTACGATATCCGGACGTACTTTGGGTAATAAGCGGTATAAGGTATCTGCCATTGCCGATTCATGGACATACTGTCCCTCTGCGGGCACACGAAGTTGCTCATAGAGATCCATACTTTTTTTCAAATAGTTCGGATCTCCATCCAGATGAAGCACCTTTCCAGGCATTTCAAAATATGCCGGTTCCTGCTGGGCAGACCAATCCTGTACCAGACCTTCACGATTCCGCTCAGCCTGTTCCATACGATTCTGCTGCAGACGGGACAGGGTCTGATGTGCTTTAATATGCGCCTGTCTGGTCTTGGCGCTTTGTGGTTCGTAGGGAACCTGTATCAAATCGTCCACCGGGGAATCGGCAATCAGCCGGAACTCAGTCCCTTTAATGACCGCAGCATCCAACTGGAGGCCTTCCACCCGAAAAGTCACATCGCCGCCGTATGACTTCCGAACGACCAAGTCTCCGATATTCATCAACGTAATCACCTCTACCCCATCGTATGGGCAAAGACCCGGTTTGGTTCATTCAAATTTTACAGCGCTGCACGTACCCCAGCTTCCCACATTACGGTGCTGAGTGTGGCATACTCTTGCAGACTCAATGTCTCTCCACGCCGGGACGGTTGAATACCTGCCTGCTCCAGCAGAATGTCTGCCTGTTCCCGGTTCTCCTTTGTGAAGAAACGTGCCTTCAAGTTGTTTGAGATTGTTTTTCTCCGCTGAGCAAAAGAAGCCTGTACCACTTCGAAGTAGTGTGCTTCATCCGGAATCTCCACTGGTGGCTGCTCACGCACCTTCAGCTTAATGACAGCTGATTCCACATTAGGTTGCGGAATGAAGACCGTAGGAGGCACAATACACACAAGTTCCGGCATACTGTAGTACTGAACTGCGATGCTTAGACTACCGTAGTCTTTTGATCCTGGTGCAGCAGCCATGCGTTCAGCCACTTCTTTTTGGATCATGACAACAATGCTGTCTACCGGCAGCTTCTCTTCCAGCAGTTTCATCATGATTGGAGTCGTTACATAATAAGGCAGGTTAGCCACGACACTGACTTTGTCCACGGATGCAAAATCCGTATTAAACAACTCAGCCAGATCAAGCTTCAGCACATCCCCATGATGAACACGTACATTCGAATAAGGCTGCATCACTTCTCCCAGGATTGGGATCAAGCGCTGATCAATCTCTACGGCTGTGACAGGACCGGCTACCCGAGCCAGTCGCTCCGTAAGGGCTCCAATACCCGGCCCGATCTCTAACGCACCCTTGGACTCGTCCAAATCGGCTGCATTAACAATTTTGTTCAGTATATTTTGATCGATCAGAAAGTTCTGACCCAGACTTTTCTTAAATGAGAATCCGTGTCTTTGAATAATCTCTTTCGTACGCTTGGGCGTTGCAATTTCAATCGTCTCTTCCATGTTCTTCATATGCTCACAATCCTTCACGTTCAATTTGCGCTAATGCTGTAGAGAACTCTTCCCGTGTAATCTGAAATACACTGAGACGTTTGTGGAACTGCTTACCGTTACAATAACCGATGCCCAGCAGATTGCCCATCTCCATGCGACGTGCAGCAGCCTGCGGATGCACAATAAGTCCTGCCGCGATCAGGTCCTCCCAATCGATCAGGCTCGGAGCACCTTCGTATGAAGTATGTACGCGCGCCAGAGCATGACGGATCGCCTCTGGTGAGGCATTCTCCACCCCAATGTCCCCTTTGCGCGTTGCATCGGCTTCCGGAATGAAGGCATGCTTGCAGCCTGGCACCTTGTTCGCAATAATTTTTCGAATGCGTTCGCCAGCATGATCCGGATCTGTCAGTACAATGACTCCCCGTCTCTCCTGAGCAAGCGCAATCCGCTTCAGAATGCGTTGGTTGATGGCTGATCCACCTGTTTCTATGGTATCGGCCTCCACGGCCCGACGGATAGCTACCGTATCGTCACGGCCTTCCACCACAATGACTTCTTTTATCATGTTCCATTTCTTCCTTTCTAACGCAAAAAGAAGAGGAATATCCTCTTCTCTGCCAAACGGCGGGGGAGACTGAATTCAGACTCCTCCGCCGCATATTCCGCATGAATCATTCATGCAACTATTTTATAGCATTCCCATTTCAAAGTAAAACGATTTTAGTTCGCTTCCGGCTTCACCGGACCGATCACGTAGACCGTCTTGCCTTTCTTACGTCCAAAATTCAGGGCATGCTTCACACTGTCATAATACACATCAATTTTGTTGCCTTTAATGGCACCGCCTGTATCTTCCGCACGACGGAATCCCAGACCTTCGATATATACCCACCAGCCAATTGGAATGACTTTGGGATCAACCGCAATGGTGCGTCCTTCCGTTACACGAGTACCGGAAGCTGTTTTAGTTCCAATGCCAGGCTCTTCGGAAGAGTAGGCAGTCATGGATACATTTTTAAGTACTTTGGAGTATTTAAAAGAAGTCCCGGATACGGTAATCACTTTGCTGCCCGAGGCAGATGTTTTCTTCGAGTTCGTTGTTGTAGCCTTTTTGGTTGTTGACGTTTGAGCCGATACGGTCTGAATCTCAGGTTCCTTCACGACCGGTTTTGCTTTGGTGCCGACAGCGATCACTTTATCTACACGATTATTAGCGACAGATTTGCCGACCATTTTTTTGGAGACCAATTCTCCATCCTGAAATACCTTTTCGATATGCTGTACAATTGTGCCTTCTTTGCCGTTCACAACGACACGGTTATCCCCTTTGTACAAGCTAGGGTCAGCCGTTTTAATGACTTTGTAAGCGATCGGTTGCTCTACTTCCACTGTACGCTTTGTTACGCGCACTACACGGATCTTCATCTCCGCTTTGATAGCAGTTCCAAGCGCCGGATACACTTTATCATTACTTTCAACTTGAATACCTGATTTTTGAATTGCATCTTCTACCGATGAATCGGTTGTATACAGAGTCTTGGTGTCTCCGTCTGCCGTAATGTTAACTGGAACGGCCCGCTCAATAACGATTCGGTCTCCATCTGTAATCGCCCCATTCATGGACATGGATACCTTATCGTGAGGGCTGACTGTGATCGACTGCTCCTCCAGCATTTCCTGAAGCATTCCTGTACGAGTCTCTACCACCTGAGCTTTGCCATCAATAACCAGCGAAATTTGTTTCCCGGCCTGACCGTAAACGACTAACAAGATCATGATTGTAAGCGCAATTGAGAAAATCGCGATCAATGCCATTTGACGCATGTTCTCATGCTTCCACCGCAACGCGAAAGACTTACTGGATGATCGTGACTCATGGGTCTCTTCTGGTTGGAATGTGCCCACTTCTCCGTCCTCCTTCATAGCCTCGCCGTCTAAAGTAATGCATGATGTCTTTGACGTGACTATACCAAATTTTCTACAGAACACAGATTGGACCAACGTAATCCGGTTCTGCACCATGAATCAATCTTCGCAACATGATGTCATCCTCCTGAATACCTACCGTATGATGACAATATTTCTTTTATTCAAAAACAAAAAAGCCAAAGAAAGAGTGTAAGAGGAACTCTTTCGTGGCTTCCGAATGATTTTGAATATCGGAAATTCATGCACGAGGTTGCCTCTCTTTTTCCGCTTGCGAGGTTAGCTGTCGGGTTCGGGCGAAAGAGAGCCGCCCTATCTTGGGTCACCCGCTCATGGCGGACGCCCTTGAATTCACCCCGAGACCCAAAGAAGAAATCAAATACGGCTTCGCAGTTCCCTTCGCTGCTTTTGGGTCAGCGAACGTTGCGCATCGGCCAAATACACCGATGTTTAAGCCCTATTGGTTCCCCCGCTCTCCGATAACGGAGACTCAGCGAGACTGATTCATGAAAGTAATGTTGTTTCATCGGAAAGTGTCCCTTTGTTCATCCCCCGAACATCTGTCCAATTTTCCGCACAACAATTCACTGAAAAGATGATATCCTGTTTTGATGCATGTTGTAAAGCGTTGATCAAGTACGTTTTTCTGAATATTTGGTTAAAATATTGTAATATTCTTGATTTATTTGGATCAAAGGGCAAATTACCTCCGCTTACCTGCCTTTTTCACCTCATTTGCTCGTTTTTTTAACGAATCCCAAATCGTTCCATGGCATTTTTGGTTGTTATTGCAGCAATTTCCTCCACCGAAATGCCTTTAATTTCCGCAGCTGCCTCTGCAACCAGACGTACATGCGCTGTCTCATTTCGCTTCCCACGATAAGGGTGCGGTGTCAAATATGGAGCATCTGTTTCAATGAAAAACCGGTCCATAGGAACCTTCTCCAGCACCTCTTTGGGTTGCTTTGCATTTTTGAATGTGATCGGTCCTCCGAAGGAGAGATGGAAGCCCATATCGAGACAACTTTTTGCTGTTTCCCAACTGCCCGAGAACGAGTGCATCACACCACCAACTTCGCCCGCCTTCTCTTCACGCAAAATTCTTATGATATCCTCATGTGCATCCCGATTATGGATGACAATTGGAATGTTCACTTCACGCGCCAAAGCAATTTGTTGTCGTAATACGCGATGCTGTATCTCTTTTGGTGAAGTATCCCAGTGATAATCCAATCCAATCTCACCGATCGCAACCACTTTTTCATGCTTGCATAAAGATGCAATCCACTCCAAATCGCCCTCCTGCAGTGTGATCGCGTCTACGGGATGCCACCCTACAGCTGCATATATAAAGTCATATGTTTCGGCGAGTTTCATTGTGGTTGGAATCGTCTCCCGGTTAAAGCCAATGTTGATCATGCGACCAACTCCTGCATCCACAGCACGCTGAATCATGTCCTCGCGGTCCTCGTCGAATTGTGGTGCATCCAGATGTGTATGTGTGTCGAACAGCATCATGTCTGTATCTCCCTTCATGTCGAAATAACGACTATCTTCTTTTTCAAAATCCAATTTGTAAAACTCAATAATTCAATGACTCATACATAAAACATTTTGGGTATCTGTGTATTACATCATTACGTTTGTTTCTTCACAACTACAATATATAGAAGATATACAGATATTCTGATCTATATATTGTTAATTGTGCTCATTCTGCCTGCTTGCATTTACAAAATTATGTCGATCTACATATACTCCCCATTAAAGCAGATTACTGTATCATGAAAAATAGCTCTTTTAGAAAGTGTTTTGATATCGAAATTCTTCATCGGATTATACCCACACGATTACAAGAAATAGGGGCGTATATGTGACGGTAATTCGTGAATAATCGCATCCACCTTGTTTTGCGGGTAATACAAATGATGTTTCCCTCGGTGAAGCCCACTGATGGAACGGACAATGTCAGATACTTCTGACAACTCACGTAAATTGTCCTGTCGATCCAGAAGAAGAATCTGCTTATCTGTGGATTCATCCGGACGAAACACATCATACGGATTATCCGAAGGAAAATCAATTTCAAGATCATATTCGGGATCGAGGCCAGCCTGTACAAAAGCTTCCCGAATCTCTTCCATCATTGTCAAGTCGACCTGTTCAAGCTCTACATACTTATATAACTTGCGATCCATAAAACGTTCGCATAACTCACTCAGAACAGTATCGTCCTCCTTGCGCCACTGCGTAAATGCCGTCTGAATTAATGCTTCATCCAACTGCAAATATTCATCCACGGATAATTCTCCTTCAAATAGTTGAGGGAGTGGATCAATCATGAAGCGGAATTGAAAACCATGTTGTAGGAGTGTTTTCGCTCGCTTGAATATTTGCCGCAATATAATTTCAGAACTACGAGTTACCGGATGGAAGTAAATCTGCCAATACATCTGATACCGAGACATTAGGTAATCCTCCACAGCATGCATGCCTGACTCCTTGACTACAATCCGCCCATGATAAGGACGCAGCATCCGAAGGATACGATCAAGGTCAATCGTGCCGTAATTTACACCTGTAAAATAGGCATCCCTGAGCAAATAATCCATTCGGTCTGCATCAAGCGGACTGGTCACCAAGTTCACCACAATCGGCTTTTCATACGTTTTTTGAATGACAGACGCTACCTTCTCAGGAAAATCAGGAGCATACCGTCTTAAGATCGCCCCTACTTCGGTATCACCTGTAATAATGCGACAAGTCCAATCTTCGTGATTCATGTCAAAAGCTTCCTCGATGGAGTGAGAGAATGGCCCATGCCCGAGATCATGAAGTAGAGCTGCACACAGAGCTACAATCTTTTCTTCCTTCGGCCAATCCGAATAATGACTTCTTTCAAATTGAGAGATGATCTTGCGTGTAATCTCATAAACACCTAGTGAATGTGAGAACCGACTATGCTCTGCTCCGTGAAAGGTAAGGTAAGAAGTACCCAGTTGACGAATCCGGCGTAAACGCTGAAATTCCGGGGTGTTAATTAACTGCCATATAACCGGATCTTGCACGTGGATATAATTATGTACCGGATCTTTGAATACTTTCTCTTCCGTTAAACGTTGTTCCATGTCGACTCACTCCTTTAATTTCTTTTATATTAACGCTTTGAGCTCTGCGATTCACCTAAGATTCGACACCATATGACGAACTTTGTCGAATGAAGTAGTTTTGTCGTTTTCCAAATCGACAAAGCTGACATTGAGGTTTAAATGCGAAAAACGGCTTCCAATCCCTTACCACCAGTAACCTTGTGAAAAACAGCCTTAATTTTAAGCTAATTTTAAGGTTGACTGATTTGGGAATCGTTGGTATGATGAGTATCATAAAACATAAAATAATGTCGAATAATGACAAAGATAGTTAGCTGAGAGGAGCACTGATTATAATGATGAAATCAACAGGTATTGTAAGAAAAGTGGACGAACTGGGACGGGTAGTTATTCCAATTGAATTGCGCCGTACGCTCGGTATTGGTGAAAAAGATGCTCTGGAAATCTACGTTGACGGCGAGCGCATCATGTTGAAAAAATACGAGCCTGCTTGTATCTTCTGTGGTAATGCAGAGAACGTTACTTACTTCAAAGGTAAAATTGTTTGTAACGAATGTATTTCCGAAATCCCTGCACCTGTGACAAAATAAGAAAAACCAGGTATACTGGACTTATCTAAATTGTTATTTCTAACCTTTTTAATATTCCTTAATGACCTTCCCGGTGTGAACCCCACCGCGGAAGGTATTTTTTTGCCTTGTTATGGGTTCCATTACCCAAAATGATTCTGTCACACGCGAACTGGGAGAGAACGATGAAATTTGTTCGGAATTTTTTTTAGCCACTCTGCTCTTTTTAATATTCCACTAAGGTTGGATATAAGCTTCTTTTCAGGTTATGTTCCCCACAACAGAAGATATTTGGTTAGATTACTACTCGATTAATGCATTATATACATCACGCTTCGCCAGACCGCGATCGGTAGCCGTTTTTTTCATTGCATCTTTGCGGTTATGTCCTTCACCCTCATAATGGCTGACATGATCCGCGAGTGACATGAGCTGCCACCATGCTTCGCGCTCAGCCTTACGCTCCTCTTCCTTAATGCCTTCTACCAGCAAGCAGTACTCGCCAAGAGGTGGATGTTCTTCAAGCCAGTCTATGCATTCCCTCACAGTACCCCTTGCGAATTCCTCATGACGCTTGGTTAGTTCACGAGCCAGGACAATCGAGCGATCACCCAGAATTTCTTCAAGGTGGACTAATGTTTTCCGAA
The DNA here is from genome assembly GCF_000517905.1 of Paenibacillus sp. FSL H7-689. Taxonomy (NCBI): domain Bacteria; kingdom Bacillati; phylum Bacillota; class Bacilli; order Caryophanales; family Paenibacillaceae; genus Paenibacillus; species Paenibacillus sp. FSL H7-689. Next base: position 56,660 of record NZ_ASPU01000004.1, read on the forward strand.
TACGATGAGGCGATTCATAAAATAACAAAGTCCCGTTGGATTCGTCAAACGCCTCCAGCACTTTTCGCATGTCCTTTTTCTCACGCGGCAAAAAACCGCCGAATGTAAAACGCTCCGTCGGTAATCCGGACACGATCAGAGCAGACAACGCAGCATTGGGCCCCGGGATGGGAATGACCGTTATTCCGGCTTCCAGTGCAAGCTGTACAAGGTCAGAACCAGGGTCCGAAATGGCTGGCAAACCGGCATCGCTGACGAGTGCCAAATTTTTTCCTTCTATTATATAGCGTATCAGTTCAGGTCCACTCGCCCCCTTATTATGCTCATGATAACTAAACAGCATGGAAGGTGTAATTTCAAAATGGGTAAGCAGCTTTCGGGTCTGACGTGTATCTTCTGCTGCAATGATGTCACAACTCTGCAATGTCTTGATGGCACGGAAGGTCATATCCTCCAGATTACCAATGGGTGTTCCAACCAGATAGAGCTTGCCTGATCCTTCAGGCTGCTCCGCATAGCTTTTTTGAATATGCAAAGTCATCTAAAGCCCTCCTTTCGTAGTACGCTCAGCATGTTGCTGACCATAGTAAATATCCATAATCTCTTCGCAGTATTTCCCCTCTTCATTGTAGACAATGAGTGGAGGAAGCATCCTAACTTCCGGTTTACCATCTTTCATTCCTTCAATTAACACCATGTTGGCTTCCAAATGAGCACGGGGATGTACCATCCGAATCCGTTTTGGTTCCAGCTTATATTCGCGCATGAGCGAGATAATCTCTGCAAGGCGTTGCGGACGATGAACCATTGATACTTTGCCGCCATTACGTACAAGTCGACTGCACGCCTGAATCACTTCTTCCAGGGTACATCCGATCTCATGACGTGCCATTGCCTGATGTGTGTTCATCTTGAGATCACTGCCATTCAGAGGCATGTATGGAGGATTAACGGTTATTGCATCGTATACAGCATGTCCTGTTTCTTTCACGAGTTCTCGCAAATCACCTTCACGAATCATAATCGACTCATCCAATGCATTTAATTGCACACTGCGACGCGCCATATCAGCCAAACGTGGCTGAATCTCGATCCCTTCCAGACTAGCCTGCGTACGCGTTGTAAGCAAAATGGGAACCACCCCGTTACCCGTACACAAATCAAGTATACGACCCCGTTTAGGTACGGAAGCAAACCGGGCTAATAATACGGCATCCATCGAAAAACTAAACACTTCATCACTTTGAATGATTCTCAGATCATGAGAGAGCAGATCATCAATCCGCTCTGACTCATGTAACACAACTTCATTTTCTTCCATATGTTACGCTCATCCTCCGGTACTCTATATCTCATGTTTGTTTAGTTTAGGTTTATAACCTTGAAAAAAAACCGTAGGGGATCCCTACGGTCACTTCATTTATTCAAAAAAGACAGGCAGAACAGACAATCGCCTTCCGTCCGCAAATGTCCATAATAGACGTTGCAGATATGGAAGCCTTCGTGATACAACCGAGCCAGATTATCATACCCTTCGCCCACAACATCCTCGCCTGTAGCCGGACCTGCTGGTCTTGCTACAGGAGCGAGTGCTGAGGAGATCGGCAGATCTGCCGGAGCCTCACGTTTGAGCAGTTTGCGTAACTGCTCATTCTCGATGGTAAGCCGCTGATTATCCTCAAGCAGCTCCTTCACAATCATTTTTAACTCTCCTAAATCACCGTGCAACTGACCCAGTTGGGTTTCCATTTCATGAATGTGCGTAAACAGATTTTTCTTTTCCAAGTTTCCACCCCGAAGCAACCTTTATGGTTTACTTGATAACGACGTCATCCAGCGGAAGTTCTTTGACTTTACTGATGTCGAACAGTTGAACATGGACTGTGCGGCTACCGGCATTAATTCCGACAACTTTTCCTTCACCCAATGAGGTGACGACCAATTTGCCTACAGCTGGCAGTTCTTCTCTCACACTTTCATAGTTATCATGCTCAAATTTCAGACAGCACATGAGTCTTCCGCACAACCCTGAAATTTTCGTCGGATTCAGTGACAGGCTCTGATCTTTAGCCATCTTGATTGATACCGGCTCAAAGTCTCCCAGCCAGGAAGAACAACACAACACACGGCCGCAAGGTCCGATTCCGCCAAGCATCTTCGCTTCATCACGTACACCAATCTGTCTCAGCTCGATTCGTGTCCGGAATATGCTTGCCAGATCCTTGACCAGCTCCCGGAAATCAACTCTTCCTTCAGCTGTAAAATAAAATATAATTTTATTGCGATCAAACGTAAATTCCACATCGACCAGCTTCATTTTGAGGCCATGGTCTTTGATTTTATTTAAACAAGTACCGAATGCTTCTTTGGCTGCACGTTTGTTCTCATCAACCACACGGGCATCTGTATCGCCCGCAACGCGGATGACTTTCTTCAGCGGCAACACCACATCGGACTCGCCCACTTCCTTCTTACCTACGACAACCTTACCGTACTCAACCCCCCGCGCTGTCTCCACGATAACGCAGTTTTCTTTCTCAATGGGAAGGTCCAGGGGATCGAAGTAATAAATTTTGCCCGCTTTTTTGAAACGGACACCCACTACACTGTACAAAAAATTAACCCCCTTGTAAGCCAACCCCACTTCGTCTGAAGCCCCGTCTTCTTAGGGAACCGGCCGAAGTTATAACCGTTTGCATATGATTGGAGCTAACTTTGCCCTCTCCCAGTCTTATGCCAAACCGATCAAAAATTGCTCCAGACAAAGCTGGCCATTGACGTTGAAACGCAATTTTTTTCTGCATGCTGCGGCCATATCCATATAGGAGACCCACTGCTCTGTGCTGCGGGTATGTGCCAACTGAGATAACATGTCTAACTGATCTATAAAAACGATATGTTCATGCCTATCGTACTGAACATACAGCATGTCCCTAAACCATAGATGGAACAAACTGAGTAACATGTCCAGGTGTTCAGAGAGTCCGGTTTTAAAAAGCTTCTGCTGTGCAGAGATCAATGATGTACTTCCTCTACCCAGGGACTCCTTCCCTAATTGTAACATTACGTTTCTAATTTCTGCAAACCAATTCTGCTGGAGAATTTCTCTACATGCTTCCAATCCTGACGCTAAATGGACGGCAGAGCGAGCCAGATTGGCAGGGTGCCCTTCCTCAATTAGTGATTGCAGCATCTCTTCCGGATTCAGTGCGCTGAACGGTACCAATTGGGAGCGTGAGCGGATCGTTGGCAACATGGCCTGTCCATTATCTGTAATCAGGATGCCGACTGCTGGTACCTGCGGTTCCTCCAGAAATTTGAGCAAACTGTTTGCTGCCTGCACCGTCATTTTCTCGGCTTGTTCTATAATATATACTTTGGGATGGCCTGCCTCTGATCGGTATGAAAAAATACGCTGCAGATCCCGGATTTGATCTATTTTAATGTTGTTTCCATCTGGTGCAAGCATGGTTAGATCCGGATGGTTACCATGATCTACCTTACGACATTCAAGACACTGCCCACAAGCGTCATCTTCAAGCTCTGTACAGAATATTGCCTTGGCAAAGGTAATTGCCGTCTTCCGTTGCCCGCTACCAGCTGGACCGCTAAACAAATACGCATGGCTTATTGCCTTACGTCTCAAACTGCTTTGTAACATTTTCTTGGCCGCTTGTTGACCCATAATCTGTTGAAAGGACATACTTCCTCCTCAGAAGCTTAAATTAATAAGCATCCCCCGAATTTCCCCTACTTGTTGTAATAGAGAGATTTTTCCTTCTTCTGTATCCAGCAATTCATCAGCCATGGATAACAGAGCGGAGTCAATTTCATCAATCAGTTTATACCGCTTGCCTCTGCCACGACGATCCCAACCCCTTGTCTCTTTCATGGATACACCGCGACGAACGGTCTCTTCCAGGAACCTTTTAACAAGTTGCTTATACGCCTTCAGTTCACGAATCGTCATGGAACGTGCCAAGCGATCTCCCTGAAGCTGGATTTCACTAAACCGGCGATTCAGTTCAGCTTGTGAGGCCCGTTCCCCCTGGTGATTCATCATATCAGAGAAATTTTTGGATTGAACCGGTTTGGAACCTGAATCAGTAGAACTGATCCCGCTCTGAATCGGTCTGAATCCAGGATTGATTTTCATGGATACGCCCGCTTTCTATCATAGTTAGCCAATCGCCCATCAGCACAGTGCGCGTTGCGCCTGTGCCTGAGAATGAGGCTTTTATATATGCTGATCACACTCTATATATAATGGTAGATACACATCACCATCAAGGACTTGTTCTTTGTAGTCAACCTCTTTCCGAAAGGAACCATTCCCAGCTGGGAAATGCTCATCCGGAAAGAGTATGCTGATTCTTCTCGTCAAGAAAGGCGTTCCGTAAGTGGCACGCACGAACTCTGTTAACTCTTCTTGCATCCATCGTTTCCAACATGCTATCGATCATGAAGGACCCTCATGGGATCCATGCAATAGGTTTAATTAGAAATGTTCGAAGCGATCTACCGGGAGAACAAATACAGTAGCTCCGCCTACTTGAACTTCAACAGGTAGCGGCAGGTAAGAGTCGGTTGTTCCACTCATCGGTGTGACCGGAGTCACGAGCTGTTCACGAACCTTACAGCTGCTGCGAATGACGTTCATTACGGATTCGACTTGACCATCATCGACACCGATCATAAACGTCGTGTTGCCTGCCTTCAAAAATCCGCCCGTACTGGCAAGCTTCGTTGCCCGAAAGTTTGCTTTGACCAATGCGCTGGATAATCGGTTGCTGTCTTTATCCTGTATAATCGCAACAATCAGTTTCATCCTGCATAACCTCCTTTAGAATAAGCACCTTTATCAAATGCCCTGTCTATATATTAGACAATTACTCGTCAAAATCCTTCAAAATCCCTGTCTCCAGCGACAAAATCATTGCTGCCAAGACATCCTCCTGCTTCATGGAAGCATCGATAACTCTGATCCGTTCCGGGAACTGCTCTTTTAATAGGAAGTAACCCTCTCGCACTTTACGGTGAAACTCCAGATTTTCCAGATCCAGACGGTTCACTTCGCGGCCATCATGAGCATCGATCCGGGCAAGCCCCACTTCAGGCTCAATGTCCAGATATAAGGTCACATCCGGCATGAGATCACCAATCGCAAAACGATTAATGGCCCATACATTCTCTATCCCGAGTCCACGGGCGTGCCCTTGATAGACCAGACTGCTATCGACAAATCGGTCACAGATGACTGCTTTTCCAGCTCTCAGTGCAGGCTCTACTTTCTCCGCCAGATGCTGGCTGCGTGCAGCTGCATACAATAGTGCTTCGGTTCGAGCATCCATTGCCGTATGAAGAGGGTCCAGAATAATTGAACGTATTTTCTCCGCAATCTCAATTCCACCAGGCTCTCGCGTAACTACGTAAGGTATACCCCGTTCTTCAAAATAAGAACCTATTCTACCGATCATCGTTGTTTTACCGGAACCCTCTCCCCCTTCCAGCGTAATGAATTTACCTCTGCCCTGCATATGCTTCCCTGCTTTCTATGTCGATAATTGCATCTATTGCTGCTGTAATGGAATATGCTTAGACCCTCTTGCTACAAGATATGATATCTCCCGCCCAGAGGTGTATAGCTACAGCTATATCGGTACGTATTAATAACACCCAGATCATACAAGCTTGTTTCTTTCTATCATACTATAGGTCAGCGGTTACTCCAACATGAACAACAAAGTAAAACATTCAACCGTAGATGATCCATACCCATAATGGAAGCATAATTGATCCGGCAATAGCACTGACAATCATGGAAACTGAACTGAGGGCTACCGCATTCTCTCCATATTCAAAAGACCTTGCCATGCCGAGGGCATGAGATGCTGAACCCAGTCCAATCCCATAGGCATGTTTACTGCGGACTTTGGCCCATTTCAAGAGCATCGGCCCCAATAATATCCCTGAGAATCCTGCAATCATCACAAACAGCGATGTGAATGAGGCATTCCCCCCAACCTGATTAGCAAGTTGAATAGCCACAGGAGTTGTCACTGATTTTGGCAATAAAGCGATGACCATCTCTTGCGGATAGCCGAGCAGAATGGCGATTAAAGCGCCTGTAGCGATACCTGTAATACTGCCTCCGATTGTCCCACCCACAATTGGAATGATATTTTGCTTCAGCACATGCAGATGTCTGGACAAGGGAAAAGCAAGAGATACAACTGCTGGACCCAAGAGCTCCTGTATCCATTTTCCACCCAGCATGTACGTATCCAGCTTTATACCGGAGATCACCAAGATCAGGATCAGGATGGCAGTCGTTGTGAGTACAGGCATAAGTATCGGCCATTTTAATCTTTTATATAGACGAGTAGCTGGAATATATACAGCGATGGTTAGCACGATCATTCCAATTCCGAGGATGAATGCTGACAAGTGATCGCCTCCTTTTTGCCTGAGTGAGACGATCTCCATGTCATAAGCCACTCACTTAATTTGGCAGATATCAGACATGTGATTAATGTGCTAACGATCAAACCCAGAACCAATAACAAGGTGTTGGCTCTAAAAAAATCAAAATGATTAATAATGCCCACAGTTGGCGGGATGAACAACAATTGCAGATGAGATTGAAGCCACGTCGACCCTTCTTCTCCCCAGCTCATTTTGATCCATCCCAGTTGAATGGTGACAAACAATACCATCATGCCCACAATACTGCCTGTTAACGGCAGATGTAATACAGCTTGAATCAAGTTGCCAATCCAATAAAAACCGTACATCAACAAAACTTGCAGGACTATTCCTGTATATTTTTTTAGCGGAATACCCAAAGTGTTCCCTTCTTTCTTATGTCTATCTCTATAAGTTGAACTAAAGCGTGTCTTCAAACTGAACGTGTCTGGAGCAGGGCACGGAGCGGGAGTGCTAACGACCCTGTGACGTCTTATTCAGCGATTTGAAGCGCCCGCAACAATCTAAGGAATCTGAAACACGGTATATTGGAATAACCAGCCGTTTACAGCGTGTTTGTTAGGTCAATATGGTTAATAACGTGTCTCAGGTTCCTTACAAAATAAAAGGAGGACTCGAAGGCTAAATAAGACGTCCTCGGTTTCTTAGAAAATCGTCTGGACAATTCGCCAGGATCAGCAATCCTTGACTTCAAGCTGTTGGACCCTGACATTCTTCAACGTATTGCATGCCTGATTTTGAAGACACACCCTAGCAACTAGATTAATGGCCAAGAGACCCTCACATGTGTAGGGTCCGGTATCGCTATCCGTATTGGTCATATTGCCTACCTATTGGTGAATGCAATTCAGATCCTCATGTGTTCCCTTCATTCCTTCATAACCTTCAATGACCGTAGAGATGCATCGGATACCCCATGAAACTTTGCACCCTCATCCCGCAGGAGTTGTATACGAGCCACCATCGATGTACTAATACGTTCACCCGGATATACAAGCGGAATCCCTGGAGGATACGGGACTACCATCTCAGCTGATCGACAGCCTACGCTTTCTTCTATCGGCACATTGATCGTATTCGTCTCCACAATTGGTTGCAGTGTAAAGGAGATCGGTTCCGAGTAGCGAGTGTTTTCTTGTAAATTGTTCCACGTGGAAATATAATGTGCAGAAACTTTCGCAAGCTGTTGCGATGGCTCTGTATTGGATTGGTTCAGCTCATGCCCATTGGCAGAGCTGATATGGTGTAAAGCCTGCAACAGGTGCTGAGCATCTTGCACCGTTGAGCCCAGGCTGAAGAGCAAGACGACGTACCGTTCGTCGCTCATCTCGGGCACACAGCCGCATGCTTCCAGCTGCTGCTGTAGCCCATAACCGCTCAGCACCCCTGCGCCGTCATAGATGACGGCCTTGAATGGGTCCTGAGCGGTATACCCCGCGGCAGATGGCATAGCCGCCGCGGTCAGACCCTCCCGTGTCTGCTGCGCAGCGGACACGGACATGCCAGCCGGCTTCGCTGTTCCGGCTGGCGGTTCTGGCTGCAGCGGCTGTGCAGGCTGCAGCAACTGGAAGCGCGGCAGCTCCGCGAGGCCGCGCTTAAAGGCATTCACGGCGGCGAGCCCCGCCGTGAATGTGTTCGCGCCCTGCACATGCAGCAGCCGGCGCGCCAGATCAAGCGAAGCCATCACCGGGTATGATGGGCTTGAGCTTTGCACCATGGCCAGGCGCTGCCTTAACAGGGACCGGTTCAACCGCGGTCCCTGAATGTGCAGCATGGCACCCATGGTGAAGGCCGTCAGCATCTTATGTGTCGACTGCACGACACCGTCTGCTCCGCATGACAGTGCAGAGACAGGCAGCTCCGGATGCTGCCCATAATGCGCGCCATGCGCTTCATCCACGAGCAGTGGCATGCCAGCAGCGTGGCATACCTCGGCTATGGGCGTCAGATCAGCGCCCATGCCGTAATAATTAGGCAAAGTGACCAATACGCCCTTTGCCTCAGGATAGGACTGGACAGCAGCCTGCACCGTCTCCACCGACGGCATGACCGCAAGTCCAGACACAGGATCGACCCACGGCTCCAGAAATACAGCTCTTGCGCCTGCCAGCATTAAACCGTGAATAACGGATTTGTGAACATTCCGTTGCACCAGTACTATACTGTTTGGCTCGTCACACACGGTGAGCAGTAAGGACAGATTACCTGCTGTACTGCCTCCCACAAGGAAGAAACTCTCCTCAGCGGCAAAACAATCTGCCGCAAGCTCCTGTGCTTCCTGGATTACACCTTCCGGATGGTGCAAATCATCGGTGCCCGTAATCTCCGTAACATCCATCTCCATCATCTCCAGAAATGAACGCACCGGTACCAGTTCTAATTCCGAGTGAGCCCCTTCAACGCTGAGTCGTTCCACGCTCTCCAGATCAGCCCCATGTTCACCCACCGAACTGAAACGCTCTACCTTCTGGTTAAAATTCTTTTCTCCATCATTCTGGATCTCTCTGTTATGCGGGTATTCCTCATTGACGATATCCTTAACTGGAGGTTGCCCTGCTTCTGCTTGTTCTACCAAATGTCGATAAGCTTGTCCATTCTTATGCCCAGGCACATGAAAAGAACGCTGCTTCGAATCACGATACGCAAGCAACGCTTCATATAAAGGGGCACTACTTGCTTTATTTTTATGATCCATGAAATAACCATCCTGTACATATATTATGTGCGCCCGATGCGTTCCAAAAAATGCATCCTAATCTAAGCAACGCCCTTCTTCCCCATCTCCACACGCGTTACTGCAAATGATCTATACCATTATATCAGCATACGCCTTCCCAAGATGTCATACAAGGCAATCTCTCCTCTTAAAAACAGAAAAAGGCCCATTGGGCCTCTATACACATCAGCATCGTTACAATGTGATGTTTCGCTTCTACTTCTATTAGCAACATTTATTATGCGTTTTTTTGTACCCAAATTTGCTTCATTTGATGAATAAAATAATTGTACTTGGCATCCTGCGCGTCGGTATGAACCATTTCTGCTTCACAAGTGTCACATATGAATTCAGATACAATAAAAATGCCTTCTCTTTTTCTTTGCTCGCAGATAATACATGTGTGTTCGGCATGTTCTTCCATGAACCATCCCACCTTGTTTTACATTTACTATCAGTATTGCACAGTTTCTATTATTTTAAACATTTTCATAGTGCTTTCTTTCTATAAAATATATATATTCGCCCACCCCCTCTTGGGTGTCTGTACCGAAAAATACATTCATTCTCCCTACAAGAACATTCACCTGCTTATGTATATACAGTAATCTTACAATCCATCGCATTTACCTCTACATCACGTATCCCTTGGCCTGACTCAAACTTATATTCAATTTCCTTAAAAAAACTTGGAATCCCAGCCGATATATAATACATGATAACGATATCAAAGCCTGACAGTCCGTGTATTCGGGAGTATACTGAGATAAGCTCCGTCGAATCTCAATATCTTGTACAATCGTCATGGCGTGAGATACAAGGTTCATATATACATACATGTATGATTCATTCCCTTTTACTCGTGTAAGAACAATGAATACCTACCCCACACAAACGTGAATCCGAAGGAGGATATATAATCGTATGATCGCCGAACCGGAGAATAAAGCAACATTTTATCAATACCGGCTTCTGAAAAAAAAGGCTATCGCCCGCAGTGTCATTTACAGCTATCTGTGTCTGCCGGTCATCATGCTCTTATTCAATCTACTCGCATTCTCCTGGACTGGCCTCTTCTTTTTTGTACTGGCAGGTCCAATCACCATCTGGATTCATTATGTCATCGCCAGAACGATATTACTGCTGGTCCGTACCTCTTACGCCAAACGCTGGCGCTGGAATATGCGTATGCCCTGGTTAGGTTATATCCCTGATCAGCATTTCAGCTTCCGTATGTTTGTCCGGGTACACCTTAACATGAGCTGGATTGGACTATGTATCATTACAGTATGTTTGATATGGTCGCCATTGTCCTTCACCCTCTCGCTGATCTTCTGGCATTTGTGGTTGCTGGGTCCTCGCTTGTATGTTGTAATGGTTCTCTCCCGTGAGCGCAAAGACGGACTCATTAAATTGAATGAACAAGATGTCTCATATTATCTGCAATAACACTCCCTCATTTATGCAATACTCAATGTACCTTACTTACTTGTAATACATAACCGCTGAGCCCTTCGAATAATCTGATGCAAAAACATAATCGTGTATCGTTCAGTTGACTCAGCCTCACATGCTCAAATAAAGGTTATCCACTGTGGATAACTTTTATTTATTGTTCCCTTCTCATCCATTATCCACAGCATGGGCATAGTTAAATGAGTTATCCCCACTCGTGGCTCCGTTCTTCTCCTCTTTTCCTCCCGCTGCTCCATATCCTCATAACCCCAGATATCTCGTAGATCTTACACCTTTAAGCGATCTCTCACTCAGTCTCAGCTCTATCCCCCTTATGGTCGCTTCCATCAGCCTTTCATTACCTCAATACCTTTATGCAACTTATATCTCTCCCCCTCTACTTTTAGCGCTCCACACTCCCCTATGCTTCAAGCACACATACCACCTATACGTGTACAAAAGAAGCTGCTCCATTCCTTCTGAACATGTATGACCACTGATCCACCATACGTGATAGCTTCTCCAATCATTACTAAAACCTAATTCGCCAAATAACAAAAAGCCCCCGATCAAGTACACGGGAGCTTTACTATATTATAAGGAACATCACAGCGTTAATTAATCATACCAAACCATACCTGAACCAGCTCAATCATCTTCAGCCAATGATTTAACTGTCGTTTGAGTAGCATCATTTCTAGGAACCATTAGTGTAAAGGAACCATCATGTACTGCTAAATGCACAGTATGTCCTTCCTTTGCAAATACACGCAAGGTACTGGATTCATTGGATGTACCCTTGGCTTGCCTCTCTGTCCAACCCCAGCTTTTAATCTCGTCTAGATATACCTCAGGCAAGCTAGTACTCTCACTAATACCAGACAGCGTATATCGAACATAATCCATATCCGAATTATTTTCAGACTGGTCAGATTTATTCGCTACTTTCGGCACCGGAAAACTCTTCTCGTTCACCGCGCCTTCATATGAAGTCCATACAGATCCTGAAGCTTCACCGCATCCTGCTAGAACAACGGTCAGACAAAGCAACAGAAATGATTGTAGTCCAAGTCTCCGCCAACTTAACACACACACCCTCCTTTTCACAGCTGCACATTCCAGCTCTGTGGTCAGGTACTTTTAGCATATTTAACATAGTCCTATTATACTGGTTTTGCCGCTGTTATCCGTAACAAAAATGTTACCTTCCAGTATCGATCATGTCAGAGCTTCCACTTATCATATTTAATCCTTATAAACAAATAAAAACCACCACCGAATATCATCGGCAGTGGTTCTTTGCTTGGCGGCGTCCTACTCTCCCAGGACCCTGCGGTCCAAGTACCATCGGCGCTAGAGGGCTTAACGGTCGTGTTCGGGATGGGTACGTGTGGAACCCCTCCGCCATCGCCACCAAACGCGTAGCTTACATTTCAGAGTTGTTGTTCTCTGAAAACTAGATTCGAAACGAAACACGCGATTTACAACTTGCTATTGGATAAGCCCTCGACCGATTAGTACTGGTCAGCTCCATGCATTGCTGCACTTCCACCCCCAGC